>SFKS01000056.1 GCA_004554705.1 Clostridiales bacterium | reverse complement strand
AAATGAACCTGTATCTATAGAATTTAATTTATATTCATCTTCTTCTTTTATGTTTAATCCATATTTTAGATGGAAGGAAAATGGGCATTTTCGATATTGCTCTAATCTTGATACACTCGTTTTTAATAGTTTTCCATAAAGTTTTTCTATGTTTTCCTTACTTATCTTTTCTGCCTTATTTGTATATTTTAGTCCATCTATGCTGTGAGATAATTTGTCTTTCCATAATTGATTTGTATTATACCAGTTATATACATCTATCCATATATCATCTATTTTTTCTCCATTTTTAAATTTCCTTATGTTTTTTAATAATTCTTGAAATGTAGCTTCTTGTGTAGTTATCATAGTCTTTGTTGTTATTATATCACTCTCTTCTCTAATTTGAGGGAATATCTTTTTTATTTTTGATATGATTATAGACGGGCGTAGTGCTACACCATCTTTGTTTGATGAAGTATATGATAAATATAGTTTTTCTTCTGCTGTTGTTAATGCCTTATATATATTAAATTGTTCTTCATATAAACTATCAGTGGTACCTTTTGCAATTTCTAAATTATTTTCTTTTAAGATCTCTCTATCCTTGTCATTTAAGAATCCCTCATTTCTATTTATACTTGGAAAAATTCCATCATTCATACCTATAATAAATGCTACTTTTATTTTATGACTTCTTGTTCTATCTATGTCCCCTAATATTACTTGATCTAAATTCTGTGGTATTTTACCAAATTCTTTGTTTTTTAATCCTATTTTTAATAATTCTTTGTATTTTTCAATGCTTATTTTTTCATCTTGAAAAAAGGTTACTATTTCATCTAAAACTTCTATTATAATATCTGTACTGCCTCTATATTCATTTGCAATTGTTGATTCACCGATTTCTTCTAACTTTATTATTTTTCCATTTAATTTTTCTTGAAAATTAGTTTTTATCAAATATTTATATAGTTTTTCTGATATGTCTTTTGCTGTTTTCCCCTCTGACAAATCTTTTTTTAAACTTAATAATGGCTCTATTATTTTTTGTTGCAAATCCCCATATTTTTTCCATTTTGTTTTGTACCATTTATTTCTATTTATTCCCATTTTTTGGCAATATTTTTCTATTATATATATGTCGTTTTGTTCATTACATTTTCAGTTTTCCAATTGCTTGAAAATATTTCTAATATTGATAATATGTATTTTACGCTTAGGTTTTCTGTTATTTCGGACTTTTTATCAATAAATAATGGGATATTATATTTTGAAAAGATGGCTTTTGCTATGTTATTGGTTGCCTCTACATCTTTTGTAATTATTGCAATATCATTATATCTATAGCCTGACTCTTTTGTTAATTTTGTAATTTCTTGTGCCACATACTCTAATTCTGTATATGGATTATTAGCTAAAAATATCTTTATATTTTCATTATTACTTTTATATTTAACGATTTTTTTGCTATAAATATTTTCTTCTAAGTGTTTTAATTCTTGATTTTTAAATCTATGTTTTTTTTCTAAGAAAATTGATTTTTCTTGTTTTTTATCCACATTTTGTGCACAATTTGTTAATAACTTTTTGAAGATTTTGTTGAAATAAAATATATCATTCTCTTTTTCTGTATTGTCCTCTAGTCCATCTGTGCAAATTGTTATATTTACTTGCTTAGCTTTTTTCAATATTTCTGTTACTATATTATATTCCTGTTTTGTAAAGCCTGAAAATTCATCTATGTATACGATTGAATTGTCAAACATTTTACTCTCTGGCAATTTGCTATATAGTTTTGTTAATATGTCTTCCTCATCTATAAATTTGTTTTGCATATAATTCTCATAAGTTTTATATATGATTTTTATATCTTCTAATTTTTCTTTTAATTGTGGATTACTTATTTGGTCGATTCCTTCTTCTAGTTTTTGAATTGTTATATTGTGTTTTTTTAATTCAGTTATTTCTTTTACCATTAATTCTATATTATCATTTGAGTTTGCAAGGAATTTTAAATTTCTTTTCTCTTTTTCTAAAATATAATATATTAGCATTGCTTTACTAGATTTTGAAATTAATATATTATTTAATCCTCCTACTTCTGTAAACACTCTGCTTGCTATTCTATTGAAATTGATTACTTCTGCTGTAATAGAGGCTTGCTCATTTAATCCCTCCAAAAGCCTTCTCTCTGCCGAGTATGAAAATTGTTCTGGAGTAATAATATATATTTTTTCTTGATTTTTAATATTGTTTTTTATTTCATTAAAACAAAAAGTGGTTTTTCCTGTTCCTGCTTTTCCGTAAATAAATCTTAATCCCATGAGTTTCTCCTTTTACTCTATTTATTTTAACAAAAATATGTTAAATATGCAATATATAGTTTAAGGGCAATGTTTCTATCATTGCCCCTTGTTTTATTTAACAGTTGAACTTCAATATCTAAAGTTACAACTGGGCGAATTGCATATTCTCTAGCATTTCCTGTTATTTCTGATCCATTTAAATATAGATACCCACCAGTATAAAGTTTGCCGTTTTGAACACTCCAATAAGAAAAGTCTATACGAGCTCCACTATACTTTTTTGATTTTGTATTAAGCCAATAAGCTGAATTTTTTTCTCCGTCTGACATCTTTAGTATCATATTATTTGCTAACTCTGTTCCCATTAAAACATCAGTACCAGCATTTGTTCCTTTCATGTTAAAGGTTTTTTTGCCATCTTCTGGTTCTAATGTTTTCCAAATAGCAGGAGTATTATCTTCATCGAAATATGAAAATTTTGTCCAACCTGTTCTATGACCTCCTGCGTATAAATTGGTATCTTTTACATATACATAATATGTGCTATTCTCTGGGGTATCTGGATTTTGTTGCATCCAATATGTTCCTGTATCAGTATGAATATTTTTTGTTATTATGTCTTCTAATTTCATACTTCTTGCTTCTAATTCTTTATCTGCAAACTTACCATTTCCATACATTTTGCATATTGTTTCAAATTCTTTTTCTCCATTTTTGTATCCTGCCTGT
>SFKS01000055.1 GCA_004554705.1 Clostridiales bacterium | reverse complement strand
GATATTTTACAAATGCCAGCTGGATATAAAACATTGGTGGGTGAGAATGGAGTATCTTTGTCTGGGGGACAAAAACAAAGATTGTCAATTGCGCGAGCCTTGTTAAAAGAAAGTCCTATTTTGATATTAGATGATGCTCTTTCAGCAGTAGATGCAAAAACAGAGACCTCTATTTTGGAGTCCCTTAAATCGGAAAGAAAAGAGAAGAAAACTTTAATTGCGGCCCATCGTTTGACCTCAGTAATGGATGCTGATCTTATCTTAGTTCTAAAAGAGGGTAGGATTGTTGAAAGAGGAAAACATGCTGACCTTTTAGCTCAAAATGGCTGGTATGCTGAAATGTGGCGTAAACAAGAATTACAAGCAAAGGTGGGTGAAGTAGATGGACAATAACGAAGAGAGTAAATCAGTTTGGTCTAAAGCAATTCCATTTAAAGAACAAGTTCAAATATTTAAAAGAGTTTTAAAGTACGTAAAGCCTTTTAAAGTGGAAATGGGAATTGCAATTTTTGGAGCTTTCTTAGTAAGTGTAATTAATATGCTTTTACCAAGGGGACTACAGAAACAAAACATACTAATCTAGTGTTGGATGATTACTCGACGGAGTAGTCGTTCAACACTTTTTCTTTTACTATGTAAAGTGGAGATGAAGCCAATGCCGTGACTGCTTTGGACACATGATGTCGTAAACAAAACTGGCAGCTTCACCATTCAATTGTGAATCTCGTCTAAGTATGTTGGCTGTTAAAGTCCTGTTGAGAAAATTAGATCTGATTGGATTAGATGGAGGCAGCTCATCTCCAAGTAAAGCGGAGGTTTATTCTTATGGATTTATTGAAAACTGTTTTTGGTATTGATGTTAGCAGCCGGAAGTCTAACGTATGCATTATGGTCAATGGCCAAAAAGTTGATGACTATGCCATCTCCAACGATATGGTAGGCTTCAATCAGTTGCTAGATGACCTTAAGCAGGTTACTAAACCGCAGATTATCTTTGAAGCAACTGGTGTCTATTCCAGAAGACTCCAGGCGTTTTTGGACATGCACGAATTGCGCTATGTCATGATGAACCCGCTGGAAGCCAAAAGAAAGACAAAGGATGACCTGCACCAGAACAAGACCGATAAGCTTGATGCCTTGTACCTTGCCAAGCTGCAGTCTGAGCACCCGCAACGGCTGGCCTACGTTCAAAGCAAAGAATATCAAGAATTGATGGCCAATAACCGCATCTATGAGCAGGCTTCGCACGATCTGATAACCAACAGGAATAGACTGCACAAAGCCATTCAGCTCACTTTCCCAGAGATTGAGCACTTAATGGTTAACCCGAGAGGGAAAAACTACTGGAGTATTGTTCTCAGATTCCCACACCCTGATATCGTATTAGAAACAAAAGAAGCCGATATCATCGACTTCTTAAAAGGCTTATCTGGTATTGGTAAAAAGCGCGCTAACGACATAATGCAAAGTCTTATTCGTTTGGCTAAAGTCGCATGCCCAGCTGTCAAAAAGGACAGTGCACATATTCGTGGCCTCGAAATGGCCATTAACAATATTCTGAGCGCTGAAGAGGCGTGCCAGACAGCTTTAAAGGAGATGACCAAGCTCGCTCCCAAGCGGGATCTGGAGATCCTCACAAGCATTCCAGGCATCGGCGAAAATACCGCTCTAAGAATCATTAGTGAGCTTGGGGATATCCAATTAAATGCCTTCGTTGGCGTTGACCCTCAAGTTTATGAATCTGGCAACCTCACGGCCCACCTGTCAATTTCAAAGCGTGGGACAGCTATCGGCAGAAAGGTGCTGTACTTGGCAATCAACCAAATTCAGTCGGCTAAGAAAGCGGGAAACCCTTCTCATATTGCGGATTATTACGAGAAACGAAAACGGTCTTCTGAGACTGCAAGTCACAAGAAGGCCGCTATCGCATCGATCCATAAATTATTACGGACGATCTTCGCTTTAATTAAGAATGATCAATTATATAGCTATGACGTAGCCAAACATAACCAAAGACTTTTGTCATAAAAATTGATCCAATAGATATTATAACAGCCTCTTTTTTGAAATTACAGAAGGTGGCTGTATTTATCATGCCCTAAATCAGATATTTAACTCGATTCTCCGGGAGCCATTTCCCGATTAGGCCTGTATTTCAAAATAAAATTGCTTAAAATCATTGATAACACTTGACTTAGAGTAGAAAAAGCAAGGTTCCATCGTAATTATCTAGTGCTTCTTCTGAATGGTTAAATTATCACGCTACTCAAGAAAGAATTAGAAAGCAAAACTTTAAGGAGTTTAGATCTGAAGACTTGTCAGCAATTTTGGATAAGGCTAATGATTATTTGGTGAGTCGTGAGGGATAGAAGGAAACACACTTTTGAAAAAATTAGACAGAAACTTAGGATTAGTTTTAAACCAGAGATATAGAGGAATTAACAACCAAAAGTAACTAATTAACACGAGTCAAATTAATCATCTAGATAAAGAATTCAGTTTTCTGAATTCTTTTTTTATTATAAAATTAATAAAAAATAAATAAAAGCAAATAAGGAGATGAGATTATGAAAATTGGACAGGCGTTAAAAGAAGAACGTCAAAAATTAGGCTTAACTCAGGAACAGATGATAAAGGGCATTATTAACAAGGGTCATTATTCAAAAATAGAGCGTGGATTAGAAAGTACTTCAATTGATACTTTATTTAGAATTATTTTGAAACACCATATTGATATCAGTGATTTTTTTAATAAAGTTAAGTATGATTACTATACGTCTGAAGATAAAAAAGCTGAAGAATTGAAGCAAAAGATGTTGCATGCTTTTAATAACAATCAAAGGGAAAAAATAGGAATTTATTTAAATGAAATCCTAGATTTAAAAGAGCATCAACTTTTTAAATATCGAACAATAATTGCTATTGCTTCTTTAGAAAATAGCTTATCTGACTTAAGTCTAGCCTTTAAAAATAAAATAGTTACTAGATTTTCAGAACATGAAAATTGGGTGGAAAATATCGGTGCATTACAATTATTTTCTGATTGTATGAAGATATTTTCTTTAGAGCAAGTAGACTATTTGAGACCGTATAATCTTATGTGTAAGGATGAACAGTTCCTTAAAGTAAATCAAAATTGGGTATAAGAAAAGGGACTCCTTTTCCGTATAATTGA
>SFKS01000054.1 GCA_004554705.1 Clostridiales bacterium | reverse complement strand
TTACCGAACGACAAGTAAGAAAACCCCAGTATTTATGCGGGTTTCGGGACTTTCCAAACCGAATAAATTTACCTCTTTACACCAAATTTACACCAATCGGTGCTAAAAACGGTGCAGAGACTAAAAAATCGCATAATTTACGGAATGAATGGGCAGTCCCATAGTGGGATTGCCCATTTCTAATAAAGGATACATTCGTATCTGAGTGCAAAAGGAATGTTTATTATGGAATTAAGTGAAAAATTACAAGAGTTGAGGAAAGAAAAAGGACTCACGCAGGAAGAACTTGCGGAAGCGTTATTTGTGTCTCGCACTGCAATTTCTAAGTGGGAATCCGGCAGAGGAGTTCCCAATATCGAGTCATTAAAAGCAATTTCAAAGTTTTTTTCAGTGTCAATAGATGAGTTATTGTCCGGTGAAGAAATACTTAAAATTGCTGACGAGGATAATAAGCAAAAGGAAAAACATACAAGAGACTTAGTGTTTGGTTTACTCGATTGCAGTTTGATTATGTTTCTGTTTCTGCCTTTCTTTGGACAAAAGGGTGATGAGATTATAAAAGAGGTATCTTTACTTTCGCTGACAGGTACCCCGCAGTATATCAAAATACCGTATTTAATTATTGTATTTGGAATTGTACTTACAGGTGTTTTGCTTCTCGCTCTACAAAATTATGAAGCAGTGTTTTGGTTGAAACACAAACATCAAATATCCATTGTGTTAAGCACAGTTGCTACAATAGAATTTATGATAACACTTCAACCTTATGCAGCCTTTTTCACTTTTGTTTTCTTGGCGATAAAGTCTCTGATGCTGATAAAATGGCGATGATACGAAGCGTGTCGCCAATGTGACGGTGAAATTCTTTTCATTTTTATTCATTCCGCCTATATTGTAAACAGGCGAAAGCCAAATAATTATGGCAAAGGATTGATAAAAATGAAAAAAGAAAAAAGTCAAAAAGTATTGCTTTCAGGAATAGCAATGGTAGTGTTATTTATTTTGTGGACAGTGGCAATAAGCCTTATTGATGTTCAGCCCATCGGGCCACAAAACTCTTCTGTTGGATTTGCAACCTTGAACGGCTTTATCCACAGCCTGACAGGTGTGCATATGGCAATATATACCGTTACGGACTGGTTAGGACTGATACCGCTTTGCTTTATTTTGGGATTTGCGTTGCTTGGACTTATACAGCTTATTAAAAGAAAAAGCTTATTCAAGGTCGATTCCAGTATTTTGGTGTTGGGAGCATTCTATATTGTTGTAATGGCGGCATATTTGTTTTTTGAATTTTATGTTGTCAATTACCGCCCGGTATTGATTAACGGTTTTCTTGAAGCTTCGTATCCATCATCGACAACCTTGCTTGTTATGTGTGTTATGCCGACAGCTGTTATGCAGCTAAACAGTAGAATTAGAAATACAAAAATGAAAAGAGCATTTGCCTTTGCTTTAATTGCATTTACTGCTTTTATGGTAATTGGCAGGTTGATATCCGGTGTTCATTGGATTACTGATATTATTGGCGGGGCAATTTTAAGTGCGGGTTTAGTGATGATTTATTATAGTGTAACCACTCTTATTGCCCGACAGGAAAGATAAAATTCTAACTGAGGAATCACTTATTGACCTTGAGAGATATTTTCTCCCAAGGTCTTTCTTATTATTCGCAAACTACACCAATCCCGATTTTCTCAATATAATTGGGATAATCACAAAGGAAGGGGTGGTTGTACTATGACGGGCAGTTTAGCAAGCGTTCATCCGGAGCTTAGGAGCTTATTCCTGAATGGTCAGAGAAGAACTTACCGCTAACGCCGGATAAGATAACCTTCGGTTCAAATAAAAGAGTGTGGTGGAAAGGTGCTTGCGGTCATGAGTGGGAAACAAGCGTAAAAGCTCGTTCCAATGGAGAGAAATGCCCTATTTGTTCAGGCGCAAGGGTAGTCACAGGTATTAACGATTTAAGTACATTGAAGCCTAAATTGGCTTCTGAGTGGTCTGAAAAGAACGAATTAAAACCTACTGAGGTTTCTGTCGCTTCTCATAAGAAGATTATTTGGAAATGTAAACACGGACACGAATGGGAAGCAAGCGTTAAAAGCAGAACGGTAAACGGCACAGGCTGTCCA
>SFKS01000053.1 GCA_004554705.1 Clostridiales bacterium | reverse complement strand
TCCAAATTTTTTCATTATTTATTTTCCCCCTTTTTATTTAATACCCATTTATTGTTTGGGTTTTCTTCTATAATGGATTATATTATACCATACTATTTTTGATATAGCACCGAGCAACACTCAACGTGTCCAGCTGGTAATGCATAATATCCAGGCCATAATTTTGAGCCTTTTCTCTTTTGCAATAATATTTTGTCATTCTTTATATTATGCTGTATTCATATTAAATGTACTCTTATAAATTTCATCAGTTAATATTGCATAATCTCTGTCTTTAGCTCCTCTTTCTTTCCAGTTATCAGTAAGGTCTTTTCTACTATCTATTGACTTTAATCTTTGTGCAATCCAACTATCATCATAACCTTTTCTTATATAAGTTTCCTTTGCTCTATTAATAGCAAGCTCTGGATTAACGATTTCATCTAATCTTTCACTTCCAACTTGAGCCAACCACCTTTTAAAAGGTTCTGCTTTGGGAGATGGGATTGTTTGTATAATTCTTAATAAAGTCTTTGTATCTGCTACATCTGTTAGCCTCATTTTTCCATCTTTTGCCAGCATCTTCAACTGTCCGATTTTTTCGGACACTTCAACAAATCCTTCTGAAATCAGCTTTTGCTTTAAATCGCTCCAGTATTTTCTTGGTCTTTTATTTTTTTATATTTTTGTTTAACTCAATTTTTTTGCGTTGTATATTTCTTTATCTATTGTACCATCAATTAGTAAGTTAAGCAATGATGTATATTAGTCAATCATATGTCACACTTTATTTAAAAATATATACTTTGGAATACCAAAAGCTTTGACTGCATTTTTACTTTACACTAAATATTCCGCTAATTTCTGGTTTGGACTTAGCCATCCTAGTGTACTTATCGGAAAATTATTATATTCTATTCGCCATTTTTTTCCTTTTTCTCTTAAATCCTTTAAACTCATAAATACATTCTTGTAGTAAAATCTTTCTTGATCTGTTCTATGACTTCTTTCTACTTTTCCATTTTGTGTTGGTGTATGTGGTCTTATTAAACTATATTTTATTCCTAATTCTTTTATCTTCTTTTCAAACATTGTATCTTTATTTTTTTCTGCCGGCCTCCATGATAATCTATTAGTAAATTCAGCTCCATTATCTGTTTGTATTAGTTCAATCTTAAATGGATAATATTTTATTACTTTCTCTAAAAACTTAGTTGATTCATATGTTGAGTGTTCTTCTGTAAAATATGTATATCTAATTCTCGTATATTCATCTATTGCTGTATATTGATAATATTTTACTCCCATTTCTCTCAGTTCCTTACTCATACAATTATATGGTACATATTTCACATCTATTTGTACTCTTTCTCCAGGATATTTTGCTATTGGTACTTCTGGTGCTCGTGTTTTCTTTGCTTTACTAGGCATTTTTTCATATATTCCTAGTTTTCTCATAACATGATACAAGCCTTGAATTGTCCTTGTATATCCTACTGCTCTTAACTTGACCCACAAAACCACTAATCCTGTTTCTTTATTATTTTTCTTGTAATCTTTTATTAATTTTATTTCTGCAGCAGTATGTTCATTAGGATGATGTTTAGGTTTTCTACTTTTATCTCTTAAGCTTTCTATTGTTCCATCATACTGTGCAATCCATCTATATATGGTCCTTCTATTGATATCAAATCGAACTGCTGTCTTTGTCACTCCATATTTAAAAGAAAATTTGATTACACTCTGTTTATATTTCATTTTTTGTGTTATACTATTCTTCATAGGAAATATCTCCAATTAGATAAAGTTTTTGTCGTTAAAAACATTTTATCATACTTTTGGTATTTCCTATTTTTATTTTTCAATTTGCTGTGACATATCTATTTTAAATCTACATTAATTCTATTTTCTTTAAACCTGAAATAACGTGAAATAAGTCTTATATTTTCAATAAATTTTTATTTTGCAGAAATAAGTATGCTAATTTACCAATTTTTACTTTGTTTTCTCCTATACAATAAAAAAAGCCACCCCCCTTTAAGGAGTGGGAAAACTCAATGAGTTTTCTATTTTTTTAAGAGACACATTAGATGCTGAAATCCAGTGAATCTAAGGTCATCCCTTGCCTTACATTTACTCCTAAATACTCTGCTTCTTCTTTTATATCCTTCATCAACTTGGCTAGGGATCTTATGAAATGCTCTTTCTGTTTTTCAAGAAGATCTTCTTTTTCAAATGAGTTCTTTTCAAAAATCCAAGAACCCATAATCAAAAATTTCCCGTTTCGGACTTCTTCAAGTTCTTGCCATCTTTCTTTTGACTTCCATACTCCCTCGGCCCATTGGCCGAGAGCGGTTGTTCCAACGTTCGGGTCGGTGCAACAGAGTGTTGCAAAAAAGTCCGAGGACTTTTTTAAGCTCTCCGCAACGAGCTTGACAAGCTCGTTATCGTTGTCCACCTCTACATTCTTAACTCTCATCTTCGCGATGAGATTTCCCCGTCTTGCTGCTCTACAGATTGCAGCATATTCGTTCAGATTCACTTTTTTCATAGTCTGTTCCCCCTTCATAGTTCGGGGGCTCCTTTCATATACTACACCTTGTTGGTGTTATGTATTATTATACCATGTTTTACATAAAAAGTCAACTTTATTGCATTTTGCTATATGTTTTGTATGTATATTAGTCAATCATATGTCACACTTTATTTAAAAATATATACTTTGGAATACCAAAAGCTTTGACTGCATTTTTACTTTACACTAAATATTCCGC
>SFKS01000052.1 GCA_004554705.1 Clostridiales bacterium | reverse complement strand
AACTATAGCTCTTGCCACTAAAGTTGCAACAGGAGACATATTAGAAGACCCAGGAAAAGCATTAACAGACATTGGAGTAACAGCAGGAGTAGGATATGCAGCAGGAAAAAATTTCACAGGTAGCACAATTGCAAAAGCAAGAGGTACTATAGAAAAATTTGCAAAAGGAGCTGTTGGGGAAGAAAACTATAACAATAAACAATTTGATAAACAATTTTTCAAAAGCAGTGAATATAAGCAAATGCAACAAGATGAAACTTTAAACAGCATGTATGGTGGAGCAAAAGGTATAAAAAACGCAACACAAGAATTCTTAAATAATGGAATAACAGATGCTGGTGACATAAGAGAAGCACTAAAAAATGGAGTAGATGCAGACAAATATATGGAATATAAAGCAGCAGGAATAGATAAAGCCATTCAAATGGGGAAAATATCACAAAATGAAACATTAGGAGGATTAAATGGAGACGCATTAAAGCGAAGAATAATTTTAGCAAATGCTGTTAAAAGTACAGGACTACAAGGACAAGAATTTGTGGATTTTGCAAAAAATATAGGAATAAATGATGAAAGCGAAATACAAAAACTAGCAGGACAAGTGAAAGAACTATTGTTAATACTATAAAGTAAAGGCAGACAGTAATCTGCCTTTATTGTTAATATATGAGTTACCATTCAGACTTACTACTAAAAAATTCGCCCAACGCAGGAGTTTTATATGAGATTGGGAGAGAATTCAGTAAATTAAGGGTGATATCATATATGATACAAATATACAAGAATTTAGTTTAAAAAATTAAAAAAGTGTGGTATAATAAAAAGAGCAACACCTTTAGAATGAAAGGGGAAAACAATAAATGCGAGTTCTAATAAAAGATACAAAAATAAAAAAAATAATTATAGTAATAATAACAATAGTATTGCTCAGCAATTTTATTATGCCCAATTATGTATGTGCCATAAGTACTAAAGACATAGGAAAACGTGTAGTAGGAGGATTTTTCTATTTACTTGCATATGTTGGAGATGGTTTAATAATATTAATGCAGAAAATAATGGTTGGAACAAATGAAATTAAAGATGGAGATGAATTTGCTATAAAATATTCACCAGGAGTTATTTTTTCGAATAAAGTTCCAGCACTAGATATAAACTTTATTGGAGCAGACGAGAATTCAAATATACATATTGAGGGAACAGTACCAAATATAACAAGCGAAGATGACTTAATAAGCTGGATAGATAGCCTTGAACAATTAAGTGCATCTGATTTTGAATTATATTTTGAATTTAAAGGTAATCCTAAAGATGAAGACACAGAATATTGGAGTAATTGTGGATTTGGAAGACCTGGATATTTTCCATCACTAGGTAGTCCATATATAGCTGCAGATTGGAGTGTAGGAGATCCTTATTGGGATAGACTCAGCCACTTAATATCCCATTCAGAAGGAGATGCTGGCCCTTGTAGGGCAATGTATATGTGGAGCTATAATGGATATTTATATATGTGGTATGAATTTCGAGATCATACAAATATATTCGTGACAAATAGAATTCATAGAGTAGCTATTAATCAAATCGATGGAAGTGCTGATTTAGAATCTACTGCCTATGCAATGAAGGAAAATATTGCTAGCTGGTATGTAGCATTAAGAACAATTGCATTAGTAGGACTATTATCTGTACTACTATATATAGGAATAAGAATAGTATTAAAAAGTACCTCAGCACAAGATAAGGCAAAATATAAAAATATGCTAAAAGACTGGGTAGTAGCATTGTGCATATTGTTTGTATTACACTATATGATGGCATTTATGTTAAACATGACAGGTAGTTTAAATGATATAATTAAAGGAGATATTTTATCAAGTAATGTTGATGGAACAAATAGTGATAAATTAATGAGCTCTATTAGGCAAGCAGTAGGAGACGATATTGAAGAAGCAGCAGGATATACAATTATGTATTTAGCTTTAGTAATGCTTACAGCGATATTTACATTGCAATATTTAAAGAGGGTTATATTTATGGCATTCTTAACAATGATAGCCCCAATGATAGCACTAACATACCCACTAGATAAAATAAAAGATGGAAAAGCTCAAGCATTTAGCTACTGGGTAAAAGAATATATATTCAACTGCTTAATACAACCAGTGCATCTATTACTATACACAATATTAATATCAAATGCAATAGACCTTGCAACCTCAAACTGGCTATATGCAATAGTATCTTTAGCATTTTTAGTACCAGCAGAAAAGTTTGTAAAAGAGATGTTTGGAATGAAGTCACAATCTCCAACAGCTACATTGGGAGCAGCAGCAGGTGGAGCAATGGTAATGAGTATGCTAAATAAGATTAAGGCAAAACCACCACAAGAAGCTGGACAAACTGGGGGTACAGGAGGGGCAGGAGGTAAAAACAAAGTGAGAACAAAAAGTAGCACAACAAGAACTTCAACCTCTGAAAATATAGGAGAAGTAACTGAAAATAGTAGAATACATACAAGCGAAGCATTAGATAATATAGGAGGAAATACAGGAAATAACTCAACATCTTCAGGAACTACAGGAGGAGGAACAAGTGGAGCATCAGGAGGATATAATATAGGAAGAGGACTTGCCTCAGCAATAGCACCAAATGGAGTAAAAGGAATCTTAGGAAGCATTGGTAAAAATGGTGCACGTTCAGTAGGAGGAATTCTAACAGGAGCTGCAACAGGAACTATAGCTCTTGCCACTAAAGTTGCAACAGG
>SFKS01000051.1 GCA_004554705.1 Clostridiales bacterium | reverse complement strand
TTTAGTTTAGGAGAACAAGAAGAAAAATTAAGACAATTATGCAAATATAAAGGATTTGAAGTATTTAAAGTTTATAAAGATGCAGGAATATCTGCAAAAGATATGAAAAACAGACCTCAATTTCAGCAAATGATTGAAGATATGAAAAATGGTTTGATTAACTATATTGTAGCTTATAAATTAGATAGAGTTACTCGTTCAGTTCGTGATTTAGAGGTTTTAATTAGTACTCTTGAGAAATACCATTGTTATTTGATTTGTGATAGAGATGATGTAAATACTTCTACTGCAAATGGTCGTTTCTTTGTTAGAATGTTAACTGTTTTATCTCAACTTGAAATTGAAATAGTATCTGAAAGAACAAAGTTTGGTTTAAATGGTGCTATTAAAGCTGGACATATTCCAGGCAAATGCCCTCTTGGTTATTACAGAGCTCCAGATAAAACTTTAAAAATAGATAATGCAACTAAAGATATTGTTTTAAGAATATTTGAATTGTATTTAGAGGGCAAAAGCTATCAGACTATTGCTAATATTCTAAATCAAGAAAAAGTTTTATATCCACAAGTAAAAAAATGGATTGACTCTTCTGTTAATAGAATTATAAATAACAAAATATATATGGGAGATTATGAAAGATATAAAAATGATAATGACAAAGAAACTGAAATTTATATGGATGTTGTCCCACCTATTATTACAAGAGCTATGTGGGAAGAAGTTCAAAATCAAAAAGAAACAAATCAAAGAGCATATTGTAGAAATAGAATTTATATATTCTTTCAAAAACTTGTATGCCCTACTTGTGGTCAAATAATGACTTGCAAAGGAACTGGTGGAAAGAAATCCAAATATATGTATTACTATTGTGATACTTGCAAATTGTACTATAACGAAGATGAAATTGAAAACTGCTTAATTGATTATATATTAGACTTAGTAGAATACGATTATCACGTTAAGAAATACTTTTACCCTATACTTGCTGAAAAGAAAGATGATGAAAGTAAGAAAATTGATGAAGAAATTAAGAAACTTTTGCAACAGAAAGACAGACTAAAAAAAGCATATATGAATGGCATTTTAGAAATGGAAGATTTCTCTGAAGATTATAAACTAATTGAAGAAAAGTTATCTATATTAGAGAACAAAAGAATTGACGCATTAGACTTTGATAAAGAAAATTATAACCCTCAACACCTAATGGCTGAAAGAGATATTGAAAGAGAAAAACTAACTGAACACGAAATGTATAAAGATGTTTTATTGAAACTTTGGACTATGAAAAGTAAAGATGAAAAACAAAGCTTTATTTCTAAATTTATTGATACTGCTACTTTAAAGAAAAATAAAGATGGAAGTTTTGAAATAGAAAAAGTAAATTTTAGAAGTAGCTTTATTGAACAGATAGACAAGCTATATGATAAAGGAATTGTTGATGTTCCTACTATGATAGAACGAGATGGAAAACTTGAAGATGCCAAAGTTAGTGTAAATATGAACAAAGAACAATTAGAGGATTATATTGGAACATTGAACAAAGAATTAGATATTAACTATATGGATTTAGGAGAATATTACTTCCACGATGATAAGATTGACGAAAATTATGATACTAAAACAGAAGTTGCAAAGATTAGAAACAGAGCAGTAGAATTTAAGATTAAGAAAAATCAAAAGATTATAAGATTTGTTGCAATAAAACAATTTAAAAACTTCTTGGCAAAACCAGAAGGAAAATTACGCTTGGGTGTTGTTACCCATATTACTTCGAAGAAAAAGCATAAATAATTGTTGCAGGAATACCACTTATCTTTTCGCTGCAACAATTAAATTAACGTGGCACGTTTTGTTTTTACTTTAGTAAAAATGAAAGTGGCGATAGTTAATTTATGCCTCGCAGAGCCCCCGAGTTTTGATAGCATGTCAAAACTCATAGGGGGTTAGGAATTCTGACAAGTCAAATTCCTGCGCTACGAAGAAATTTCAAAGGAGGTACTATATGAATGAAGAACTAGCATATTCTATTCACTTAGGTAGTGATAAGAATAGAACAAATAAAGCAAAAGAA
>SFKS01000050.1 GCA_004554705.1 Clostridiales bacterium | reverse complement strand
TTTAAATTTTTGTTATAAAATCAAAAAAAGATGAAGTTGTATTTATTTTTTACAATCCATCTTTTAAATATGTGAAATTTTTATTTCTTCTCAATTGTTGTCAAAAGGAAACCTTTGATATTACTATATTTTATATTTTGATATTTTTCCGAAAATTCCCCCTATTGGCACTACCTGTTTTTGGAAGGTGTCCCTAAAAACATAATCCTTTTAAATTTAGATTTGGCATTTAATAAACCTCCTTTCAAATTCGTTCACTTTATTTTGGCTTTCATTTGTTTTTTTAGGTATAAGTAATGTAAGTTTATATCTTAAAATTGTAGATAAAAAATTTCCATAAAAAAATCGCCTTGAACTTATTTCTAAATTCAAAGCAATTTTTTATATTTTTTTGCAACCGCTGTTGCAAAAATTCAAGACACGTCTGAATAATTTGTAAAGTTAATAATTAATTCTCCAATAACCTTTTTTGTTAGAACCAACTCTTTCCAATATTCCCATATCTTTTAAAACTTTTATATTTCGATAAACAGTATTAGTAGCTTTATCCAATTCTTTTGCAATTTCAGGTTGTGTTATATAGTTATTATTTTCTACTAACTTAATTATTTCTATTGATGTATTAGATAATTCTGGATATTTTTCTTTTATTTTTATCTCTACATTTATACCTACATTTTTATCTACATTTACATCTACATTATCATCATTTCTCTCTACTTCTCTATACAATCTACTATAAAAAGTAACAATGAATACATCATCAATAATTTCAAATTTAGGCTTTTTCTCATCATTTTCATATGCTTGAAAAATCTTTTTAATGCCACTTCCACGTCTTTCCATAAAATCTAATCTTGAAAAAATGTCACAAACTAATTGATTCCTTCTTTGACTTGTGGGTCTTTTTAATAATTCTTCTAAAGTTTTTCCATTTCCAATTTTACCACAAGATACAATTTCTATTCTATCATCATAAAAAGCTAATTCAACATTTGTTCCTCTCATCAGATACGAACGATGAGCCTCTGCGTTGATAAGTGCTTCACGCATAGCGTCTAAATCATATTCTGGGATTGTTCTTCTTGCTAGTTTTCCACCTTCTTTAACCCAGCCGTTTGACATATGCTTTTTGATAAATTCCATTGCATTATCAATTTGGTTTAAAATGCTTCCATAAAACTCAATATCATCTTTTGCTGATAATTTATCTAATCCATTCCAACGAGTACAAGATACAAATGAGCCAACTACTGGATTTTGGTCAGAATATAATAAAGCTGCATTTGTTAATTTTTCTCCACTTAATAAGCCAAATGACTCTAGATCCTCTTTTTCTATTTTGTAGTCTTTTATATCTTTAAAATATTTCTTTAATTTTTCAAATGTAAAATCTTTATATAAATTATCTGTTACTAATTCATCCCAACCTTGATTTCTTCCTCTTAAAATAAGCTCATTTAATTCTGTACTATTTGTTTCACAATCTTGGTCGCCTTTTCTTATATATGCAATTCTTGTGCCTTTATTCACATAATAATATGGCGTATGTTGACCTGGAATAACTTTTACAACTATTAAGTCTTTTCCTTGTATATTAACAATATCAATTGTTGGTATAATACTAGGATCTATTCTTGTTTTTATTCTATTAGCCACTTCTTCATAGGACTTTTTTATATCTTTGACACCAACAATTCTCTTTGTTCCATCTTCTACTCCAAATATTACATATCCAATATCATATCCATTAGCAAAAGAACTAACCGCTTTTAAATATTTTTTCGGTTCTTCAAAGCTTACTTGTTCCTTTAATTCCAAATTGTATTTTTCATCTGTTATCAATTTCTCTATATCGTTCATACAATCCACCTTTCTAATTGTGCAGTTATCGATTGCACAATTTATTTTTTCTCTTATTAATTGACATTATAACATTTATTTCCAGAGATTTCAGTAGAAATTTAAAAAAAGATGAATTTTACTGATATATAATTTCATTTATAACAATTTCTTCAACTCTATTCTTTATATTATTCATCATTTACACCCATTTTATTTGATTATTTGCTTTTAATTCTTCAGTTATATTTTCTTTTTCTGCCATTCGTTTTATTAGAATATCTAACTTACCTTTACATTCATCTTCAATATCTAG
>SFKS01000049.1 GCA_004554705.1 Clostridiales bacterium | reverse complement strand
ACCTATAAGCTATGTTTATTCTGCTGTTATTACACTATTGTTCTCATTTATTGTTAATTTTATAATTCATTTTGTTCTAAAGAAAATTGATATGATTGAGAGCTTAAAAAGTGTAGAATAAAACTGGGGAATTGCCCCAGTTTTATTCTTATTTTATATCACTTTGAACTTGAGATATATCTGAAATTTGTGCTGCAAAGTATGGTAGGTCTTTTTCTGTTTCTCTTAAAAAGATGGTGAAAGTATCATCAACTAGGAATTCCCTTGGTTCTTTTGGATTTATTGCTGCTTTATTTACCATCATCCCTGCTTCACTTTTTATTTTTCCACCTCTTTTATCTAGTTCAAATTTTATGGTCTGCAAAGCTTTTTCAATGTAGTATTCATCTCCACTTGAAAATAAAAATGGTTTATTTTCTACTTCTGTTATTTCTTTTTTTAAATTGAATTTTATGTTTGGTATTTTTAAAGTATCTACAACAGTAAAATCTGTAGTACCTTCATATTTTTCTGCACTTGATAATATACCTTTGTAAATATCTCCAAATGTTTTTTCTTTATTTCCTCTTGAAATAATTACTTCATCATTGCCTTTTGTTTTTAATTTTACAGCAAAATCTTTACTTGAATTATAGTATAGTACTTTAACTTGTTCTCTTACTTGTTTTTCAGTGCTTGAATTAATTCCAAAATATCTTACATTTTTGTAGTTTCCAAACTCGCCATTTTCAAGCTCTGTAAATACCATTGGAAATTCAAATTCCTTTTTTAGCATGGCATATAGAAAATAGCTTTGGTTTGGATCCTTCTCCCAATCAAAGTCATCTAGTATATCACTTGTTTCATTAAATTTTTCTTTTATGGCTTTTTCTATTTGTTTTTTTAACTCTTTAGAAGTCTTTCCATATACTTTGTAATAACTATCTTCTGATAACTGAGATGTATTAAAAGTTCCCTTGTTTAAATTTTCTGCTACTTTAGATTGTGGAGTAAATACAATATCTTGTTTTGCTAAGTCATTTTTTAGGTCATTCCAAATTAAATTAAAAGTGCCACACCAAGCTATATTTGCAGAAATTTCATCTTCTAAAGATACAACTATGTTTAGTTTTGTGTTAATTCTATCTTCCTCTGGTGGTGCATATTTACGTCCCCAAGTGCTAAATACTACTGGTTTATTGTCTTTCATTCTGTTTAAGTCTATTAAGTACATTGCTCCGAGTGTAAGAATTATTATGACAAGAATTAAAAGAATAATTTTTGTGGATTTTTTCATTTAAATCACCATTACCTTTCTATTATAATACTTTTGTTATATAGTAAAAGTTTCAGTTTTGTATATTTTTTACTTAAGGTGTTAATCCGTTTTGTTCTCTATAAATCTTTTTCACTATTAAATTTATTGTATCTCTACAATCAATTTTCCCTGACATCCACATTCCATTGATATATAAACTATTATCTTTTATCTCATATGTTGCTCCTAATTTTTCTACTAACAACATATCACAAGCCACTTTCAATGTACTTTCATTTGCGATTTCACCAGTTTCTTTTAAAGAATTACATATTTTATCTCTTGTTTTATTTATATATGTAAAACTTACTTTTTCTCCATCTATGCCAACAATGGTTTTACTAGAATTGTTATATGTGCTTATTTTATCTTTAGGGATTATTTCCCCTGTCATTGGGTCTATTTGAGCAGTTTCAAACTTTCCATATCCATAGGATTCATATTCTTTTTCGACAGGTTTTGCAAATCTAAAATATCCAATTATTAATAATATCACTACAATTATTATTAGTGGTAACATTTTATATATTATAAATATACTTCCCACTGTATCTAAAAAACTTTTTTTCATTATTTCCTCCTCTTTCAAAATTTTCTTTAATATTTATAGTATATCATATTTACTAAGTATTTTGATATATAATTTGAAATTATTTTATATTTGTGTTTGTATTAGTGTTGTAAATGTTAAAAAAAAGCTGATAGAATTCTCTCAGCTTTATTGATGTATTTTAAACCTGTTTTTGGTAGGTGTCCCTAAAAACAGGTGTCCCTGGAAACATTCCTATTCTTCTACTTTTTTAAACATATCTTTTCCTACTCCACATAGTGGGCATACCCAGTCAGTAGGTAAATCTTCAAAT
>SFKS01000048.1 GCA_004554705.1 Clostridiales bacterium | reverse complement strand
ATTATGATATTGTAACAACTAATAGTGAAATTTCAAAGAATACAAATATTATACATGCATAATAAAATTTAGAAAGTTATATATTGATTTGAAAATATCCAACTTTTATGTTACAATCATCTCGATAAATTACAATTTGTCGAAATAGTTAAAATACTTACTAATTTAATTTCAGTAAGTATTTTTTATAAATTTAAAACTTTTTTAGTAGTTACGAATATCTAATAAATGAAAATCAAATATGCATATAAGATTTGGGGGGTAGATTTTGGAGGAATTACTGTCTAAAGCAATATTAGGAGATAAAGATGCCTTTACTGATATTATATTAGAATATGAACAAGAATTGTATAAAATTGCAAGGATGAGACTAAACAATGACTATGATATATGTGAAGCAGTACAAAGTACAATGATATTAGCATATAAACATATAAAAAAGGTTAAAAATACAAATTATTTGAAAACCTGGATTGTAAGAATTTTAATTAACGAGTGTAAAAAAATTTATAAGAAAAATAAAAAACAAATACTTGAAGATACTCAAATGGAGGAAGTTATAGATACTAAGAATGATTATGACCTAGTAAATAGCGAATTAAATTTTAATTTACTGTTAAGAATATTAGATTATGAAGAAAGACAAATTTTAATATTGTATTATAGTTCAGGCTTCAGTATAAAAGAAGTAAGTAATATTTTACATATAAATGAAAATACAGTAAAAACAAAAATGAGAAAAGCAAAAAGCAAATTAAAAGAAAAATTTAGAGGAGAAATGTTTTATGAGTAATGAAAATTTTGAAAATAAATTAAGAACTGTTTGCACAGAAGACATATATATTCCCCAAAAATTTACTTATGCAATTAAAAGTGGATTGTATGAAAATAACAGAAAATGGAGGTTTATAGAAATGAAAAAAATAATAGCGTCAATCTTGTGTATAGTATTTATGGGAACAGGAATAGTATTAGCAAGTAATTCATTATGGAATCATTGGAATAATAAGGGAGTTAAAACGGCATTAGAATATGGATATGTTCAAAACGTCGAAATGGACTATAACATACAAAACGATTTAGGAATAAAGCTAGATAGTATAATTATTGATAACTCAAATATAGGAATAGTATTTAACTATAAAATACCCTCAAACCTTAAAAGTATTGATAATATAGCGATAAAAGACATTGTAATAAAAGATGAAAAAAATAATATAATATTTGAAGATGGAAACGAAAAAAGTTTAAGTACTGGATATGCAGAAGAATTTGCAAGTGAAAATAGTATAGTAAAACAAGCTATACTATTAAATAACTTAAATCATACATATCCAAAAAGTAATAATATATATATATCTTTTTCAACAGTTAATATATTTAGAAATCAAAAAAATATAAAAACAATAACAGGTAATTGGAACTTTGATATAAATGTTACAGATAAATTTATAAATAGAGAAACAATTGAATATACAGCTGGTCAAAGTAAAGATATAGAAGTTATAAGTGCAAAATTAACATCTACTGGATTAGATATTGAAATGAAATTTAATTTCCCACTAAATGCAGAAAACCTTGGAAAAAACATAAAAATACAAGATAAAGATGAAAACGAATATTTTTTAGATAAACTTATTGTAGAAAATGAATTAACTACTCCAACAATAAAAACAAGTTTTCCAATTACTATTTATAATGCACATGATAATTTAAAACTAATCATTAAAACAGATAAGGAAATTATTATCGACTTAAACAAGATAAAATAATTTTTTGCACTTACTAATTAAAATAGCAGATGGTGGGGATAATATGTATTTTGCACTACCAATGGCTTATGATGAAGTTATGAAAAAAGTTTGATAGAACTTTAATTAAAATTACAAGTTATATAATAAATTTTAAAATTATATATGGGGGTGACCAAAAGTCGCCTCTATTTTTTTGTGGTATCTCGCTAAAAGCCACGCTTTTAGGCGTTAATGGGATTTTGGGGCAACTCTCTGTTCCTGCAAATTTCAAAACAAGTATCACAAACATAAACCACCAAGCATAATATATACAAAAAATATGTAGGAGGTTTATTTTTTATGGATTATGAAATAATGATGAATGGCATTGTAAAAATAGGACAATTAGCACCAGATTTTGAAGCAATATCT
>SFKS01000047.1 GCA_004554705.1 Clostridiales bacterium | reverse complement strand
TAATCACATTGAAAATAGAGCAGATAATAAAGCACAGGTTTCTCAAAGTCTTAAAAGATTACGTGATTATATTAACACAAATGTTATTGACGTTTCTTGTTGTAAATGGATTACTTTAACTTATAAAGAAAATATGCAAGATACAAAAAAATTATATATTGATTTTAAAAATTTTATAAAAAGATTCAAATATAAATATGGTCATTTTGAATATATTGTTGCTATGGAACCACAAGCCCGTGGGGCTTGGCATTGTCATTGTATTATTATTTTTAATAAAAAGGCCCCCTTTATTCCTAATAATATCATTGAAAATTTATGGCAACATGGTTTTACTAAAACTAATAAATTAGATGATATTGATAATATTGGTGCTTATCTTACTGCTTATTTAGGAGATATTGAATATTCTGAAGAATATGGAAATGAAAAACAATATAATATAAAAGTTGTTGAAGAAATAGGAAATATGAAATTAAAAAAACCTAAAAAATTTATTAAAGGTGGTCGTTTATATATGTATCCTCCTAATTTTAATCTTTATAGAATTAGTCGTGGTATTAAACCACCAAAAAAAGAATATTACCAATATTCTTATATAAAAGAAAAAGCAGGTTTAACCGAACCTACTTATTCGAAAGCATTACAACTTTCTGATACTGATAATAATTTCTCCAATAAAATTATCTATGAGTATTATAACACAAAAAGAAAATCAAAAAAAGTCTAATTGTGTAAGTGTGTAAGTTTGTTATACATTTTGTGTAAATGAGTAAAATTTACTTACACATTATGTTATAATTTAGATGGTGGTATTATGAAAACAAAAGAACAAATTGCTAATGAATTAAATATTTCTCGTAAATCTTTATATAATTATATGAATGAATTAAATATAAAAAATTTAACAGAAGAAAATATTAAAATTATTAAAGATTATATAAATAATAAAAATAAAAGTAAAGAAATTTCAAAATTTGAATTATTAGAACAATTAGAAAAATTAAAAAATGAAAATATTGAATTAATTAGTAAAAATGAAAAATTAGAAGAAAGTCAAAATGTTTTACTCAATCAAATTGAATGGTACAGGAATAGTATTGATAGTGAAATTAGACAAATTAAAGAAAATATGACTTTATTACTTAATCCACCTAAAGAAGAAAATAAAAGTTTTTTATCTAGATTATTTAAAAGATAGACAAAAAGTCTAACCCCCTAGGAATTTTGACAAGTGTATCAAATTTCCTTTTTTTTGAATTTGGGGCCTATAATTCAGTACTTGCTTGTAAAAGTAAAATGAACTTTGTTGCTTAACATAGCACATATAAAAAATGTCAATAGAACATGGAATAACGGAGCCACTCACGTAGTGATCGTGGCGAGTATATGCCGTGAAAGTCTATTGATGTTTTTTTGTGCTTATAATGGTTTAATTCCTTTCAAAAACAATTTATTTTTTTTGAAAGGAGTTACCCCTCACGGGTTAAGTGAAAAAAAGTTTTTGTTTTACTTTTTTCAAAAAGTAAAGAAAATTTATATAAATATGTTGTTATATTCATTTTATGATGATATAATCAATATGTAATTAAAATAAAGTAAGGAGTTGAGTTTATGTCTCAAAATGAAAAAAGAGATATTACTAGAGTTAATATGAATTTACCTACAAAAATAGTATTACAAGTAAAGGAATATGCTGAGGAATTGGGTTTACCTATAACACAAGCATATACAGTTTTATTAAACCAATCTTTAGAACAAAAAGATATGTTGAAGAATATGCCTCAAATTTTAAATTCTATGGCCAATTTAAAAGATATTGCTAATGAGTTAAAATCAAACTCTGATAAGGCTAATATTTAGCCCGTTAGGGGCGAAAAAGCGTCTCGCTTTCGCCCTCGGGCTATTAACTTGATTATTATTAAATATTAGGCGAAAAAAGAAAGGAGGTTTTTATACTTGAAAATAGAAAAAATAGAAGATAAAATTGATAAACATAATTTAGTATCAGTTAAAAAAATGGGTCATATTTATGAATTATGTTATACAGAACATAAAAATACTAAAGCTGCTATTAAACTACTTGATAAAGAACATTATGCTTTAATGTCTACTGGTGAAGTTTTCGAATGTAATCACATTGAAAATAGAGCAGATAATAAAGCACAGGTTTCTCAAAGTCTTAAAAGATTACGTGATTATATTAACACAAATGTTATTGACGTTTCTTG
>SFKS01000009.1 GCA_004554705.1 Clostridiales bacterium | reverse complement strand
TCTGAATGCACAATTGCAAAATAGTTTTTATCTTTACTCTTTATTTTCAATTATATTTAATTCTATATTTTCTCATATGTATTTATTAAATTTAGGCGATTGCTTTTCAAATATATTTTTGACTACAAGAGAACTTGCAAAAGAACATAAACCTTATGGATTAAAAGAAAATAGAAAAATTGCAAAAATGGGTGGATATGCTGCTAAAGTTGCAAGAAATGATATAGAAAAGAATTTAGGAAAGTCAGTTATCAGTAAAACAAATGCACTAAGTTATAAATATTTAGATACTAATAAATTGGATAAAAAAGAATTATTGGAAGAAGAAAGAAATGACAAATTAGAAAGAAATAATGATACCTTAAAATTTCTTACTTGTCAATACTTGTATTTGGAAGTAACTTTTTTAAAATTTTCTTCTGGAAAAATCATTTACTTTTACCAAAAATTATGGTATAATACTTATGTTGATAAAGAAATAGACTGTAAAGGAGTGGCTGTGAAATGTTTAATATAGGAGATAAAGTAGTATACCCAATGCATGGTGCAGGTGTTATACAGAACATAGAAGAAAAAAATATTTTAGGTGAAAAAACCTCTTATTACATAATAAAAATGCCCGGAGAGGTTAAAGTTATGGTGCCTACTTCTAAAGCAGAAGAAATTGGTATGCGAAATATTATAGATGTAGAAACTGCAAGTAAAGTTTTTAAAGTCTTAGAAACAGATTCTACAGAAATGGCGTTAAACTGGAACAAGCGTTATAGAGATAATATGGAAAAAATGAAAAGTGGAGATATCTACGAAATTGCAGATGTTGTTAGAAATTTGAGTTTTAAGCAAAAGGAAAGAGGCTTGTCTACAGGTGAAAAGAAAATGTTGCTAAATGCAAGACAAATATTA
Source organism: Clostridiales bacterium (assembly GCA_004554705.1). Taxonomy (GTDB): domain Bacteria; phylum Bacillota; class Clostridia; order TANB77; family CAG-508; genus UMGS1781. The sequence continues at coordinate 73,182 of SFKS01000009.1, read as the reverse complement.
GTTAGCGAATTAACTTTAGCAGAAAATACTCAAAAAGAAAAAATAGAAGAATTAGTAGATAATAAAATAGATAAATCATTTGAAGAATATAACTGCATTGCAAAGTCTGGAGAAATGAAAAAGATAATAAAATTTGATACTGGAACAGAGTAAACTCTGTTCCTTTTTATATCAATACTAGTGTTAATCAATGTCAAATACTTTAACATTAAAATTACACAGTGCTTTCTAAAAACACTGTGTAAAGCTTTATTTTATTTTTCTTGCTTCTAGATAATATCTCTTGTCATAACTATGTCCCATAGAGAATGTTTTTCTTGGTAAAGCACCATCAAGAATTACTGTTTTAAACAAGTCATTTTTATCCATTCTAGGTAGTAAAAATCCAATATTCTCTGGTTGTTTTCCTAATTCTATTGTCACATCATCTCCATGTATGTAATCGACTTTTCCTCCATTGTTTTTGATATACTCATCAATAAATATTTGTAAAGATCCAACTGCTAAATTAGATTTTGGATTTTTAATATATATGGTTTCTCTTTTATCCTTGTATACATATTCTATTTTTTGACCTTCTCCTGGAGTTCTTGAAACTTCATAATATTTTTCAAATTCAGATATCAATTTTTCTGGTTCCACTTGGAATACAACTCTATGAATAGGTTCAAACTCTAGTGCTTCACTATGTAAATTCACAATTTCTACTAAGGCATATCTTGCGGGATGATTTTCATATTCTTCTTTTGGTAATACCTTTTTTAAATTTTCGTAACATGCTTTTGCTGTTGCTAAAGAATGATTACCATCACCAACTGAAAATAATAGAACCCCTTTATCTTTAACATTGTATTTTGTTTCAAAGTTATCTTTATTAGCTAATTCTTCTAGTCCTGCAAAAACTTCATTTGCTAAATCATCTGATATTTTATATCCTTTTATATGTCCACCATTTTGCATTAAGTCAAAATCATATACTACATCATTTGTGGTCATTTTATCTGTCAAACCTTCTATAATTTTCTTTTTATTATCATCAATTAAAAGCATTACATGTGGTAATTCTAATTTTGCATTTTCTCTTACTTTTACTCTTGGTGGAATTCTTTCTAATACAGTTCCCTCTGTTGCCCTTATCAGTGTTTGTGAACCTTTTTCATATGAATAGTCTTCTAAGTCCACCATACCAACAATGCCTTTTCTTATTTTACCATCAGCACAAGTTCTTTCTAAATAAATTAACGAATTGTTTAATGTTTCAAAAAAGCTACTATTTAATAGTCTATCCATTTCTTCATTTATCTTTTTTATTCTATCTGATACGTTTTCTTGTTCAAGATATATTTCTGGTAATGTTATTTTTAATGTTGATGGAGCATCTCCAACAATATTTTCTACTTCTTTCCAATATTTAGGTTCAGATGTGTATTGGTCACAAGCTATAACTGCCCATTTTGTCATATCTGCTTTTTTAGGTAACAATATATTTGCTTTTTTAAATGGTATGTTCATACTAAAACCTCCTCTATATAAATATGGTAAAATTATATCACTAAATCTTAAAATATACAACATTCTCAAAGTAATTATTACTATTAAGAATTTCGCTTTGTTCTTGTCGAAACTCTTGTATTTATTATAGCTTGAGCCTGCGATAAATACGCCTAGGATTTCTTTTAGTGGTTCTCAATTTATCTTCCGTCTTCACGTCCTATATCTTTTCTTATATAGTCTTCTAATTTTTCAGAACTCATATCTGTTAAACTGAAATATTCAGTTGGATTATCTACAAACACCATTGCATTTTTAGGATTACCTTGATAATTAACTTCAATATTTATTCCATTTTGTTGAGGTGTATGCCCAACAACCATACAATATCCTTCAGGCACTGATAAATCAGACATATGTGTACGTGGATTTTTTTCTCTGTACCATAAAATATTATTAAATCTTCTAAGCATATCGTACTTATTGCTATCATTTTTGCCCTTTTCATCGTCTATATCTAATTGTAACCCTTTTCTTAAATTGAAGTTAGAATCATAATTATACAGTTTTGTATCAAATATAGCATGTGCAAGAGCATAGTTGTGACCATTTTCTCTAACTACCTTTTGTAGTGGTTGTTCTCCCAACCAGTCAACTAATTCATCTAAAGAAATCGGCTTTTTTATGTTGCCATTATTTATTTCTTGTATTATAAGACGATCAAAGTTTGCAAATTTATTCAATGTTATATCTCCATGATTACCTCTTAAATTTGCTAATGCACCTTTATATTGAGAAGTATCTGGATATTGTCTCATTTTTAGAAGATTATATGCAAATAAATCGTGATTGCCTGGTAAATAATCTACTCTTCCTTTATCACTTAACTCTTTTATTTGCATTAATATTTCTGGTCCGTAAGCTCCTCTATCCATTGCATCTCCTAAGATAGTTACTTTTAAGTTTGGATTTTTTTTAAGGGCAAGTTGCAATTGATTCCATCTTCCTATATTTCCATGTAGATCACTTACAACAATGTGTTCTGGTTTTGGTTGTTGTTGTTTTGGTTGCTGTTGTTTTGGATTTACTTGTAGTTTTCTTCTCATATTGTCATGTGCATTAGTTATATTTTGTTCACTTACTTTATTATTTCCTTCCAGTTCTGTTTTTTCTCCTTTTCTACTAAAAAATTCTTTTATTTTGTTCCATATTGCTGTAATTCTTGATTGTTTTTTTGGCACTATTAACTTGTTGTTTTCTTGTCTTTTTGCATCTTCTTCTGCTCTAAAAATTCTTTCTATGTGAGGAGTTAATTCATTATATCTTTTTTTTGCATAAAATGGGAAACTTTCAATATTATTTTTTACATAGTCAAGTACAGTTTTATTCGGAATATTGTTTGTTTTCAAAGCATATTCTATACTATCAATTGCTTGTTGTGGAGTATCTATTCCCTTTGAAATTACCCTTCTTAAATCTGTTATATATTCAGAATATTCCAATATGCTTTCTGGTTGTTCTGATCTTGTTAATGTAGCTACTTTAAAGGCTTCATATTGTTTTTTAAATCTTTTTTCTAATATTCCGTTTTCTCCACTTAATTGTATTTTTTCGTTTATTTCATCTAATTTTTTTCTCATGTTCACAATTTCTGGTTCTTCTGGGTTCTTAAATATATTAGTATCCTCTAAATTGTTCAAAAATAATATTTCTACATCATTCATTATATCAATCATTTCATTTTTATTCATTTTTGTCCCCTTTGTTCATTTTTTAATTTTCTAGTTAAATTATAACATTACTGTAAAAAATATACAATATGATTCAAAAATATATTTTTTAAAATTATTCCTATTCTCCCTTAATTTACTAAATTCTCGCCCAATCTCGTCGGAGATTTTAAAATCTTTCTCCCTACTGGCAAATCTGAATGATAACTAAAAGTTCACTTTTTCTTTCCCTAGTATTTCCTTAAATTCTTCAAGAATTTCTTCATTTAAATATATTGCACCACATGGTTTTATTCCTTCATCATCTATTATCTGTAATGCAACATTGTTTTTTTCTCCTGTGAAAAATTTTATTGCCCCTCTTAGGCGTGCTTTTTGTTCTTCTGTTGTGTTTTGTATGTTAAGTGACATTTTTTTTGGTCTTTGTTCTTGTTTTGAAATTGCTTTTTCTACTGTACTTTTAGTAGCATTTTCAAAATCGATTATTGTGTTTGCTACTATTTTTATATCTTCCTCTTCTCTTATACTTAATCTTCCGTCTACAAGTACGATATTGTCTACTAATAATACATTTGAAGATCTATTGTAGCAACTATCAAATACAATTATTTCAGTACTTCCATATAAATCTTCTACAGTTACAAATGCCATTATTGTATTGTTTTTAGTATATTTTTTCTTAATAGAGGTTACTATTCCTGCATATTTTACTACTTTCCCGTCTTTTGCTAAGTCTCCCTCTTCTTTAATATTTATCATGTCAAGAGTATTTATATTGGTGTTTGCTTTAATTCTTTCTTTTAGTTTTTCTAATGGATGACCTGATATGTATATTCCTAGCATTTCTTTTTCCATATCTAATAGTTCTCGTTCTTCATATTCCTCTGCTTGATTTATGACATATTTGTGTTTTTCTAAACTTTCTTCTCCATTAGTTACATCAAATATTGAAATTTGTCCTTCTATTGATTTTTTATTATGATTTGATATGATATCTAGTATTCCTTCAAATGAATTTAATAAAGTATGTCTTGTATCTCCTAGTTCATCGAATGCTCCTGCTTTTATTAGACTTTCTATGCATTTTTTATTAACAGCCTCTCCTTGAATTCTTTCGCAGAAATCTGTAAAGCTTTTGAAATCTCCTTTGTTTTTTCTTTCTTGCACTATTGTTTCAATTGCAGCTGTTCCAACATTTTTTACGCTTCCTAGTCCAAAGCGAATTTTGTTTTCATTTACTGTGAATTTAGTAAAGCTTTTGTTTATACTTGGCTTTAATATTTCAATATTTAATCTCTTACATTCTGCAATATACTCTGGAATTTTGTCTAAATTGCCTAAAAAACTATTTAAAGTCGCAGCCATAAATTCTACTGGATAATATGTTTTTAAATATGCTGTTCTGTATGCTACAACTGCGTATGCAGCAGCATGTGATTTATTAAAAGCATATTTTGCGAATTCTGCCATTTCATCAAATATTTTGTTTGCACTTTGTTCATCTATCCCATTTCTTATACATCCTGGTATGATTACTTTCCCATTCTCATCTATTTGTCCATGTATGAAAATTTCTCTTTCTTTTGCCATTATATCTAGTTTTTTCTTTCCCATTGCACGTCTTACAAGGTCTGCCCTGCCTAATGAGTATCCAGCTAAATCTCTAACTATTTGCATTACTTGTTCTTGATAAACCATACAACCATAAGTTACATTTAGTATTGGTTCTAAAGCTGGATGTGTATACTCACTATGTGTTGGATCTAATTTATTTTTAATATATCTTGGTATCTGATCCATTGGTCCTGGTCTATATAGTGATACTCCTGCTATTATGTCTTCTAATGTGTCTGGTTTTAGTTCTTTCATGAAATTTGTCATTCCTTGACTTTCAAACTGGAACACTCCAACAGTGTTTCCTGATTGCCAGGTTTTTTTAAATACTTTTGGATCATTCATATTTGGGTCAAATTCTACATCTATTCCTTTGTTTTGTTTTACAAATTTTATTGTGTCTGATATGACTGTTAGTGTTCGTAAGCCTAAGAAGTCCATTTTTAAGAGTCCCAATTCTTCTAATGTTGTCATTATAAATTGTGCTTCAACAGTTCCCTCATTTACATATAGTGGAACATATTCTAATACTGGCTTGTCTGTAATTAAAACTCCACATGCATGTGTTGAAGCTTGGCGTGGCAATCCTTCTAGTCTCATTGCTATGTCTAATATTTTTTTTGTTTCTTCATCTGATTCATATAGTTCTTGTAGTTCTCTATTTTGTTCTAAAGCCTTTTTAATTGTTATATGTACTTCATTTGGTATCATTTTTGCAAGCCTATCAGCTTCTGCATATGGAATATCTAATACCCTTGCCACATCTCTTATAACCATTTTGGCTGCCATTGTTCCAAAAGTGATTATTTGTGATACATGGTCTCTGCCATATTTTCTTGCAACATATTCTATAACCTCTGGTCTTCTTTCATAGCAAAAATCTATATCAAAATCTGGCATGCTTATTCTTTCCGGATTTAAAAATCTTTCAAAAAGTAAGTTATATTTTATTGGGTCTATATCTGTTATTCCCATTGTATAGGCTGCAATTGAACCTGCTCCTGAGCCACGACCTGGTCCTACTGATATTCCTTGTGTTTTTGCATAGTTTATGAAGTCCCAGACTATAAGATAATAGTCTACATATCCCATTCTTTCTATTACTGATATTTCATATTCTAATCTATCTTGAATTTTTTTAGTTGGATTTTCTCCATATCTATTTTTTAATCCACTTCTGCATAATTCTTTAAAGAAATCCGCATGTGTTGCATATCCTTCTGGTACTTCATAATTTGGAAGCTTTGTGTTTCCAAATTCAAAATCAAAATTGCATTTTTCTGCAATTTTTACTGTATTTTCTATTGCTTCTGGTATGTTTTTGAAGTAGTCTGACATTTCTTCTGGAGATTTTACATAGAACTCTTCTGCACCCATTCTCATTCTATCTGAATCATTCATTTTTTTACCTGTTTGTATACATAATAGTACTTCATGAATGTATGCATCTTCTTTTTTTAAGTAATGTGAATCATTTGTAGCCACAAGTGGTATGTTTAGTTCTTTTGATAATTCGACTAATTTTTGATTCACTAGAACTTGTTCTGGTAACCCATTAGGTTGTATTTCAAGATAGTAATCTTCTCCAAATAGATTTTTATGCCATAGTGCTATTTGCTTTGCCTCCTCCAAATTTTCTTTTAGTATTGCTTTATTGACACTTCCTGCTAAGCAAGCACTTAAGCAAACTAGTCCTTCATGATATTTTTCTAGTATTTCAAGATCGATTCTTGGTTTGTAGTAAAATCCCTCTGTAAAACCTATTGAGACTAACTTTGTTAAATTTTTATATCCTATTTCATTTTTTGCAAGTAATATTAAATGTGAATACTTATTGTCTATATTTGGTTCTTTATCGAATCTCGTACGTGGTGCAACATATACTTCACATCCTATAATTGGTTTAATCCCTACTTTTTTGCATTCTTTATAAAAATCAACTACACCAAACATAACACCATGGTCAGTAATAGCCATAGCTTTCATTCCAAGCTCTTTAGCACGAGCTGGTAGTTCTTTTATTTTATTTGCTCCATCTAGTAAGCTATACTCTGTGTGTGTATGTAAATGTACAAAATTCATAATTTTCTCCTAATTTTCAATTTTGTTAATATTATATCATTTATCTTGGTTTTTTTCTATATTTATGATATAATATTTATTAATTTTGAAAGGATTTGATTTTATGAAGCTTGCAAGTGAAAATGAAACTTTAGCAGAAAATAAAGCTTTAATTTTGTATATTCTTAATAAGGTTAATAAACCTATTGAAAATACTGCTTTGTATAAACTGATTTTAATTTTTGAAGACATGAATTACTTTTATTTCCAACAATTCTTATTGGATTTAATGGAAAATAAGTATATTTTAAAAGGTATAACTGATAAAAATGAAACTATATATGAGATGACTAATGAGGGTAGACAAGCAATTACTTTAGTCCAAGATTTAATTCCTGGTTTTACTAGATTTCAAATAGATAATAATTTTAAAGAAGATTTACGTTCTATTGAAGATGAATATTCGATTACAGCAGATTTCATTCCAGAAAGTGAAAATTCTTATACTGTTGTTTGCAAAATTACCGAAAATGGTAAAGTTACCTTTGAAGTCAAAACCTTTGCTGGCTCTCGTGAACAAGCTAAATCTGTTGTTGATAATTGGAAGAAAAATGCAGTTAAGTTATATCCAAAGATGCTTAAAATGCTTACAAAGTAAGAATTTTTGATATTAAATTACTAAGGAGAGTGTTATGAATCGTTTAATATATTTAATTAAGAGAGTTGTTCATCTTGACTATTCTAATATGTTTAAAATTGCTAAAAGTGTTAGTAAAAAAGCTAAAAAGAATACTTTTTTTATAATATTGGATATGATTTATTGTGGAATTGTTTATCAAGCTGGTTATTATGATTATCAAGAATTTGAGTTTTATAATTTAAACAGGGCTGAAAGGGAAACTTATTTAACTCGTGGCAAAAACAACGAGATTGTTAGACTTTTTAATGATAAGAATTATTTTCATTCATTTGAAAACAAGGTGGAATTTAATAAGATTTTTAGCAAGTTTTTGAAACGAGATTGGATGTTTTTAAGCAATAATGTTGATGAATTTGTTATGTTTTTTAAATCTCATAATAATATAATTGTAAAACCAATTGACTCTACTGGTGGTAATGGAGTGGAAAAATATACTTACACAAATGAAGTTGATGCTCATACATTATATAATAAGTTGATAGAAAATAATCAATTATTGATTGAGGAATATATCAATCAACATCCTGATATGACTACTTTATATGATGCTTCTGTTAATACTTTAAGACTATTTACCTTTTATAAGGATGGACAAGTTTACTTTCTACAAGCTATACTTAAAATTGGTAATGGTGGTGTAATAGATAATTTTTCTGGTGGTGGTATGTATACTTATGTTGATGAAAATGGGACCGTTTTTGTTGAAGCAATCGATAAAAATGACAATGTTTATTATACTCATCCCATTTCTCATACTCAAATTGTAGGTTTTAAAGTTCCTCTATTTCAAGAGGCTATTGAATTAGTTAAAGAATGTGCAAAAGTGATTCCTGAAGTTGCTTATGTAGGATGGGATGTTGCAATTAGTAAAGATGGCCCGGTTTTAGTTGAGGGGAATTGTTTCCCTGGTGTTTATCAAGTGAAACCTAGTTTGTCTAATAAAAAAGAAGGTTTAATCTCTAAATATAGAAAAATAATGAATATTTTTTGATATTCATTATTTTTTATCCTGATTTTTTATTTCTTTTTTTAAGTCTTCTAACATGTATTTTGTACCTTTTTTTAATAGAACTTGCACTAAATCAAATCCTGGTCCTCTGTTACCTTCTATTATTAATGGTCCTTTTTTACTTATTGCAACATCCCATCCTATTATATGGATATTTGTATTTACTTGTGCTGCCTCTTTTACCATTTTTTTTGTATCTTCCCAATATGGTATTTTGAAGCCATCAAATTTTATACCTGTAATGCTTTTTTCTGATTCGTTTAAGTTTTTATCAATTCCGTTTCCTATAAGAGTGCCTTTTTCTAAATCTACTAATACTCCCTGTCCGCCTGAATGAAAATTATCTGCAATAGTTTTTCCACTTCCTATTCTTGCTCCTGCAAAAATTATTTTTACAGTATCTCCTACAGTTGTTGTCATTATTCTTATTGTATTAGTACTATTAGGACTTAATGACCCCCATATTTCATCTTGTAAAATAAATTCTTCTATAAATTTATTTTCTTTAGACAAACTTTCATAAAATTTTTTATGAGAAGTAACGTCTTTTGTTTCAATTTTTTTTACATTAGAACCACCAAGGCCATTCAAAGGCTTTTCTATAAAAAATTCATGCTTTTCTAAAAATTTTTCAAATTTTTCATAATCATCATTTGGAGATATACATTCTCTTTTTGTAAATTTTGAATAATTTTTGTGAAAGTTCACTTTGTTTGATATAAAATCGGCGTATTCTACACCAGCTAATGTTTTATAAGCTTTCGCCATATATCCTATAGTTACATATGTTTTTCTTTCTTTAAAAGATTTCTCATAGAATTTATAGTTTAAATAGTCTTGTAAGCCTGAGCCAAGTAAAACTGTACATATTGCTGTATCAATAAACATAAGTCTTGGTGACTTACCATTTGTTTTTGACAGTTCTTTTAGTTTTTTATAATAATCTTTGTAGTTACCTACTAAAGCAAATTTTAACAACCCCATTATTATCTCCTATCATTTTTGTTTTTTCTCGTTTCTAGTTCCTTTAGTACTAATTCATATCCTTCCTCTTCATCTTCATATGTTATATCTTTATATTTAAAGTTTTCATCTTTTTGGGTACATATTCTGTTTATTAGCAATTTTAATAATTCTGGATTTCTTATAAGTATTGGCCCTATTATGTGTGTTCCTATTAAGTTTTTATATGATATCCCTTCTTTTTTATCTTCTATTCCCCATTCAATATCAAATAGTGAGTTTTCAAGGTTAGTTATTTCACTCATATTATTGATAAAACCAACTACTTTATTTTTTAGTAAATTGCTTGTGCAGATAACATCTTCGGTTGTTCTTTTCTGAGTGTTTTTTGCTTCAAAGTTAAAAATTCCTAGTGCATCTTCTCTATTAAGTTTTTTACCTAGAATTTCATAACTGTTGCCTGTTAGCATTATGTTTTTTTCTTGTTCTATTAGTTTGCTTAGTTTTTCCTTTTCTTTTTTGAAATCCTGCATTATACACATTTGATTTCTTTCTGTCCCACATCCCATATAAATAAAATCATATTCTTCTAAGTTTTTCTCTTCTCCTAGAGTTTTTTTATCTACTATAACAGTATATCCTTGATCTTTTAGGTGTTCTTCTAATATCTTGATGTTCCCATATTCTCCATACAAATTCATTATATCATAATATAAATGTAATAGTTTGATCTCCATCTTCTATCTCCTATCCATGAATTTCATTCTATCTGAAAAGCATGTTACAACATATATATTTTTTTCACTTGTTTGTTTTACCTTTTCCATCATTTTGTCTAGGTCTAATTCTTTTTCTATTATGCTTTTATCTATATCTGTATACTTGAATCTTATTGCTAAGTCATGTGCATATTTGCCTGCTAGTATTATTTTCTTTACGCATTTTGCATTTAATAGTTCAAAATCAATATCCCATAACCAAGAGGTCTCACTTGTGAAATATTTCCTACTAACAGCATCAACAATTATAACAACTGTACAAGGTTTATTTTCTTTTACAATATATTGTAATGATTGGTCATATGAAATTGAATTTTCATGCTTTGATGTTAATAACATTCCTTCTTTATTATTTAGTTCAAAGGTTTGTACTCTGTCATTTTGTAGTACATAATCATTTAAACTTTTAGCTATGTTTTCTCCTTTTACTCCAATTAAACTAGCTACTGCAAAAGAGGTTAGTAAATTGTATGCATTATATGTGCTTTTCAAATTCATTTCTATTTGATATTGACTATTAATTACAATTTTCCCTGTTTGTAAGTCTATATTCGTAATTGTATAGTCTGATTCCTGTGTTTTGTGTCCACATTTTTCACATTCAAATTTTCCTATATGTCCAAAATGATAGTATTCATATTCTAATATGTTTTTACAGTTTGGGCAGTATTTACAGTCATTATATACTGATGTATTTTCTGTAGTATCAAGTTCGTTTTTTTCTATTCCAAAATATGTTACCTTATCTCTTTTATATCCATATAGCGATGATAATGGATCGTTACTATTTAGTATTAAATGTATATCATCTGTAATCGCTTCTTTTATTTTATCATAAATAAATTCTGGATGACCATTTCTCGTCATTTGGTCTCTATATAAATTCGTTACAACTAAATATTTAGGTTTTATATACTTTGTAGTGTTTTTTAAATAACGTTCGTCACTTTCTATAACTAATACATCTTTTTTGACTTGTCCCCTTAAATTACACGCATTAAGAATCATTGTAGTAACTCCTTCAGTTTGGTTTGAGCCTTCTTTATTTGTTCCTACATTATATCCATTTTCTTTTAAAACCCTACATATTAGCTCTGTTGTTGATGTTTTTCCATTACTACCTGTTACCATAATTATGTTCTCTGGTAATTTTACTTTATTGAGAATATTTTTGTCTAGTTTTAACGCAATTTTTCCTGGCAAGCTACTTCCCTTTTTCACACACTTGCCAATAATGTATATTATTTTATTAATTAGTATAATTAAACTTTTCATACTTTTTAATAACTCCATCCATTTTTAATTTTACACATTAAATTTAAATAACACAATATCTCCATCTTGCATAATGTATTCTTTTCCCTCTGAACGTACTAGTCCCTTTTCTTTAGCTGCTATCATTGAACCTTCTCTAATTAAATCTTCAAATGATACTATTTCTGCTTTTATAAATCCTCTCTGTATGTCTGAATGAATTTTACCTGCTGCTTCTGGAGCTTTAGTACCTTTTTTTATTGTCCATGCTCTTACCTCTGGCTCCCCAGCTGTTAAAAAGGACATTAGTCCTAGTAAGTCGTAGCTTTCTCTTATTACGGTGTCTAATCCAGACTCCTTTAAGCCAAGGGCTTCTAGCATTTCTGATTTGTCATTTTCTTCTAGAGCACTTAATTCTTCTTCTATTTTTGCACAAAGTGGAATGCATTTTGTGTGTTCCTCTTTTGCAATTTCTTTAACTTTTTTAACATTTTCATCATTTTCGACATCTGCTAATTGTTCTTCCTCAACATTTGCTATATAGATAATTGGCTTCGAAGTTAAAAGGAATAAATCTTTTGTCATCTCTTTTTCTTCATCTGTGAGTTCTACTGTTCTTGCTGGTTTTCCTGCTTCTAACAAGTCTTTGATTTTTTTTAATGCATCTATTTCCACTTGATATTTTTTGTCTGCTTTAAGCATTTTAGTTGCTCTATCTAGCCTTTTTTCAATTGTCTCCATATCTGCAAAAATTAGTTCCAAGTTTATTGTTTCTATATCTCTTTTTGGATTAATGTTTCCATCAACATGAACTATATTTTCATCTTCAAAGCATCTTACGACTTCAGCAATTGCATCTACTTCCCTTATATGTGATAAAAATTTATTTCCAAGTCCTTCACCTTTACTTGCACCTTTTACCAAACCAGCGATATCAACAAACTCAATTACTGCATGTGTCGTTTTTTGTGGGTGATACATTTCAGTTAATTTGTCTAACCTTTCATCTGGAACTGCTACCATTCCTACATTTGGTTCTATTGTGCAAAATGGATAATTTGCACATTCTGCTCCTGCTTTTGTAATACTATTAAACATTGTACTTTTTCCTACATTTGGTAAGCCTACTATTCCTATTTTCATAATTTTCCTTTCCGTCCTTTTCTGGGACAGTCCCATTTCCCGACATTTTTTGGGACTGTCCCTAAATTGGATGTCTTAATATTTTAATTTTTCCATCTTTCTGTCACTTATATTAAATTTCTTTTGCATCTCTTTATATGTTATTCCATATTCATATTTCAACATATTTATCATTCTTCTTGCTATTTCTTTCTCTTGCAAAATTTCCTCTAATTTTTTGTTCTCTTGCTTTTCGAATCTACATATTACTTGTTCAATAATTTGCTCATTTGTTATATCAATATCCCAAAAAATCATATTATCTTCTTCTATTTTTAATAATTGTTTATAGTTTTCTTTTCCTATTATTTTATTTAATATTTTACTATTTGCAAAGCCTGTGCAGTTTGCATAATCATTATATGTAGAATATTTGTACTCGTTGCAATTTTTTACAATCCCTGCTTTAACAGGATTTCTATGAATGTAATTTATACAGTTTACCAAGTATTTTTCTGAATATATTGGTTCACTTAAATATCTATTTCTAAAGACATGCCCTACTCTGTTTTCTGTTCTATTATATTTTTGCGCATACAATGAATTTATTAAATGCATAAATGATGATAGTATATCAATCTTTTCTGTAAAAATCAATAAATGGGCATGATTACTCATAATACAATAAGCCAAAATTTCTATATCAAATTCTTCTTTATATTTTTTGATTAAAGAAATATAATCTTCAATATATTCATTCTTATAAAATATAAAATCCTTGTTAACTCCTTGCACAATAACATGAAAGAAAGATGTTTCTAGGCATTTTCTAGCAATTCTAGGCATAAAACACTCCTTTATTTAAATATTTATCTCCCTAAAATTTTACATCTCCCATAACATTATACATAATTTATACCAAAAAATCAATGATTTCTTTGTCCTTTTTTGGGACAGTCCCAAAAAATGTCAAAAATTGGGACTGTCCCAATTTTTGACATTTTATCCGAATAAACTTATTTGATTACTTTGGCTCATTCCGGTCTAAGCAACCAAATTTTGCGAGTAGTTCTGTCGTTGATTTTCCTATTTTTGCTTTGAATTGCAAATCATCTATGCACATGAATTTTCCTTCTTTTTGTGCTGCTGTATATATATTGTCTGCCGCAATTCCTCCGAGTCCTGCTATGCTTGATAATGGTGGTCTTAATTTTCCATCTTCAATTTTGAATTTTGAGCTATGTGATTTATATAAATCTATCGGTAAAAACTTAAAACCTCTTTCGTACATTTCTAGCACTATTTCCAAAATAGTATACATTCCTTTATCTTTTTGCGTACCATTGTTTCCCATCATCTCTATTTCTCTCATTTTTGCTTTTACTTTTTCTTTTCCATATATCATAAACTCACTATCAAATTCGTCTGCTCTTATTGAAAAAAAGGTTGCATAGTATGCAAGTGGATAATGCACTTTGAACCAAGCTATTCTAAATGCCATTGTTACATATGCTACTGCATGTGCTTTTGGAAACATGTATTTTATTTTTTTACAAGAAGCTATATACCAATCCGGAACATTAAATTCTCTCATTAATTCTTCTTGTTCTGGTTTTAGCCCTTTTCCTTTACGTACGCTTTCCATTATTTTGAATGCTTTATCTGCTGGCAGTCCTTGTTTTATTAGATATGTCATGATGTCGTCCCTTGTGCATATTGCCTCACTTAGTGTTGCAATTCCTTGTTTTATTAAGTCTTGTGCATTATTTAGCCATACGTCCGTACCATGTGATACTCCTGATATTCTTATTAATTCTTCAAATGTTGTTGGTTTTGTATCTACAAGCATATCTCGTACAAATTTGGTACCAAATTCTGGAACTCCAAATGAACCAACTTGTGAGTTTATTTGTTCTGGTGTTACTCCTAATGCTTTTGTTGAGCTAAATAAAGACATTGTTTCTTTATCATCAAGTGGTATTGTCTTTGGGTCTATTCCAGTTAAATCTTGTAACATTCTGATTACTGTTGGATCGTCATGTCCTAACATGTCTAATTTTAATAAGTTTTTGTCTATTGAGTGATAGTCAAAATGTGTTGTTATTATATCTGAATTTGGGTCATCTGCTGGATGTTGTACTGGGCAAAATTCATAAATTTCTCTACCATGTGGTACAACTATTATTCCTCCTGGATGTTGTCCTGTTGTTCTTTTGACTCCAACACAACCATCTACTAATCTTGATATTTCTGCATTTGTTATAGGTATATTTCTTTCTTCATAATATTTTTTTACATATCCAAAGGCTGTTTTTTCTGCCATTGTTCCTACTGTCCCAGCTTTGAAGGTTTTTCCTTTTCCAAAAATTACTTCTGCATATCTATGAATTTTTCCTTGATACTCTCCGGAAAAGTTTAAGTCAATATCAGGCTCTTTATCTCCATTAAATCCTAAAAATGTCTCAAATGGGATGTCCATTCCATCCTTACAAAGTTTTTCTCCACATTTTGGACATATCTTATCTGGTAAATCTACTCCATTTTTTATTCCATAATCAGTAAAGTCTGAATACTTACATTTTGGGCATCTATAGTGTGGTGGGAGGGAATTAACCTCTGTTATTCCAAGCATGTTTGCTACAAATGATGAACCTACTGATCCCCTTGAGCCGACTAAATATCCATCTTCGTTTGATTTTTGCACTAGTCTTTGTGCAATTATATATAATGTTGAAAAACCATTTTTTATAATTGAATCTAACTCTTTGTTTAATCTTGCTTGAACTATTTCTGGTAGTGGATTTCCATATAGTTCTTTTGCTTTGTTTTCACATGTTTCCTTTATTTCTTCTTCTGCACCTGGTATTACCGGAGGACATTTTTCTTTTGAAATCGGGCAGACTTCTTCACATAAATCTGCTATTTTATTTGTATTTGTTACAACTACTTCATATGCTTTTTCTGCTCCTAAATATTCAAACTCTTGTAGCATTTCCTCTGTTGTCCTGAAATATAGTGGTGCTTGGTTGTCACAATCAGAAAATCCTTGTCCTGCCATTAGAATTCTTCTATATACTTCATCTTGTGGATCCATAAAATGGACATCACATGTCGCAACTACTAGCTTTCCAAATTTTTCTCCTAATTCTACAATTTTTCTATTAATATTTTTTAAAGCTTCTTTATCTGGTACTATTCCATCTCGTATCATAAATTCATCATTACCTAGTGGTTGTATTTCTAAGTAGTCATAATATTTAACAATTTGCTCTATTTTTTCCTCTGGCTTGTTATTTAATATTGCTTTATATAGCTCTCCTTGTTCACAGGCACTTCCTAAGATTAAACCTTCTCTATATTTGTTAAATACACTTTGCAATATTCTTGGTCTTTTGTGATAATATTGAATGTGTGATACTGATATTAATTCATATAAATTTCTTAGTCCCTTTTGAGTTTGTGTTAGTATTATTGCATGATATGGTTTTGTTTTCTTCCAGCCATCTTCTCCTTCTGGTATTTCCTCATCTGGTACAAAATATGCTTCTACTCCATATAAAACCTTTATATCTAGACCTAAGTCATCTACAGCATGTTTTGCTTCTGGGAATGCTTGTACAACACCGTGGTCTGTGATTGCAATTGATTTCATTCCCCAAGATGTAGCTCTTTTTATCAATTCTTTTGCAGGTGTAATTGCATCCATTTGGCTCATCTGAGTGTGTAAATGCAATTCTACACGTTTTGTTATGCTATTGTCTTGTCTTGTGGCTTCTGTCTGTTGAGGTAATTCTATTATTATATTTGCTATTACCCCTAATTCCTTTGCAAAGTTATCATATGAGGCATTTCCTTGAAGTTTTACTCTTATTTTTGGCTTTATTCTTTCCATAACTTTAGAAACTTTTTCAGGTTCTATAAAAGCTTTACAAGTTATTGTACTTGTACCATCATATACATCGAACATTATTAAAGTCTTGCCGTTTTTTAATTCTCTTGAATCTGTTCTTATAATTTTGCCTTGAATAGCTACTTTTCCATAATCAGAGGTTAGGTCTTTTATTTTTACAATTTGTTCTTTAATATTTGCACTTCTTCCTAATATTAGTGGTGTATTCTCTTTTTGTTCTTCTATGTCCTTTACTTCTTGGTTTTGGTTTTTTTTGATTTTTTTATTTTCTTCTGCGATAAAGTTCAAATTATTTACTATTGTTTTGCATACATTGTCTTGTATTTCTTCTAATAGGTGCTTCTGCTCTTTAATTTCATCCTCTGTAATATTTTCTTCATATGTAACTTTATATTTTCTGCCATAAACATTCATAAATAATTTTTCTAAAACATTGTCTATTGAATATGCATGTAAAAATTCTGAACTTTTGCTTTTTAAATTAATTATAGCATTGTTATTATCTAATTGAATAGTGCTCCCTTTTAAGATAGCTTTTATAATTGGAAACTTAGATGATATATATTTTACAATTTTCTGCCAGTCCTCTTCTAGTGTATGTACTAGTTTTATTTCAGGATATTCCACATCTATAATTATTGTTTGCAAATTAAATCTTGTTGATAAATATGTTTCAAAATCAGCTAATTCTTCAACTTTTAGCTGATTTTGACTAAATATTTTTACCTCTAGTTTATTACTTTTTTTATATAAATCCATTTTTTGAATTTTTGCTTCTAAAATGTTACTATCTTTTTTATAATCTTGAAATACGTCCTTTATAGCCTTTTGCATCTTTTTTATGTTCCCTCTTTTCTCTTGATCACTTGGGGTTATTATATCATATTTTGTAGAAAATGGAACAGGAAAATTTAATTTTTAATTAAAATATTTTTATTTTCTATTCGTAAAAAAAATCATACCTCTTTCGAGATATGATTTTTTTTACTTAATTATCTTTTACTGCTTTTTCTGCGTATTTATTATTTATTACTTTTGGATAGTCTGCTCTTTTTTCTAATTCTCCGGCTTCTTCCATTACATCTTGTAATTTATTAAATGCTTCTTCTGTTAATATTGGTGTTTGATTCCATGCATCTATGTCTTTATATCTTTGTATTGAACTTTCTAGCATTTCTATTTCTGTGCTTGGGAAAAAATCTTTTATTAATTCTGCGATTTCAGCCGCAGAGTGTTCTTCAGTCCATTTTTGACCTTTATAAATTGCATTTGTAAAGTTTTGTATTAATTCTTCATTGTTTGTTATATAGCTTTTTTTTGCAAAGTATGCTGTATATGGAATTTCTCCTGCTTCTTTTCCTACTGATGCTACAATATATCCTGCTCCTTGACTTTCTGTCATTGATGCGGTAGGTTCAAATAATGTCACATATTCTGCATTTCCTCCTGCAAAGGCTCCTGCCATTAAGTCGAAGCTTATGCTATCATCTAATACTAGATCTTTTGATGTGTCTAATCCTTTTTGTTTTAATACATATTCAAATGTCATATATGGAACTCCACCTTTTCTACCTGGTATTATGGTTGTTCCTTTTAGTTGTTGCCAATCAAATTTTTCTGGTTTGTTCCTTGCTACCAAAAATGATCCATCTCTTTTTGTAAGTTGTGCAAACACCTGTGTATGATCCTCTTTTCCTTCGTTGTATACATAGATTGAAGCCTCTGGACCGGCAAATCCTATATCACTTTGACCTGCTAAAACTGCTGTCATTACCTTATCAGCTCCTTGACCAGTTGTCAACTCCACGTTTATGCCTTTTTCTTCAAAATATCCTAAAGCTATTGCTACATATTGTGGAGAATAAAATACAGATCGTGTAACTTCATTAACTCTTACAGTAGTTATTCCTTTTTGCTTCTGTATGCTATTTTTATTACTGATTACAATAACAGAAGTTATTATGCCAGCTATTGCAGCAATTATTATTGCTATGATTATACATTTTTTCAATTTGTCTCCTCCTATATAAATTTGTGTGATTTTGAAAGTAGTCTTTCTAGTAAAACTACTGAACCATATAATATGGTTGCAACAAGTGCCAAGATTATTACTCCTGTCATTACTAAATCGAGTTTAAATACTTGGCCTCCATAAACTATTAAGTATCCCAAGCCTGCTTTTGATACTAAAAACTCACCTGTAATAACTCCTACTAATGATAAGCCTATATTTATTTTTAAAGAATTTATAAATGTAGAAATATTTGCAGGAATTACAATTTTTGTCAATAGTTGAAGTTTAGTACAATTAAAAGTTTGTGCCATTTTTATCTTTTCTTTGTCTGTATCTAAAAATCCGTTTAATATTTCCATTATGGTTACAATAAGCGAAATTGCTAAACCCATAGTTATTATAGCTCCGTTTACCTGCACCGAACCCATATAATGATTATTGGTCCTAATGCAACTTTGGGTAGACTGTTTAACACAACTAAAAACGGTTCTGAAACTTTGCTTAGAAAGTCTGACCACCACAAAAATATTGCTATGATTGTTCCCATTATTACTCCTAGGAAGAATCCTATAAGTGTTTCTTCACAGGTTATGCCAAGATGCATTAATAGTTTGTTTTCAGATAAATTTATAAAAGTTTTTAATATTCTACTTGGTTGACTTGTTATAAAGCTGTCAATCATTCCTTTGTTTGCACATATTTCCCATATTGTAATAAAAGCAATTACTATTCCTATTTGAGTTAGCAAGATTGATATCTTTTTTGTCCATATTTTTTTTAGATATTTTTTTCTGTCCTTTGAGATGCTTTCCTTATGCATTTACATCTAACTCCTTCCAAATGGTGTCAAAATATTTGCTGAATTTAGGACTTTCTCTAACACTTAATGGATTTCTATTTTCTATTTCAAAGTTTATGTTATGAATTGTTTTTACTGTAGCTGGTCTCTCTGTTAATACTATTATTCTGTCTGACATGCTTATGGCTTCTGAAATATCGTGTGTAACCATTAGTGTTGTTACATTTTCATTCTTAATTATTTCATATATATCTTTTGTAACCATTATTCTTGTTTGATAATCTAATGCAGAAAATGCTTCATCTAATAGCAGGATTTTTGGTTTTACTGCTAAAGTTCGAATTAGTGCAACTCTTTGTCTCATTCCTCCTGATAATTGAGATGGATATTTGTCTTTAAATTCATATAGATGGTATTTTTTTAAGAGTTCTTCTACATATCTCCTATTTTCTTCTGTATTTATTTTTCTAATTTCTAATCCTAATATAACATTTTTATATATACTTCTCCATTCTAGCAAGCTATCTTTTTGTAGCATATATCCTATTTTGGGAGATATACCATTGTTTTCTTCTCCATCTATGTAGAGAGTTCCTTTGTTTTTCTCCTCTAGCCCTGCAATTATTGATAAAAGAGTTGATTTGCCACATCCACTAGGTCCTATTATACTTACAAATTCTCCTTGTTCTACTGAGAAACTTATATCTTTTATAGCTTCAATCTCTCCATTTTTAGCTTGGTATATTTTTGACACATTTTTAATCTTTAGTAATTCTCTCACGCATATTCCTCCTACAAACTTATCTAGTTATATTATATTCAATACACAGAATAAGCGTGAAAAAAGAGCAACACCTAAGTGCTACTCTTTTAATTTTAAAATTACCCTTGTGTATAAGGTAGAATTGCAATATGTCTTGCTCTTTTTACAGCTGTTGTTATTTCTCTTTGATGTTTTGCACAAGCACCTGTTGCTCTTCTTGGTAAAATCTTCCCTTTTTCATTTATGAATTTTTTCATTTGATCATAGTTTTTATAATCTAATACTAATTCTTTATTTGCACACATTGTGCATACTTTTTTTCTTGGTTTTCTAAATTTTGGATTAAATTCTTCATCTTCTTTTCCATTATATCTTTTTTTCTTATTATTCTTATTGTTTGATTTTCTATCTGACATTTATATCTCCTCCTCTCTATCTTTAGAATGGTAAATCATCATCTGATTGTACTGAAAATTCTGATGTTTCTGAAGCTGTAGTTCCAAAAGTATTTTCAAATCCTTCTGCTCCTACATTTGCATTGTCTCTCTTTGTATCTGCAAAATAAGCTTCTTCAGCAATTACTTCTGTTATGTAGTGTTTTACTTTATTTTCATCTTCCCAGTTTCTTGTTTGAATTCTACCAATAACTCCAACTTGTTGACCTTTCTTAAACCATTTACTACAGAACTCTCCTGTCTTATTCCAAGCTACTATATTTATAAAATCTGCTTGTCTTTCTTCCCCTGGTTTTGCGAATCTTCTATTTACTGCTAAAGGAAAACTTGCTACCAAGGTATTTGTATTACTTGTATATCTGACTTCTGGATCTCTTGTTAAACGTCCCATTAAAATGACTTTGTTCATGAATTATTCCTCCTTAAATTACAGATTTATTTTTCTTCTTTTACTACTATAAATTTCATAACTTCATCTGTTATTCTGTAATTTCTTTCAAGTTCAGCTATTAATTCTGGTTTTGCTTCAAATTTAATTACAATGTAGAAGCCTTCTTTTTGTTTTTTTATTTCATATGCTAATCTTCTTTTTCCAATTTCTTCTACAGATATAATATTACCGTCAGTATTAATTAAATCAGAGAATTTTTTAATTAGGTTTTTAATGCTTTCTTCCTCTAAATTTGGATTAACAATGACAACACTTTCGTATTTATTCATTATTTCCACCTCCCTCTTGGTTTATAACCCATACCGTCCTAATTAGTATGAGTAAGGTTAAAGCGGTCTATTTTAAAAGGCCGCTCTTTGCAGCCTTTTAATTTTATCATACCTTGCTTGGAAAATCAAGCTTTTTTTAGAATATTCCGGTTTTTATGGGTGCCAATGGGTTGCCAATGGCAGATTTTTCGTTTTTATTGATTTTCTTGTTCAATTTGTACAATTTTGATTGTTTTAAATTATTCTAGCTATGTCATTATAAGTTACAAATATTGATAATCCTATTAGAAAAATAAATCCTAGCATTTGTATACTCATTTCTGTATTTTGATTTAGTGGTTTTTTACGTATTGCTTCTATAAATAGTAAGAGTATTTTCCCACCATCTAATGGTGGAAAAGGTAGTAAATTTGTAACACCTAGAGATACTGATATTATTGCCAACATATATACAAATTCTTTAAATCCATTTGTTTCTATTACCATGTCTGATATTCCTACTACTCCAACTAATTGCTCTGTTTTTACTTTTCCTGTAAATAGCTCTACTATTCCCTGAAATGTTGCTTTTAAAAATTCTCCTGTAAAAATAAGTCCCTCTTTTAGTCCTAATATAGTTGTTGCTATTATGCTACAAATAATTAATCCAAAAATAATATTTACAATTCCTCCTGCTAGCAGTATACATATTCTCTTTGGTATGCTCTTTTTATTATATGCTCTTTCATCCTCTACTGGTTCTTCTTCTCCTAGCATATTCACAAATCCGCCCATTGGGATTAATTTTAGTTCGTATGAAGTTTCTTTTCCTTGCTTCTTCCAAATTGTTGGACCAAATCCTATCGCAAATTGTTTTATTTTAACATTGAATAATTTTGCTACTAGAAAATGGCCAAGTTCATGTATAAATATTAAAAAGCCTAATAAAATTGCAATTTTTAAAAATCCTATAATCATTTTTTCCCCTTTTTATTATAATAATTAGCTAATTGTAAAAGCATATAATTTAGTGAATTTTAATTTTATAATAGTGTCAATAAGAAATATGCAAAAGGTGCAATAAACAAAATACTATCAATTCTATCTAGCATTCCGCCATGCCCTGGTATTAATTCACCAAAGTCTTTTATTTTATTGTATCTTTTAATACTTGAAGCTGCTAAATCTCCTATTTGTGATAATATGCTTAACAATATACTAATTCCTGATATTGCTAGATATTGTATTTCTATTCTTCCTGTTCTATTTATAATATATGTATAAATTAGTGAAATAATTACTGCCCCTATGATTCCACCAATACTTCCTTCAATTGATTTTTTAGGACTTATTGTTGTTAGCTTATGCTTTCCTAATCGTGTTCCTACTGAATACGCACAAGTATCAGTTCCCCATGCAGCTATTGCTAAATACCATATTAAAAATTTTCCGTTTTCTGTAGCATACAAAAGTGGTATGAACATAATAAATCCAATAATATATATTATTCCAAATCCGGATATTGCAATGTCTACGAAGTTTGTTTTCATTCCGTGTAATTATAACTTTTATAAATAGTACAGCTATTGCACTTGGAAATATCAGTATTAGAACTTCCTTCGGTAAGATATTTACAAAGGCTAGTAGAATTGCTACTATGTTTCCTACCCATTTTTCTATGTTATACTCATTTTTAAAACTATTGAAATATTCATTTATTGTAATTAGTGCTACTGCTGATATTGCTATACTTACAATAGTTGTATTTCCGAATAGCAATATTAGTGCTACAACTAATAATAGTACTATCCCTGATATAATTCTCTTGACATTTATCATTTTTTCACCTCATCTGGGCGTCCGCCAAATCTTCTATTTCTTTTCTGATATACTTTTATTGCCTCTATTAAATCTTCTTTCCCAAATTCTGGCCAATGTTTCTCTGGGAAATAAAATTCCGAATATGTAAGTTGCCATGGTAAGAAATTGCTTGTTCTTAATTCATTGCTTGTTCTTATCATCAAGTCTGGATCAGGTTGGCTTGCTGTATATATATTATCTGATATCATTTTTTCATCAATATCTTTGATATCTATTTTACCGTTCTTAACATTTTGTGCAATGTTTTTTACTGCATGAACTAGTTCTGCTCTTCCTCCATAATTAAAGGCAATATTTAATACTAAACCTGTATTGTTTTTTGTTTTTTCCACTAATTTATTTATTTTTTTCTCTATATCTTTTGGAATGTTTTCTTTCTCTCCAATTACTCTTATCTTTATATTTTTTAAATCCATTTTTCTAAGCATTGAATCTAAATTTGCTTTTAGGATAAACATCAAAGCTGAAACTTCTTCTTGGCTTCTTTTCCAGTTTTCTGTTGAAAATGCATATACTGTTAGATATTTTATCCCTATTTCGTTACAGAAAGTTGCAATTGTTTCTAAGTTTTTTGATCCTGCTTTATGCCCATCCTTTGTTGTTAATCCTCTTTGTTTTGCCCAACGTCTATTTCCATCCATAATTATTGCTATATGCTCTGGTAGGTTTTGTTTATTTATTTCTTCCATATTCTTCTCCTTTTTTCTTTTGTACTATTTTATCATAATTTTCATAAAAAATGAAATATTTTTTATATTTTTTTAAAATATATTTTTCAAACTTAGCTTTTCTCTTTGTTTTACATGTTCTACAAAAAAAATTGTTGTTTCTATTTCTTGCAAAGCATCGGGCAATTCTCCTTCTTCTATGCTAGATTTTGCTTTTATTATAGCTTGTTCTATATTATCCAATTCTTGATGTACTACTATTGTGGACCATATTTTATTTATTTCGGTCCATTTTTTTTCTATTTCATTTACTTCTTTTTTTATATTGCTTCTTTCATTATCTTTTTTAGCTAATATTGTGTTTTGTTTTAAATTTTGTAAGTCTTGTGCTATTTCAATTGTGGTTTTATTTAAATATGCTTGCATACATATATCTCCTATTACTATAATTGCTATTATGCTAATTATTATTATTGCATCTCTCATTTTACTTTCCTTTCTTTTTCTTGACAGAAAATTTGTCCTTTGCCATCAAATGTAACTATTAATGCATCTTCAGGCTTTATTTTGAATTTTTCAACTTCTTTCTTGAGCCATTTTTCATCTTTTCCTATCTTTTTCAAATTATCGTACATTACTTTCCCATCTATTATTAAATCATATGGAATTCCTTCATAAGTTGGAATAATATTAAAGTCCTCTGGAATAGTATTTCTTTTTTCTGGTTTTTGTATGACACTTATTTGACCACTTGTTTCTAGTATTGCATATTCAACATCTCCTATTGTAAATATATTGATTTGTCTTAGTCTTTCTTGTAATTCATTTATTGTTATTTTTTCCTTTTTCAATGCTCTTTCATCTATTTTCCCCCTATATATTAACATTCTAGGTTTGCCACAAATTATTTTTCTTAATTGAATACTCTTTAAGTTAATAATTGATATAATTAATTGGAATAATAATAAAGCGAAGATTGGTATTATACCATTAAAAATTGGTATGCCTGTGTCTGCCATTGGTACTGAAGCTAAATCTGCTATCATTATTGCTATTACTAACTCAGATGGTTGCATTTGACTTATTTCACGTTTTCCCATTAATCTCATTACAATTAATACAAATATGTAAATTATACTAACTCTTACAAATGTATTTAACACTTTTCTCTCCTTTTTATTACCTACAAAGTTTCTATGATTTAATTTTTTGCAAAAATTTTGAAAATATACAAGAATTTTTGTGAATAAATATTAATTAATTGAAAATAATATATACGAAGCCTAAAAATCAAAGCAAAATTAAATATATATATTTAAAGTTAGGAGGTTTTAGTAAATGTCAAATAACAATCAAAATGTTCAAACATCAAATGGTACTAGTACAGCTTGGCAAATAGTTGGTAGACTTATTACTGCAGCTATAGTTTTAGCAATTACTGCTTTTTTTACACCTGGCTTCCAAATTTCTAATTTTTGGTCTTTGGCTGTTGCAGCAGTAGTTCTTACAATAATTGATTATTTAGTTTCTAAGTTTACTGGGATACAGGCCAGTCCTTTTGGTAAAGGTTTTGTAGGATTCGTTCTTTCAGTTTTAGTACTTTATGTTACTCAATATTTTGTTGCAGGTTATAGTATATCTTGGATGTCTGCAATTATTGGTGCTATTATTTATGGTATTGTTGATTATTTTTTACCAGGCGAACAGAATATGTAGCTCAAACAAAAAGAAACCTCCTTTTCGGAAGGTTTCTTTTTATTTCATTTGCTTCGAAGGATTTCTTAAGCAAATGACCTTTCTTATTTGTTAAGGGTTGTAAACTATATTCATTTCTCTTATTTTTAAGTATTCCAATAAATCTAAAGTTTGTTTTTCAACTTCAATTTTGTAATATGTAACTCCTAAATCATCAATTGAATATAATTTATCTAGATGGTCACAAGGCAAAAAAGTTTCTCCTGTTTTTAATGATATTAATCCATATTTTCCATTTTGTTTTACTACAATGGTTTCTGGTGTTTCTTCATCTAATGCTGGTATTATTAGAGTATATAATATTTTGTTAGATGGCTCTGCTTCATATCCTATCTGATCATATATTATACCATTTGTAAGTGATGAGCCGTCTTTTCTTATGATTCCATATTTATTATTGTTTTCTACTTTATAAAGCATATTTTGATAATTTAATATTTCTAAATTATCATATTTTAAATTTTTTTCTATACTGCCTGTATTTGATATAATTCCATATTGTCCATTATTATTTGATACTATATAGTTTTTATTGTATTCATCAAAATATATACTAGCATATGTCGAACCTAATATCTCTTCAAAATTTGTATTTAAAACAGTCCATGCACCACTTTTATTTGCAATTATCCAACCATATGCTAATGCTTTTTGATTATTTGGCTCTGTTGTAACATCATATCCAAGAGTTTTTAATTCTTTTTGATATTCTAAAGATAAATATTCTATTGTACTTATTGTAATATTATTATTTTGATCTGTTGTACAGTATATATTTAAAGCTGTCTGTAAATCTGCTAAGGCAATATACATTTGATCTTTATATGTCATTATATTATATTTTAAAGTATAATATTGATAGTCTAGATTGGTTCCTTCTTCATACTTATATATTTTGTTACTGTCTAGCTCAAAGCCTGATATTAATGTTCCATCTTTTATATGGCATTTTGTTGTGTCATATCCATAGTTTTTGTATTCGCTATTGTCATATCTGTAGCCTACTAAGTCTGCTAGTTGTTTTAATGATATATATTTTGTGTTGTTTGTATCTGCAACAATAAAATCTCCTTTAATTTCTTGTGATTGGCCATTTACTATAATAATATCCTTTTTTTCTTTATTGGCACTTATAAATATCATTACGGCAATTATTAAAATAGCAAAAACTATTGAGAGTATCAATAAAGTTAATACTGTTTTTTTTCCTTTTATTGGTTTTTGTTCTTGAGCGTGGTTTTCGTTTAACAAATCCATATTAAAACATCCTTTCTTTAGTATGAACCGATTAATCTTTGGTTTCATATCCGTATTTTTTATAAAATTCGTTTCTAAATTTAAATAAATTATCATTTTCTATTGCTTCCCTTACTTGTTCCATCAATCTTACCAAAAATCTTAGATTATGTATTGAGAGCAATCTAATTCCAAGTATTTCATTTGTTTTGACTAAATGTCTTATATATGCCCTAGTATAGTTCTTACAAGTATAACAATCACATTCTTCATCTAGTTTATTCCAATCTTTTTCATATGTGGCATTTCTTATTACTACCTTTCCATGTGATGTTAAAGCTGTTCCATTTCTTGCAATTCGTGTTGGTAATACACAGTCGCACATATCTATTCCTCTTAAAGCTGCTTCTATCAAATAATCTGGTGTTCCTACTCCCATTAAATATCGTGGCTTGTCCTCTGGTAAAAATTGAGTTGTAAATTGTAAGATATCACACATTAATTCTTTAGGTTCTCCTACGCTTAATCCACCTACTGCATATCCTGGAAAATTTATTTCCACTAGATCCTTTGCTGACTTTTCTCTTAAGTCTTTATACATTCCACCTTGAACTATTCCAAACAATCCCTGTTTTTCTATGTTTTTATGTGCCTCCTTGCATCGTACTGCCCATCTAGTAGTTCTTTCCATAGATTTTTTTGTATAATCATATTCTGCAGGATATTGAACACATTCGTCAAATGCCATCATTATATCTGAACCTAAATCATTTTGTATTTCCATTACATTTTCTGGTGATAAAAAGTGTTTACTGCCATCTAAGTGAGATTTAAATTCTACTCCTTCTTCTGTTATTCTTCTTAAATCACCTAAACTGAATACTTGAAATCCGTCCACTATCTGTAAGTATTGCTCTATCCCAATTCATGAATTTGTGGAGTCCACCAGCTTCTTTTATAAGTTTGTTTCCTGGTCTTAAATATAGATGATAAGTGTTTGATAAAATGATTTGTGCCTTAACTTCTTTTTTTAATTCCTCAGGTGTCATAGATTTTACAGTAGCTTGGGTCCCTACTGGCATAAACACTGGAGTTTCAACATCTCCATGAGGAGTATGGATTACTCCTCTTCTCGCTCCTGTTTGTTTACATATATGTTTTAATTCATATGTTATTGCTTCCATTCTGTATCCTTTCTAAATTTTACTGCATTTTATGTTTCTGGTGTTGGAGCAGGTGTTGGTTCTGGCTCTGGCTCTGGTGTTGGCGTTGGCTCTGGCTCTGGCTCTGGAGTCGGTGTTGGTTCTGGTTCTGGTGTTGGAACCGGTGTTGGTTCTGGTGTTGGAACCGGTGTTGGTTCTGGTGTAGCTACAGTTTGTTGACTTACAGGACCTCTTTTTATTATTTTGCTCAATGGACTATATGTATCTGTTGACAGTGTTTCTCTAGATACCTCTTGACCATTTAGTTTTCTTATTCTATATGTTATACTCTTGCATCCTTGTAATCCATATTGAGAAACTCTTTCCTTTCCTGGTGCAAGACTGCTATCTTCTTCATATACTACACTATATGAAGTATAATTTAATACTTTTGTTATTAGTTCAACTTCGTATTCTACCTCTTCTTTTATTCCAAATACTTTAATCTCTGCTAATCCACCTCCACATTTTGTTTTTAGCATTATAGGATAGTTTCTAGTATTTTTAAATTTAAAATCTAATGAACCATATACAACTGTTGCATCTTTCCCTGGTTCTACATATGTTGCTTGAAACATATGGTTGTGTCTCTCAACTATATCTAAATTTGCATATAGTACAGCATCATATAATGTTGACGAAATTTGGCAAATACCTCCTGCAAGCATTGGAACAACTTTTCCAGCTGCAAATCCATTCGCATACTGATATCCATCTTGTGCAGTTCTTTTTCCTAATGTTTTATTATATGAACAAGTTTCTCCTGGCATTACTACAACACCATTCAATTTTGACATAGCTAGTTTTAAATTGTTTGATCTTGGTCTGTTTGTTTCATCATATTTTGTTGAAAAAGAGCTTAGTAAGTCTGGGAAAGCTTCTTCTCCAATTTCATTTGTTAATACTTTTGGTTTTGTTATTTTTAGTTTAATAGAATATTCTTCTTTATCTTCTTTTAATAAGGTTCTTGCTTCCTCTATATCAAAGTCTATACCGTTTTTGTGTGGAATTATTTCAAAAGGATTTGTTTTATATGATGCGTTTTGAGGTTCTGTTTTCACTTCTGAGTGTATTTTTTCTATATCTATTTCTGGGCATTCTTTGTGCTCAGTTCTTAATTCTATTTGTTTAGTTTTTCCTATTCTTATTGCATCTATTATTGCCTTTTTTGCATTTTCTATATCTATTACTTCTCCTGCTCTACCTCTTGTTATAATCAGTTTGTCTTCTTCAATGCAATATGTATTATCAGTCATAGCATTTGGTAGTTTAGAGTTTAATTCCAATAGTATTGCATTTAGTAGTTCTTCATTATATGTTATGTCTAAATCTATATTTGTTTTTTTAATCATTGTTTTTAATATTATAAAATTATTTGCAAATATGTTTCCCTGTCTTCCTATATTATATGCTTTTTCTATTGTTTCTTGTATGTTGTATTGTGTTTCAATTTGTTCTGGAGTTATTTGATATGTTTCTTCATTAATTCTTATTTCAATTTCAACTGTCTTTTCATATTCAGTTTTATCATTAAGTAACTTAGTTGCTTCTTCTACTGTTAATCCGCTTACTTGTATATCTCTAATTGATATTCCACTTAATATAGTAGTATTATTGAAATTAATTATTGCAAATATTGTAGATAGTATTAATATAGCTATTACAAGGGCTATAGCTGAAATTATCCATATTTTATTTTTTTTATTCCTGTTGTGAGTCTTATATCTATTTTTTTGTTCTAGTTTTTTTTCTTTATTATCATTATTTGGTTCAAGTACTTTTACATCTTCTTTATTGCTCTCTAGAACTTCTGCTTGTAGTTCTTTTTCATCCATATGTTTTAATCTCCTTAAATTTTTTATCACCTTTTGTTTAATATTATCATAAAATGTTTTTTTTTACAATATAATTTAGAATTTTAGTAAGTATATTTTTAAAATATATTTGTAGTATATTATTCTTTATTAAAAAATATTTCAAATATTGTTTTATTTAAAGCTTTGGCTATTTTTTCCATCACCTCGATAGATGGATGAGTTCTTGAACCATTCTCTAAATGGCATAAATATCCAGCAGAAATATTGCATCTTTTTGATAATTCTTCTAATGTCATTCCTTTTTGTTTTCTAATACTTTTCAATTTATTATAATACATTTTTATCGGCCTCCTTTGTCTAATTAACAATTATAATACCATATTACAATTTGACAAGTCAATACTTTTTATGATATTTTTTTGTATAATTTGCTATTTTTTATATTTACTACTAGACAATTTGGATTTTGTTTAGTATAATATTAAAAGATTATTTTAAGAAAGAGGTAATATTTATGATAGGAGACATGATAGCAAAAGTTAGAAAAGAAAAAGGTATGACTAAAACAGAACTTGCTGAAATAACTGGAATTAATATTGGGCACCTAACACATATTGAAAAAGGAGAAAGAAATCCAAGTCATAAGGCTTTACGCAATATTTGTAAAGCACTAGATATTCCTTACCAGCAATTAATGTATACATATGATAAAGTCCTAAATGAAGATCAAGAGAAATATGGTTTAGTAAATCATATTGCACATAATAAAGTATTAGCTGTTGACAAATTAAGTTCATTTATTGACTGCCCTACTTCTACTCCATCTGCATCACTTGCTATAAAAGTTCCTGATGTTGCTATGGAACCTTCATTTAAAAAAGGAGAATATATTTTTATTGAATTTAATTCCCCTTTAGTTAATAAAGATATTGGAATTTTTAGTGTTAATGGAGAAATTTTAATCAGAAAATTTTTCTGCAAAAAAGGAAAATTTACTTTAAAAGCTGAAAATAAATCTTTTGAAGATATTGCTATTGCTGAAAATGATGACTTTTATATAATTGGTAAAGTATTATCATAATTTTTAATTTTTAATATTTTTAAAAATTTTTGAAAATTTTGTAAAAAACACTTGCATTATATATTTTTTAATAATATAATGTTTGTAGCAAAAGACGAATAAAAAGAGGTAATAAGATGGAACTATTAAAAAACATATTTTTTAATACAGATAAATTGGTAAGAAACTCAACTATTAAAATTTCATATACTGGAAAATTTTTTGAAGATAATTCTGAAGAAGTGTTTATTCATTATGGTTTTGGTGAATTTTGGGATAATTTGTCTGAAATTAAAATGGATAAAACTGAATTAGGGTTTCAAACAGAAATAACTCTTTTAGATAGTGATACTTTTAATTTCTGTTTTAGAAATGCAAAAAATGAATGGGATAATAATAATTATCAAAATTATGTTTTCGAACTAGAAACACCTTGTCTTGATTTAGTTTTAAGTGATAATGCTTATGGTTTAGATAGACCTAATAGGTTAAGAAAAACATATCTTTGGAGTAAAAAAATTAGAATAGCTGTGTATAAGATCCTACGCTATATTCCAAAACTAATTACTGGAAATTATAAAAGAAAAGTTGAAGAAAAATAATTGTAAGCCCTTTTTAAAGGGCTTTGTTTTTTGTTAAATTACATATCCACCATTTACTGATATAATTTGTCCTGTCGTAAATTCATCCTCAATTAACCATTTTACACATTTATATATATCAATTGGTTTTCCTATCTTTCCGAGTGGTGTTTCTGCTTTTATTTCATTTTTTATATGTTCATCTAATTTGCTGTTCATTTCTGTATCAATTACCCCTGGCGCAATTGAATTTATTCTAATATTTGAAGGTCCTAGTTCCTTTGCTAGTGATTTAGTCATAGCATCCAAGCCTGCTTTTGAAATTGAATATACTGTTTCACAAGATGCTCCGACTAGTCCCCATATTGAAGATATATTAATAATTATACCATCTTTTCTATGTAGCATATTGGGTAACACTTCCTGTGTTGTATAAAAAGCTGATTTTAAATTTGTATTTATTATTTCGTTCCAGTCATCTTCTGTAATGTCTTGAAACATCTGTAGTTTTGCAATTCCAGCATTATTAACTAGTACATCAATGTTTTCCCACTTTTTCAAAGCAAACTCTACTAGAGCTTTTACTTCTATTTTTTTGGAAACATCTGCTTTAAATATTTCTATAATTATCCCTTCTGCTTTTAAATCTTCTTGGATTTTTTTTGCTTGTTTTTCAGATTTATTATAGTTTAATAGTATATTATGACCATCTCTTGCTAGATTTTCTACTAAGCATTTTCCTATACCTCTTGAACCACCTGTTATGATAATATTCATATTAAAGCACCCTCTTTCTCACGAAATATATCATTAATTATATTAAAAGTCAATATTTCTCAATAAATCTATATAATCTGCTTTATGTGATTTATATAATATTTCTCTTGTTTAATATATACTTCTATTGCGTCAATTCTAACATCTAAATTTTCTAAATTTCGTATATATAGATAATAGCTAGCTGCTTTTAATATTTTTTTTATCTTTTTTTTAGTTACTGATTCTGACGGCAATCCGAATTCTGTATTTGTTCTTGATTTTATTTCTATAAATACTATATAGTTGTCATCTAGAGCTATTACATCTATTTCCCCTTGTCTGCATAAAAAGTTTTTTTCTAATATTTTATATCCTTTTTTATTCAAGTAATATATAGCTATTTCTTCACCTTGTTTTCCTAATATATGTCGTTTATACATTTTACTCCTTTATTTGAAAGTAATTTCCTGGTAAACTTTCAATATATTCTTCTAGTTCCATCATTGTGAGTATTGTGTTTGTTTCGATTATATTGCATTTTGTTTTTTTGCTTATTTGCTCTGCATTTAGCGGTTCATTTTGAAGTTCTTTATATACTTTTTTATATTTTTCAGGTATTTCTATGAATTTATTTGTTTCCATTTTTTTTATTTTAGTAGCTTTATTAAAATATTTTAAAATGTCCTCTGGCTTTGTTACTAAAATAGCTCCATTTTTTAAAAGTCTATTTGTACCAATTCCTGCTTTATCTTCTATTGTATGTGGTATGCAAAATATCTTTCTTTTAAAGCTTTTAGCATAAGAAGCTGTAATACTTGTTCCACTCTTTGCTTTAGCTTCTATTACTAATATTCCAAGGCTTAAACCTGCCACTATTCTGTTTCTATCTCTAAAGCCTTGTGAAGAAACTTCTACATCTGGCTCATATTCTGTAATAACTGCTCCTCCACTTTGCAAAATTTTTTCAAATACTTTTTTACTTGGAAAAATATGGTTAAATCCTGACCCCAATATAGCTATTGTTTTTCCTTCTGCTTCTATTGCTCCTAAATGGCTTTCTGTGTCTATTCCTTTTGCCATTCCACTTACTATAGTAATCTCATTTTGTGCTAATTCCTTAGCAAATCGTTTTGCTGTTTCTGCTCCATAAGAAGTACAGCATCTTGAACCTATTATTGAAATACTTTCATTATTTAATATTTTTGCATCTCCAATTACATATAATTTTTGTGGTGGATTTTTTATTTCTCGCAATCTCATTGGATATAGCTTGTTTTCTATGTTTATTTCTTCTATCTCCATATTAGTTTCCCCAATATTTTCTATCAATTGACCTATATTGTATTGCTTCAGCAATGTGATTTACTTTTATATTTTCACTTTCATCTAAGTCTGCAATTGTCCTTGCCACTTTTAGTATTCTTCCATATGCCCTTGCACTTAATTTGAGCTTATTAAAAGCATTTTCCAATATTCTCTTTCCTTCTTTATCTAATTTGCAATATTTTTCTATGAGCCTTGGTGTTAATACTGAATTTGATAAAATTTTAACATTTTTATATCTTTCTAATTGTATTTTTCTTGCTTTATCAACTCTCTTTTTTATTTCCTCAGATGTTTCTATTTTTTCATCTGAATTTAATTTTTGATATTTTACTGGACTTACCTCAATACAAATATCTATTCTATCTAGTAACGGACCACTTATTTTACCCATATATTTTGAAATTGCTGTTGCAGAACAGGTACAATCTTTTTCTTTGGAGCCATAATATCCACATGGGCATGGGTTCATACTTGCCGCAAACATAAAGTTTGCAGGATAGGTAAAGGTTCCATTTGCTCTTGATACTGTCATTTGTCTATCTTCTAGTGGACCTCTTAAAACCTCTAAAGTACTTTTCTTAAACTCTGGAAGTTCATCGAGAAAGAGCACTCCATAATGTGCCAAGCTTATCTCACCTGGTTTTGGTATTCTACCGCCTCCTACAAGTGATACATCAGAAGCAGTGTGATGTGGTGCTCTGAAAGGACGTGTTGTAATAAGTGGAATATCTTGTCTTAAAACACCTGCTATACTATGTATTTTTGTTATTTCTAATACTTCATCAAAACTTAAATTAGGAAGTATTGTTGGTAATCTTCTAACCAGCATCGTTTTTCCGTGATCCTGGACTGCCAATTAATAGGCAGTTATGTGAGCCTGCTGCTGCTACCTCTAATGCTCTTTTAATGTTTTCTTGACCTTTAACTTCTGAAAAATCAATATCGTATTTTTGATTCTCTTTTAGGAAATCTTCTATATTCACTTTTATTGGTTCTATTTTTTCAGCTCTATTCAAAAAATTTATAACTTGTAATAAATTTTCAGCAGGTATGATTTCAATTCCTGCAACAATTCCCGCTTCTTTGGCATTTTCTCTTGGTACTATAATTTGTTTTATTCCAAGTTTTTTTGCCTCTATACACATTGGAAGAATACCATTTACCTTAGTTATTTTTCCATCTAAAGATAGTTCTCCAATAAATGCAATTTCATCAAGCTCTATTTTATTAATCACTTCCATTGATATTAAAATTCCTATAGCTATTGGCAAATCATAACTTGAACCTTCTTTTTTTGTATCTGCTGGTGCTAAATTTACAACTATTTTTTTACTTTGAAACTCTACACTAGAATTTTTAATTGCTGTTCTAACTCTTTCTTTTGCTTCTTTTACACTAGTGTCTGGCAAGCCGTACAATTTCCCATGATGGAAGCCCACTTGACACATCAACTTGCACATAAACCAAATAGCCTTCTAGTCCATGTAAAGCCATACTTTTTACTATTGATAGCATTTTGCCTCCTATGTTTTTTAATTTTGATTTTTTTAGACGAATTGTCTTTGAATAAATTTGATAGATTTAAATTTGTATTATATATATCACATATTTTTAGATTTTGCAAGAAAATTATTTCGACTTTTTTCGACAGTATAACAAAATTCACTGCATTTTTTTAAGATATTTGTGTGAAATTCTGGATGAAATTTTGCAGTCTCTCCTGCCTCGGCGAGCAACGCTCGCCTTTATTTAGCTTCCGTACTTCTTCTGTTTCAATGTTATCTGTAATTTCTGTATATCCTTCCAAGCTTGGTTTTGCAACATCTTTATTTTTAACTTTATTTAGTTGGATTTCTTTATAGTATGTAATTTTTTGTGTTGGATTCTCTAGTATTTTTTCTCCATTTAAGTCATATATGCTAAATTGCTCAATTTCTTCTTTTAATGCAACTCCTGTTCTTAAATCTATCCATTTTTTAAATATTGCATCTATATTTCCATCTTTTTTTTCACTATAGCTAAATTCTACAACTGCACATTTTCTTTTATTATATTTCTCATATCCGAATAAATTTGTAACTGCTTCTAGAATCCTCTAATTCGATTGTATTTTCTGGATTATACTCTGAAACTATTTGATATACTTTGTATTGAGTATCTAGTATGATACTTTGCTTTGTATTATCATCTGTCCAAATAATCCTTTCCTCATTTCCAATCTTTGATTTACTTAACTCAATATTATCTTTTTTATAAAAATCTGTAACCAATGAATTATTTTTATCCATATATGTTGTTATGTGAATATTGTTATAATTTTCTACTTTTTTCATTAACTCAATTGCTTCTTCTTTTGTTAATGCCTCTGTTGGCATTGTATGTAGATTTATACAAATCACTAAAATTGCTATTGCCAATAAACTTATACAACTTATTATTATAATTTTTCTTTTCATTTTAAAAATCCTTTCTATTGCTATATCTGGATGTGCATATGTTCCACCATTGTTACCAGATTTTGAAATAATACCCATTACATTAGTTTCTTTAATCCATCTCTGTGGAAACATTGTAAAATAATGAGTACCTGCTTCTGATTTAAATGTGTAGATTTCGACCCCTTACTCAAAACCTCCTAAAATTTATTTTCACTACAAAATGATCTACAACTTTATATCATATCCAGCTGTCAAAACACCAATAAAATAAGGGAAACCCAAATAAGATCAATTTTGCCCTTATTTAAGTTCTCCCTAATGCGTGTCTTTTTGTAATTTTTAATTTAGAACTTCAACTTCTACATATCTTACTCCCCATTGAAGGGCTTCTGCATGTGAATTCATATAAATATCTATTCTATTTCCTTGTATAGCTCCTCCTCTATCTTCAACTGTATATGTTATACCATTTATGATAACTTTCGTTCCAAATGCAAATGTTCTTGGAGCTGCAATTGTATGATTTGCTGTTGCCCTTGCTCCTGATGCTGTTATACCATTTGTTTTACCGCAACATTGTTTACAAGCACAATATGCTGTTACTTTATAAACACCACTTCCACTTTGCCCTGATATTCCAGATGTTCTAGAATAAGAACTTCTTGATGTTATAATTGATTTTGTTTGAACTTGGACAATCTTATTTACTGGTTCTTTTATTATTTCTGAAGATAATTCTTCTCTTAAAATTTCTATATCATCTTTATAACTTATTTTATAAGTCACTTTTTTTTGTCCATTTTTACCTTGTTGAATTATTGCATTTCTTGTTGTTGCTGAACCATTAGAAACATCTTTTGTTATTGTTTCAAATGGGATTTCTTCAATTACAGTTTCTATCTTTTCTGTAATGTTTGTATAATCCTCTAATATTTGTTCCTTATTTATTTCTGTTTTGATATTTTCTGATACTTTAGCTGGTTCATTTCCCTTTAATGTTATTATTATTGTTTTAGTATTTGTTATTTCCTTATCTAATCCTGGTGTTACAGTTTCGTTTTCTTCCAAGACTATATGATTTTCATCTAATATGTCTGATACCTTTGTTTTTGATGTTATAACTGTTATCTCTTGATTATTTGAAAATTTTATATTTATACTATTAAGCTTTGCACTGCCTGCTAATACTGATATCCCTAATATCACAAAAAATATCGAACTAATAATTACTATTTTCCTAATACTAGAAGATCTTAAAAATTTCTTCATATATTTATTTAATCCCTCCTTGGACTAACCTTTTTTATTATACTCTTTTTTAACAAATTTGTCAAATTTTTGCAACATTTTTGTAATATTTTATTAATATTATATGCTGCTTGTACCAAAATATGCTTACGGAATTAATAGTTTCGTTCTATTTTTTTCGACATTTTTATTAGTTACCATCTGGACTTATTACTAAAAGATTCGTCCAACGCAGGAGTTTTATATTTAGAATAAATTGAGAACCCCAGAAAAACATCGTAGACGTATCCATCGTGGGCTCAATTTATAATAAATATAAAAGTTCCGACGAGATTGGGCCAGAATTTAGTAAATTAAGGGTGAATAGTAACTTAACTTTTATTATTCCTAGTTATATATATTGCATTTATTTTATCTTTGTGTTATAATTTTTTTGTAAATATTATATATTATAAAGAAAGGTGGTTTTTATAATGGGTTGGATTATTTTAATTATTGTTGTACTTATTATTCTAATTTTTATTAAACTATATAATGATTTAATAAGTTTAAGACAAAAAGTTAAAAATGGTTGGAGCCAAATTGATGTACAATTACAAAGAAGATTTGATTTGATTCCTAATTTAGTAGAAACTGTTAAAGGCTATATGGAACATGAATCTGATGTTTTGACAAAGGTTGCAGAGCTTCGAACATCTTGGGCAAATGCTACTTCAGTTAAAGAAAAATCTGAATTAGATGGAGAGCTTTCAGGTGCTTTAAAAACAATTATGGCGGTTTCTGAAAATTACCCTGAGCTAAAGGCAAATGAAAATTTTAGTCAATTACAAGAGGAATTACAAAATACAGAGAATAAAATAGCTTTCTCTAGACAATTCTATAATGATATTACAACAAAGTATAACACAAAATTAGAAGTTGTTCCTTCAAATATAATTGCATCAATGTTCCATTTTGAACCAGCAGAATTGTTTGAAGCAGAAAGTCAAGAAGCTAGAAAAAATGTAAAAGTAGATTTTGGAAAATAAGTTGTAAAAAGTCTGCAACAAATACTGTTGCAGGCTTTTTTATGACACAAAATTTCACTTCTAAAATAAATGTTGAATTTATTTTTTACTTAGTTTTAATTTAAAGTCCCTTATTTTATATCCACATTTTTCAAACAAGAAATAGATTATTGGTTTATATACTTTATGCATATCTATAAATTCTACGAAATCTGCATTAAAACCTTTTTTAAATCTATATAATCCTTCATTATAGTGTTCTGAATCTGTTGCACATACTCCTCTGAAATCATAGCAATCCATTTTACGCTCTATTGCCTCTTTTATCATTTCCCATTGTAAAAGATATGTTGGCATCAAGTTTCTATGTTCATTTAAGCTACCTCCATATAGGTACCACTCCTTATTTCCATAGAATATGTTTAATACACAAGCTATTGGTTTTCCTTCGTAATCAGCAAAAACTAGCTTTAAATGTTCTTTATCAAAACTATCATATATTTTTTCAAAGTACTCTTTTTTTCTAA
Organism: Clostridiales bacterium; assembly: GCA_004554705.1. Classification (GTDB taxonomy): domain Bacteria; phylum Bacillota; class Clostridia; order TANB77; family CAG-508; genus UMGS1781. The sequence goes on along the minus strand of SFKS01000009.1, from coordinate 34,314 downwards.
TATAAAAGCCGTCACGTTCTCCTGTAGTTTCTAATATATCTTGAAATTCTTGTAAGTCAGCTCTTGTTCCTTCTCTGATTGTTACACCTTTTTTACTAGCTAAGCGTATATTATATCTTGTTTTTGAGTGAAAAGAATTAAATATCTCTTCCTCTGTTTTGTTTTTTAAGTCTAGTCTAAATACAAATCTTGGCTGTAATTGATTTGTTACTTCCTTGATTTTTCCTTCTATTTTTAATCCATATTTTTGAGCCATTCTTTTAAACTGCTCGTTTGAGGCCAATACATCTGGATCCATTTTAAACATGAAGGCTTTGTATTTCTTGGCTAGTTCATCCACTTTTTTTATAATCTCTTTAAAAGATTTTTCATCATTTATGTCACAAACTGGGCCTCTCGGTGCATATATAATGCTAGAGTTAATGTAGGGTATTTTTCGTATTAATAAGCTTATTGCTGCCTTTATTTCGTTTTTTTCATTCCTAATAACTATCACTTCATTTTTCCACTCATTTTTTACTTCTGCCCATTCTGGTGATTGTGCATAGTGAGCTCTTTCATGTTTTTCAAGAAATTCTTTATACTCTTTTTTGTTAATTTTTTCCATTTACAATTCCTTTCATAAAACTTTATTTTTAACTATTCCCTATGTTATTTTGAAAATTGTTTTTGCATTTTTTTGAATTTGTTCTGCTATATTTTCAATTGGCATATTTTTTATTTGAGCTATTTTTTGTGCAATATATTTAATATTCCTTGAATCATTTCTTGTGCCCCTTACAGGTTCTGGGCTTAGATATGGAGAATCTGTTTCTGTTAGAATTCTATCTATAGGAACCATTTTCACTATTTCTTCTGCATTTTTTGAATTTTTAAAAGTTATTGGTCCTGCAAAGGATATATAGAATCCTAGCTTTAAGCCCTCTTTTATTAATTCCGTATTTAGTGGGCAACAATGAAATACTCCTTTTTTGTTACAGTTTACTTTGTTTTTTAAAATATCTATAGTGTCCATTACGGCATCTCTGGTATGTATTACAATTGGTAGACCTAGTTGATTTGCAAGTTCTACTTGTTTTATAAATATTTCTTTCTGAGTCTCTTTATTTTCTTTGTTCCAATAATAATCTAGTCCAATTTCTCCTATTGCAATAACCTTTTGTTCTTTTGCCATTTCTTTTATTTGTTCTATATAGTTATTTTCTAGATTTTCTATATCATTTGGTGATACTCCTACCGTCGCATACATAAAGTCATAATTATTAGCTATTTCTATGGCTCTTTTTGAACTTTCTAAGCTATATCCTGCATTAATAATTGTAGTTATTCCTGAATTAGTTATATTTTGAATTACCTCATCTCTATCATTATCAAATTTTTCATCATTATAGTGTGAGTGCGTATCAATTAGTTTCATACTTTTTTCCCTTCTATTTGTAAAGGCGGAAATTTTTCCGCCTTTATTTTTTAATTATAATTTGCCTTTAAATTTTCTTTTTTTATTATAATGCTTCTATCATTTCACTTATTGTGTTTATTATGCTGTATAATATTTCATTCTTTTGTATATTACTGTAAATTTTTAAATAGTCAATTTCTGTTAAATTTTCTAGTTCTATACTATTTGAAGTGTCTCTTTTTTCTGGTTTTGCATTATAATCGTTAGTACATTTTATATTTAAAGTAATTATAGTTCCATCTATATTTATTTTAAATTTTACAGTTCTACTGTTTTCTTCTTCCTCTTTTATTGTTATATTAAATATTTCTTCACTGTTTATTCCTTCAGCACTATTATCTTGCAATAATCTTAATTGTATTTCTTTTTCTTTTTCTTTTTTCTCAAATTCAAAAGTTCTTGAACCGTATTTATTAATAATTATAATTTCTGCTTTTTCAAATTTATTTGTAATGCCCTTTGTGTATATTGATATTTCAACGTTTTCTGAATAGTTTTCTATTTCCTCCGTTATATTTTTTAATTCTTCAGTAAATATTTTTATTGTTTCATCATTATTATTGTTATCGATTTCTTTTAATATTTTATTTAAAATATCTGTATACTCTTTTGTGGACATTTTCTTTGTCGTTTTTAAGACTGTTGCTCCATTAAGTTTTACTTTTTCCTGTGAGAAAGTACCTATTTTAATACTATCATGATAGATATTTTTGATATTATTAATTAGTTTCTCATTTGTTAATGTATTATATTGTTCAGATAATTCTTCAAACACTGTATCTATGCTTATGACTGGTGTTTCTATATATTCTTTTGGTAGTTCTATATATTTGTCATATAGTTCTTCTGAATAAACATATAAATTATCGTCTTGTAACAATATGTCTAAGCTTACTATTTCTTGTCCTATAAAGCTTGGAATTAGTGTCTCGCAAAATACCTTGTTGTTCAAATCTGTTTCTAAATTTACCTTTAGTTTTATTCCTTTTAAAAATGAATCAATCATTTTGATTTCTTCGTTATCTGAGTCAATTGATGCAGTTATATCTAGTTCAAATTTTTCTTGTTTACTATTTTTGTTTTCTTCCATTTTAAATAGTTTATCTATTTCCTTTGAAAATATCCTCTCTGGTTTTCTGGTAAATTTCAAATAAAAGAATCCACCTAAAATAATTGCTATTATTAAGGCAAGTATAATAATGCCCACTATTGTAGTTACTTTTTTTGTTGATTTTTTTTCAAAATCTTTTTCATCCATGTTAAAATCCTCCTTTTATTCTTGTATGATATCATATTTGCACAATTGAAGTCAATATATCTTTCACATTTTTTTTGTTCTTGTAATATAATTTATTAAATTTGTTTTTATGGAGGTTTTATGGGTCTTACAAAAAATTCTACAGGTTCAAATATTTCTAAAAATGATATTTTAGGAAAGTCTATTTCTTGTGATTATACTGTTGCTCTTGCAGGAAATCCTAATGTTGGTAAGAGTACAATTTTCAATGGTTTAACTGGCCTTCATCAACATACTGGAAATTGGCCACGGAAAAACTGTTTCTAATGCGACTGGTATTTGTAATTTTAAGGGAAAGAACTTTTTACTTGTTGATTTGCCTGGTACATATTCTTTATTGTCTAATTCGCAGGAGGAGGAAATTGCAAAAAACTTTATTTGTTCTGGAGATCCAGATGTAACAGTTGTTGTTGTAGATAGCACTTGTTTGGAAAGAAATTTGAATTTAGTTTATCAAACTATGAAACTCACTTCTAATGTTATTGTTTGCGTAAATCTATTGGACGAAGCTAAGAAAAAAGGAATTTTTATTGATTTAAAGAAACTTTCCTCTCTTTTAGGCGTTCCTGTTGTTGGTACAAATGCTCGTAAAAAGAAAACTTTAAAAAATTTACTTTCAGTAGTTAATAATGTCGCAATAGGTAATATAAAATGTTGTCCAAAGCTTGTGGAATATTCTCAAGATTCTGAAGATTCCATTGTTACAGACATTATAGAAAAAGCTGAATATGTAGCCAAATCTGTATGTGTTTATAAAAATGAAAATTACAGTTTACAGGATAGAAAATTTGATAAAATTCTTACCTCTAAAAAAACAGGCATACCTATTATGTTATTGTTTTTAGGATTAATCTTCTGGATTACTATATCTGGTGCTAATTATCCTTCTCAAGCATTGTCTTGTTTTTTTGGTTTTTTGGAAAGAAAACTTATAACAATATTTGATTATTTTCACTCTCCTTTATGGATTAAAGAAATTTTAATTGATGGCGTTTACAAAACTTTATCTTGGGTAGTTGCTGTTATGCTTCCGCCAATGGCTATTTTCTTTCCATTATTTACTTTTTTAGAGGATCTTGGTTATTTACCTAGAATAGCTTTCAATTTAGATAAATGCTTTAAAAAGTGTTGCACTTCTGGAAAGCAAGCTCTAACAATGTGCATGGGTTTTGGATGTAATGCTGCAGGTGTTATAGGATGTAGGATTTTAGAATCTCCTAGAGAACGTTTGATTGCGATTTTGACAAATAATTTTGTGCCTTGTAATGGAAGATTTCCATTTTTAATAACTATGGCAACTATTTTTATTGGTAGCTTTTTTGCAAGTTCTATCTCTTCAATTGTATCAACTTTATTTGTTTTATTATTAATTTTATTTGGAATTTTTCTTACATTGCTAGTATCAAGATTACTCTCAAAAACTATTCTTAAAGGAGTACCATCTTCCTTTGTATTAGAGCTTCCTCCTTATAGAAGACCTCAGATTGGTAAAATTTTAGTACGCTCTTTATTAGACAGAACTCTATTTGTTTTAGGTAGGGCTATATCTGTTGCTGCCCCAACTGGGCTTGTTATTTGGATTTTTGCGAATATAACTATTGGAGATTTATCTATATTAACACATATTGCAAATTTTTTAGAACCTTTTGCAAGACTTCTTGGTCTCGATGGATATATTTTAGTTGCTTTTATTTTAGGTTTCCCTGCTAATGAGATAGTTTTACCTATTATATTGATGAGCTATATGTCTGGTGGCACTTTAATAAATTTAGAAGATACTTTTGCAATTAAGGAAATTCTTATTCAAAATGGTTGGACTTTACTTACAGGAATAAATGTAATGTTGTTTTCATTATTACACTTTCCTTGTAGCACAACACTTATGACGATAAAAAAAGAAACAAAAAGTTGGAAGTGGACATTACTTGCATTTGCACTTCCAACAATTTGTGGAATAATAGTTTGTATGATAACTACTGGTATTTTTAATATGTACAGATATATTCTTTAATTATATTTCTAAAATCTCCTTTTACTTTTTCTGCAGTGTTTTTTACATCATCATAAGATAGCTTTTCATCTAGGATTCCTGCTGCCATGTTTGTAATACATGATATTGCTGATATTCTTAATCCACAATGATTTGCAATTACAGCCTCTGGCACTGTAGATAATCCTACTGCATCTACTCCTAATGTTCTCAATGCTCGTATTTCTGCTGGTGTTTCAAATGTAGGTCCTTTTAAACATGCATATACTCCTTCGCAAGCCCTTCCTGTGTGTTTTTTTACAATTTCCTTAAGTTTTACTATTAGCTCTTTATCATAAACTTGTGACATGTCTGGGAAACGTGGTCCAAATGTATCGTCATTTTTTCCTCTTAAAGCTGATTCTGTGAAAAAGCTTATATGATCATTTATTACCATAAAGTCTCCTGCTCTAAAATTGGTATTTATTCCTCCTGATGCATTAGTTAAAATTAAATTTTTAACCCCTAAAAGTGAAAATACTCTTATAGGGAAAGTTACTTGAGATAAATCATATCCTTCATAATAGTGAACTCTTCCATTCATTGCAATTATAGTTTTTTCTCCTATATTACCTATCAAAAGTTCTCCTTTATGCCCTTCTACTGTTGATACTGGAAAATCTGGAATATCTTTATAATTAATCACGATTTTATCTTTTATGTCTTCTGATAAAACTCCTAAACCAGAACCTAAAATTATTGCTATTTCTGGTTTCTTATCTCCTATTTTTTCTTTAATATAATCTGCTGCTTTTTGATAATTCATACTATACCTCCTATAAATTTTATCTTTCTTCTCCTTGAATTTCTTTCTTACTGTTTTTTTGTATGATATGTGGTATTTTCGTATTTTGCTCCTTTTAAGTAGTATATCTCAAAGCTCTGCTCATTTATTATATATACATCTTCATTTTCAAGTGTTCCTCCTCCATAGTTTAAGGTTATGTTATATAGTTTTGTTATATCTATTTGATAATAGTTGTCATTGTCTCTAGAACTTGCTTGTCCTTCTAATCTTGTTTTTGCATTAAATGCAGTTCCTGTGATTGGTAGTTGTGCTTTTTTATTATTTGTTATTTGTGCTTTTTCATTATAATAATTAATTATTTTGCTCTTTAGTAATTCAATATCTGCACACATATAGTTATAGTTTCTTATATCTGTTCCTGTATCTATATTTCTAATTGTTACACTAGCTAATATTAATAATACTACTATTGTTATCATTAATACTATTAAGGTTATTCCGTTTTGTTTTTTTAATATGTCTTTTCTCATTTGTATCCTCCTATATAGTTATTTCCTTTTAAGGTGATCATTGCTCATCTTAATATTTTTTATAGATCAGTTTATACTATCTAGCTATTACTATATTTATTTTACACTTAATCAGTAAATTGTCAAGTATTTTTTTCTTTTTCTATCAATTTGCTTATTCTTTTTTTTAATACATATCTATTGTTTTCCTTTATTACAATTATCCATAAATATGCTATTATTAATAATAGTCCTATATTTTTGTAAATCAAGATTAATATACTTGAAATGGCTGTTAAAAGTATCATTAATATATTTGAAATTTTATTTGATATATCATCTTCTTTCCCTGTTTTACTATTAATAGCAATAATTGCTTTTAATATTCTCCCCCCATCTAATGGATATATTGGTATTAGGTTAAAGATAGCTAGTAATATATTTGAATTTATTATTAGTGTTTGTGCTCTTGTTTTTATGAAGCTAAATAATACTGCTATTAATATGTTAGTCATTGGACCTGCTAATGCTATTAGTATTTTATTTTTTTCAGTATTTTTAAATCCTTCAAATATTATTCCTATTCCAAAAGGTTCAATTTTTAACATTCTAGGTCTTAATTTTAGTACTATTCCTGTAATCATATGTGCAATTTCATGAATTAGTGCAAATAACATGAGCCATGCATAGATTTCTATTTGTTTTGTTAAAATTAGAATTATTATAATAGCAAATATTTGGATATTAATTTTAATTCTCAACTAATCATCTCCTAAAATTGCAAAATTAAGTCTGGGTCCACATATTGATTGTTTCTTCTTATTTCAAAATGTAAATGTGGTCCTGTTACGTTTCCAGTTTCGCCAACCTCTGCAATTTCTTGTCCTTGTACTATATGGTCTCCTTGTTTTACATATATTTTACTGCAATGTGCATATAGTGTGCTGACCTCACCATTTGTTATTTTTATATGATTCCCATAGTCTCCATGGCTAGAAACCAGCTCTACATCTCCCTCAATTGCAGATATAATAACTGTTCCTACTACTCTTGCAATATCTATTCCTGTATGGTATTTTGGTACTGTTGGTACTGTTGGATTTCTCATTCCAAATCTCGATGTTATCTCACCTTCTAAAGGTTTTATTATGCTACAATTTGCTTTTATATATTGGGCATCTATTTCCATTTGGCTTAGACTACTACTTTCTTCTATCACTTGTGTTTCTTCTACTGCTTGTGCTGGTTTTATACTTTCTTGATTTATGTTGTTTACACTTTCCTCTATTATTCCCTCACTATCTGATACAGCCAGGGTTTCCTCTATCAATCCTTCATTATTCTGCTCTTGACTTTTGCTATTTATATAACTATTAAAGTTTTCATATACTTCTTGAATATTTATGTCATATTCTAAAACATCTGATATTTTGTACATTACCTCTTGTGGTACTAAGTTTGGTATATTTTTTATTGTATAAAAAGAAATATATATAATAACACATATTATAAATTGTCTTAACATTTTTTTTGTTATTTTATTTGTATTGACATCCTCCACATTTACTGTTGCACTTGTTCTGCAGTTTGCTTGCATTTTTCTTCTTGCATATAGTTCTTCTGCTCTTCTTATTCTTTCATCTTGGCTCAAAACTCTTTCCATAAAAAACACCTCTTGAATTAGAATACATTTTTTAAAATATATTCTAAAATCAAAAGGTTTAGAACTTAATCTATGTTAGTAATATACACCTGTCTGTTTATATTATTGCCAATATAACATCTACTATTACTATTGCACTTAGGATTATTGTAATTGACTTCATTCTTTTATATCTCGTTTCTATTTGTCTTACAGAATAACTTTTTTGCTGTTTTTCTTTTTCTATTCTGGATAAATAATTTCCTATTACCATTTCCGCTTCTTTTACTATATACTCTCCTGTTTTTTGTTTTTCAGTGAGATTAGTGTTCTGTTTTTCTATTCTTTCTAAAGATTTTATCTTTTTGTTGTTTTTTAATATTATAAATGCTTCATCAACAATATTAGATGGTAAATTTTTCAAAACTATTATATTTTTCATTTGGTTTAAAATCATTCTTTCCCTCCAAAAAATTTTGAAACAGCTTTTCTGTTTATTATTCATATAATAATTTTTTCCAAAATTTCTATTTTTATACATATTACTTCGTAGAAGTTATTACTATTTTAATATCTTTTGTTCTATTGTATTTTTTTATTATACTTTGTGAAAAGCTTGCAACTTCATTTGTCATTATTATTGTTCTGTAATCATTCTTAATTAGCTCTTTTATTTTGTCATCTGTTTTTTCTAAATCATCAATTTTGGATATATTAGCACCTAATACTTCAAACATTTTAAAGCTCTTATTGTCATTACTTGCTTTTAATAATGCTATTCTCATAAAAATCACCTTTAATAGTTTGGTTTATTTGTCTGTTTTTATTCATACTAAAAAGGACGAAGTTCTCGTCCTTTTTAGTTTTAAATTGAAGCAAGTTTTGCAACTATTACTGTCATATCATCCTTTGCTATGCCAAATCCGTTATCTATTGCTTCTTGTAGAATTATTTCCGATATTTTTTGAACTTCTTCTGTTTGTATGTTTTCAAGTAATTCTTTAAGCCATAGTTCTTTGTTTTTATATTCTGTATTCGATTCTAATATTCCATCACTACACATTACTATTATGTCATTTTCTTTTAAATCCTTGTCATACACTACCAAATCTATTTTATCAAATACTCCTGCAGGAAATGATACTGCCTTTATAACTTCTACTTTTTTTTCTGATTTTATAAAAGTTGGACATGCGCCATTTTTAACAAATTCAATATTTCCATTACTTAAATCTACTATTGATATATCTATTGTGGCATATGTTTCTTCATTAGAATTTAAGTTTACTGCTGAGTTTATAAGTCCTATTGAAATATCATTATCAAACCCTGTTGTAAGTAATCGTTTTAACATTTGTATAACTGTGCTACTGCTTTTTTTAGCCTTTTGACCCGTTCCCATCCCATCACTTATTGCAAGCATATATTTTCCATCATGTAATTTGGTTCTTATGTTACTGTCTCCTGATACCTCACTTTTGTTTTTGGTTGCTTCGGCTACACCAATTATCAATTTATATTTTTTACTGTTTTCTTCCATTTTTTCTTCCGTTTTTATGTCATCTGCCAAAGATGATATTACTTTTGATACTCCTCCAAGCTGATTTGCAAGTACTTTTTTGTTGCTTGCTTCCTTATGCTTCCATATTGTATTTAGTTTGTTTATTCTATATGTACTATTTAAAACTTTTACTATTTGTTCTGGTGCTGTTCCAGCACTTTCTGCTACTAATTTATAATTATTTATTTTTTCTAATATATTGATTAATTCTTCTGTATTAATTTCTCCTCTTTGCTCTAATATTTTATATGTTTCTTCTAAAATGTCATTTTCATTTAATAAAATGTCCTCATATAATAGATTATCCTCAATATCTTCTAAGTTGTTCAATGCTTCTTCTTTAAAACTCTTTTTACTATCATCTTCAATTGCTTCATCTAAAGTGTCTTTTGCTGATGCATCATAGCTTTTTGCTATTTGAAGTATTGTATCTGAAACACTATTTAGTTTATTTGCTGTTTTCTCTTTTTCTTCAATTACTCCTGCTGTTGTTGGCAGACACTTTGTTTGGTTGACAATTTCTGTTATATCTATTTTTACTTCTTTTGGTATTAATAATAGTCCCAGAGATGCTATTAAGATTTCTCTTATTGTTATTATTGGAACTGTGTTGCCAGTTGCTACATATGTAAGTATTGCATTTCCTATGCAAAATCCTATTATTACTCCAATTTTTCCTAATTTGTTTAAAATACCTGCAAGCATGCCTGATATAGCATATGAAGCCACTAGCACAGGGCTTGTAGAATTTATAATTCCAAGTACTATACCTATTGTTATTCCTCCAGTTCCTCCTACTAGCATACCATTTTTCCATCCTAAAAATAGTACTAACATTATGCTGAATATATTTGTAATTGAAAGTCCAAAAATATGTAATTTGCTAAATGCACATAATGCTATGGAAACAAGTAAACTTGCTCCCATTACTTCCTCTATTGAAAAAGCCTTTTTTATTCCATATTGATTTATAACAATTATTGAATTTGCAAAAATTTTATAAAATATGTATGTGATTATACCTAACATTATACTTGCAATTAAGTCATATACTAAAAATGTAGTGAAAAGCATTTTGCTTGCTTGTACTAAAAATGCGGATACTGCAATATATATGCCCAACTTTTGTCTTTCACTTTTTTCTGGTGTTTGTAGTCTTGGTCTAAATATCAATATCATGGCTATAAATAATAATGAACTTAATAAAAAGGTTAGTGTTCCATTTAAACCAAAGCTAATAGTTGTACCTATTAAAACAGCAATATATAATATACTTACTGGAATTTTATTGCTACATGCGGCAGCAAATATAGCTAGTCCAAATGGTGTGAGTTCTTTATCAAATCCTACCATTGAAACTAAAAAAGATATGGCATACAAAACAATATCATTTATTTTTAAGAGTTTTCTAAAATCTATTTTTCTTGGCTGTGTATTTTCTTCTTCTTGATATTTACTATTAATATTCTGGAACATTCTTTTCTCCTTTTCTATTTTTTATATTTTTATATAACTATTATACTACTGATTTTATATTTTTTTTGTCAAATTTGGTAAACTAGTCCCAAAACTTTTTTACACTTTTGTTTTAAATTAGACGAGTTTGCTTAAAAACCGTTTAATTTCGTGGTAATTAGATGTATTTATTTAACAAAATGGGTGGCAAAATACCAACCCATTTTCTTTTGTTAAAACTTATATATTATTTTCTGTAAAGTATTCATTGATTCTTATGATTAATTCAGTTTTAGCTTCTTCCATTGTGAGTCCTTCTAATTGTGCACCTGCAAGTGTGATATGTCCACCACCACCTAGTTTTTCAAGTATTACTTGAACATTTATATCTCCAATTGAACGACCACTTATGCATATTTTATCACCCATATGTCCTAAAACAAATGATGCTGAAATATTACTTATTGTAATTAATTCGTCTGCTGCTTTTGCACATATTAGATTAGCATTTTTGTCTTTTTCATCATATACTGATATTCCTATTGTATCATTAACTATTTCTGCATTTCTTACTATATCAGCAATTACGGCATAGCTCTCTAAATCGCTTTGGAACCATTTTTTTACTTTTATTATATCAATTCCATATTTTCTTAAATATGCTGCGGCTTCAAAGGTTCTAACACCTGTTTTAAAGGTAAAGTTTTTAGTATCCATCATTATTCCTGCATATAGACTTTCTGCTTCAATTTGTTCTAAAGTAATCTCTTTTGTAGCATATTCTACAATTTCTGTCACTAGCTCTGATGCTGATGATGCATATGCTTCATGAAAAGTTAATATTGCATTTTCTATAAAGTCTTCTGATTTTCTATGATGATCAATTACTACTATTTTTTCTGTTTTTTCTAATAATTCGGCTACCTCTACATAGCTTCTTTTATGTGTGTCAACAACCACTAATACAGTATTTGGAGAAATTATATCTAATGCTTTATTCTTATCAATTATTGCCTCTCCATATCCTTCTTGTTTTAATGTTGTGATAAAATTTTCTAATGTTAATCCATATGTGTTGTTTACTATATATGCTTCCTTCTCAAATGTTTTTGCAAGTCTATATATTCCTAAGCTTGCACCGACAGAGTCTATGTCCCCATTTATATGTCCCATTATAATTACATTATCTGCTTTTTTTATTAATTCTTCTAGTGCATGTGAAATTACTCTTGCCTTTACTTTTGTTCTTTTTTCTACCTCTTGGGTTTTTCCTCCGAAGAAATTGTATTTTCCTTCTTTTCTTATAACAGCTTGATCTCCACCTCTTCCCAATGCTATATCCATTGCAACTAATGCAGATTCATATTTTTCATAATTTGATTCGCCTTCATCAGAAATGGCTATAGTTAAAGTTATTGGCATACCCTCCTCTGTTTCGATTTCTTTCATTTCGTCTAATATTGTAAATTTGTTGTTTTCCATTTGAGATAGATATTTCTGCTCAAAAACAAATACATATGTGTCTCTTTCTTTTTTTATAATAAGCCCTCCGCATGTATTTGCCCATTCATATAATTTTTTCTCAATTCCTGCTATAAGTTGTGGTTTATTTTCTTCGGATACTCTTTGTATTATTTCTTCATAGTTATCAAGCATAACTATTCCTATGCATGTTTTTGCATCATTATATTTATTTGTAAGCTCTACCTCCATTGTAACATTAATAAAGTATAAAGTTATTATGTATTTTATCTCTTTTTTTCTATCTTTTTTCTTGGTTTTTACATAATCACCTATAACATGATATATTTTGTTATCTATATTTACTTGTTTATCTATTTTAAAATTATTATTTTGAATTTCAGTTTTTATTTCTTTAGCCAAATCGTCAATATATGCGTTTATTCCTACATTTGCAAATTCTTTATTAAAAGTAGCACTACGCCATATTACATTTCCGCTTGTTTCTAATATTATTAAAGGGAATGGCGAATTTATCAAGGTGTTTTTTGCTGCTGAATCAACTGAAAATGTTAATTCATTTATGTAGCTTGAAAGTTCTCCTTTCCTTTTGTTATATACCCATATTGTATAAGCAATTATACCAACATAGAAAATAATTGATGGTATAATAAATTTTATATTATTTATACAAAGCACTATAAGTAGAATTGCAATTATTACTAAATATATCTTTGTTTTAGATTCTACTTTTTCTAGTGCTTTTATATTGTAATTTGACATAAAAATATCTCTCCTTTGTATTCACTAGTTTATTTTACTGCAAAACAAGGAATTTGTCAACCTAAGGTATGTCAATTTTTGGGACAGTCCCAATTTTTGTCAATTTTTGGGACTGTCCCCAAAATTGACATATTTTTTACTATTTTTTCGCCTTTTCTATTGAATTTATTTTGATTTTGATATATATTACGTGGTGATGAATACTATATATACTAAGGAGGATTTTTAATGCCAGAAAACACAAAGAAAGCAACTAATAAAAAGTCTACTAAAAAGGCTACGCCGTCAAAAACTACAACGAAAAAGTCTATGCTAAAAGAAGATATAGTTAAGAAAAGTTCAACAAAGAAAAGTTTAACAAAAAAAACTTCTTCAAAATCATCTACTGCAAGAAAAAGTGTGGCTTCAAAAAGTAGTCCAAATAGTACGGCTTCAAAAGGTAGTCAAGGAACTAAAGCAAGAAAAAGCAAAAAGATAGAACTTGTAGAATATTATGATTTACCTTATAGGTACAATCAAACTATTGTTAAAATTTTAGCTCAAACCCCTAATACTCTTTTTGTTTATTGGGACATATCTGATAGTGATAGACAAAAATATATAAATCAATTTGGAGAAAACTTTTTTGAAGAAACTACTCCTGTTTTGATCGTTCATAACAAAACCATGAATTATTCTTTTGAGATAGAGATTAATGATTTTGCAAATAGTTGGTATTTTAATGTTGATAATGCAAAATGTGATTATGAAATAGAGCTAGGTAGACGTGCTAAGTCATCATCTGTTGAGTTACCTAATAATTATCTTAGGGTTACTAATTCTAATGTTGTTGAATCACCAAATAATCACATTTTATTTGAGAAGAAACAAAAAACATTATTTTTTAGAAATGTGAAAACTAATCAGACAGTTTCGAAAAGTACTTCTCAGTTTGAGTTTATGAAATATGCTGGTAGAATTTATAATGTTTATGACTTATATAAGAAAATATATAAAAATGAAGAATTGCAGAATTTAGATAAAATGTCTAGTTCAAGTTTTTAACAAAGGAGTCTTACTATGGACAATGTTAAGGGATATGTAAGCTTTGTATTACATGCACATTTACCTTTTATACATCACCCTGAAAGTGAAGATTATTTAGAGGAGGAGTGGCTTTTTGAAGCAATATCTGAAACATATATACCACTACTTCTTAATTTTAAAAAATTGGTGGAGGAAAAAGTAGACTTTCGAATTACAATGTCTCTTACTCCCCCTTTATTAAATATGCTTGATAATAAATTGCTTCAACGCAGATATATTAAATATTTAAAAAAACATATTGAGCTTGCTACTAAAGAGGTTAAGAGAACCGCATATGATTCTCAGTTAAATGAACTTTCTAAGTACTATTTGAATCGTTATTCTAATGATTTGCATGTTTTTAGAGACATATATAATTGTAATTTAATTAATGAGTTTAAACATTTTCAAGATATTGGCGTTTTGGAAATTATTACCTGTGGCGCGACTCATGGTTATTTTCCCATTTTATATGTTAATGAAAAAGCTGTCAGGGCTCAAATTGCAGTAGGTGTCGAAACATATAAGAAATATTTTGGTAAGCCTCCTAGAGGAATTTGGCTTCCAGAATGTGGCTATATTCATGAAGTGGACAAGTACTTAAAAGAGTTTGGTATTGAATACATTATTACAGAATCACATGGTGTCTTGTATGCTGATCCTACACCTATTTTTGGTACATTTGCACCAATTTGTTCTCCAGATGGAATTATTGCATTTGGCAGAGATATTGAAAGTTCGAAGCAAGTATGGAGTTCTGTTTGTGGCTACCCTGGGGATTTTAATTATCGCGAATTTTACAGAGATTTAGGCTATGATGCTGATTATGATTATATTAAGCCATATATTGCAAAAAATGGAGTTCGTGTGAATACTGGTATTAAGTATCATAGAATAACCTCAAAAGGAAATTTTAAAGATTATTATAATCTTCAATGGGCAAAGGATTCTGCTGAAAGACAAGCTGGTCATTTCTTTGATTCTAGAGTTAATCAAATTAATGAATTATCAGATATTATGGCACCAGCGAAGCCTATAATTCTATGTCCTTATGATGCTGAGTTATATGGACATTGGTGGTATGAAGGTCCATATTGGTTATATATATTGTTTAAAAAAATTTATTATGATAAAAGTAATTTCAAATTAATTACCCCTGGAGAGTATATAGACAAGTTTCCAGAAATGCAGGAATGTACGCCTTGTATATCTAGTTGGGGTGCAAATGGTTATAGCGAAGTATGGCTTAATAGCTCAAATGACTATGTTCATAAGCATTTGCATGTTGCTGCTGATAGAATGGTGGAATTAGCACATCTTTTTCCAAATGAAAAAAAAGCTATTAAGAAAAAAGCATTGAATCAATGTGCTCGTGAATTATTACTTGCTCAAAGTAGTGACTGGCTATTTATAATAACACATGGTACTATGGTTGATTATGCAAAAAAACGTATAAAAGAGCATATCGGCAGATTTACAAAATTATATGAACAGATTAAAGAAAATAAAATTGATGATGACTTCTTAAAAGCAATTCAAAAGCAAGACTGTATTTTCCCAGAAATAGATTATATGATTTATTACTAATTTAAACTTATTATTTTTTGAGGGACATTCGTAAGAAGTGTCCCTTTTCTGATTTTTAGTAACAGCTTTTTTTTCACTTCATAATATATGTATATATAGACATTTTTTAGTAGATAATATGTTATGTATGGAGGGAATTTTTGTGCTAAAAACTATATGTGTAAAAACCAATAATGAAAGTATTTCTGAATATCTACTAGAGGAGTTAGAATATTTCGATTTTGAAGATATATTTGTTTCTTGCTATAAATTTAAAATTTATACTAATGTTATAATTCATTATGTTGGTAAAAATGTTGACTTGTTTCTAAATAAGGTCTCTACTCTTTTATCATATTTAGTTATTGATTTCTATGAGCCTCTTTTAATTCAAAATTTAATAAATACAAATTATTTTTATTTTTCTACTGAGGATAAAAAAGAAATTTACAATTTATGCTTAACAAATGTAGATTTATCTAATTCTATCTCTATGCTCAATTCTATTTCTAATTCCTTTTATAAATATTTTTTAGATAATAGATATGCGATTTTAGATGGGTTTGTGAATTTTAAACTAAGTGATTATATTAAAGAACTTGATACTATTGTTGATATGTGTGTCAACAAATTTATTATAGATAGGGAATATTCCGAATTTATTAATCTTCTTAAAACATATATTAAAACAAGTCCATGTGTTTCTGGGGTTATACATCTTATTTATGGAAATCAAAAATCAATTTTACTTGATTCTTCTAAAAACAATATTGAATTTAGTGATGATTTGATTAATAACAAATATCTATCTGATATATCTTTTTCATCAAATGACCTTGCATTAAATTCTTTGCTTACATTATTGCCTAAGAAACTATATATTCATTTAATAGATAAAGAAGATGATTTTATAAACATGTTAAAATTAATATTTAGTGATAGAGTTTTTATTTGTAGTGATTGTGATTTGTGCAATATTTATAAAAATAAGAAAATAATCATTAATCATAAGGTTTGACTTTCCACCCTTATTGTGCTATAAATTTATATAGTAAATAAGGATGGATTTTTTATGAATGCTTTTGTTTTAAAAATTATTGCATGTTTCACAATGTTTATAGACCACGTAGGATATATAGTTTTTGATGGACATTCCTCTTGGTTTAATTATGTTGGTCGCTTAGCTTTTCCTATATTTGCGTTCCAAATTTCAGAAGGATATATTCATACTCATGATGTGAAAAAGTATTTGTTAAGATTAATTCTATTTGCTTTTATTTCTCAGATTCCATTTTTGCTTTTTCATTCTATTATTAATAATGAACTTGGCTTGAATGTAATTTTTACGCTATTTTTAGGTCTTGTTGCTATAATTATTTATGATAAGTATAATAAATTTGTTGGAGTTTTCTCTGCTATTATTTTTGGTATTATTGCACACTTTCTTAATTCAGATTATAGTTTTTATGGTGTTGGTATAACTTTTCTTTTTTATGTTTTCAATAAAAATAAATGCCTTCTTGCTATTAGTTTTATTATTGCAACTTTAATGCAATATAGTTATTTAATTCTTGTTTATTATAACTATGGTTTTGAATTCTTGAAAAATGTGTTTATTATCTATCTCCCTTACTTTATTTGTACTATTTTTTCCATAATTATTATTCTGTGTTACAATAAAAAGAAAGGGCCAAGTACAAAATACTTTTTTTACTTGTTCTACCCTTTACATATGATTTTAATTTATATACTTAGTTTTGTATTGCAAAATTAATTCCTCTTGCAACAACATCCTTCATATTTTCTATTAAATCATCTATTTCTTTTGGTGTTACAATTAAATTATAGTCTTTTGGAATTAGTGCTTCTCTAATCAGCTCATATTTATTTGTGTTTCTTAGTTCATTTAGATAATCATTTGATTTTGCATCTTGCTGGAGTTTTTCTATAAATAAGTCTATACTATCTGCGGCTATTGTTGCTGCCTCTACTACCATTGGTACACCTATTGCGATTACTGGTATTCCGAGTGTGTTTTGGCTTATCTCGTTTCTTGCATTTCCTACTCCTGCACCTGGTATAATTCCTGTATCTGCTAACTGTACCGTGCTACTTATTCTTTCTATACTTTTTGATGATAAACTGTCTATTACTATTATTAATTTTGGTTTTATATTGTCTACTATTCCCTTTACTATTTCAACTGTTTCTATTCCTGTTGTTCCTAAAACTCCTGGTGCTATTGCTGTAACAGGTCTTGTTTCTTTATCTATATATTCTGGTGCATATTTTAAAAGATGTCTCGTTATATCTATATCTTTCACAACCTTTGGTCCGAAGTGAATCTGGTGTTACATATGCATTTCCTAAGCCTACTATTAAGATATCTCCATTTTTATCTATATGCTTTTCAATCAATGTTCTTAGTTCTTCTGTTACTGTTTCAGAAGCTTTTTGAATTTCTTCTACATCTGCAATCTTTAATTTTTTTATATCTATTGTAATGTATGTTCCTATAGGTTTTCCAAGAGCTTCTACTCCTTTTTCATTAGTTATTTTAACTCTTGATATTTTTATCTTGTCATTTACCTCATTTTCTTCTGTTTCTATTCCGTCGACCTCATTTTCTATGTTGTTGGCTTGTCTATATATACTATTTCTTTCAATTGCTAAATCTGTATTAAAATTTATCAAAACTCTCACCCTCTCTGTTTATTACTATTTTTTGCGGTTATTGGTTTTTTATACGGAAAAAGAATAGAAAACTATATTTCTATTCTTTCTTTAAATTTACTTGTAATATTGTTTTTAAGAATTTCATTTTCCTTTTTTTGCAAATTTTCATCCTCATTTATTATTTGTATTGCTAGGCTCTGAATTGATTTTAGAATTTCAATATCTTGGAATAGATTTGCTATTTTAAATTCTGGTATTCCATGTTGTTTAGTTCCAAAAAATTCTCCTGACCCTCTTAGCTCTAGGTCTTTTTCTGATATTTTAAAACCATCATTTGTTTCTACCATTATTTTCATTCTTTCTCTGGTGTTTTGGCTATTACCTTTGTATTTCAAAATACAATATGACTTATATTTTCCACGACCTACTCTTCCTCTTAATTGATGAAGTGTTGCAAGTCCAAATCTTTCTGCATTTTCTATTACCATTATTGTGGCATTTGGTACATCTACTCCTACTTCTATTACAGTAGTTGATATTAGTATATCTATTTTACCATTTTTGAAATTTTCCATTATTATATCTTTGTCTTTTTTGTTTAATTTCCCATGTATGTATTCTACTCTATATTCTTTAAAAGTTTCATTTTTATATTTTTCTGCCATTTTTAAAACAGATTTTGCATTTATTTCCTCTGATTCTTCTACTAATGGGCATACAATATAGCACTGTCTTCCTTCATCAATTTGTGTTTTTATGAAATTGTTTACTCTTTCTTCTTTTGAAGGTGTTACAGCAAAAGTATCTATTTTCTGCCTATTAGGAGGAAGTTCATCAATTATAGATATGTCCAAATCTCCATATAAAATTAATGCAAGAGTTCTTGGTATTGGTGTTGCAGACATAACTAGAACATTTATGTTTTTCCCTTTAGCAACTATTTTTCCTCTCTGTCTTACTCCAAATCTATGCTGCTCATCTGTTACCACTAATCCTAATTTATTAAATTCTACATTTTCTTGCAGTAGTGCATGTGTTCCTACTATCACATCTGTTTGGCCATTTTTTAATTTCTCTAGTATTTCACTTTTCTGTTTTTTTGGTGTTTCACTTACTAACAGATCACATTCTATATTAAATTGGTTCAATATTTTTTTAAAATTCTCATAATGTTGTTTTGCAAGTATAGCTGTTGGCACCATTACTGCGACTTGATATCCTGATTTTGCTGCCTTGTATGCTGATACCATTGCTACTGCTGTTTTTCCGCTTCCCACATCTCCTTGTAACAATCTGTTCATCATTTTATTGCTTTCCATATCTTGTTCTATTTCTTGAAGTACTCTCGTTTGTGCTTTTGTTAATGTGAATGGTAATTTGTCAATAATTTCAGACATACTTACTTCTTTATCAAACTGAATTCCTTCTCTATTTCTATCATAATTGCTTTTAAATGTTAAAAGTGCGAGTTGCATTGTTAATAATTCCTCAAAAACTAGCCTATATCTAGCTTTATTATATTGGTCAAAGCTCTCTGGAAAATGAATTTGTTTTATTGCCTCTTTTCTTGGCATTAACTTATATTTCTTTATTATATATTCAGGAATAGTTTCTGGTAATTCATTTACTTCTAAAAGTGCATTTTCTATTATCTTTCTTAATATGTTCTGTGAAAGGTTGTTGATACTTGGATATATCGGAATAATTCTTCCTGTATTTTTATTTGAATTTTTTTCATCAAATATTGGTGTCATTATTTCAATTTGATTTATTTTTCTTTTTACTTTTCCAAAAAACTTATATCTTTCGCCTATTACGAATCTGTTTTTCAAAAATGGAGAATTAAACCATGTAAGAGTACATGTTGCTGTTTCATCTCTTACAACTAGTTTGTATATAGATAAATTTTTCCTTGTTTTTATTTCAGACATCTTAGATACACAGCTTGCTTCAATAAGAGCTTCTTCTCCATCTGATAGTTCTGTAATATTCTTTTTTACCCCTCTATTTTCATAGCCTCTTGGATAATATGTTATTACGTCTTCTAAGGTATATATACCTAATTTATTTAACTGCTTTATTCTGTTTGGTCCTACACCTTTTATATATTTTGCATCTTTTTTTAACTCTATCATTTGGACTCCTTTTTACATTTTTTTATAACTTACATATTAATTCAAAATTTGCTTTAATTTATATTCTAAACCTGTATTACGCTTTTTTGTTTCTGTATTTTGTATCATATATTCAATGATTGATTTTGTTCCAAGTACTATTAATAGTTTTTTTGCTCTCGTAATACCTGTATATAGCAGATTCCTTGTAAGTAACATGGGTGCTGCTTGTGGTAAGCACATTATTACCACATTAAATTCACTGCCTTGAGATTTATGTATTGTAACACAATAACTATGCTCTAACTGATCTAGTTCACTATATTCATACCATGCTGTTTTTTCATCATCAAAGTATATTTCTACTTGTTTGGTGCTGTCATCTATTTTTTTTACCGTTCCTAATTCTCCATTGAAAATTCCTGTTCCATTTTCTTTGTTTTTTCTTTCCCAATAAATATCGTAATTGTTTTTTACTTGCATTATTCTATCACCTACTAAAAAAACACGCTCCCCATGTTTTTTTTGTGGGATTGAATTGATATTATTTGAAGATTTTATTGATGGGTTTAAGGCAGTTTGCAATTCCTTGTTTAATTCTTTTGTCCCTATTTTTCCTTTTTTGGTCGGAGTTAAAACTTGTATATCTTTAAAAAAATCATAGTCTCCATATTTTTTTAGTCTTCCTGAACACAATGATATTACATCCTCTAACATTTTATTTGTTGATGTTTCATTTATAAAAAAGAAATCTTGCAATTTGTCCTCTTGTTCTTCTTTTAATGTATTTATAAAGTTTTCTCCATTATTTACTTTATGTGCATTTGTAACTATTTTACTTTTGGCTGCTTGCCTAAATATTTCATTTAACTCGATAGTTTCAATAACTTCTGAATTTATAATATCTTTTAATACATTCCCTGGTCCTACTGATGGTAATTGGTTTACATCACCTACTAAAACCAATTTTGTTCCCAAATATATTCCTTTCAATATGTAATTCATTAAAAAGACATCTACCATAGAGGCTTCATCTATAATTATTACATCAGTATCAATTGGTTCTATTTGATAGTCTACTCTTTCTATTTCTAGTGTTTCTTCTATTTTGCCTAGAGCTAATAATCTATGTATTGTTGTAGCTTCTTCTCCTGTAGCCTCGCTCATCCTTTTAGCAGCTCTACCTGTTGGAGCACAGAGCACTACTTTTTTTCCTTCATTTTTATATAAGTCTATTATGAATTTTATTATTGTGGTTTTACCTGTCCCTGGTCCACCTGTTATGACACAAACATTGTTATTGTTTACAGTTTTTATTGCTTCCTCCTGTTTTTTTGATAACATTATACTTGTTTTTTTCTCTTCTTCTTTGAACTTTTTATCAAACTCTTTTACTTTTTTTATGTTTTTGGCATATTTTAAAGCTAATAGTTTTTCTGCTATATTTTTTTCACAAACATAAAGGCTTTTTAAATATATCCATTCAATTTCATCTATTTTTTCTATTTCTATCTTTTCTCTTACTTTTAAATTTATTATACCATTTTCTATATCTTGAGCTTCTACTTCTAGTAAGTTTTCTACATATGTTACTAAGTTCTGTTTTTCTACACATGTGTTTCCATTTGTTGTTGCTATTGCTAAGCTATATGTGATTGCACTTTCTATTCTTTTGTCATCATTTATTGCTATTCCTAAGTCTAAAGCCATTTTGTCTATTTTTTTAAAATCAACACCATAAGTTATATCAAGTAACATATATGGATTGGCTTCAATTTGAGTTATTGCACCTTTTCCAAAGGTTTCATATACTTTTTTACTATTACTTGCTGATATTCCAAATTTTTCTAAAAATCCTACTATTTCCCATAAATCCCATTTTTCAGTAAATTCTTCTGATATTTTCAATGCCTTTGTAGCATTTATTCCTTTTACCTTAGATAGTTTATCTGGCTCAAATCTTAAAACATGAATAGTTTCTTCTCTAAATTTGTCAATTATTTTTTTTGCTGTTGCAGGACCTACACCACTAATTATTCCTCCTGACAAATATCTTTCTAGTGCTTCTAAAGTTTCTGGCATTGTTTTTTCAAATGTTTCCACTTTAAATTGTCTTCCGTATTCTGGATGTGTTACGAATTTTCCTGTTACTTTTAAAGTGTCCCCATTATTTATAAATGGCAGATATCCTGTTATAACTGTGTTTTCATCTGTTGTTTTAAACTCTGCCACCATATATCCATTTATTTCATTTTCATATATTATGTCTGTTATTTGTCCTTTTATCTCCAAATTTATTCCCCTAACTCTATAAATTCATGTGCACAGGCACGTATTAATCTGTTCATTATTGCTAGTCCTAAGCCTTCTTTTTCTACTCCTTCGATTAGTATTAATTCTGAATTATATGTATCTGCTTTTCTTAAAAGTGCAAACATATTATGGCTTATTTCTTCTAAAGTATCTCCCATGTCTAGTTTATTTTGTGTATTATATTTATTGAGATTCTTTGTTTTGCATAATATTACTACGTTTTTATCTTGAGAAAGTTCTTTTATTTTTTCTACCATTTTATCATTTTCTTTACAGTATACTAAAATGCTTTTTGTTGTTGGAGCATAATGCTTGTATTTTATTCCTGGAGACATTACTTTTTCCCCTTCTTTGTATTCTCCGTAGTATTTGTTTTTCAATATGTACTGATATCCCCAATTTTTCTATATCTTCTGGTGTTATTTTACCTGGCCTTAATATATGCACCGTATTGTTCACTACCCTTATTACAGTTGATTCTACACCTATATCAACTTTACCAGTATCAATTATGTATTCCACTTTACCATCTAGTTCTTCTATTATATCTTCTATTTGTGTTCCACTTGGTTTGCCTGATATATTTGCACTTGGTGCTGCTATTGGGCAATTTGAATATTCTATTAATTTATGTGCAATTTCATTACTTGGCATTCTTATTGCAACTGTATCTAATCCTCCTGTTATAATGTCTGGTACTATTGGTGTTTTTTTAAATATTATTGTAAGTGGACCTGGCCAGAAGTTTTTTATAAGTTTTTTTTCAACTTCCCCAATTTCTATAGCCAATTGTTCTAACATCTCTATATTAGAAATGTGTGCTATAAGTGGATTGTCACTTGCCCTTCCTTTTGCAGTATATATTTTTTTTACTGCTTCTTTATCTAATGCATTTGCTCCTATTCCATACACTGTCTCTGTTGGAAATAGTACAAGCTTGCCTTGTTTTATTGCGTCTGCTGCTGCTTTAAGTTCTTCATAATTTTTTGTGTTTTTAAAATTAATATATTTTGATTTCATTATTCTCCTTCTTTTAATCATCTAAAAACTCTTTATATGTTTTCAATATGTTTAAATTAAATTTCCCTGGTCTAATACTGAAATTTCGTTTTATTTTAACATCAACTTCATAAAGTTCTTTGAATTTTTGTATGTTTTCCTTTTTATGACCAATTATATTATTTACATCATTTGGATTTACTTCTATCTCAACCTCTGCAACTTTTGTATTTACCTTTTTTATTGCAAATAGTATTCTGTCATACCAAATACTGTCTTCTACAAGTTGTCCAAAGGCTTCATGATATGGACCTGCAACAACTTGGCTATTTAAATTTTCTGGATTTGATATTATATCTGTGTTTTGCAGTCCCATTCTTATTACCGTTATTTTCTTTTTGTCAAAGAAATAATATAATTCTTTGCATCTTTCTACAGCTTGATCTAATGTTATTGGTTCATACTCTCCTTTTACAAATTCCTTTTCCAATTCGGTTCCTTTTATCACTAATACTGGATATAGTCTTACTATTTTAGGCTTTAGTTTTGCTAAGTCTCTCGCAGTATTTAGCTCATCTAGCCATGTGCTTTCTGGAAGACCTATCATCATTTGATGTCCTAGTGTAAAACCATATCTTCTTATAAGCTTTGATGCTTTTTTTACATCTTCGAAGTTATGACCTCTTTTTGACTTTTTCAAAATGTAATCATTGGTGGATTGAACTCCTAATTCTATTGTTTTTACTCCATATTTTTTTAGCAATTTTAATTTTTCTTTATCGATATAATCTGGTCTAGTAGATACTCTAATACCATCTACCTTCTTATCCTTTACATATTTATATGCTATTTTTAGCAGTTTTTCTTGCAAATCAATATCGATTCCAGTAAAACTTCCTCCAAAGAAAGCTATTTCAGTATATAGTTTTTCCTCTTTGAAACTATTTAAAAACTCTTCTATTATTTTTTCTACTTCATCTTCTGTTATTTGTTTCATTTGTCCACTTATACTTTTTTGATTACAAAATATGCAATCATTTGGGCAGCCTAAATGTGGAACAAATATTGGTATTACATATTGTCTAGACATTTTTACCTCCATTTTTTAAAGCAGTTTTTGCTGCTTCCATTTCTGCTTGTTTTTTTGTGCTTCCTTGTCCTGTTGCTAAGTATTTTTTGTTGCAGCTTACTTCTACTACAAATGTTTTATTATGATCTGGTCCTTCCTCTTTTATTATTGTATATTCTATTTCAACACTTCCTTTTTTTTGTAGTTCTTCTTGCAAAACTGTTTTATAATCTTTTTGTCCTACGTTTTTGCTTCCTTGTTCTATTGGTAGTTTTAAATTTTCTAATATAAATTGTCTTGCAACCTCTAATCCTCCATCCATATAGAGTGCTGCTATTACTGCTTCTACGCTATCTGCAAGCATCGCTGGTTTATGATTCCCTCCACTTAGTTTTTCACTTTTGCCTAAATATAATAAATCTTCAAAATGATATTTTAGTGCTATTTGATGAAGACTTTTTTCGCATACTACTGTAGCTCTTACCTTTGTCATTTCTCCCTCTTTTAGCTTTATATAGTTTTTGTATAAATAATCACTTACTATAAATTCTAGAATCGCGTCTCCTAAAAATTCTAGTTTTTCGTTGCTTGTTGTGTTTTTTTCATGTGCATAAGAAGTATGTGTAAAGGCTGTTTTTAATAGTTCTACATTTTTAAATTTATATCTAATTTCATTTTCAAAATTTTCTAAGTTCATTTTTTCTCCTTAATCTCTAGATTTTATTAATATTATTATTCCTGTTTTAACTTGAATCTTTGCATATTTTTCTAGCTGTTCATTACTTACTCCCAAGCTAGTTCCTTTATATAGTGTATAATCTCTCAAAGGGTATTTCATTCCTATTATTGTTAATCCTGTTACAATATCCGTAAATGGTATTATCGAAATATATTTGTACTTGTTATCTTTTTCTATATCAGTTTCTTTATTTATTAGTTCTATTTCATTTTTCTCATCAATTATTCGAGTAGGTATTTTTCTGTCCAGTGTTTCTTTTAGTATATGTATATTAGAAATAGTATGATCTATTCTACCTCCGTATCCCACCTATTATTGTCATTTTTGACGTTTTCATATTTAGTGCTAATTGTATTGCTGCATAGGTATCTGTAAAATCTTTTTCTGGATTTAATCTTTGTATCTTGGTGTCCGTGTTTGTGTATTTTTCTAATATTTCCTTGTTTATTGAATCAAAGTCTCCTATTATATAATCTGCTTTTATATTTAAATTGTCTAGACTTTCTAAGCCTTTGTCAGCAGCTATTATTATATCATATTTGTTATTGTTTAGGTGACTTTTTAAAAAATTTTTATTAATTTTACCTCCGAGTTACAATTAAGGTATTCATTTTTCCTCCAATTATCATAATTGCTTTATATAGTACAGAGAGGTTAGATTTATAATCTCTAACCTCTAAACTTTTATTTTATAGCATTCATTGTTTCTCTTGCTATTTCTAATTCTTCATTTGTTGGAATTACTAACATTTTTATTCTTGATTCTGGTTTACTAATTATGCCTTCATATACTTCTTCTTTATTGTGTGAACTATCAAACACTATTCCAAGAGGTTCTAATCCCTCTACACATTTATTTACTACATCAAAGTTATGCTCTCCAATTCCACCTTCAAATATTATAGCATCTACTTTGCCTAGGACTGCCATATATGCACCAATATATTTCTTTACTCTATATGCAAACATATTAATTGCAAGTTCTGCACGTTTATTTCCTTCTGCTGCAAGATTTTTTAAGTCTCTTACATCTCCTGTTATTTCAGATATACCCAACAATCCTGATTTTTTATTTAAAACTGTCATCATTTCTTCTATTGATAAATTTTCTTTTTTCATAATAAATTCTAATACAGCTGGATCTAAATCACCAGATCTTGTTCCCATTATTAAACCTTCTAGAGGAGTTAAGCCCATAGAAGTATCTACGCATTTACCACCTTTAATTGCTGCAACACTTGAGCCATTACCTAAATGGCATGAAATAATATTTATTTCTTCTTTTTTCTTTCCTAATTGTTTTGCAGCTTCCTCTGCTATGTATTTATGTGAGCTTCCATGTGCTCCATATCTTTTTACTGCATATTTTTCATAATACTCATATGGTATTGCATATAATGAAGCGTATTCTGGAATAGTCGTATGGAATGATGTATCAAATACTAATACTTCAGGTGTTTCTGGCATTAACTTCATACAAGCATTAATTCCTTGTAGGTGTGCCGGATTGTGTAATGGAGCATATTCAATTGCTATATTATATTCCTCTAATACTTTATCAGTTATTACAGCTGTTTTTGTTAGCTTTGGTCCTCCATGTGCTACTCTGTGACCTATTGCATCTATTTCAGACATGCTCTTTATTACACCAACTTCTGGGTCTAATAAATATTTCATTATTAATTCAAAAGCTGTTTTATGGTCTGGTAATGCCACCTCTTCTTTTATTTTCTTTCCATCTTTTTTGTATTCAATAAATGGACTCTCTATTGACTCAACACCTATTCTATCACATTTTCCTGATGCTAATGCTTTACTGTTATCCATATCGATTAATTGATATTTTAAAGATGAACTTCCACAATTAATTACTAAAATTTTCATTTAAATCTCTCCTTTTCAAAATTTAATAAGTTTTTTACCGTTTATTAAGTAAATACTATTGTGCCTGTAGTGCTGTAATTGCTACAACTCCAACAATATCCTTTGCCTTACAACCTCTTGATAAATCATTTACTGGTTTTGCCATACCTTGGCATATTGGTCCATAGGCTTCTGCTTTTGCTAATCTCTCTACTAATTTGTATCCGATGTTTCCGGAATTCAAGTCTGGAAATATTAATATATTTGCTTTTCCAGCCACATCACTGCCAGGTGCCTTTACATTTCCTATTTCTGGAACTATTGCACTATCTAGCTGTAGTTCTCCATCCACCAATAAGTTTGGTGCTTTTTCTTTTGTTAGTTGTGTAGCTTCTCTGACTTTATCTACATCTTCAGATGCAGCACTTCCATGTGTTGAATATGAAAGCATTGCTATTTTCGGAGCATCACCTACTATTTGCTGATAACTTTCACTTGAAGATATAGCTATTTCAGATAGTTCCTCACTCGTTGGTTTTGGATTTAATCCGCAATCTGAGAAAATAAATATTCCATTATTCCCATATTCACAATTTGGAACTATTTCTAACATAAATGTTGATACTAACTTTGTTCCTGGTTTTGTTTTTAAAATCTGTAACGCTGGTCTTAATGTGTCTGCTGTTGAATGTGCAGCACCTGATACTAACCCATCTGCAGCTTCTTTCTTTACCATCATCATTCCAAAATATACTGGATCTTGTAATAATTTTTTTGCTTGTTCAATTGTCATTCCTTTTGCTTTTCTTAATTCATAAAATGCTTCTACATACTCATCATATTTGTCTGATTTTAATGGTTCAATAATTGTTGCTTTTGAAATATTTAATTTGTTTTCATTTGCTATACTTATTATTTCACTTTCATTTCCAAGTAGTATTATTTTAGCAAAACCTTCTTTACCAATTATATCTGTTGCCTCTAAAATTCTTATATCCGTTGCTTCTGGTAATACTATTGTTTTAATTTGATTACTTGCTCTTTTTTTTATTTCCTCTATAAAGCTCATATCTCTCCCCCTAACTTTTCGAACTATATTATTATATAACAAATAAGCCTAAAATACAATATTTTAGACTTATTTTATGTTATATATTCTAATTAAATTTAGAAACTATATTCTTAAGGGTATATTGGAAGTACAGGACGTAGAGACATAGTCCAATCTGAAGTACCTCCGCCGTTATTATACAGGATTTTAGATGTGTTAGCAATACCACCCATTACACTTCCTGCACCAAAAATTGCCATGGTATTCGCATATACTCCTCTTGTTGCTAACCAGTACATATAAGGGCTTTCATCTGTTCCAAATATTAAATTTTTTGAATTTGTGCTTGCAGACAGTGAATTTTTTTCATACCAATACGCAGTAAGTGGATAATTTCCTAGTGCTACCTCATTTGCACCATCTGGGGTGTTTGGTCCTGCTCCTCTTATAGTTTCCCATGTTTTTAATCTATTTAACTTTGTTGTAAAGTTTCCAATCGATACGTCTTGAGTTCCATCATGATATATTCCTCCTGATGGAGTATATTGAAGACAATTGTTTATGTCTTCTATGGTAATTCCCTCTGTTTCTGATCCAAATAATTCTTTACACATTCTGTTTATTTCTTCTACACAATTATTATATCCTACTGCTCCAACAAAAGTTATTTTGTCATATGTTGGGCTATATCTTGTTAATAGTAATGTTTCGTTTGTTCCATTTTTGTCTCTATCTTCTATTCCCAATACTGCCCATGCTACTATTTGTGTTGGATCGTCACTAAGATTAATGGTTTGATTTTGAGGTTGTAGTCCCTGTTCCTGGTGTATACTCATACTCATCCGTTACTATTTGCCCTATTGTGTAAGTTAGTGAACAATGAGCACAAGTGATTGTGTCTCCAGTTCTTTGCCAATTGTGTTTTTTTTCTACGCCTCCTATGTAGTCATCTATCAGATTTTCTCCTTCCTCTATTAAATTGATTTCATCTTCATAGGCTGTTTTATATCCATTTGCTGCTTTTTCTGCTGCTCCTATTAAATTGCTCTTTATCATTACATTTACTCCTACTGCTACTAGTATTAACATCACTATTATGGTTACAATTAATGCTATTAGAGTTATTCCTTTGTTTCTTTTCATTTTTATATTTCTCCTTTCGTGTTAGCATAAAATTTGGAATCTGCTATATTACATATCTTTTTATAAGTGTTATTCCTCCTGCTAATATTAGTAATACTGTTAATCCTAGCCAAACATCATCCTCTTGTTGTTCATTATAATCATCTGGCTTTACATTATCTGGTGTTGAATCTATATCTTCTGAACCATAATCATTATAATCTTCACTTATCTCTGCTATATTTGTTTTTAATCCCAGATTATTTGCTCCTCTTTTCCATGTAAATACTACCTCTATTGTTGCAGTTTCTCCAGGTTTTAATAGTGTTCCTTCTAGAGCTCTTGTTGTAATTTTGTTGTCATCTACTTTTGTCCATATTGGATTATCTTCTGCTACAAATTCTAGTCCTTCTGGAATATAATCTGTTATCTCTGTTGCATATCCTTCAATTTCGCCTTCATTTATTATAATTATGTTGTAGACAAATTTTACTGTTGTTTTGTTTAATTTCTTTTTGTCAATTATAACCTTTGCAATTGGTTCTGGTTTATCATAAGGTGTGAATCCAGTATCTGTTACCGTTGTTTTTCCATCTACTGTTACTATTGTTTGTGTTACCCATTTTAATAAAGCTAAATCGAATTTTTTTACATAAACTTTTTCAATGTCTTGATCATCTTCACCTTCATTCCATTCATTAGGAATTGAATCTTCATCATCTATATCTAATTCATTTCCATCTTCATCTACTGGTTTATCCTCTGTTATTTGTGCTCTATTTATTATAATTCTATCATCTTGTGTAATATTTTCTTCTATTATTTGGAAAGCCACTTTTACCTCTGCATGATCTGGATTAGTATCGCTTATCTCCTTTGTTGCATCATATGGCTGTAATAAATCGTTTTCTAAATACCTTGTTCTTATTTCTACTGCCTTTGAAGGATCTGAAGTTTTTTCTCCGTTAATATCTATCATTTCCCACTTGTATTCTTTATTAATTTGGTGTTCTGGAAGAAAAACTAACCCATCTGGTATATCATCAGATACCTCCATTGCGTATCCTAAAACTGTTCCTTCATTATATACTCTTATTGTATATGTTATTATATCACCATTTGCAACGTATACAGGTTCTTTATCATGTACATATTCTATATTTCCTTCTTCATTTACCTTTGGTTCTGGTATTCTTGATGTTATTTCTTCTTCATTTAATGCTGTTATAAACTTTCTTAAAGCTAAATCAAAATATCCCATTATTAAGTTTTCATAATCATCATCGTCTTCTTGGTATGTACTATTATCAATTGGTGGAACATAATTGTTTGTATCTACATTACTTGGTGTAGAATCTCTGTCTGTGTTATAAATACTATCAGTTATTTTATCTCCATTTTCATCTACTGCAGTATGTTCTTCAATTTCAGCTATATTTTTTATTGTGTCTTTAACCGTGTTTTCTGCAAGTACTATACAAGTTATTTCTACATCTCTATAATATAATCCATCTGTTCCATTGCTTGATTTCTGCCATTTATCTGTTTCATCAATATCTTGACTAGTTGTTTCTGGATTATATGCTTTTATTTTTTCATCTTCTATTGCTGTTGAGCATACTTTTGATTTTCCTACTAATATTTTAACATCACTCAAGCTATCTGTTGAGTAGAAATCTGTCACTTCTAGATTTTTTATTTCGTTTTCTGTTTCATATAGTCCTTCTGTTCCAACTAAATCCATTGTTATTGTTGTACTATCTACTACTGGTGTCCAAAAGTTGTCTGTATTTGTTTTATAATTCAATAAATATCCTAATCCTTCTGGAATGTAGTCTGCTATTTCTGTTGCATATGCATCTATATCTCCCTCATTGTATATTCTTATTGTATAAGTTACTACATCTCCAGTTGTTACTGCTACTGGCTCTTTTTTATGTGTATATGTTGCTGTTTCTATTATTTTTCCTGTTGTTTTATCTATAGTATTTAATTTGCTCGTGTCTATTTCTGGAATTCTGTCATCAATTATTCTTCCATTTACTTTTGTTATGAATTTTCTTAAGCTTAAGTCAAATGCTTTTACTTTTTCATTTTCTATTTTCAATGTTACAGTATCATCTGTTATTTCAAAAGTTATTCCTGATATACTTGCTTGTTCTATATTATCATTATCTAGAAATTTTATTTCATCTAGTACATATTTAGTTCCATCTTCACTTTTTTTGGTAGTTATTTTGATTTTAAAAGTTCCGTTCATTCCTATATATCCACTTGGAACTACTATTTCTTGTATTTCATATATGAATTCTTGCCCCTCTTCGGTTATATCAATATTATCTGTGCTAAATGTTCCATCTCCATTATTTGTTAATGTTATTACTTGTCTGTCTTCTGTAATTATTGTAAACTCTGCACCTGGTATTAGTTTTCCGTCTTTATCAACTTTGTTTATATTTAATTTAAAATTCCCTTCTAATATTTCTTCTTTATCTATTTTAACTACTGGTTGTTCATCAGCTTCTGCTAACCATAAAGTAGCTATTGTTTTATACATTTTACCATATTCACATTTAGCCTCTATATTTACATCTTCTAAATTAAATTCTGTTTCAAATAGTTTTGATATTTTTATGTAAAATTCTCCTTGTCCTATTGCATCTTTTATTGAACTTATATCTGTTGTCATATCTGTTGGGTTTTTAACAACATATATGATTGGTGTTTCGTCTTGTTTTTCTGGTATTATTTTTCCATCTTTATCGCTTACTTTTATTGTTAAATCATAGTCTACATTTCCTGCTGTTTCTGATATACTAAAAGGTCCAATTACTTTATATCCATTACTTGTACTTACTGTTTTTGAAGCACTATTAACATTTATTTCAGGTTTTATAGGTAGTAATTCTCTAGAATCTCCTACACCATATTCTGTTGCATGTGTTTTTGCATTATCTATAAAATATCTATATAATGTGTCTACTTGTCTTGCTTTCGTTTCTGTAAGTGATTCTCCATCAATTTTAGTTGTATTACTTAGAACATATGTATCAGCTAGAGAAAGAGAGTTTTGTTCGCCATTCTCATCATAATTTGTAAAATACCATAATGCCATTTGTTGAATAAACTCTATATCATCATCTGTTAGCTCTGAATTTATAATATTTGCTTTTTTCATTAATTTTTCTTTCATTTCAACATTATCTTTATGTTCTGGCAAATACATATTGTCTATTATCCATAAGATAGCATTATAGTCGTTATTTGATATATTATAGCCTATTGCATTAATATAATAATTCATAACTGATGTTGCATCTGTCTTTAAGTTGTATTTTTTTGTGTATGTTACATCACTTATACGATCTATAGATACTGCTTGTTCTGTGTTTCCAAATCCTAATCCACTTCTTGAGCAGTATAGTGCGTCTTCATGAACATAGCTTGTGCCATTGTTTTTTATTATTTTGAAAATTGTGTGAATATTTCCATTTGGTGTTGTTACCGAATATTTCTTTGATGTGTATGGTCTTATATCTGTTATGTTAAATTCTGCTGTGTCCAATTTCTTTGTGTTAATTGCATATGCCTTATTGCTTAATATAGCTAATAGTCCTAATATAAATATTAAAATCAATACTAACTTTGTTTTTTTCATAATACTCTCCTTATTTGGTTATTATTATATATGTTTTTTTATAAATGTCAACACCAATTTTTATTTGTATATTTTTGTGTTCGTAATTTGCTTACGGTTAATTTAAATGTGTTTTGCGTGTCGAAATATGACATTTTCTTTACAATTCTGACACTTTTTCATTAATAACTCTCTTGTCTGTTATTTCCGTAAGTGTTTACCATGATTAATTGATGTGAATTCATACATTATCTAACTCTTATATTATACTACAAATAACTTGTTTTTTCAACTGATTATGTAAAAAAGGATTAATTAAATTTTTTTATATCTATCTATTGACTTTTTAATTTAATTTTGTTATTATAATAATACTTTAATATTTTTTGCGGAAGTAGCTCAGTTGATAGAGCGATGCCTTGCCAAGGCATAGGTCGCGGGTTTGAGCCCCGTCTTCCGCTCCATTTATTTGTATAATAATAAATAATTCATGATTATTCATTATTTATTATTTATTATCATATAATACAGTATGGCGACATAGCCAAGTGGTAAGGCACGAGTCTGCAAAACTCTGATTCCCCGGTTCAAATCCGGGTGTCGCCTCCAATAATCATTATAGATTTTTGTTTTTAAAAAATCTATAACATGGTTACTACCTATTAAATTAAATAGTACATGCACCATTAGCTTAGTTGGTAGAGCAGGGCACTCTTAATGCCAAGGTCCACGGTTCAAATCCGTGATGGTGCACCAAGATTCTGTCTTACATTATTGTCTTTTTTTATTTTATATGATATAAATAAGTTAATATTAAAAAATAGGAGATAAATTTATGAATCCAGAATCAATAGAAAAATTAAATGATTTACTAAATAATATGCCTGTTACAAAAGAAAACGAAAAAGAAATAAAAAAGATAAGAGAATTATTAGAACAAGGTGACTATGAAGAAGTTTTTAAATATGTATCAAATAGCTTTCAGAAAGATACTTCAAACATTAGTGAAAAATTGAAAAAGACAGAGAAAGCGAAAATAAGCGAGGTAGATCTAGATTTAGAAGAGGAAGATACCCCTGAGGTATATCCAAAAGAATTAAGTAATCCGGATTTAGAAAAAACATATATTGGATTATTATTAGACAATCCTAAGTCA
>SFKS01000024.1 GCA_004554705.1 Clostridiales bacterium | reverse complement strand
TCGGTATAACTAATTGTTACTTTTTTATCTGTTGTTTTCAAGCTTCCTGTTGGACTATATGTATAATTTGTTATTACTGCTCTTGTATTATCACTATATATTGCTACTACCATCATTCCTGTTTTGTCAAAAGTTTCTCCCTCTTCATATACTGTCTTGTTTGGCATTTTTGTTATCTTTATACTAGTTAGGTTTTTTTCAACTGGTGGTGGTGTCGCATTTACTGTTATATTTATTTCTGCAGTTTTGGTTATATTGTCCTCTGTATAACTAATTGTTACTTTTTTATCTGTTGTTTTCAAGCTTCCTGTTGGACTATATGTATAATTTGTTACTGTTTCTTGTGAATTATCACTATATGTTGCTGTTACTTCCATGTGCTCTTGTATTATCACTATATGTTGCTGTTACTTCCATGCCTGTTGGGTCAAATTTTTCTCCTTCGTTATATACTGTTTTATTTGGCATTTTTGTTATTTCTATATTTGTTAGGGTTTTAGGTTGTGGTTCATGATATTTACAAGTAGCACATGAACATCCTAAGCAATATATTTTGTCGCAATTTCCACAATTGCAAGTACATTCTGAATAATTTTTAAGACATGGCATTCCGTGTCCATAATCATCATCTCGTCCAGTAGAACCTAAGTCTAAAGAATAATATTTTAA
Source organism: Clostridiales bacterium (assembly GCA_004554705.1). GTDB lineage: Bacteria > Bacillota > Clostridia > TANB77 > CAG-508 > UMGS1781. The sequence continues at coordinate 10,867 of SFKS01000024.1, read as the reverse complement.
TATTTCATATATTTGATCATTTGTCAATTCTTTGTTGTAGCTTTTTATAGTTCCAACTGTTGCAGCTATATAAGGCGAAGCACATGAAGTCCCGATTAGCTATGATTCCTTTTCCATTATTTGCGTCTTTAGGTATCATACATAGTATTTCTTTACCTGGAGCAGTAAAATCTAGCTTTTCTCCAAAATTTGAAAAATCTGGTTTTGATAAATTTTCTTTTTTACTATTTCGGGCCTTTTTATATGTAGAAGCATGTATTACATAAGTTCCATTATCAATTCCATATCCTATTAAATCTGTTTGTAATGCACCTACACTAAATACTCCATCTAATGCAGCAGGATACGTATTTTGCATATCTTTACCGTCATTTCCAGAAGCAGCAATTATTGTTATGTTCTTATTAAACGCATTTAAAAATATATTTTCTATTTGTGTTTGTATTTCATTAGGCAATGAGCCCCATTCTTCCTCATCAGCACCTAAACTTATATTCATCACATCAACACCCATATCTATTGCATATTGTATTGCTTCAAGAATATATGTAAAAGTCATTTCTCCAGCATCGTCTTCCACTTTTATTGGCAATATTTTAACATTATCTGGTGTTGCATCTAAAATAATACTTCCAACCTGTGTGCCATGTCCATCAATACCAGATGTTCCTGTTGAATATCTATCTGATATATCATCTGAATTATTTGTCACATTTTTATATCTTTTATCTATTCTTGATATAAGATTTTGTTCTTCCATAAAACTATGGTTTAAATCAAATCCTGAATCTATTAATGCCACCACAACATCTTTTTTTTCTGAATTACTATTTATTTTTGTTTGTGTTTCATCTAAACCCATTGCATATGTACCCCAAGATTCATGTCCATCTTTGTCATAAGATATTCCTGTAACTTCATTATAGCTATATTGTATTGTATATGGTTCAATTGACTGAATATCAATTTTTATATATTTATCTACATAGACTTCTTGTATGTTTGGGTCATTCTTAAAATTTTTATATGCGTTTTTCGTATCAGTCTCAGTTTCATATTTTATTGTATACTTTCCAGAATACATCTTATTTACACTTTTTGCATTATATGTTTCCTTTAATTCTGAATCTGTTGTTACAATTAATCTTTTAGAGGAAAAGTCTATTTGCTCTGTTATTTCTCCAGTTTTTGTTTCTTCTCTATGATTTGCTAAAATCCAAAATGTTCCTCCTGCAATTAATCCAATTATTATTGCAATTAATATGATAAATTTTATTTGCTTTTTTCTTTTTTGTATCATATCTTTCTCTCCTTCATATAATACTACTTTTTAGTATGACATATTTTTCTATGATAAGTCAATACTGATATTTCTTTTAAATTGTATTTTCCCCCTGTTTTTAAGCCTTTTTTATATTTTATGACATTTTTATGACATTTTCTTAATTTTGTAACCAAATTGTAACATTTTTTTAACATAATTGTAATATTTTTTTTGCAAGTTTTGTTGTATAATTAGTGTGAACAAATGAATTATAAAAAGGAGCTACTAATGAATATAGATTTATTATTGAAAAAAGAAGGAATTTCTAATATTAAAGAATTGGATTCTAATCAAATCAAAATTGTGTCTAAAGACCTTGCTATAAAGCTTTGCCTTGCTTTTCCTGAGCATGATTTGGACAGGCAAGCTTTATATAATTCTTTTCGCTCTTTAGATATGTATACCGCAACAATGCCTAAGGATTCTAGTGGTGCTAAATATATTGCTAATTCTAATTCGATATATTTTAATGAAGCTTTAGATTTTTCTTCTATCCCTGAGGTAGCTATGCATGAATGTATACATTTTATACAAGAAGGTAGACTTGCAAATAAAAATGGTTTTATTGGTTTGACCTCATTAACTTCTGGATTAGCTATTAATGAGGCTGCAGTTCAACTTATGGCCTCTGAAGCCAATATGTCTAACATAACAGAGGAGAGATATTTCGGTATTTTAATAAAGACTATTAGCCCTAACTATTATCCTTTAGAGTGTACTTTAGTAAATCAAATATCTTATTTTACAGGTACATATCCTTTGTATCATAGTGTTTTAAACAATAATGATGTTTTTAAAAACACTTTTATTGCAAAGTTTAATAAAAGAATTTATAACAGAATTGTAAGACAATTAGATAAATTATTGCATCTTGAAACTGATCTTGTATGTTATACAAGTGAATTAGAAAATACAGATAAGATTAGCGATATAAAGGAGTTAAATACTATTATTTCTACTCAAAAATATAATATATCAAAATTGTTTTTTAACATACAAAATTTTATTATTAGAAATTGTTTTTCTTGTGAATTTAATCATATTAATACTTTAGAAGATTTAAAAGAGTTGAAGAAGAAATTATATGACTTCAAAAATGTTATAGGTGTGTGCGATGGTTATACTTTTTACAATGATTTTTATTGTGATTTAATGAATGCTTTAGAAAGCAAAAAAGAAGAACTTCTTAAATATGGAGAAATAAGTTTATTTAAGCAAGAATGTACAGCTTTAACTGTTGTTGACCAATCTCGAGAAGCCTTCCATTTTGTTCGTATATTTATTAGGAAATTGAAGAAGTTGTTTAAACTTAATAGGAGAGCAATTAATGATTATAACGAAAATGGACAACGAAATTAAGACTTTCGTTGTCCATTCATATTTCAGTTTATTAAATTGATGTAATTATTATATCTATTTTACTCGTGTAGTTGTTATTTCCATAGCAATAAATAATGTATAATATATTATTTTCTATATAAAACTCTGTTGCATTTTCTAGCTTATATATATCGCTCTCAGGATCTCTTCTATATACATTATAGCCTTGCTCTATAATTGTTTTTTCCCTTTTAATTTCCCCTTGTATTCTTTTATTTATTATTTCTTGGATTTCTTCTTGTTTTTGTTCTGGTATTATTTCCATTATTTTGATTGTTTTGCCTTTTTGTAAATCATAGTTGTATGTTTTAATTATTGTTCTTTGTGCATTGCTTCCTTCCTTTAAAACACATCTTATAGCTAGAGAAAGTATATCCTTATTGATTGAGGTTGTATAATCTAGCTTTAAAACAGTATAATTTTGACTTTCATTTATTATTTGTAATAATTTTTTTATGAATATATCATTTATTTCCTTGTTTATTTTATTATCAATATTTGTGTCAATGTGTATATAGGGTATATCTGCTTTTATATCATATTTTCCTGATTTGTTTTCTTCAATATGGTACATTGTTGATATATATTCATTTTCTGTATTATTGAAAATATTGTTAAACTGTATTTCTAGTTGTTCCACATCTATTTTTTCTTCTGCTTCTGGTTTTTTATCCTTGTTTAATCCTATTATTAGTAATACTGCTACTATAGTAACTACTATTACTATACTTATTGCAATTAATAATACTTTTTTATTTTTTATCAAAATAATCACCTATAATATTATAGCATTTTATTTGTTGTTTTGCAATTATGCATGAGATATTCTTATTTCTCATAAAATTACATTGGTGATATATATGTTAAATACTGTTTTTGTTATTATTGGAACAATTATAGGGGCAGGCTTTGCTTCTGGTAAAGAAATTTTTACGTTTTTTAGTATTTATGGATTTGGAGGACTTTGTGGACTTATTCTTTCTTCAATTTTAATTGGATTTGTTATTTATAAAAGCTTTAATATTATTATTAAATATAATATTTCTTCATATAATCAATTTGTTAATAAAATCTTTTCTAAATCTAACTTTATAAATACTGTTATGTGTAACATAATTAATATATTTTTACTTATATCTTTTATTGTTATGGTTGCTGGTTTTTCAGCTTATTTTGTGCAAGAGTTTAACTTGCCTTATATTTTTGGTGGTATATTGATTTCAATAATGTCTTTTATCACTTTTTTAAATAATACAAAAGGATTAGTGAAAATCAATCAAATTCTTGTTCCTTGTTTAATTTGCATTATATTATTGCTTGGCTTAAAAAACTACTTTTGTTTTGCATATTTGGATTTCTATGTCTCTCAGGAAGTAGGAATTTCTTGGATTATAAAAGCTTTATTATATGCTAGTTATAATTCAATCATTTTAATTCCTATCTTAATTAGTCTAAAAAAATATGTTGTAAATATACAGCAGGCAAAGTTTATATCTATCTGTACATCTGTTTTTCTTCTTTTAATGACTATTACTTTGTTTTTTTTACTAAATTATTACTTTGTTGATATTCAAACTTTAGAATTACCTACTGTTTTTATTGCTACGAAATTGGGTGCTTTTTATAAATATATTTGTGGTTTATTAATTTTAGGTGCAATTTTTACAACTGCAATTTCTAATGGTTATTCATTTTTGAGAAATTTAAATATTTCTAATAGAAGACTTTATTGCTTTATTGCCTTTTCAATTTGTCTTATTGCTATAATTTTAAGCCATGTTGGATTTAGTACATTGCTTAATTCATTATATCCTATTTTAGGTTTGTTGCGGTTTTATACAAATTATATTTGTAGTATTTTTTTCTAAAATACCTTGAAAATTTTGTGTTTTATTGATATAAGTATATAGAGGTTTTTGCTATGAATAAAAAAATGAATAAGAAAAAAATTCTGATATTAGTTACTATAGTTTTAATTATAGTTTTGAGTGTTGTTTTTTCAATACTATATACTAAAAATGTTAGCGTTCGTTCTTTTTTTGATGAATATATTTTTAGAAAAAATATAACTGAAAATACTTTACCAAAAATTTATAGAGGAAATGGTTATTCTTTTGTATTTAATGATAATATCGTATATTTGGAAAAAGGAGTTTTAACGTTTTATAATAAATCTGCTGATAAATTGGCTTCTCTAGATTTAGATATCTCTGAACCAATTTTTGCTTCAAGTGGTAAATTTCTTTGCATTGCTGAAAAGTCTGGTAACAAAATTTATTTAATTTCTAACAGGAGCCTTGTTTGGCAAAAGGAAATAGATGGTAAAATTTCTAGCATTTCTATAAATAGTAATGGATATATTACTGCCTCCATATCAGACACTACATATAGAACAATTTGTAAGGTTTTTGATGTGAGCGGTTCTGAATTACTTACTACATATCATGCAAAGTCATATGTTATATCCTCTACAATTTCAAATGATAATAAATTTTTGGCCTTGGCTGAAGCTGATTTTTCTGGTATTACTATACAGTCTAGCATTAGAATTATATCTATTGACAAAGCATTATCTAATAGTTCTGATACTATCGAATATAATTATCTTGCTCCAATAGGAGATCTTATTATAAACATTAAATATTGTAATGGTTCTTTGGTATGTTTATATGATAATCACATAGATATTATTAAGGACAATTCTGTTTCTGAAGTTGTGAATTTTAAAGTTGCTAATATCTTGTTTGCTGATATTAATAATAAGTTAATACAAATTGAAAAAATAAGTACTGGTCTTCTTTCATCAAAATTTGAATTGCAAATTTTAGATATTCCTTCTCTTGAAAAGAAAGTATATACTTTAGATAAGGAGCCAAAGTCTATTGAGGTCTTCGGAAATATTATAGCTGTTAATTTTGGAACGGAAATATTATTTATTAATAATTATGGATGGCTTATAAAAGATTATACTTCTTATCAAGAGGTACAATCAATTATGCTTTCTAACAATTTGGCTAGTATTGTTTATAAAGATAAAATAGAATTTCTTTCTTTATAAGGAGGTGATACTTTATGGCATTAATTATTGATTTAATAATTGTTGCAATTATTTTGCTATTTACTTTCCTTGGGTATAAACGTGGATTAATAAAGGTTGCAATAAAATTATGCACATTTTTTATTGCAATTATTATAGCTTTTATATTGTATAAACCCATTGCAAATGTAGTAATTAAGAACACTGAAATTGATAATAAAATTGAAAATGCTATTACGAAAAAAATTTTACCAGAAGGTGCTTCAGAGGATGATGTTGTTGAGCTATCTCAAAAATTGCCAAAAATTATACTAAAAAATAGTGAAAATACAGTTCAAAGTATTGCTACCGCTTGTAGTAGAACACTTATTGAAACAGCATGTTTATTACTTATTTTTGTAATTGTGAAAATTGCTTTAAAATTTGTTACATTCCTAGCAGATTTAATTGCAAAATTACCTATTTTGAAACAGTTTAATGAGCTCGGTGGAACAATTTATGGTCTATTAGAGGGATTGTTCATTGTATTTATAGGCTTTGCAGTTATCTCACTAATTGCTCCAATGTTAGATCCTTCTATATTACAAGCTATTAATTCATCACTATTAGGTTCAATATGCTATAATAATAATTTATTATTAAAAATAATTATGTAGTAAAACATATTGCAATAAAAAACACAAGATATAAAAACTTTATATCTTGTGTTTTTTATTGTTACTATATTTTTTCATTTTCTTTCTTGGAAGTATTTATTACCGTTTTTACTTCCTGCATTTTATTACTCCATTTATCAATATAATATCTACGAATAATTGCTAAATTAGTGAACATTCTTCCTACAAAAACAACAATAGCTGCTAAATATATATCTACATTTAATTTTACTCCTAACCATGTTAGCATTATTGATAAAATTGCATTTCCAAAAAATCCTGATATAAAAATTTTCAAATCAAAGTTACCTTTTAATACAGAAGTGATTCCTCCAAAAACTGAATCCAGTGCTGCAATTATTGCTATAGCTACATATCCAGAGTAAGTATATGAAATCACAGGTCCATTCATTCCTATTATTGCACCTAATACACATCCTATTACAATTGCTAAAAATACCATTTTTATTCCCCCTTAACATATTCAAATTCTAAACTTCGTTCATGACTTGCTATTGCTATGCTTGTTTGTCTCTCTATTGTTACTTGTTTACCTTCAGCTATTTTAGTATCTATATACCCATAATTTTTTTGTGAAATAGCACTTTCCAAATACATTGTGTTTCCTATTGCTTTTACTGTATATGGTGCCGTTATTATTTGTCCTTTTATTGTTATATAGTTCTGGTCGTTTAAATCAGCTATATAGCTATCATATACTATTCTTTGTTCATTTATTGAAATTGCTTCTGCTCCTGCATTTTTTAGTAAGTTTATTAGCTCTAATAGATCTTCTGAAACTATTCTATTTGTTGCAGTATCTGACATTCTAATTATTATACCTTCTCCTGTTACACTATTTTTACCAAGTAAATCTTCTGTTTCTTTTAGTTCTTTTTGTAAGAGCATTGAGGCTTCTTTTCCTTCTGTTGCTGCTTCTTCATATTCCAATATTTTTTCGTTTGTTTCTTTTATTTTGATAGCAGTTTCTTCGTATTTTGTTTTTAATGCTGTTATTTCGGTTTTTAATTCACTTTCTCTCATAATTTCTATTTCGGAAATATTCGTTTGGCTTATAGTCTTTACCTGCATAAATATTAGCATTGTAAGTATTAAGCACATTAATCCAATTATTATTGTCATTATAAGCTTGCCCTTTTTCATTTTTTTTACATTATTATTTTGATGAAATATATTCATATTTATATACTCCTTCATATTTTGGTATTGTTATATTATCACTTTTTTCTATTCCCACAACAACTCCATCACTTGCCATTAATCTTAGGTATCCTCCTGGTCTTACTGCTACATTATAGTATAGTCTTTCTGCATATCCTATTGCTTTTATTTCAATTGGAACTCCAACCATTTCTTCATTGACTCTTAATATATTTCCATCACATAGTATTGAGGTTGTTTGAACTATTCTTTTTCCGTTAATTGAAATTGCATCTGCACCAGCATTGAATAATTCATTTACTATATGTATTAAATCTTGTTCATGGACTAAATAAGAATTTATGTCTAGTACTTCTTCTGCATTTACTTCCCTGTTGTCATCTAATTTTATAATAATTCCACTTCCCCTTACTTCTGTTAAACCTAGCAAAGCATTATTTTTAGTTATTTCATTTTTAACTTCTATATCTACTTCACTATTTGTGGCTGCTTGTGCTCTTACCTCCTCTAGTTTTTTCTCTGTTTTCTCTAATTTCTTATACGCATCCTTGTAATTTTGTCTCCATTTTAGCACTTCATCTTTTAACTCTGCATTATCATTTAGTGAAATTCCTTCCTCCTCTGTAATGCTCTCCACAGTTTTTATTTGTATAAAAATTGCCATTGTTAATATTAAACATACACTACCAAGAGTTATTGCTATTTTTTTCATAGTTGGTCTCCCTTCTATTAAACTTGTTCTCTAAAATATGCTTTTTTCTCTATATTAATATTTGGTGTATTTACAACGATTGTTCCAGGATTTCCCTTTTCTAGGAGTATTAATTTTATTATCCATAATATTTTTACATTAATACAGGTTTCGTCTCCAAACTCTACTGTTTTGCCTTCACTAGGTATTTCTATAATAAAATTGTTTGCATCTGATATATTAATTACAGTAAATTTATCTTGTATCCCATCAATATTCGCTTCTGATAACATTTTACTTACTTCTTCTAATTTTTGTAATTCTCCTGCCACCTTCATTATTTGGATTACTATATTTAACTTTTGTAAGTCTTGAATTTCTAGCCTTTTGCCTGGCGTTATATCTACGGTTTGATATCCGATGATTTCAGGTATTTGTAAAGGCTCAAGTGACATTTCTAAAATATATCCTTGGTTATTTATATATGCATATCCATTTTCAGTATTCAACATATATGTTGGTGTTCGTTCTTTAATTTCTAAAATTACTTCTCCATTTATTTTTTTTGTTATTTTTACATTTTCAATGTATGGATTAGTTTTTATGCCTTTTTCAATTGTAGTTTTAAATGTTTTAAACATATTATTTCCTATAGCCAATCCTGAGTTTTGTATTATTTCTTGTGTAGTAACTTTTGAATTATTCAATACTGTAATATTTTTTATATTAAATAAATCCGAATATAGTATTAATAAAAATACTATTACTATTGCAATTATTAAAATTATAGTTAAAAGTATTTTTCCTCTTTTCTTTTGTTTCTTTTTTTTGGATTTATTTTTGTTTAATGTTACTGCCTTTTTGTTTTTTTGGTTTTTTTTAGATACTGTTTTCAATGAATTTCTCCTTTTAAAAAATATCATTGGCTTAGATACTTCTTACCAATGATATTTTATACTATTTGTTTTGAAAATTCAATGTTTTTTTTTATTTTTTTGCTATTTTTGTATTTTTATATTTGCTCCTAGCTTTGTCAGTTTTTTGTCTAAATTTTCATATCCTCTTAATATATATTCTATATTTTTTATTTTGCTTATGCCCTTTGCTGCAATTGCTGCTGTACACATTGCTGCCCCTCCTCTTAAGTCTGTTGCATTTACTTCTGCCCCTACTAATTTTCTGACTCCTTTTACTATTGCAACTTTTCCTTCTATTTTAATTTTTGCTCCCATTCTTGTGAGTTCATTCACATATTTGTATCTATTCTCAAATATATTTTCTACCACCATTGAAGTACCTTTTGCAGTGCTTAGCATACTTACAAAAACTGATTGCATATCTGTTGGAAATCCTGGATATGGCATTGTTTTTATATCTGTTGCTTTTAATTTTTTTGTTCCAATTAGCTGTATTTTATTTTTTTCTATTATTACTTTTGAACCTGTTTCTTCTAATTTATGTATGATAGGTCTTATATGCTCTATTTTTACGTTATTAACTATTATTTCTCCTCCTGTAATAGCTGACATACACAATAATGTTCCAATTTCAATTCTATCTGGCATTACAGTATAGCTAACATCTTTTAAATTTTTAACTCCGGTTATTTTTATAATATTTGTTCCAGCACCTGATATTTTTGCTCCCATTTTATTTAAGAAATTTTGCAAATCCACTATTTCTGGCTCCATTGCTGCATTTGTAATAATTGTATCTCCTTCTGCAAGTACTGCTGCTAATATTATATTTTCTGTTGCTCCTACAGATGGGAAGTCTAAATGAATATCATTTCCTGTTATCTTGTCACAATGGCATCTTATACTGCCACCGCTTTCTTCAATTTTTATACCTAATTGTTCAAAGCCTTTCAGATGTAAATCTATTGGCCTTGTTCCAATATCACATCCCCCTGGATAAGAAAATGTTGCGTTTTTTTGTCTTCCTATAATAGCTCCAGCTAGTATTACTGAAGATCTCATTTTTCTCATTAACTCATCTGGTATTTCCTGAATTTTTATATCTCTAGAATCTATATTCACTTTCCCATTTTTTTTACTTATTTTACAACCTAGTAGTTTCAGTATTCTTAACATTGTTTGTGTATCTTGTATGTTTGGCACATTGTATAATGTGCTAGTTTTTCCACTTAAAATTGTCGCTGCCAGTATAGGAAGTGATGCATTTTTTGAGCCTGATGAATTCACTTCCCCTTCTAGCTTATTTCCACCTTCTATTATGTAACTTAACATCTAGATTCCTCCTTTGCATAGTATATATTATGCAAAATATGAGGAAAAGTTAAAAAGTTCTAAATTTTCAAGTTATTTATTGAAATTTTAGAACTTTTATTTTTGCTATTTAGTTTTATAAAATGTTTTTTATTGTTTTTCGCCTGAATTTAGTTTTCTAATTTCTTTTGCATTCTTGTTAGAAACAATCTTTTTCCCTGTTTCTCTTTCTAATTGTTCTTTTGCTATTCTTGCTATATTTCCACCCTTTGCCAAAGGGGACGGGGAATTTTGGCACAATTTTATTCTTTATTATATTCTCTTCTAAGTTTTTCTCTATTTATATTAATAGTTTTTGAGATTGTTCTA
>SFKS01000046.1 GCA_004554705.1 Clostridiales bacterium | reverse complement strand
AAAGGTGATTCAGCGGAGCAGAAACAAGCTCGTCGTCTTAAACATTATTGGCGGCTATTTCTTCAAGATCGAGAAAATTTAAGTACAAAATTGTATTACTGTCAACACCGATTTAAAATTGTCAGAAATCACCGGTTTAAAAATGTACTTTTTCACCGGTTTAAATGCTGTTTTGTATGTTGTTCCGTGTAATCTTTCATGCGATATGATTTACCAGAAATTTTAAATATTTCTGAATGATGAACTAATCGATCTAGAATTGCATTGGCAATAGTAGGATTAGAAAAAGTTTGTCCCCATTTAGATAGCGGAATATTAGTAGTAACAATGATTGACTTTTTTTCATATCTCCTTGAAATTAGTTGAAAAAATAGGTTGGACCCTAAATTATCAATTGGTAAATAGCCAATTTCGTCGATTATTAAAAGCTTATAACGAAGATAGTTCTTGAGCATAGGCTCAAGACGATTCTCTTGATAAGCTAATTTCAACCTTTCAATTAGTTCATGACAATTAACAAAATAAGTACTCAAATGGTTTTTACATGCTTCAACTCCTAGTCCAGTAGCTAAATGAGTTTTACCCACCCCGGAACTGCCAATAAATAAAACATTACGTGCATTCTCAACAAATTCCATTGACATTAAATTGGTTATTTTTTCTTTATCAACAGAAGGTTGAAAATTAAAATCAAAATCCTTAATTTCCTTTTGGTAAGGGAAGTGTGCTGTGTGAATTGACATACGAGCTGAGCGCTGCTTACGGTAATTTAATTCTTTATCAGTTAATTGTTTAAGAATTTCAGCTAGCGAGAGTTGTTTGTCTCCTTCGAGGTAATTTGGTAAATATTCTCTAATAGCATTTAGTTTCAGTGCTTCTAAGTTATTTTCTAGTTCTGTATAAGCTGTCATTGATTTATCCTCTTAAATTATCAAACATAGTAAGATTACGTTGAACCTGTTTCTCTAATTCTTCTTCGGCAAGATCGTGATATACACCGTTACTGAGTACTTCTTGTAGATCGTCATGGTGATAATTTATTTTCTGATCCGAAAGCAAATGCTTTCGAAGAAGGCGACCATCAAATGATACAAGAAGTAGAGAATCGGTTATATTGACTGTAACTTCTTTTCCGATATACTTAACTGGTACGGAATATTTATTACCCTTGTAAGTGATCATGGATTCATTGGAAACTTTGCGAGTTTGATCCCGATCAATTACTGACAGAAGCAAATTCTTGTCAAAAGGTGATAAATATTCTTTTTCTTTTGTCCATAAAGTGTTTGGCTTCTCCCCAGTTGCTTGACTCAATTCATTATTAAGCTGCACATTTAACTTGTGAATTAGCTGTGCTAAGTCATTTACATTATCAAATTCATAATCATAGACTCTTAATCGTTCAATGGTTCTAGCTAGTGATTCGACTTTACCTTTGGTTTGTGGTCTGAATGGTTTACATGATTTAGGTGTGAAACCAGCAGTGCGTGCAAACTCCAGTAACTTCTCATTCCATACAACCTTAGTAAAGGAACTTCTAGCATGATCAACAGCTGTTTTCATATTGTCGAAGACAATTTCTTTAGGAACTCCATTCATAAATTCAAAAGCTCCAACAAGACTCGAGAATAAGGTATCTTGTTTCCGATCAAAGACAAAATTAAGATACTTTTTCCTGGAATATCCAAGAACATAAAGAAAAATTGAGAACTTAATAGGAGTACCTTTTCGGGTATGTAGAACAAAATCCTCTTTCCAATCTACTTGTGCAGATTGACCTGGCGCAGTCTGAATTCTTACAACTGGAGTTGTTTGTTTTTTTACTTTAATTTGATGGCAATAATCACGCAATATACTTATACCACCGGTATAACCCATCTCCTTAATGAAATAAAAAATTGAAGTAGCTGAACAAGAATTCTTAACCTTCTCATCAATAATATTTCGATAGGGATCTAATTTACTTTTACGTCGTTTTCTTTTGTTTTCATAACCATCGTCTTTCAAATAATAATATTTTCTAGCTGTCCTTGGATCACAGCCTAATTGACGACCTAATTCAGTAAAATTTGGTTTAATTTTATCCATTTGATATTTTCTCAACTCCTGTCGAATATCTTGTCTCATATAAATTCCTCCAGATTTAATATGAAACAAGTATAAAAAAATGTTGGAAAACCGACAATTTTAAATCGGTGTTTTCCAACATTTTATAACCGGTGTGGACATTCCATGATAATCTTAGACTTAATGTTAGGGTATGACCAAGAGTTAAGAGCCACCTATAATTTTATCCAATCCTTGAAGCATGCTTATAATCAACGTG
>SFKS01000008.1 GCA_004554705.1 Clostridiales bacterium | reverse complement strand
AGGTTTCCTTTTGAAAACAATTGAGAAGAAATAAAAATTTCACATATTTAAAAGATGGATTGTAAAAAATAAATACAACTTCATCTTTTTTTGATTTTACAAAATGTATTTATTTTATTACAAATTTGTGGTAAAATATTAAAGGTGTGATATTTTAAACCCAAAAGGGAGGAAATATGTTAGAACTTAAAAATATATGTTTTGAGAGAGATAACAAAAAAATATTGGATAATGTAAACTTGAAATTAGAAGATAATAAATACTATGTGATTACAGGACCAAATGGTTCAGGGAAGTCGACACTTGCTAAAATAATAATGGGTATTAGTAAACAAGATAGTGGTCAAGTATTATTCAATGATAAAGATATAAGTGATTTATCTATAAATGAAAGAGCAAATTTAGGAATTGGTTTTGCTTTTCAACAACCAGTTAGATTTAAAGGACTTACAGTTTATGACTTAATTAGATTATCAGCTAAAAGGGATATAAGTAAAAAGGAAGCATGCGATATACTTTCAAATGTAGGATTATGTGCAAGAGAATATGTGGATAGAGAAGTAAATGCTTCACTTTCTGGAGGAGAATTAAAAAGAATAGAAATAGCAACTGTAGCAGTTAGAAATTCAAAATTCACTATATTTGATGAACCTGAAGCTGGAATAGACTTGTGGAGCTTTAATAATTTAATCAAAATATTCGAAAATATGAGGGAAATCACAAAAGGAACGACCCTTATAATTTCACATCAAGAAAGAATCTTAAACATTGCAGATAAAATAATTCTATTAAATAGTGGAAAGGTAGAAAAAATAGGAGAATCAAGTGAAATAGTGGATACTATTTTAACAAAACCAAATTGTTGTAGATTAGGAGGCGAAACCTAATGGAACAAGTAGATAAACAATTATTAAAAGAAATATCAGACATAGATGGAGAAATTAAAGGAGCATATAACATTAGAAAAAATGGCCAAGGTATAGAAAGAAAAGTAACAGATAATATCAATATTATAACAAAAAAAGATAAACCAGGGATAGATATATATGTGAAAGAAAACACAAAATTTGAATTTGTGCACATACCAGTGATAATAACGGAAAGTGGGCTAAGCGATGTAGTATATAATGACTTCTATATTGGAAAAAATGCTAATGTTGTTATAATTGCAGGTTGCGGAATACACAATGACCATCATAAAGACTCACAACATGATGGAATTCATAGATTCTTTTTAGAGAAAGGAGCAAAAGTAAAATATATAGAAAAACATTATGGAGAAGGCTCTGGAGACGGGAAAAGAATATTAAATCCAGTAACAGAAGTATACTTGAAGGATGGTAGCAATTTAGAAATGGAAACAATTCAAATAAAAGGTGTTGATTCTACAATAAGAACAACAAAAGGGGTATTAGAAAGCAATACAAATTTAGTTATTTCAGAAAAAATAATGACACATGGAATTCAAACAGCAAAAACTATATTTGATGTAGAATTAAATGGTACAAATTCAAGCACAAAAGTAACTTCAAGATCAGTTGCAACAGAAAAATCAGTTCAACACTTTGAGTCACATGTAGTAGGAAATACAAAATGTTTTGGACATGTTGAATGTGATGCAATAATAAAAGATGAAGCAAAAGTTATTGCCATTCCATCAATTGTAGCAAACAATGTAGATGCAAATCTAGTACATGAAGCAACAATAGGCAAAATAGCAGGGGAACAACTAATGAAACTAATGACTTTAGGGTTAAATGAAAAGCAAGCAGAACAGGAAATAATAAATGGATTTTTAAAATAACAAAAATTTCACATTTTTAAAATAACAAAAATTTCACATATCTATTGATAAATGTTACAAAATAATGTATAATATAACAGAAATAAAACAGATTTATTACAATAATATTAAATTATTGTTACATTTTTGTTAATACTCTTGACATATAAAAAAAAACTAATAAAATATATGTAGACAAAATATTAGAGGAATTATATGAGGGTAATTAGTGGGAACGCTAGAGGGAAGAAACTTGTTTCATTAGAAGGAGTGAATACAAGGCCTACTCTAGATAGAGTTAAAGAATCTTTATTTAACATATTGCAATTTGACATTGCAAATAAGAATGTATTAGATTTATTTGCCGGAAGTGGTGCAATAGGCATTGAAGCAATAAGCAGAGGAGCTGCTTCAGCTACATTTTGCGACCATTCAAATGATGCAATAAAAGTAATCAAAACAAATGTATTAAATACGCATAGCCAAGAGAAATCAACAATATTAAATAAAGATTATATACAAGCGTTGAAATATTTAGCAAAAAACAACATACAATTTGATATAATATATTTAGACCCACCATATAAAACGAATTTCGCCGATATAGCAATTGGAGAAATTATAAAATTGAACTTATTATCAAAAGATGGAATTATAATAGTAGAAACAGACGATGCAAAAAAAGAAGAAACAATACCAAAAGAAGGAATTAAGATTTTTGATAAAAGAAAATATGGGCGAGCTATTCTCATATTTATTCGAAAGGAGTAAAAACATGGAGATTTTTACGTTATTAGAAACACTTGAAGACATATTAGAAAGAAGTAAATCTGTACCATTTACAGAAAAAACTATAGTAGATAAAGAAGAAGTTTTAGAAATAATAAAAGATATAAGACTAAAACTACCTGATGAGCTAAAACAAGCAAAATGGATTAAAGAGGAAAGAGCACGTATATTAGACGAAGCACAAAAAGAAGCTGACGGAATAGTAAGAGAAGCAGAAAATAGAATAATATCAATGATTGATGAACATGAAATTACTAGAAAGGCATATGAACAAAAAGCAGAAATAATAGAAACTGCAAATGAAATGTCTCGAGAAATTACAAAAGGAACAAAGGACTATGCAGACGGAATATTAGAAAACTTAGAAAATGCAATACATAACATAAATGGCTCTATTAATGAGGCATTAAGAACAATCGAACAAAATAGAAATGAGTTAAAATAAACAACTAAAAAGTCAGAAGTATTGTTCTGACTTTTTATTAAATAGAGGAGTACTAATTATGGGAAGAAAAAAGAAAAAAGAACAGAAAAAACTAGATATACAAGTTGTTATATTATTTATAATAAGCATTGTATTAGGTATTTTAATATATGGAAAACCAGGATATATAGGACAAAATTTAATACCACAATTAGAATATGCAATTGGATGGACAAGATATTTACTACCAATAGCTTTGTTCTTTTCCGCTGTTGATTTAGCATGTGAACAAGATAAAAGAACAATAACTATTAAAATATTACAATACTTAATATTTGTAATAGCAATATCAACTATAATAACAGTACTAGGAGGCAATACTGGTGTTGTTGGAAAAACAATAACAGCATATTTTGTAAATTTAGTTGGAAGAGCTAATACTGTAATTATTTCAATAGGAATTATAGCAATTCTTTCTGTATTTATGTATGGAATTAAACCAGCCGAAAAAGTAAAAGAAATAGTAGAAGAAAGAAAAGAACGCAACATAGAAAAGAAGGAAACAAAAGAAAGAACGAAGATAACACTAGAAGAAAAAGAAGAACCTAATATTTCAGGATTTAAAGAAGGAATAGAAAAACTTAAAGAAAAGCAAAGAAATAAAAAAGAATTAAAAGAACTAGAAAGAAAAGAATCTGAGATATTAGATAATCAAATAAACATAAATATGGGGAATGAGCAAGGAGGATTATTTAAAAAACAAGAAGAAATAAAAGAAGACAAATCAAGAGAAGTATTAACCCTAGAACATACACTAACAGTAGAAGATCAAAATTATGAATTTCCACCACTAGAATTTTTGAAAGAAGGAAAAAACACAGCGAAAAACAGTAAGAAAACAATAACAGATACTGCAAGCAAATTGCAAAGAACTTTACATAGCTTTGGCGTATCGGCAAAGGTTGAGAATGTGTCAGTAGGTCCTACAATTACACGTTATGAATTAAAACCAGCAGAAGGAGTACGCGTAAGTAAAATTGCAAATTTAGCAGATGATATAGCATTAAACTTAGCAGCAGAGAGCATAAGAATAGAAGCTCCAATACCAGGAAAACAAGCAGTAGGAATAGAAATACCAAACAAAGAAAAGGATATGGTAGCTTTAAGAGATATAATAGCAGATGCTAAATTTAAAGAAGCAAAATCAAAATTAGCATTTGCAGTAGGACGTGATGCAGCAGGAGAAACAGTAGTAGCAGATATAGCAAAAATGCCACATGTACTAATTGCTGGAAGCACAGGCTCTGGAAAGAGTGTATGTATAAACACATTAATAACAAGTATTATATACAAAGCAAAACCAAGTGAAGTAAAGCTTGTAATGGTGGATCCAAAGGTTGTTGAATTATCAGTATATAACGGAATTCCACATTTACTTATACCAGTAGTTACAGACCCTAAAAAAGCAGCAGGTGCATTACAATGGGCAGTACAAGAAATGATTAATAGATATCACCTATTTGCAGAAAAAAATGTAAGAGATATTACTGGATACAATGAAGCACTTGAAGCAGAAGGAATAGAAGAAAAATTACCACAAATTGTCATAATAATAGATGAACTTGCGGATTTAATGATGGTAGCAGCAAAAGATGTAGAAGATGCAATATGTAGACTAGCACAAATGGCAAGAGCAGCAGGAATGCACTTAGTAATAGCAACACAAAGACCATCTGTTGATGTAATTACAGGTGTTATTAAAGCAAATATTGCAAGTAGAATTGCATTTGCAGTAACCTCTGGAGTAGATTCAAGAACAATAATAGATTCAATTGGAGCAGAAAAATTACTAGGAAAAGGTGACATGCTATTTTACCCTTCTGGCACAATAAAACCACAAAGAATTCAAGGAGCGTTTGTATCAGACAGTGAAGTTGAAAAAATAGTAACCTTCTTAAAAAATAATGGAGGACCAGCATATAGTGATGACATATTAGAAAAAATAGAAAAAGCAAATTCAACAGAACAAGAAATAGAAGCAGAAGAAAATGATGATATGGATGAGTTCTTAATGGATGCAATAGATATGGCAGTAAACATGGGACAAATATCAGCATCAGGATTACAAAGACGCTTTAAGATAGGATATACAAGAGCAGGAAGAATAATAGATCAAATGGAGGCTAGAGGAATAATATCAGGATATGAAGGCAGTAAACCAAGAAAAACTTTAATATCTGAGGATAGATGGCAAGAATTAAAAATGACAAAACCAACATTAGGAGAAATAAAAGAAGCAGGACAGAAATTAGCTGAAATGAATGGGACAACAGGAACTGCTAATAATGAATAAGAGGAAACTAATATGACAAAAAAAGTAGCATTTTACACATTGGGTTGTAAAGTTAATCAATACGAAACAAATGCAATAGCACAGAAGTTCATAGAAAAGGGCTATACTAAAGTTGAATTCAATGCAAAAGCAGATATATATATTATTAATACTTGTACAGTTACCAGTATGGCAGATAAAAAGTCAAGACAAATAATAAGACAAGCAAAGACACATAACCCAAAAGCAATTGTTGTTGCAACAGGTTGCTATGCACAAGTAAGCAAAGAAGAATTGGAGAAAATCGAAGAGCTAGATATAATTGTTCGGAAATTTAGAAAAAGGTAATATTGTAGATATTGTAGAAAAATACTCATCAAAAAACAAACAACAAGAGATAGGCAAGATAGAAGAAGAAAAAAACTTTCAAGATTTTGGAACAGTAACATATACAGAAAAAACCAGAGCAGTTATAAAGGTGCAAGATGGTTGCAATAACTTTTGTTCATATTGCATAATTCCATATGCAAAAGGAAGAGTAAGAAGTAGAAAAATAGAAAGTGTACTTCAAGAGATAGGAGAAATTGTAAAAAAAGGTATAAAAGAAGTTGTAATAACAGGCATACATGTAGCATCATATGGAAAAGATTTTGAAGATGGAACTCAACTAATAGATTTATTAGAAGAAATTAATAAAATAGAAGGACTAAAAAGAATTCGATTAGGTTCATTGGAACCAAACCTTATAACAGAAGAATTTGTAAAAAGATTAGGAAAAGTAGACAAAATATGTGAGCATTTCCACTTATCTCTTCAAAGTGGATGCAATGAAACTTTAAAAAGAATGAATAGAAAATATACAGTAGAAGAATTCGAAAAAGGAGTAACTCTGCTAAGAAACAAATTTCCTAATGTAGCATTAACCACAGATATAATAGTAGGTTTTCCAGGTGAGACAGATGAAGAATTTATTATAACATATAATTTTTTAGAAAAGATAAAGTTTAGCAAAATGCATATATTCAAATATTCTCAAGCTAATTGAATTATCAAATAAAAACGAAATAGAATTTTTAAATAAATACATAGGAAAAACTTTAGAGGTACTTTTTGAAACCAAAACGCAGTCAGGATATATAGAAGGGCATACGACCAATTATATAACTGTAAAAACAAAAGAAAAGAATTATTCAGAAAATACAATTGAAAATATTTTAATAACCAAACGTGAAGATTTAGCATTAATAGGAAAATAACAAAATGTAACATTCCAGTAACAATTCTGTAACAAAAATGTTAAAATTTTCTTAGTAAAAACTATTGATTATTGCAAAAAAATGTAGTATAAAATATATGAAGATAACAAAGAGATTAAATAAATGTACTTACGAAAGAAAAATCTCAAAAATACTTTAAAAGGGAGGAAAATGTAATGAGTGAAGTATCAAAGATTATTCCAATGGAAGAAAATGGTGAAGTAGTAAACAAAGCTGAAGCAGAAAACTCTGCTTTTAAGGTATGCACAAATAACAAAAACTTACCAGCAAAACCATCATTTTGGTCTAAATTAAAAGGAATTTTAACATATGAAATAAAAGTTGAATTAACACCATACGAACAAAAAATCGAAGACGAAATTAATGAATTCTTCCACCAAGAAATTACATGGCAAAGTTTCAAAAACTTCTTATTTAAAGAAGTAGAAATTACAACAAGAAGAAAGAGGACAAATTAATTTATTAAAATGTACCAATGGGGACGGAGATTTTTGGCAATCTCGTTTTATTGCCAAAAATCTCCGTCCCCATTGGTAAACCTACACCATTTTTTTGTCAAAATGCTAATCAATAGTTGACATATAAATGAAAACCGTAGTATAATAATAAAGTATATGGGGATGTATTTTGGCTTCGACGATATTTTTGAAATATAAATAGCGAGTAGTGGATGGTCGCTTTGGCCACTTTAAAAAAGCGAAATAAAAATAAACGCTGATAATGAATTAGCATACGCTGCCTAAGTATGGCAACGTCGTTTTACTGTGAGGCCTACTGGTACAGATAAAGCGTCGAAATAAAGTAGGAAACAAAATTGCTCTTCGCCTTAAGAACAATTGGTATTATAAAGGCTACTAAGAATTTAAGCGTGTTTATTTGCAAGAATTCAAGGGAATTTTAAATAATAAACTACACTCGTAGAAGTTTATATAGAAAGAATATTGGACGAGGGTTCGACTCCCTCCATCTCCACCAAAAGATTAAATCGTCGCACCAGACGAATGCCAATGGGTGCCAATGGGGACGGAGATTTTTGGCAACCTCGTTCTATTGCCAAAAATCTCCGTCCCCATTGGCACCCATTGGCATTATAAAAAAAAGAAGGGCTAAATATGGAACAACAATACATTTTAGAAAATGCAAAATCATTTGAACCAGTACATATTTTTGAATGTGGACAATGCTTCAGATGGAATAAAGAAGCAGATGGTAGCTATACTGGAGTATTTGGAAATAATGTTATAAATGTAAAAAAAGAAAAAAGCAATATAGTATTTTTTGGAGTTTGTGAAGAAAATATTAAAACTATTTGCACAGAATACTTTGATTTAAATACAGATTATGAAAAAATAAAAGATAATCTATCTAGTATAGATGATTATTTAAAAAATAGTATACAATATGGGCAAGGAATTAGAATACTAAAACAAGACTTATGGGAAACACTTATATCCTTTATAATATCTGCAAATAACAATATTCCAAGAATAAAAACAATTATAGAAAGAATTTCAGAAAATTATGGAAATAAAATAAAATTTGGAGAAAAAACATACTACACTTTTCCAAGACCAGAAATGCTTGCTAATACTACTGTACAAGACTTTAGAAAATTAGGATTAGGATTTAGAGATGTAAGAGTTTATGAAACAGTACAAAAAACTTTAAAAAAAGAAATAAATTTAAGCAGACTAGAAAAAGAAGACAATATAGAACTCTTAAAAGAACAATTGCTAAAGATACCAGGAGTAGGTCCTAAAGTAGCAGATTGCATAATGCTATTTTCACTAAAAAAATATAATGTATTTCCAGTAGATGTGTGGGTGAAAAGAGTAATAGCAGAGTTATATTACGAAAACAAAGAACAAACACCAAAAGAAATACAAAAATTCGCAAAAAAACAATATGGGGACTTAGCTGGATTAGCACAGCAATATTTATTTTACTGGCGTAGAAATTTAGCATAAGACATGCAAGAAATGGAAATATTATGTAAGAACTAACTTGAAACGAGTTACATAATATATGTCACAAGGAGGAAATGTGCCTGTGAATAGTTTATTAATTGTAGCCAGTATAATAGTAGTACTAGTAATTTTAATATTATATACTGGTAAAAGGCTATGTGATATGGCTATAAAAGCAGAAATAACTAGGAAATATTCAATGATGATTTTTGCACCAAACCAAGAAAATGCAAAAGAAAAAATAAGTAATGAGAATGCTAGATGGTTGGAAGAAAACTCAAACCAAGTAGAAATAATTTCTGTGGATGGACTAAAACTAAAAGGATATGAAATAAAAGCCAAAGAAAAATCTGATATTTGGGTGATTACTGTACATGGATACATGAACAGCGGATATGATATGGTAGAATATGCAAAGCAGTTTATATCATATAAATATAATGTACTAATAATAGATTTAAGAGCACATGGCAAAAGTGAAGGAACATATATAGGAATGGGATGGCTTGATAGATTAGATTTAGAGTTATGGATAGATAAAATAATAGAAGAAAATAAAAATTCAAAAATAATATTATATGGAATATCAATGGGAGCAGCAACAGTATCAATGGCAACAGGTGATGACCTTCCCAAAGAAGTAAAAGTATGTATAGCAGATTGTGGATACAGTTCAGTTTGGGAGGAATTTAAAGTCCACTTAAATAAAATCTTTCATATACCACCATTTCCGTTATTATATACAGCAAGCCTTATGAGTAAAATATATTTGGGATACAGTTTCGAAGAAGCATCAACAATAAAGCAAGTAAAAAAATCTGTAACACCAACTCTATTTATACACGGAACAAAAGATAAATTTGTACCATTCAGTATGCTAGATGAAATATACAAAAAAGCAAAATGTGAAAAACAAAAGCTAGAAATACAAGGTGCAGGGCATGGAGAAAGCAGTGAAGTAAATCCAGAACAGTACTGGAAAACAGTACAACAGTTTATAAAAAAATATATTTAAGGAGAAAAGACATGATAGGAAAACTAGAAACATATGTATTATTATTTACAATTTATGCCGTAATTGGATGGCTTATGGAGGTAACATTAACCTTAATACAGCATCATAAATTTATAAATAGAGGATTTTTAATAGGACCATATTGCCCAATATATGGATTTGGAGGAATTGCAATAACAATTCTACTTGGAAATTTTATGAAAACAATGGAAAGTGTAAGCTTAATAGATAGCATATGGATATCAACAATCGTAATAATGAGTATATGTGGGACATTAGAATATATTACAAGTTATTTAATGGAAAGAATATTTCATGCAAGATGGTGGGATTACCACAGATTTAAGTTCAATATAAATGGAAGGATCTGCCTAGAAACATTAATTCCATTTACAATTATAGGACAAATAATATTAAGATATGGAAATCCACTATTCTTAGGATTAATAGAAAATATAAGTCAGCCATGGCTACATATATTGACAATAGTAATATTAGCAATATTTACTACTGATATATCTATATCATATAATATAATACACTCATTTAAAAAAATATCCAATGAAGCAAAAGACAATACAGAAGAAATCACAAAAAAAGTAAAAGAAATTATAAGCAAAACATGGAGAGGAAGAAGATTGGTATCAGCCTTCCCCAATGTAGATATAGATGTAATTAAAGAAAAAATACGAAAAAGAGTAGAAGAAAGCAAAGAAAGAATAGAAAAGAAAAAAAAAGAAATAGAAAAGATAATTGAAGAAAAAACAAAAAGAAAATAAACTTATAGACAAATACAAACAAATAATATATAATTATAACATAAAAACTATAATAGAAAGAGATGAAATAATATGGATTTGATAATCGTAATAGGAATAGTAGTTGCTGTAATACTCATAGTAATATTACAAACATATAATAGCATAATAAAAAAGAAAAAAATAGTAGATCGAGAAAGTGCAACAATTGATGTATATTTAACTCAAAGATTTGATTTGATTCCAAATCTAGTAGAATGTGTTAAAACATACACAAAACATGAAAGCAAGATATTTGAGGAAATAGCAAAGATGAGAACAGAGTATATGAATACAAGAGATTTGAAAAAAGGAGAAATCTTAAATAATGAATGCAACAGATTAGTTGCAACAATAGAAAACTATCCAGAGCTTAAAGCAAGTGAACAATTTCTATTATTACAACAAAAACTAAGTAAAATAGAAAGCCAACTTCAAGCAGCTAGAAGACTATATAATGGAGCGGTAACAACATATAATACAGCAATAACAGTAGTACCAAATAATATTATAGCAAAAATTTTTCACTTTAAAGAAGCAAAATTATTTGAAATAGAAAACCCTAAGGAAAAAGATAATATAAAAATAGAACTGTAATAAAAAGGTGATAAAATGAAGAGCTTTAATGAAATATATGAGCAAATTTACACAGAAAGCAATGAAGAGTTACAAATATTAAAAAGAAACAGAATAATAAAAATATTAATAGCATTAATAATAGGAATATTAACATTACTAGTATTAAATAAAATAATAGATACAGCCATACCATTTGTATTAATAACTATAATGATAATATTAATAACAGGAGTAGTAATAAGTAAAGAAAAATACACACCTACATTTAAGGAAAAAGCTATTAAACCACTTATAAAAAACATAGATATGAATCTAAAATATAACCCTAAAGGAGGAATACCATCAGCAATATATCAAAAAGGTGAATTTGAGAAATATGATAATTACCACTCAGAGGATGAAATAGAAGGAATGTTAGATGGAAAATGTATTTTAAGGATGGCAGAAGTGCTTACAGAAGAAGAAAGCACAGATTCAGAAGGACGCACACAGACATTTACAATTTTTCATGGAATATTTGGAAATATAGAAGCTACAAAAAATATAGGAACAACATTAAAGGTACGCTCAGATAAAGGAAAATTTGGTGGAATTTTTAAAGGAAAAACAAAAATAGACATGGATTCTGCAGAATTTGAAAAATATTTTGATATATATGCAGAAAATAGGATAGTAGCAATGCAGATATTAACAGCAGATGTGATGGAAATGATGATAGATTTCATAAAAACAAGTGAAATAAAATACGAATTAACAATAAAAGAAAATCAAATATACATAAGATTCCACACAGGAAATGTTTTTGAACCTAAGATGTTCAAAGATGTATTAGATTACAACATGCTAAAAAAGTATTATGACATAATAACCTTTATATTTAATGTAACAAAAGCCATAAACAAGGCAATAGAGAATACGGAAATATAGAAAAAAACAGGGAAGAGTAAGTATGAAAAAAGATATTGTTAAAATTACTATAAGCTCTATTTTACTCATCATTGCTAATTTTACAACACTAGAGTGGCTACGAATAGGATTGTTTTTTATAAGCTATCTAATAATCAGCTACAAAGTTTTTTTTGAAGTCATAAAAAATATTAAAAAAGAAGAATTCTTTAGTGAAAAATTTCTAATGAGCATATCTACTATAGGTGCCTTTGCAATAGAAAAATATTCAGAAGCAATTGCAGTTATGTTATTTTTCCAAATAGGAGAGATGTTTGAAGAATATGCAGAGGAAAAGTCTAAAAAATCAATAAAAAATTTAATGGATTTGAAACCAGATATGGCAAATGTTAAAATAGGAGCAGAAATTGTATCTAAATCTCCAGAAGACGTAAAAATCGGAGATATTATTCTTGTTAAACCAGGAGAAAGAGTTCCTCTAGATGGTATAGTAATAAATGGAGAAGCTTTAATTGACACATCAGCATTAACAGGAGAACCTATGCCAAGAGCAGTAAAATTTAATTCTGAAATATTAAGTGGAGTAATTAATAAAAATGGACTTTTAGAAATAAAGGTTACAAAAGAGCTTCAAGAATCAACATTAAGTAAAATACTAGATTTAGTAGAAAATGCAGGAGAAAAGAAAGCTCATACGGAAAAATTTATAACAAAATTTGCAAAAATATATACACCTACGGTCATTATATTGGCAATATTTATGCTAGCAGTTCCAACCCTTATATTCAAGCAAGATTTTAATATTTGGATATATAAAGCACTAACCTTTTTACAAGTATCTTGCCCTTGTGCTCTTGTAATATCAGTTCCACTTAGCTTTTTCGGAGGAATAGGAGGTGCTTCAAGGAAAGGAATTCTAATAAAAGGAAGCAATTATTTAGAATTATTATCAAAAACTGATACTATAGTTTTTGATAAAACTGGAACATTAACAAAAGGAAATTTTAAAGTACAGACAATTGAAGCAGTAGACAGTGAAGAAGAATTGCTAAAAGTAGCAGCTTCTGTAGAGAGCTTTTCAAACCATCCAATAGCAATCTCAATAATAGAACGCTATGGAAAAGAAATAGATAAAGCTGACATAAGTGAATATGAAGAGATATCAGGGAATGGAGTTACTGCAACTATTAAAGGAAAGAGGGCTTACTTAGGAAACAAAAAATTAATGTCTAAAATTGGTATATCAATTAAGGAAGAAAATACTGCTTCAACAGTGGTATATGTAGCGATAGATGAAAAGTATGCAGGGAAAATAGAAATAGCAGACGAAATAAAGGAAGATTCAAAATTAGCAATTCAAACTTTAAAAAAACAAGGAATAAAACAAACTGTAATGCTAACAGGAGACAGAACTGCAACAGGTGAAGAAGTAGCTAAAAAACTAAATATTGATAAAGTTTATACAGAGTTGCTACCAGTAGATAAAGTAGAAAAAATGCAAGAGATATTAGACAGAAACAAAGGAAATGTAGCATTTGTAGGAGATGGACTAAATGATGCACCAGTTATAGCCATAGCAGACATAGGTATAGCTATGGGCGGATATGGAGCAGATGCTTCTATAGAAGCTGCAGATGTAGTCATAATGACCGACGAACCATCAAAACTATGTGAAGCAATAAGGTTAGCTAGAAAAACAATAAAAATATCAAAAGAAAACATAGTATTTGCAATAGGAGTAAAAATAATAGTATTAGTTTTAGGCTTTTTAGGTATAGCAACAATGTGGGAGGCAGTATTTGCAGATATAGGAGTAACAGTTTTGGCAACATTAAATTCTATGAGAACATTAAAAAAATAACTAAAAGTTCCTCTGTTGGATATGCAACAGAGGAACTTTTAAATTTCAAATTTTTTACCATTCAAGTAATTTAAAATACCACTATCTGTAGTAAATGAAAAGACTAACTTATATGACATAAGCTCTTGAGTCTTTTTGTTAAATTTTTTATTAATTTCATTTTTACCATATTTCCCATCGCCAATAATAGGGAATCCCATATGGGCAAGATGTGCTCTTATTTGATGAGTTCTACCAGAGTATTCTAAAAGTACTTCTAATGTGGATGTATTATTGACAATATCTGTATCTAAAACTTTATAAGAAGTAATAATTTTTTTGTAACCAGTTTTAGGAATATCAGAAATATATACTCTAGATTTTTTGCTATCTTTAAATAAGTATCCAATTAGGATATCAGAATTCTTTTTAGGAATTCCATATACCAAACATTTATAATATTTTTTAATTTCTTTATTTTTAAATTTCTTTAATAAAATGTCTAAAGTTATTTTATTTTTTGCAAACAAAACCAAACCAGTCGTATTCCTATCTAATCTATGACATGGCTCAACAAAAGCATATTTTTCTTTTAGTAAATATGTCAAGCAATTTTTTGAAGTATCTGAAATTACTTCAATACCACAAGGCTTGTTTACAATTAAAACATTATTATCTTCATAAACAATATTAAAATCAACTTTTCTAAAAAGAAATTCATCCGCTATATAAAGTAAAATTTCATCATTTTCATGAATAGTAACATTTTCTCTAATACGGACGCCATTAATTTTAACATCCTTTTGCCTAAGAGCTTTATTCAACATATTTAACGAAAGCTCTGGGAAAGAATCTAATATAAAAGTATTTAATTTTTTATTATCATATTTATTATTAACAATTAATTTTTCCATAATACATTTGCGTATAATGAACATATAACATTATACAAAACTCCTTTATTTAAGATTTATTTATCAAATTATCCATATTATAAAGCCCAGCAGGTTTATTGATAATGAATTCAGCAGCTTTTAAAGCTCCATTTGCAAAAACTGTCCTTGATGTAACGGTATGCGTTATTTCTAGACTTTCATTATTTCCAAAGAAAAATACTGAATGTTTACCAATTTCAGTACCACCTCTTAGAGAGTGAATTCCAATTTCTTTTTTACTTCTTATAGAATGTTTGGAATGTCTATCAAATTCATAATGCATAGAATTATCAAGAAAATTATTAATTCCTTCAGCAATCATTAAAGCAGTACCACTTGGGGCATCTAACTTTTTATTATGATGTGCTTCAACTATTTCTATATCTGAATCATTAAGCTCTTTTGCAAGTCTTGAAACTAGAGAAATCATAAGATTAGTTTCATAAGACATGTTAGCAGATATAAAAACAGGTATTTTTTTAGAATACCCTTTTATAATATTGAATTGTTTATCAGAAAAACCAGTAGTCGCAATAACAACAGGAACATGCTTTTCCTGAGCATATTTTAACATTGATAATGTTGCTTCAGGAACAGAAAAATCTATAATTACATTTGGAGTGGTTTTAATATCATAAATATTGTTACTCCTATTAACTCCTGCAATGCAAGTAAATTTGTCAGAAGCTTCAATTTGATGTAAAACTACTTGCCCCATTTTCCCACTAATACCATTTATTAATACATTAATCATATTATATCGCATCCTTTATAAATGAAAATTTATATTAACTTATATAGCTAAAGTTCAATTACTACAGTTGTATTAAACCGTAATCTAATAATGTTTTTTTTAACTTTTCCTTTCCAGCATTAGAAATTTCAACTAATGGAAGTCTTGGAATTCCAACGCTATATCCCATTATATTTAAAGCAGCTTTGACAGGAATGGGATTTACTTCGCAAAACAAACTATTTGTGAGACTTAAGGTATTTAATTGTGTCTCAATAGCGTCTTTTATATTACCACTAAAGAAATCTTCAGTCATTTTGTGAACAACACTCGGTATTATGTTTGAAAGTACAGAGATAACTCCTAAACCACCCAAAGAAAGAACAGGTAAAATTTGATCATCATTTCCTGAATATATATGTAAATTATCTTTACAAAGACTAGCAATCTCGACTATTTGAGATAAATTTCCACTAGCTTCCTTTATAGCAACTATATTTTCTATTTTAGAAAGTTCTAAACATGTAGTAGGTAATATATTAAGCCCCGTTCTGCTTGGTACATTATACAAAATGATAGGCAATTTAGTAGAATTTGAGATAGCAGTATAGTGTGCAATTAAACCGTGTTTGTGTAGTCTTATTATAATAAGGTGTAACTATTAAGCAGGCATCTACACCTACACTCTCGGCAAACTTTGTCATCTCAATAACAGCTTTTGTACAGTTTCCACCTGTTCCTGCAATAATAGGAACTCGCTTGTTAACAGTTTTAACTGCAAACTCAATTACAGATTTTTTCTCTTCTAAAGACATTGTAGAAGCTTCCCCAGTAGTGCCACAAACTATAATACTATCTATTCCATTAGAAATTTGATTTTCAATTAGCTTTTTGAATTCAGAAAAATTAATACCATTATCTGTAAATGGGGTTATAATAGCTGTACCACAGCCTGTAAAAATAATCTTTTTCATACTATCCTCTATAATAATATTTCATTTGATATATTATATGATATTTTATAAAATAATAGAATAAATATTAGCACTCATACAAAGGATATTTTTCACATAATTTGTGAACTCTATTTTTAACTTCATCAGGATTAATATTTTCAACAACCATATTAATAAGAGCTGCAATTTCCTTCATATCATCTTCTTTAAAACCACCCACTTGTTATAGTAGGTTTTTCAGTATCAAAAGGAACAGAATTCTTATTAACTGTTATACCTACATCATCCAACTTAGTTTCTAATTCTTTACCAGTAATATGTTTATTTCGCAAATCAATTAATATTAAATGATTATCTGTACCGCCAGATACTAAAGTGAATCCTAGTCTTAATAGTTCGTCTGCAAGTATATGAGCATTTTTAACAATTTGCTCTTGATATGTTCTGAACTCAGGTCTTAATGCCTCTTTAAAACATACTGCTTTTGCAGCTATTACATGCATTAGTGGACCACCTTGAGTTCCAGGGAATACTGCTTTATCAATAAGGGTACCATATTTTTCTTTACAAAGTATTAAGCCACCTCTAGGACCTCTTAAAGTTTTATGAGTAGTACTTGTAACAACATCAGCATATTCTACAGGATTTGGATGAAGTCCAGTAGCAACTAGTCCCGCAATGTGAGCCATATCTACCATAAAATAGCAACCAATTTTATCCGCAATTTCCCTAAATCTTTTAAAATCTATAATTCGAGAATATGCACTAGCTCCAGCCAAAATAAGCTTTGGTTTATAATCTAAAGCTAGTTTTTCTACTTCATCATAATCAATCTGTCCGGTTTGCTCATTAAGACCATAAGGTATAAAATTGTATAATTTACCAGAAGCATTTACTTTACTTCCGTGAGTCAAATGTCCACCATGAGACAAATTCATACCTAAAACAGTATCACCAGGTTGAAGCAATGCAACATAAACAGCCATATTAGCTTGTGCACCAGAATGAGGCTGTACATTTGCGTATTCGGCATTAAATAATTTTTTAGCTCTATCTCTAGCCAAATTTTCAACAATATCAACATATTCACAACCACCATAATACCTGTGACCAGGATAACCTTCAGCATATTTATTAGTCATATAACTTCCCATAGCTTCCATCACACTATCACTAACAAAATTTTCAGAAGCAATAAGCTCAATTTTATTTCTTTGTCTGTTAAGTTCCTTCATTATAGCATCATAAGTTTCAATATCTGCATTTTTTAAGTTTCCAAAACTAGGCATTTTAATATCTACCAACCTTTCTGAAAAAAATTATATAACAAAAGAAGAAGAAAAGTAAATAGAGAAAGTAAAAAATAATGTAATTTATAAAAAATAGAAATCATACAATGTAATAAAAAAGAGGTTTTGAGATATGATTTATATTGCATACATATTTGGCTTTATTGCTGCTATAATTACATTTATATCAACACAAGTAAAAGAAAAGAAAATGTTACTGATTACATATGTTCTATCTTATTTCTTCTTTGCACTTAACTTTCTTCTAGTGGGAGCAACATCAGGAGGTATAACATGCTTAATTGCAGCTGCTCAAATCTTAATTATATCAAACAATAAAAACATAAAAATAAAGTTGATAATTTTAATTTCAATAACAGTATTAATGGGAATTATCACATATAAAAACCTAATAAGCTTTATACCAACAATTTGCAATTTGATTTATATAATAATAATTACTAATGAAAAAATGAAAAAAATCAGAAAAATGATGCTTGTAAGTAGGACATTATGGTGCATATATGATTTTCTTACAGGTGCATATTTAGTATTTTTAACAGATTTCATTTCTGGTCTAGGAATAATTTTTGCAATAGGCAAATATGATATACAAACAGAAGGAGGAGATATAATGGAAGATTTCTTATTTAAAGGATTACCAGTAGTAGTACATGAAGGGAAATATATAATATTTTCATACTATAATGGAAAAATTGTAGCAATTGATGAAAAAGAATTTGATGAAGAGAAAATGACTAAATTTTTAGAAGAACAAAATATGCTAGGAACACCTAAGAAGTGTCCAGGAGATTATAATGACTATGTGGAACTGGTAATATCACTTACAAATGATTGCAATTTGCGTTGCAAGTATTGCTTTGTTGGTGAAAAAAATTTTTGCAAAAAAGTTATTAGTAAAGAAGATATTAATCAAGCATTAATAACAGTAGGAGAGCTTGCAAAAACAAAAAACAAAAAGGAAGTATTCATAACTTTTTTCGGAGGAGAACCAACTTTATATCCAGACTTAATAGAATATTCAATGGAAAAAGCAAAAGAAATACTAAAGGATTATAAAGTATCTTTTGGAATAACTAGTAATGGAGTATTTAATGAAAAAATAAAAGATATGCTAGTGGAAAATAATTTTACAGTAACAATTTCTATGGATGGACTTCCTAAATTTCAAGACAAACAAAGAGTTACTGCTTCAAATACTGGTACATCATACATAATCGAAAAAACAATAAAAGATTTAGTTTCAAAGGGATTACCTCCAATAATTAGAATGACAATAACGAGACCTATGATTTTTGAATTTAAAGAAACTATAGATTATTTATCAGATTTAGGAGTGAAAATAATACACTTTGAACCAATGACAATAGGTGGTAGAGCTAAAGAAAATGAAGACATTTTAGAAAGACCTGAACCAGAAGAATATGCTGAAAAATTGTCAGAAGCGGTAGATTATGCAAGAAAGAAAGATGTATCAATTATAAGCTCAACAGTAATGAATGCATTATCACCTTCATATATGTTTTGTGATGGAGTAGGAAAAAATAAACTAGCAGTTACGTATGACGGAGTATTTTCATCTTGCTTAGGAGTACAAAACAAAGAACATCCATTAGCAAGTAAATTTATAATAGAAGATACAAACATAGAAAACTGGCTAAATGCAAAATTTGATTCATATGTAGATGATAAAGCAAAAAATACAAAATGTGAAAATTGCTTTGCAAAATATGTGTGTGCAGGAGGATGCCCATCAAGAAACTTTAATAGTACAGGAGATTTTGAAAAAATAGATGATATGCAATGTATACCAACAAAAGTACTATTACGAAAATACATAATAGACTTATATGAAAATTCTGTGTAAATATAGAACTAACCTGGAAGGAGGTGAAATAAGTGGAAGTAAAAGAAATTAAAATAGACAATGGGCTACTTGTAAAAAACATAGAAAGATTTTCAGATGATAAAAAGTCTGTAAAACGTACTTGCCCAGACTAAGATCAAGGAGGCCTTAAAAGCCTCCTTAAAAAATTTTTACTTGACACTATATATCGACAAACTTTGCAAATAAATTGTGATACAATAAAACACATATGGGCTAAGTTAATATAATAAGCCCAAATTAAGGAGGAAAAGATGAGGCTATCTGAATCAGGTATAGGAAAAACAAGACTAGAAAATGTAGATAAGATGTTCCCCGCACAAGACATTTTGGTACAATCTGGTCAAATTGTGCAATATGGTACAGGTATTTATGGCTATAATAATGTACCATTAAAGGTAAAACAAAGAATAGAAACAATAATTAAAGAAGAACTAAATAAGTGTGGATGTGTAGAAATTGAACTCCCAATCCTTCAACCACGCGAAATGTGGAATGCTTCTGGAAGATGGAATAGATATGTAGAGTCAGGAACAATGTTTACAATAAATACAGATAAAGGAGAATATTGTTTGGCTCCAACAGCAGAAGAGGCTGTTGTAGAATTTGCAAAGAAAAAAGTAAAGTCTCATAAAGATTTACCCACGACATTTTTTCAAATAGGAGAAAAATATAGAAATGAGATCAGAACAAGGGGGTTCTTATTAAGAGGAAAAAGTTTTCCAATGATGGATGCATATAGTTTTAACAAAGATGAAAAAGATTTGATGCAATCATATAACAAAATAAAACAAGCATACTTAAATATATTTGAAAAAATGGGATTAGAAGTTATTCCAGTAGTAGCTGATAATGGAGAAATTGGTGGTAAAAAATCTGAAGAGTTTATGGTACTATCAGACATCGGTGAAGACACTATTCTTTATGATGAAAAAACAGGAGTTGCTCTAAACATAGAAGTATTAGAAAAAGAAAACTATAAAGAATACCTAAAAAATGAATATGGAATAGAAGACATAAGTGAACTAAAACCAAAAAAAGCGGTAGAATTAGGACATATTTTTCAATTAGGGAAAAGTTATTCTGAAAATATGAAAGCGAGATATAAAGATAGTGATGGAAAAGAAAAGCCATTTTATATGGGATGTTATGGAATAGGAGTAAGCAGAACTTTAGCAACGATATATGAAAAAAGTATTGTAAAAGATAAAGAAGGAAATCCAATAGGAATGTCCTTACCATGTAATTTAGCACCATATTTTATACAGATAATACCAAAAGCTGGAAATTCAGAGAAAGAGAGAGAAGCAGAAGAACTATATAGAGAATTGACTAGCAAAGGAGTATGTACAATACTAGATGATAGAAAAGATACTACAATAGGCAAAAGCATAAAAGATGCATTAATATTAGGAACTCCATATTTAGCAATATTAGGAGACAAAGTAAAAAGTGGAGAAGTAGAAATAGAAAGTACGAAAACAGGTCAAAAAATAACAATGCCAATGCAAGATCTCTTAGCAGTTAATAGCAACAAATGTATAAATAGAGAGGAAGAAGTAAGATAACAAAAACGGTGCCAATGGGGACAGAGATTTTTGGAAACAGAAAAAATTGCCAAAAAACTCTGTCCTCATTGGCACCATTGACAAAAAATGTTTTTTCCTATTTATTTTCTATTTACAAAAACAGAAAAATATGATAAAACTACAAGTGAAAAATTATATAAAAAGGAGAAGGTATTTTGAAAGTTAAAGATGTAAATGAATTACAAAAATATGCCAATAAAATTAGGCAAGGAGTGATTAAAGCAGTATATAGTGCTAAATCAGGACATCCAGGTGGTTCATTATCAATAGCAGAAATACTCGCGGTACTCTATTTTAATCAAATGAATATTGACGAAAGAAATCCAAAGGCAAAAGAAAGAGATAGATTAGTTCTTTCAAAGGGACACACATCACCAGCATTATACAGTGCCTTAGCATTAAGAGGCTTTTTTGATGTAAAAGATTTAGAGAATTTTAGAAACATAAAAAGTAATTTACAAGGACACCCAGACATGAAGAATATTCCCGGAGTAGATGCTTCAACAGGTTCACTAGGTCAAGGATTATCTATTGCAAATGGTATGGCAATTAGTTCAAAAATGGATAGTGAAGGTGTGAGAGTATATTGCATTTGTGGAGATGGAGAAATAGAAGAAGGACAAATATGGGAAGCGGCAATGACTTCAGCACACTATAAATTAGATAATCTATGCTTAATAATAGATAATAATAATTTACAAATTGATGGTAAAGTAAGTGAAGTCATGAACATTTACCCAATAGATGAAAAATTCAGAAGTTTTGGATTTGAAGTTATAAATGTAGATGGTCACAACATATCAGAATTAATATCAGCCTTTGAACAAGCAAAGAAAACAAAAGGAAAACCAACAGCTATTATAGCAAACACAATAAAAGGAAAAGGTGTATCATTTATGGAAAACCAAGCTGAATGGCATGGAAAAGCACCAAATGAAGAACAATACAAACAAGCAATGAAAGAATTAGGAGGTGCTATATAATGGAGGAAAAGAAAAAAATAGCAACACGCCAAAGCTATGGTGAAGCTTTAGCTGAATTAGGTGAAAAAAACAAAGAAATAGTAGTACTAGATGCCGACTTATCAGGTGCTACAAAAACTTCAATATTTGCAAAAAAAAATCCAGAAAGGTTTTTTGATATTGGAATAGCAGAACAAGATATGATAGGAACAGCGGCAGGAATGGCTACATTTGGGAAAATACCATATGCTAGCACATTTGCAATGTTTGCTGC
This sequence comes from Clostridiales bacterium, assembly GCA_004554705.1. Lineage (GTDB taxonomy): Bacteria > Bacillota > Clostridia > TANB77 > CAG-508 > UMGS1781. Next base: position 34,514 of record SFKS01000008.1, on the reverse strand, counting down.
AGGAAGAGCATATGATCAAATAAGAAATAGTATATGCTATCCCAAATTAAATGTAAAAATATGTGCAACACACTGTGGAATAACAGTCGGCGAGGATGGAGCAACACACCAAATGCTAGAGGATATAGGATTAATGAGAGGATTGCCTAATATGACAGTTATATCTACTTCAGATGATGTGCAAACACGCTGGGCAGTTAAAGAAATATCAAAACTAAAAGGTCCAGTATATATGAGACTTTGCAGATTGGAAACACCAGTAATATATGATGAAAATCAGAAATTTGAAATCGGAAAAGCAATACAAATTGGAGAAGGTAATGATGGTACAGTATTTGCAACTGGGGTAGTTGTTAATGAAGCAATAAAGGCAAAAGAAGAATTAGAAAAACAAGGGATAAACATTAGAGTGGTTGATATACACACAATAAAACCAATTGATGAAGAAACAATAATAAAATGTGCAAAAGAAACTAAAAAACTAGTTTCAATTGAAGACCATAGTGTTATAAATGGTTTAGGAACAGCAATATCAGATGTATTAACAGAAAAATATCCAACAAAACTTATAAAAATGGGAATACAAGATGAATTTGGCAGATCTGGTAAAGCAACAGAACTACTAGAATACTATGGATTAACAGCAGATGGAATAATACACCAAATTATAAATGGATAATTACGCAGCATGCGTAGGAGAGGGGAATAGATGAACAATAAAGGAATTACACTGATAGCTCTTATAATAACAATAATAATTTTGATAATATTAACAGGGCTTACAATAGATTTTGCAGTAAATGATAAATTATTTAATACTGCAGAGAGTGTAAAAAATAAAAGTGAAGAGCAAATGAATACACAACAACAAATGGCAAATGAAGTGAGAAATTTGTATAAATAAAACAAAATGTTACAAATTTATTACATTTTAGAAAAAAACATATTTTTTATTGCAATTTTAATAATTTATTATTATAATAAAAAGGTAAAATAACATAAAAAATGAGGAGAAAAGATGATTGAATTTAAAAACGTATCAAAAACTTATACAACAGGTACAGAAGCTGTACATGATGCAAGCTTTAAAATAGATAAAGGAGATTTTGCATTTCTAGTAGGACAATCAGGCTCAGGTAAATCAACACTTATAAAGCTTATACTAAAAGAAGAAGAACCATCAAGTGGAACAATAATAATAAATGGTAAAGACACTACCTTTTTAAAATCTAAAAGAATACCATACTTGAGAAGAAGCATGGGAGTGGTTTTTCAAGACTTTAGACTTTTATCAGATAAAACTGTTTATGATAATGTAGCCTTTGCAATGAACATAGTAAAAGCTACACCAAAACATATAAGAAGACAGGTTCCAATGGTGCTTTCTTTGGTAGGACTAAGTGGAAAAGCCAAGGCATATCCAGATGAACTATCAGGAGGAGAGCAACAAAGAGTTGCCTTAGCAAGAGCACTTGTCAATAATCCATCAATGATAATTGCAGATGAGCCTACTGGAAACCTAGATCCAGATACTGCTTGGGACATCATGACACTTCTAAATGAAATTAATTTGAGAGGAACAACGGTAGTAATTGCAACACATGCTAAAGATATAGTAGACAAAATGAAAAAAAGAGTTATAGAGATAGAAAAAGGCGTTATTGTAAGAGATGATAGAAAAGGTGGTTATAACAAGTGAAATATAATGTAATAGCATACTTCTTAAGTGAAGGATTTAGAAATGTATTTAAAAACAAAAAATCAACAATCTCATGTTTAGGTGTAATGTGTGTTACAATGTTAATGTTTGGACTATTTTTCTCAATAGGTAAAAACATAACACATATGGTAGAAAACATAGAGGATGCACAAGCAATAAGAGTTTTTATATTAAATGATACATCAAGAGAAGATGTACTTGCTTTGAGGGAACAAATTTTAGCAATAAATCGGAGTAGCAGATGCTAAACTAAAAACTAAAGAAGAAGGATATAATGAAATGAAGAAAAGTTTGGAAGAATATACCTCAGCTATGGAAGCAGTAGAACCAGATTTTCTTTCAGACTCATATATAGTTACATTAACAGATTTAGACTTAAATGAAAGTGTACAAGAACAGATAAGTCGACTACCACATTTCAAGAGAATAACAAGTAGCAATCAAACAATTCACTCACTATCAGTAATAGGCAAATGGATCAGAATAGTTACAGGAACAATACTTATTATACTAATATTGATATCAATATTCATTATAGCAAATACAATAAAATTATCAGTACATGCAAGAAGGAAAGAAATATCAATTATGAAATATGTAGGTGCAACGAATAGCTTTATAAGAACACCATTTATGATAGAAGGTATACTTATAGGGGTTATGTCTAGTGCAATTTCATTAGGAATAATAGGAGCTTTGTATAATTGGTGTGCAATAAAAATAGCACAATCTGAAACCATACAAATGATAGGTATTAATATGTTACAATTTAAAGATTTATTTACAAATATATTAATAGTATATATTATTTTAGGCGTTGGAATAGGAATTATAGGAAGTAGAGTTTCAATGAAGAAATATCTTGACGTTTAAAGTAGAAAGGAAGCAAAGTGAAAAAAAGAATATGCCTTACTGTAATTACGGTTGTGCTTATAATTATAATTGGATTTAATGCAGTACAAGCTATAACATACAGTGATTTAGAACAAAAAAGAGTAGAGCTAAGAAATAAAATAAACGAGGCTGGCAAAAGCTTAGAAAACATTAATGTTGAATTGACAGAAAAATTAGACGAAATAAATAAGCTAGATGGAGAAATAAACACATATGAAAAGCAAGTAAGCAATATAACTCAAAATCTACAAAACATTGAAAAACAAATAAAAGAGACTGAAGAACAGTTGAAAACCATTGAAGAAAAATATGACTACCAAAAAAAACTACTTGAAAAACGTTTAATCTATGCATATGAAACTGGAACCACAAGGTATTTAGATGTACTGCTAAACTCAAAAAGTATAGTGGATTTTATTACAAACTATTACATAATAGGCGAAATTGCACAATATGATAAAGACTTGTTAGACAATATCGGAAGACAAAGAAACCAGATAGAGCAAATAGAAAATGGATTAAAATCAAGTAAAGAAAACCTAAAAGTAATAAGGGCTGAACAAAAAAAAATAGCTATTTTATTAGAAAATTCAAAAGCTGTAAAAAGTAGCTATGTAAACAAATTATCAAATGCGGAATTAGAAATAAAACAAGAAATAGAAATATATCAAAACGAACTAGACTTAATAGAACTAGAAATATTATTAACATCATTAGAAGGAACCCGTTCAGAATATGCTGGAGGGACATTTGCATGGCCAACACCAGGATATTATACAATAACTTCGCCATATGGTATGAGATTACATCCAGTTTTGAAAGTATATAGAAACCATAACGGAATGGATATCGGAGCACCAACAGGAAGCTATATAATTGCAGCAAATGATGGAATAGTTACAAAAGCCACATATTCATATTCATATGGTAACATGGTTATGATAGATCATGGAGGAGGAGTTAGCACATTATATGCTCATGGTTCAGAAATAATTGCACAAGTAGGAGACACAGTGAAAAGAGGGACAGCAATTATGAAAGTAGGTTCTACAGGTTGGTCAACAGGACCACATTTGCACTTCGAAATAAGAATAAATGGACAAACAATAGACCCATATTCATATGTAACAACAAGACCTATAAAAAATGTAGAGTAATAATAAAAAAAGGAAGGTAAATTATGTTAAAAAAAATAGTAAAAAGTACAATAATAATTGCTATAATTTCAATATTAATTTTATCAGGAAATATTATGATTGCATTAGCAACAACACAATCTGATTTGACCGATATTCAAAATAAGATTAATTCTACTAAGCAGGATATAGACCAAGTAGAACAAAAATTATCAAGTGCCATGAAACAGATACAATCATTAAATGCGGAAATAACTGAATATGAAAATGATATTTCAGATTTAAACTCGCAAATAGATGACCTTACAAATAAAATAGATGAAGCAGAGATACAAATAAAAGGGGCAGAAGAAAAATATAATTATCAATTAGAACTTTTAAAAGCAAGACTAGTTGCAATATATGAAACAGGAGAAACTTCATATTTAGATGTACTACTTTCATCAAAAAGTATAACAGACTTCATAACAAAATATTATGCAGTATCAGAAATACTAGAGAGTGACAAAAATTTAATGGAACAGATGGAACAAACCAGAATTAGCTTAGAGGCATCAAAGGAATTATTAGAGACAAGCAAAGAACAAATAGAGGTCTTAAAAAAGAACAAAGTAGATACAGTAGATTCATTAAAAAAATCACAATCTGTAAAACAATCATACATAGATCAATTAAATGAGGAAGAACAAGAATTAAATGAAAACCTAGAGCAATTTGAAAGGGATAAAAAAGCAATACAAGAAGAGTTAGAAAGAATAGCAAGAGAAAATAATGGGGGTAATACAGTAATTCCAGGAAGTCCAAGTGAAGCAGGTTATATATTCCCAGTAGCAGGATTAAACATATATAATATTAATAGAAGATATTATCCATCATATCCAGGACATACTGGTGTTGATATAAACATAAACGTAAGAGGAAGAAGTGTAATAGCAGCAAAAGCAGGAACGGTAGTAATTTCAACAGCACAAAGAAATGCAGATGGCTCATACAGAAGTTATGGAGAATATGTAGTAATTGATCACCATGACGGAACAATGACACTTTATGCACATATGTCACCAAATACAAGAACTGTTTCAAAAGGTGACGAAGTAGTTCAGGGACAAGTCCTAGGAATAGTGGGAACAACAGGAAATTCAACAGGATTACATTTGCATTTTGAAGTAAGAATAAATGGTAGATGTGTAAACCCATTACCATATTTGCAATAATAATAATTTTAAAATAGAATATAATATATAAGTAAGTAGAGGCGAGCAGAGCTCGCCTAGTTTAAAATTAGAAAATGAACGACTTTCAAAGTTGGTCAAAAGAAAGGAAAAATTAGCAAATGGAAAACAATAAAAAAGACAGAATTTACAAAACTGTGATGCTAATACTCATAACCGCAATAATAACTTTTATGATTACATCAGTTGGAATGTATAACTACTTTGTAAAGGAAAGTATATCTAAAGATACTGCTGATATAACAAGAAGGTTAGAAAAGGTTAAAAAATGTTTGCAGGAACATTACATAGGTGAACTTGATATAGAAAAAATGGAAGAAACAGCAATTAAAGGATATGTGCAAGGACTTGGAGACGAATATACAGAATATTTATCAAAAGATGAATATGAGGATTTATTAATTAGTATTATGGGAGATTATGTGGGCATTGGCATATATATGACTCAAGATAGCGATAAAAATATTATTATATTACTCCCAATAGAAGGTTCACCAGCAGAAGAAGCAGGACTTCAAACAGGAGACATAATACTATCAATTGATGGAGAAGACTGTGCAAATATGGACATAAATGTAGCCTCTTCTAAAATAAAAGGAAAAGAAAACAGTACAGTAGTTTTAGAAATTTCAAGAGAAAATGAAATCTTTACAAAAACAATTGAAAGAAGAACTATAGAAATAAAGGATAGTTCAGCAGAAGTATTAGAAAACAACATTGGATATATTGAACTTTCTACTTTTGATGAAAAATCTTCTAAAAACGTAGAAGCATATCTAGAAGATTTCCAAAAAAAAGGAATAAAATCAATAATCCTTGATTTACGAAACAATACTGGTGGCATAGTAACAGAGGCATTAGAACTTTCCGAATTATTTGTGAAAAAAAATGACACAATAATACGTTCACATAGTAAAACAGATGAAGAAATTATAGTAAAATCTGAAAGCAAAAGAACTTTTGATATGAATATTGTTGTCTTAGTAAATGAATACTCTGCAAGTGCAACTGAAATTGTAACAGCAGCATTAAAAGACAATAAAATAGCAACAATTGTAGGAACTAAAACTTATGGTAAAGGTGTAATGCAAGAAATACTAACACTATTTGGAGAAAGTGGTGCATTAAAGGTAACAATAGAAGAATTCAAAACACCAAATGGAGATAAGATAAATAAGATAGGAATAACTCCAGATGTAATAGTAGAAGATAATATAGAAACAGAAGAAGATGAACAATTACAGAAAGCAATCGAGATATTAAAATAAAGTTTTTATTATTAAAAATTTAAAATATGGAGTAGAAAATTATGGATTTAGAAAAGAAAAGAAAGATTAGATTTAACACAATGGCAATAATTTTGATAATTATATTTTGTATTGCAATATCTCCAAAAACATTGCAAAATGATACATTCTATACTATAAAAATAGGAGAATACATTTTAGAAAACGGTATTACAATGCAAGAACCATTTGCTTGGCATAAAAATTTAGAATATACATTTCCACATTGGGCATATGATGTTTTTATATTTCTAGTGTATAGCCTTGGAGGAATGACCGGAATATATATATCAACAATAGCACTGGCATCAATATTAGGAATCACAATGTATTATGTAAACGTAAAACTACTAAAAAATAATTCAATATCATTTATCTTAACAATAGGAACATTATACTTATTACAACCATATATATGTGCAAGAGCCCAATTAATAACATTTATACTATTTATATTAACAATATATTTCATAGAAAAATTCTTAGAAACAAGAAAAAAGAGATATGCAATTGGCTTAATAATAATACCAATATTAATTGCTAATATACATCTAGCCACATTCTACTTTTACTTTATTCTATATTTACCATATATAGCAGAATATATGATATATATATTAGCATATTGCAATGTAATAATAAGTGATTCAGCAGTTCAAAATATTAAAAAGAAAATCAAAAAGCAAGGAGAAACTGAAGAACTACTTGAGAAATTACATAAAGCGGAAGAAAGATATAAAAAATTAAAGGAAAAAGAAGATGAAAAGATAAACAATCCTTACAAAATAAGAATAACATATAACAAAAACATAAAAATATTAATAATCATATTTATCATATGCTTATTTACAGGATTTTTAACACCACTTGGTACAACCCCATACACATACTTAATAAAAACAATGCAAGGAATTAGTACAAAAAATATAAGTGAGCATTTACCTATGATACTAGCAAATAGTATGCAAGAACTAATATTATTAGTCGTATATATCGGTATAATAGCCTTTACAAAAGTAAAAATAAGAATATCAGACTTATTTATGCTAGCAGGATTAATTTTATTATCATTAATGACGAGAAGACAAGCCTCAATGTTATTCTTAATAGGAGTTTTAATATTAAACAGATTAATCAGTGAATTAGCAATTAGATATAATAAAGACACAATAAAAGTGCTAGATGAGAAATTATCTAAAATCATAAGCATTATAATAATTTCAATACTTGTTATAACAATTTCTATTTTCCAATTCAAACCAAAGATGAATGACAAATATGTCAATGAAGATTCATACCCAGTGCAAGCAGCAACATGGATAAAAGAAAATTTAAATATTAAGGAAATAAAATTATATAATGAATACAATTATGGAAGTTACTTGATATATCAAGGAATACCAGTATTTATAGATTCAAGATGTGATCTATATATGCCAGAATTTAATAAAGACACATACGTGTTCAAAGATTTTTTAAATATAAATAATATGAACCTTAAAGATGTAGAAAAGAAAATAGAAGAATATGAATTTACACATCTAATACTAACAAGTAATGCAAAATTTAAAATATATTTAGATGACCATCCAGAAAAATATAAAGTAATATATCCAGTTGATGATATAAAAGATGAGAATTTTACAATTTATGAAAGGATAAGTAAAAAATGAAAAAAAATGTTCTAATAATTATTGGATTAGTAATAATTGACCAAATAATTAAAATTGCAATATGCAATACAATAGGAGTTTCTGGAGAGACAATAACTATAATACCTAATGTACTAATGTTAAGTTATGTTGAAAATATGGGAGCTGCATGGGGAATACTAAACGCAAGATTGTTTTTGATTTGTGTTGACATAATGATAATATATGCAATACTAAAATTAATGCTAAATAAAAAATATCAATTCGAAAAAAATGCTATCTTAGGGATGTCCTTAATTTTAGCAGGAGGTTTTGCAAATCTGATAGATAGAATAGTTAGAGGATATGTAATAGACTATATAGACATAACAAAATTATTTAATTATCCTGTATTTAACTTTGCAGATATTTGCATAGTTATAGGTGTTATACTAGTGTTTATAATAATTATAATAAACACTATAAAAAGTCAGGAGAGCATTAATGAAAAAGTATAAGGTATCAGAAATAGATAGACTAGATAAAATTGTAAACAAGCTAGAAACAAGCTTATCACGAGAAGCAATTCAAAGGATGATTAAGACTGGAAAAATTTTAGTTAATGGAAAACAAGAAAAACCATCATATAAAACAAGTATAGGTGAGACCATTATAATTGAGGAGGAGAAAGCTGAAGAAATAGATTTAAAACCTCAAGAAATGCCGTTAGATGTTATATATGAGGATGACGATATGCTTGTAATAAACAAAGAGAAGGGAATAGTAGTTCATCCAGGGAATGGAAATCCAGATGGTACACTTGCAAATGCAGTAATGGCTAGATGCAAGGGTGATTTATCAGGAATAGGCGGAAAAATAAGACCCGGAATTGTACATAGAATAGATAAAGACACGTCAGGACTTGTAATAATAGCCAAAAATGACAAAGCACATATAAACTTAAGTAATCAGATACAAAAAAGACAAGTTAAGAAAACATATATAGCGTTAGTAAGAGGCGTTATTAAAGAAAATGAAGCAACAATAAATATGCCGATAGGAAGAAATACCAAAGACAGAAAAAAGATGGCAGTAAGTAAAAATGGAAAAGAAGCAATAACGCATTTCAAGGTATTAAACAGATTTGAAGGATATACACTTCTAGAACTAAATATAGAAACAGGTAGAACACACCAAATAAGAGTACACTTAGCCGAAATAGGTTATCCAATAGTAGGAGACTATGTATATTCAAATGGAAAAAATCCATTTAATGTTTTAGGGCAAATGCTACATGCAGAGAAATTGGAATTTAAACATCCAAGAACAGGTGAAATTGTAAAGTTCGAAGCACCTTTACCAAAATATTTTGAACAGGTACTTAAACAATTATGTAGCAATTGAAATATAGAAAGGATTTAAAAATGGAAGAACGTTTACAAAAATACTTAGCAGAAGCAGGTATTGCCTCAAGAAGAAAATGCGAAGAGTATATCGTAGAAGGTAGAGTAAAGGTAAATAATGAAACTACTACTCAATTAGGTGTTAAAATCAATCCAGATATAGATGAAATAAAATTCGATAATAAGCTTGTAACAAATCCTAAAAAAGACTATACATATATACTATTAAACAAACCAATAGAATATGTAACAACAGTAAAAGATCAATTTGGAAGACAAACTGTATTAGATTTAGTAAAAACTAATAAAAGACTAGTTCCAGTAGGAAGACTTGATATGTATACATCAGGGGCATTAATATTAACAGATGATGGCGAATTTGTATACAAAGTAACACATCCAAAACATGAAATAACAAAAACATATACAGTAACATTAAAAGGGCTTATAACTCCTGAGGAAGTAAAAAAGCTTGAAAGCGGAGTAGACATAGGGGATTTTGTAACAACTAAGGCAAGAGTAAAAATTCTAAAAATAGATCAAGAACAAAACAAATCTAGATTAGAAATAACAGTACATGAAGGAAAGAATAGGCAAATAAGGAGAATGTGTGAAAGTGTACGGAAGAAAAGTACTAGCTCTCCATAGAAGCAAAATAGGTAATATAGGAGTAAAAGATTTGCAAATAGGTACATGGAGATACTTAAAACAATCAGAGGTTGACGAATTATTAAAAAATTGATATACTATTTATCAAAGAATACAATATAAAAGTTTAGATAAGGAGGAATTTTTATGGTAGAAGATGAAGAAATCAAAACGACTATATCTCCATTTGCAATGAGAGAAGGAGAAATTAAAACCTTTGATGGAAAAGATGGATATGTTTCAATTAACCAAATAATAAATAAAATAAATATAGGACATATAACAGATATACATTTTAAAATTCTAGAATTGGTCAATGAATTTGAATTTATAACTTCAAGACAGATATACCAAATACTTGAAACAAGAGGAGCAGATTTAAAGTCCCAAGACAAACTAAATAATAAGCTAGACCAATTAATAAAAATGAAAATCTTAACAAGGTATTACTTTACAGCAGAAGAAGGAAAGGGAATATATAGAATTTACTGTTTAGAAAAAATGGGGAAATATCTATTAAATTCAAGAGGAATAGAATGTAAGTGGCAACCAACTGATAATACAAAACCAGTGGAAATGATAAAGAAAAGATTAGCAGGTAACCAAGTAATTATTTCATATATGAGAAAAGTAAAAGCTTTTGATAGCTATAAAGTAAAACCAGCAATTACTGCAAAACAAACTGGAAAAACTTTCAAAATGCAAGCTGGAGTAAAGTTATCAAGGGCAGGAAAAACTGCAGATTTAGTATTTGAAGTCGTAAGGAGAGAAGAAGGTTGGGAAAAGAAAGTCATTGATAGAATGAAATTAATAAAAGATTTTTATGAAAATTTTGTACAATTTGATTCTGGTTATGAAACAAAGCCACAACTAATATTAGTATGTGAAGACGAAAAACATACAATAGAAACTTTTAAAATAATTGTATCAAACAAATTAGAAATACCAAATACAAAAATATGCTTCACAACAGATTTAAGACAAAACAGTACAAGCATTGTAAAATCACTAACAGAGTTTGTGCTAGATGAAGAAACAGGAAAATATAAAATTCAAGAATTAAACTTGAAGATATTAGAATAATTATATGAATATTAAAAAAATTCCCAAAAGGGAATTTTTTTAATTATTTGGTTTCTTATCATTTAAATTAAAACTAATTGCGTCTTCATTATTGAATAGGTAAGAAGAATCATTTATATCAGTTTGAATTGGATCTAAATTAGCATCATCAAAATCTACAAGAGATGGATTGAATTTTTTCTTTTTAGTTTTTTTAGTTTCTTCATTATGTGATATACCAATATTAAATTTATCAAAATCATAACTCTTTACTTTATGTGGTTCTTTATATTTTGATTCTAAAAAGTCTAAAGAACCATAGTTTACTATATTCTTACCTTTTTTATCTTTTGTTTTATAAATACATGATTTAAACTTCAAACCTTGTATTTTAGCCACTCTCATAGTGTCTTTCCATTCCCAATTTATGCTACCAATATTGCTCGCATCATAGGAATTTGTAAGACCCCATTCACGTCTTTGACCAAATTCTTTTTCCCACCATGCATATTCTTCTGGTGTACAGTTACCAAATGTAACTTTGGTTGGACAGTTTGATAGAAGACTTTGCATAAACGGACTAGAAGTTCCTCCTAAATTACTTAAGTTTTGAGCAGATAAAATACAACCTACTTTATACTTTCTATACAAAGTAAACATATCTGTAAACAAAGGATGTGCATATTTATCAAACTCATCTACATACAAGAAATATGGAATTCTTGTTTTATCACTACCAGGACGTCCTTCAATAGCACACATAAGCAAAGTTAAGAAGAAACGACCAAAACCTTGATGTGCTGTACCACCAATATCAGCTGGTCTTGTACACATTAATACTACTTCTCCATTTTTTAAAATTTCATTAAAATTTAAATTATTGCGTCTTTTACAAATAATATCTCTTATAGAAGCAGCTCTTAATAATTCTTCAAGTTGTGCTGTAGCAAAATGAACATATTTTTTCATATCTTCACGTCCAGTAGCATTTTTATAAAAGTGTTGTTCAAAATAAGCAACTTGAAATTTATATGTGTTATACAAATCAGGATCTTTTTTAATATCTTCACATAGTTCTTCAACTAAATCAAAATTTGTTAAACATTCTAATAAATCTTCTAAATTTGGTAAGTCCCCATTGTGACGTCTTGGATATAATTCACCTAAAAACACACAAATATTTTGTATTGCTTGATAAGCTAAATCTTTCATATATGCAAGTTCAGCAGTTGCACTTGATGCATTGTAAAGACCTTCTAAAATTAATGCAATCATTAAACCAGCAAGTGATGGAGTAGGTAAAGTAAATGGGTTTAAACCAGGAGAGTTTGCATCAAGAGGATCTATAATGTGAGTAGGTATTCCAAAATTTTTAGCAACATCAGCTATTTTATAAGTTTGCTCATTATCAGGAGTAAGAGCTGCTAAACCTAAATTTTTATAAATGATTGTGCCATTAGGCATTTCTCCATATATTAATTTCTTTACACAATCTTTATAAGCTTTCTCTTTACCTAAAGTAGGAGAAAGCATATCTAATCTGAAATTGGCATTTAAGTATTCTTTAGCATAAGGACAATCTAAAACAGCCAAACCACTTTTTAAGGCATTATATCCAACTTCTTTAGAGGCTTCACGTAAGAAATATTTTTTCTCTAAATCTCTTGCCATCATAGGTTCCATAATCAAAGCAGATTTTCCAGTTCCAGAAGGACCTATAATTAAACTAGTTTCAAATCTTCTCTTTTCTATCAGTTTCACTGGTTTACCAGTTGACCTATCTGTACATAGAGTCACCTCAAAACTATATGGACCAGTACTTTCAGGTGCACTAGTAATATCTAAACCTGCAAAGTCAAGAATAGAATCTTTAAAATTATTTGGGAAAATTGGGTCATTAATTATTTTGTATAACCAGAAAAATAATTTATAAAATGTCATTAATAATATATATATTGGTGTTAATGAAAGAGCTCTTTTTGTGGCTTTAGCAAAAGTTGATAAAAAGGCATTAGCATTAGGTAAAGACAAAACACCAATCCATGCTACTCTATTAATCCATTGTATAAACATTGAAATTGCTATAATATAAAAAGCAACCCAAAATGCATAAAAGAAAGAAATTTTTATTTGATCTGATTTTGCGAATTTGGATGGAATAGAGAATGCATATGCAAAAGCAGGACACAATAAAGCAAAAGTATATTGTATAGGTCCCCAATAATTGACTGACATACCTGTAAAACATAAAAAAATCAGTTCAACAATTCTATCTACTAAAATATATGCAGTTATTAAAGTTAAAATATATGTAAAAAAAGTATTTCTATCTGTTTTTAAAACTCCTAAAAATTTATCAAATAGTTTCACTGTTAATTCCTCCAATAATATATTTATACATATATATATTATCCTATAAAAATAAAAAAAAAACAAGTCTTTTTAGTAATTTTATTACAAAAATTACCATAAACTTGTATTAATATAGTAAGACGGAGGCAGGCAATTGAAAAAAAACAAACAGAGCTTTATGCAAGGTGTAATGGTATTGATGTTATCACAAATCATTATAAAGTTTGTAGGACTAATATATAAAATATATCTTACAAACAAAGAAGGCTTTGGAGATGCAGGGAATGCAATATATTCTGCAGGCTTTCAAATATATACATTATTTTTAGCAATATCCTCCATAGGAGCTTCAAATACAGTATCACAAATGATATCAGCAAAAGTAGCAGTAGGGGATAACAAAGGAGCTTATAGAATCTTCAAAATTGCAATATCTATTTTTGGGCTAATAGGATTTGTAGGTTCTACAATTTTATTTGTAAGTGCAAAAAAAATTGCTAATTCTTATTTAGGAATTCCAGAAGCCGAAATGACAATAATGACTCTTGCACCATCTGTATTTATGGTAGCAACTTCAGGAGTATTAAGAGGATACTTTAATGGGAGAGAAAAAATCAAAATAACTGCAAATTCACAATCATTAGAACAAATTCTAAAAACAATAGTAACAATAGTAATAGTTGAAATCTTTGCAGTTTTATTTAAAAAAAACACTACAACAATGGTAGCAGGAGCAGCAATAGCTACAACAGCATCAACCTTCGTTAGCTTTGCATATTTATATCTTTTATATATTAAGAATAAACAAGAAATATGGAAGGACGTAATAACTTCAACACAAAAAGAACAAGAGAGTGCAAGAAAAATAATAAAAAACATTTTATACATATCACTACCTATAACTATAACTTCATTATTGGCAACAGCCAATAAAACAATAGATACATTTACAATTGTTAATATTATAGCCAAATTTATGGGAGCTGACAACGCAAAACTACAATTCGGAATTCTAACAGGGAAAATAGAGGGACTGGTCGCTTTACCATATTCCTTTAACATAGCCTTTGCAATAACATTAATTCCAACAATATCAGCAGCACAAGCTAGAGGAGAAATAGATAAAGCAATTAAAAGAATAAGCTTTTCTATTTTGGCAACAATCTTAATAAGCCTACCATGCACAGCTGTATTACTAGTGTTTGCAGAGCCAATACTGAAATTACTTTTTCCAAATGCATATTTAGGCAAAACAATGTTAAAACTATGCTCATTAAGTATAGTTTTTGTAGCTACAACTCAAACTATAGGGGGAGTACTTCAAGGATTAAAGAGAGTAAAAGAACCAGCAATAGCTATTGGCGTTGGTGCAATAATAAAACTAATATTAAATCTTACTTTGTTGCAAATTAAAGAATTAAATATCAATGGGGCAATTATTGCAACTATAATTAGTCATATAGTTACTTTTATAATAAGTTTATATTACTTAAAAAAATATATAGATATACACTTTGAAATAATAAAATTTATAATAAAACCAATAATTGCTACAACAACAATGACAATAATTTCATATTTTGTATATAATAAAAACTTAATAGTAAATTCACAAAATGTTAATTTGATTATTTCATTAATACTTGGAGTTATAGTATATATAATTACTATAATTATACTAAAAGTCTTATCAAAAGAAGAAATTTGTATGCTGCCATATGGAAATAAAATTTACAAACAGGAGAAACATGAAAACCAACAGTAAAGCCGATTACAGACGACACAAACAACGGAAACATTGAAAAATAAAGAAAAAACCAAAAAACATAATAAAAAAAAAGAAGGATTTTAGCTAAATATGGCGAATTATCTAAATAGTAGACACGGTTCTACACTAAATCAAACTTTTATAGGAGGTAGTTTTAAATGAACAAAGCTGAATTAATCGCAGCAATAGCTGCAAAAACAGGAGATACTAAAAAAGGAGCAGAAGCATCTGTAAATGCATTTGTTGATGTAATAACAGAAGCACTAGTTGAAGGTGATAAAGTTCAATTAGTAGGATTTGGTTCTTTTGAAGTTAGAAAAAGAGCAGCTAGAAAAGGTAGAAACCCACAAACTAAGGAAGAAATCAAAATACCTGCATCAAAGGCTCCAGTATTTAAAGCTGGTAAAGCATTAAAAGATTTAGTAAACAAAAAATAAAGTTTATATAAATTAATATAAAGGCGACCAGTTAGGTCGCTTTTTATATAATTTATTAAGGAGAAACAATGGAAAAAATTTTCACAATTAAAAATATTATTATGTATTTAATATCTATAAATTTAATAACTCTAAGTGCAATGTACATAGACAAATACAAAGCAAAATCAAATAAAAGAAGAATTCCAGAAAAAACACTATTTACATTAGTTTTTCTAGGTGGTGGAATTGGTGGAATAGCTGGTATGTATATGTTCAGGCACAAAACTAAAAAAATAAGATTTATAATAGGTTTCCCAACAATATTAATACTTGAAGTAATAGTAGCAATAGCAATCTATTTAACAAAATAGTGGCAAACAAACATACCGTACACATAAAAAGTAAAAATAACAAAAAACATAAAAACAAGTAGACAAAAAAACATAAAAAGACAAAAAATGACAAAAATAAAACCCAATAAAATGAATTATTCACAGAGTTATCCACAGTATCCACAGGTAAAACATGAAATTAAAACAAGATAACATAAAACAAAAACAATAAAAAGTATTGATAATTTCCAAAATATATTATAAAATAATATACGTTATAAATATGAAAGGAATGTGAACATATGAAGGAAAAAACAATGGAAAAGATAGTGAACTTGTGTAAAAATAGGGGATATATATATCCCGGCTCAGAAATTTATGGAGGATTAGCAAACTCTTGGGATTATGGACCATTAGGAGCGGAATTCAAAAACAATGTAAAAAAAGCATGGCTGAAAAAATTTGTGCAAGAAAATAAATATAATGTAGGATTAGACACAGCAATATTAATGAATCCTGAAACATGGGTTGCATCAGGACATATAGGAGGATTTAGTGATCCACTTATAGATTGCAAATCTTGTAAAACAAGGCATAGAGCTGATAAACTAATAGAAGACTGGTTGAAAGAAAACAACCAAGAAGCAATTGTAGATGGCTGGACAGATGAAAAAATGATGGATTTTATAAATAAAAAAGGAATAAAATGTCCAAACTGTGGAGCAAGTGACTTTACACCAATAAGAAAATTCAACCTTATGTTTAAAACTTTTCAAGGAGTAACAGAAGACACAAAATCTGAATTATATCTAAGACCAGAAACAGCCCAAGGTATTTTTGTGAATTTTAAAAATGTACTAAGAACAACAAGAAAGAAATTGCCAATGGGAATAGCACAAATAGGTAAATCATTCAGAAACGAGATAACACCAGGAAATTTTTTATTCAGAATCAGAGAATTTGAACAAATGGAATTAGAATTCTTTTGCAAACCAGGTACAGATATAGAATGGTTTGAATACTGGAGAAGCTTCTGCAAGAGTTGGTTACTAAAGTTAGGAATAAAAGAAGAAAATATAAGATTAAGAGATCATTCACAAGAAGAATTATGTTTTTATAGTAAAGGAACAACAGATATAGAATTTCTATTTCCATTTGGCTGGGGAGAACTTTGGGGAATTGCAGATAGAACAGACTATGATTTGAAGCAACATATGGAGCATTCTAAAGAGGATTTAACATTTTTAGACCAAGAAACAGGAGAAAAATTTATACCATACTGTGTTGAACCATCACTTGGATGCGATAGAGTAGCTTTAGCATTTTTGTGCAATGCATATGATGAAGAAGAAATTGCAGAAGGAGATATAAGAACAGTATTACATTTACATCCATTTTTAGCACCATATAAAGTAGCAATTCTCCCTCTATCAAAAAAATTAAGTCCAAAAGCAGAAGAAATATACGAAATGCTATCAAAAAAATATATGTGCGAATATGATGAGGCAGGAAGTATAGGTAAAAGATATAGAAGAGAAGATGAGATAGGAACACCATATTGTATAACAGTAGACTTCGAAACAGAAAAAGATAACTCAGTAACAATAAGAGATAGAGATACAATGGAACAGGTAAGAGTAAAAATTGATGAACTAGAAAAATGGATAGAAGAAAGAATAATATTCTAAAACTATATAGGCAACCACAGAACAACGATATAGGAGATAAGAGGTAGAAAAAATATTGAATTCTACCTCTTGAATTTTGCTTTAAAATATGATTTAATACTAAAAGTAATTGGGAGAAAAATGTTACTATTCACCCTTAATTTATGAAATTTTCGCCCAATCTCGTCGGAGCTTTTATATTTATTCTAAATATAAAACTCCCGCGTTGGGCGAATTTTTTAGTAGTAAGTCTGAATAGTAACAGAAAAATAAAAAACTTTTGAAAAAAGTATTGACATTTTTAAGAGATGATATATAATAATGCCAAACAAAAGTTTGAAACAAAATAGGAGGAATTTTATGAATACAGATAATTTAGAAAAGAAAAAAGCATTAGAAGCAGCTCTAGGACAAATTGAAAAACAATTTGGAAAAGGCTCAGTAATGAAATTAGGAGAATATCAAGCAATGAATATTGAAGCAATACCAACAGGAGCATTAAGCTTAGATATAGCTTTAGGAATAGGAGGTATTCCAAGAGGAAGGATAATAGAAATTTTTGGACCAGAATCTTCTGGTAAAACAACACTTGCACTTCATGCGATAGCAGAAGCTCAAAAAATAGGGGGAGAAGCAGCATTTATAGATGCAGAGCACGCATTAGACCCAGTATATGCAAAACATTTAGGAGTTGATATAGATAATCTCATAGTATCACAACCAGACACAGGAGAACAAGCATTAGAGATTGCTGAGGCTTTAACAAGAAGTGGGGCAATAGACATTATAGTTGTAGACTCTGTTGCAGCATTAGTTCCAAAAGCAGAAATAGATGGAGATATGGGAGATGCCCATGTTGGATTACAAGCAAGACTTATGTCTCAAGCCCTAAGAAAATTGGCAGGAGTGATAAATAAATCTAAAACAGTTATAATCTTCATCAACCAATTAAGAGAAAAGGTTGGAATAATGTTTGGAAATCCGGAAACTACACCTGGAGGTAGAGCACTAAAATTTTATGCATCTGTTAGACTAGATATAAGAAAAATAGAGAATATTAAAAATGATGGAGAGGTTACAGGAGCAAGAGCAAGAGTAAAAGTTATTAAAAATAAAGTAGCACCACCATTTAGAGAAGCAGAATTTGACATTATATATGGCAAAGGAATATCAAAAGAAGGAAATATATTAGATTTAGCAGTAAATTTAAATTTAGTAGAAAAATCAGGTGCATGGTTTAGCTATAATGGCGAAAAAATTGGACAAGGTAGAGAAAACGCAAAATTATACTTAAAAGAACATAAAGAAATAGCAAAAGAATTAGAAGAAAAGATTAGAGAAAACTTTAGACAAGCATTTGAAAAAAGCTTGGGAGATGAAGAAGATTTAGAACAAGACAACGAACCAGAAGAATAAAGGCAAAGAAGTTTTAAAACTTCTTTGTTAATTAGTAAAGAACAGTAAGTAATGGCCTTTGTGATGGAGTTTTGGAGAGGACTTTTGGGTATGAATGAGTTGGAAAAATTTGACAAGTTAAAAACTAAAGTGTTAAAATACGCATTATATAAAAAAAGAAGTGAATCAGAAATTAGAAGGAAATTTGCTGAATACTCAGGAAAAATGCTAGATGAAGTTATTGATAACTTAAAAGAAAATGGATATATTGATGATAATGCATATATTAAAAGAGCAGTTTGTGAATTTCAGAGACTTAAAAATCTATCTATAAAAGAGCTTGAATATAAGCTGTTATCTAAAGGAATTGATAAACAAGACATAGAAAATTATATATCTAAAAACAAAGAAGAATTATTAGAATATGAGATAAATTCTGCGAAAAATATATTTACAAAAAAAGAAACAATAATGGAGAAAAAAGACATAGCATTTTATTTAAAGAAAAAAGGATATTCAAATGAAAGCATTGAACTTGCACAAGAATAGTAACAGCTTGTTACAGAAGGGATAGTATAACAATGAATGAAATCTTAACATTAGAAACAAAAAAGTACAACATAAAATTAGAAAATTTTGAAGGACCACTTGATTTACTGTGCCACTTAATAGATAAAAACAAGATGGAAATTGATAAAGTAAATATAACTCAAATTACAGAGCAATATATAGAATACTTAAGCACGATGGAAAAGCTTAATTTAGAAATTGCAAGTGAGTTTATTGTTATGTTATCAACATTAGTATACCTAAAATCAAAACACCTTTTACCAAAAGAAGGAGATAATGAAGAGGAGATAACAGAAGAGGAACTTATAAGAAGAATTATAGAATATAAAAAATATAAAGAAATAATAAAAACATTAAAAGAAAATTATAACATATATTCGAAAAGAATATTTAAAATACCAGAAAAAATAGAGTTACCAAACAGAAAACTAGAAAGAAAATATAAAAAAGAAGACATAATAGAAAGTTATAAGTTCCTTATAGAAAAAAATGAAAACAAGAAAAACAAAAATGCAATCAATATAGAAAAAATAGCAATAATAGAAACAGTAACGATAGCAAGTAAAGTAAAAGACATATTCAAAGAACTAGTAAAAAAACAAAAATTTATATTTAGTAAATTATGTGCAAGCAAGAAATATACAAAATTAGAAACTGTAACAGCATTTTCCGGAGTATTAGAATTAAGCAAAAGAAATAAAATAATAACAAACCAAGAAAAAAACTTTGGAGACATAATTGTTGAGAAAAAGTAAAGAATTTATTGCAATTTCAAAAACTTTGTGCTACAATAGTAAAGTCAAAATTAAAAATGAAGGGTGAATAATATGAAAACTTTAATAATAATAATATATTCAATTGTTGCAATAGCATTAACAATATTAACATTAATGCAATCAAAAGATGATGAAGGAGCTTCAGGTACAATTACCGGAGGAACAAGCTCTTTCTATGAAAAAAATAAAGGAAGAACAAAAGAAGGACAACTTAAAAAAATAACAATAATACTTGGGATAGTATTTATTATTCTAGCAATTCTATTAGGAATAATATATTAATTTCATTAATATATTCCATTAACCCAAATGACTATATTAGGAAACACAAGACCAATTATAGCTATTATAAATGTAACAATACCTGCAAAGGTATTGTTATTTGTTTTTATCTCAAAAATCCCATAACTAATGGTTCTAATAAATATACATAAAGAAATAATAGCAAAAACTACAAACATAAGATACAACTCCTTTTTAAACTTTATTATACAAATATCCACCTTGAATATCAGAATGAACAGTTACTTTAAAAAATGAATTTTGATAATTACCGAATCCAATCTGAATTTACAAATTCTTGCGAAGTAGCATATTTAGGCAAAACATATTTTCCAAAACCTGCTATATCTGCTTTAAGTATTTTAGAGGTTTTATATAAATATTCAAGAATATGAGCTTCAATATAATCATTTAAAGCACTGTTTAATGTAGTTAAACAATCTTCATCAGATAAATTTATATTACTATAAGTCGTTGGTATGTTGCCCGTTATCCAAATTTCGCATTCTATATAAGGATAATTATTAACAAATGATACATTTTTTTTAGTAAGTTTGTTTAAATTCACATAAAATGAGACACTACTGTTATTAGCAAATGGATTAGTAATATTTATTGTAGCATTTTTTAAATTATTAGTAATAATTAAATGACATAAAGTTTCTAAATTATTAAGTTCTCCAACCAGTTTATCATTGCGAAAAACAGCGATTCCCATACTTTCAACGTTGTTTTTAGAAACAATAGGAGTCTTTCCAGCAATGTAATTATCATCTAATATAGAACTTCCTATATTAATCTTATCTTGGGTTTCTTTATTATTAATACCAGCTAAAATAGCAGAAGCATCTGAATAAATATTTATTATATTATAATAAAATTCAGACAAAGTTAAATTATCTACATAACCAGTATATTCACTTGAATTAAAATTTAACGTAAAATATTGTGCTGGATTAGATTCGAAAACAGGAGAGGAGTTTTCTAAAAAATCAAGAGCATTACATTTACTTATAATAATATTACAATCAGGTCTTAACTCCATACTATTCATCAAAGTATATACAATATCTGAAACACCATGGGAAGAAAATTCTTCAGATATAATTACAGCTTTACAATGAGAAAGATTGACTTGTTTACTAATGTAACTATTTATTAAAGTAATTCCAGAATCCAAAGTAGAACAATCAACAGATAAAATGGTAGAATTGCTAATAGAAGAGTCTTCAGATGAAGTAGATGATTTGGAAGAATTCAGAACAGCAAATTGAACAGTAAGTTTTAGATTATGCGTATCTGAAACATCTATACCAAGAGCAATAGCATATGCTTTAGCTTCTACACCCTGAACATAATAGCAACCAGTAAGTAAAAATATAGCTAAAGAACAAATTAACATTAATAAATAAATTTTAACTTTCATCTCAAACTCCTTTTCTTTTTGAAATAAGCCAATAAAGTAATTATAAAACTAACACCAAACACTAAAATTACCATATATATCTTATAAAAATTTCTTGCAAAAGAATTTAGTGTAGCAATATTCTTAAAAACCAAACTACATCCAATTAAAATAACAGATATGCTATAGACAAGTTCTTTAGAATCTCCTAAACCAAATCCTTTTTTAACAATAAAACTCATTAAATATACATTAAAACTTATAAATGATAAAAAAGCTAAAATCCAAGTAAAAATAAAAATAGCATCTAATCTCTCAAAAAATCTGCCTAACGAAACTAACCTAGAGATTAAATATAAAGAAATGGATTCATCAGCCGTAAAAGTAAATGAAAAAGTCATAGTCAAAGCTAAAATAGTTAGAAGAAAATATAATCCACAAAGAATTACAGAGAAAATGGACACTTTTTTGAAATCATTCATATCTTTTAAAAATGAAGGTAGAAAGTATAAATACCCAATAATATTAAAAGAAAACACATTTATAGATTGATTTATAAATAATTCTTTAGCACCATATCCAAATATAGGAAAAAGTTTTTGCCATGTAAAATCTCTAATTGAAACAGAAAGCAGTAAAACAATTGACAAAACAGCAATAGGGATAACAATTAGATTTGTTCCATATATAGCTCTTAAACCAGTTTTACTAGAAATAATAATAGGTATAAATGCAAGTAAAATTAAAAATAAAATACTATATCCCGAAAAATATATAAGGTGCAAATTATTAGCATAGTATCTTACACAAATAGCAGAAAAAAACATAAAAAGAAGTACATATAAAATAGAAACAACACAATTCAATGTTTTACCACCTAAAAATTTTGAAATGTCTAACAAATCTAAACCTGGAAATGACTTAAATAGAAAAAGAATTACAAACATAAAAATTAAAGATAGAATACTTACATATATCATATTAAGCCAGGCACCAGAACCACAGGAATTAAATATAATGGAGGTTATATTAAAAATTATATTATTAGTAATAATTGCTAAAGCCAAGGCAATTGCTTCAATTTTACCGATTTTTTGTATATCTTTCATTTTAAAACTCCTTTCATTTTCTATTTGTGCTTTTCCAAAATTTCCATTTCCTACTTATACTGCCTTGTTCCATAGGTCGTTTAGTATTTAAAAAATCACTACGATGTTCTCTTTTCCATATAGAATGAACAAAGTAAGAGATAGATGTATTAAAATTTGTAACAGGTATATATGGTTCTAAATATGAAACTCCAAATGAATTAAGACTGCAAAGCATAGCAAATTGAGTAAATAATCCAATTGCAATCCCTAAAAATCCTGCAACATATCCTAAGAAAATATATAAAAACTTGTAAATCCTGAAAGTGAAGTTTAATGAGAAATCAGGTATTGCAAAAGAACCTATACCTGTTATAGCAACAACTATAATAGAAATAGGACTTACTAAATTAGCAGTTACAGCAGCATCACCTAATATTAAGGCACCAATTATTCCTATTGTTGGACCTATTGGACTAGGAATTCTAAGGCCAGCCTCTCTAATTAATTCAAAAGAAATCTCCATCAACAAAACTTCAAAAACAACGGGGAATGGCACACTGTTTCTAGAACCAGCAATTGTAAATAGAAGTGCAGTGGGAACCAGTTCTGTATGATAATTAAGAATTGCGATATATAAACCAGGCAAAAGTAATGTCATAATAGCTGCAATTAGACGTATAACTTTTAGCAAATTTGCATACTGATGTTTTAGATTTAAGTCTTCAGGAGAAGATAGAAAATCTATTAAAATTCCAGGGACAATAAGAGAGTATGGTGAACCATTAACTAATATTACAACTCTTCCCTCAAGTAAATGATTTGCAGCTTTATCAGGACGTTCAGTGGAAATCATTTGAGGGAATGCAAAACTACTGTTATCTTGTATTAATTGTTCCACATTTCCAGAAGAAATAACATAATCAACATCTAAATTAGAGAGACGATATTTTACTTCAGAAACTAAAGAAGAGTTTGCAATATTTTTCATATAACAAATTGCCACTTTAGTTTTACTAGCATTACCTACAGTAGTATTTTCTATAATTAAATTAGGTGTATTAATGATTCTTCTAAGAATAGATGTATTAGTCCTAAGCTTTTCAACAAAAGCTTCTTGAGAACCTCTAACAACAATCTCGTTTTTAGGAGAATCTATACTTCTTGATTCGAAGCCCTTAACGTCAATGGAAAATGCAACACTTAGAGTATCAACAAAAAGAACACAATCTCCAGAATTTATAGTAGAAGAAACTTCAGAAAATTTTGTTATTTTTTTGACAGTATTTTGAGGTATAAGCTTATCAAAAATATAATTTTCAAGATTAGTTTTTTTAATTTTTGAATACTCAACACCACTTTTGGTATAGTTAGTTTTAAAAGAACTATTTGTTTCCATTAATGGACGCAAAAGAAAATTATTAACAAGAGTAGAAGAAATCATACCATCAATACCTAAAAACAAGGAATTATAAGTTTTTCCATTAACATTGATTTTAAAAGGGCGCATAATAATATCACTATTAATTAATGTGTTATATTGAGATTGCAAGTAATCATAGTTTTTATCAAGAGTAGAATATATATTATGGTCTGGCAAAAAGGAATCTGATAAATCTGTAACATTAGTACTACTATTATTTTCATTTAAAACAAAATCATATGAAGTTGAAGGAGTATACACAAACCACTTTTTTAAAAAATTCCCTAAATTATTCATAACATAAGTTTTTCCTATAATAGTAAAAATATACAATAATTTCAAAACATATTTTTTAGAAAAAAGTAAAAAAAAGCTTGACTATTTTTAAAGCTTTTGATATTATAAGAACATAAATATTGGTGGAGGTGATAAAAAATGAAGAAAACATTAAAAGTATCATTATTAATTGCTTGCTTACTAGTAGTGTTATTAGCTTTAACAGGTTGTGGAGGAAATAAACTAGTTGCAACAAAAGAAGTAGAAGCTACAGAAGAAACTGCAAAACACACAGAGGAAATAGAAGTTTCTTTCAAGAATGATAAAATTGATAATGTAAAAATGACATTCATCTTTGAAAATGCAGATACAGCAAAGAAATATGTTGATGACTACAATGCAATGATTGAAATGTTACAAAAACTAGATGAAGAGAGCAAAACAAATATTCCAAAATTAACACAAAAAGGTAAAAAAGCTATTATGGAATTAGATGCTAAAACATTTGCTGAAATGGCAGGAAAT
The DNA here is from genome assembly GCA_004554705.1 of Clostridiales bacterium. Taxonomy (GTDB): domain Bacteria; phylum Bacillota; class Clostridia; order TANB77; family CAG-508; genus UMGS1781. Next base: position 9,224 of record SFKS01000008.1, on the reverse strand, counting down.
GAAGAAGAAGTAAATATGACTAAAGAAGAATTAAGAAAGTCATTAGAAGAAGACGGATACAAAGTAAAATAAATTTCGTAAATAAAAAAACTGGAGCAATCCAGTTTTTTTATTTTAGATACTTGCATAAAATATATTTATATAATATAATACATGGTGTTCATAAGCAAAACGTAAATAGTTAAAAACCAAGAGAATAGAATTTGCTTTGCAAATTATAAAGGAGGTAAAATATGTGTGGAATAGTAGGATATATAGGAGACAAAAAAGCAACACCAATATTAATACAAGGACTAACAAGATTAGAATATAGAGGTTATGACTCAGCAGGAATTGCAGTAATTGAGAATAACAAAATTGAAGTAAAAAAAGACAAAGGAAGAGTAAGCAATTTAACTTTATTAGATGGAATTGACAACTTAGAAGCAACAATTGGAATAGCACATACAAGGTGGGCAACACATGGAAAACCATCAAAAGAAAATTCACATCCACATATGGACATGGAAGGATTATTTGCAATAGTACATAATGGAATAATTGAAAACTATAATGAATTAAAAAATGATTTAACTCAAAAAGGATACAAATTTATATCACAAACAGATACAGAAGTAATAGTGAATTTAATAAACTATTATTACAATCAAGATAAAAATGAAGATGAATTAAAATTTTTGCGAGCAGTAAAGAATGCATGTATGGATTTAAAAGGAAGCTTTGCACTAGAAATAATTTCTAACAAAGAGCCAGAAAAAATGATAGTAGTAAGAAAAGATAGCCCACTAGTTATAGGAAAAGGTAATGGTGAAAGCTATATAGCATCAGACATACCTGCAATTCTTTCATATACAAGAGACTTTTATTTTCTAAATGATTATGAATTTGCTTACTTAAGTAGAAACAATATAAAGTTTTATGATACAAATCTAAACGAAATAAAGAAGGAAACCAAAGCAATAGAATGGGACAGCAAAGGAGCAGAAAAAGATGGATATGAACACTTCATGCTAAAAGAAATAAATGAGCAACCAAAAGCAATAAGAGAAACAATAGGAACAAGACTTAATAACTCAAAAGTAAGTTTTGATGAGCTAAGCTTTACGAGAGAATATCTAGAAGAAATAAATAAAATGTATATAGTTGCATGCGGTACAGCAATGCATGCAGGACTAGTTTCAAAAAACATATTTGAAAAACTTTGCAAGATACCAGTAGAGGTAGATATAGCATCAGAATTCAGATACAGAGATCCACTTATAAATAATAAAACTTTAGTAATATATATTAGTCAATCAGGAGAAACAGCAGATACAATAGCAGCACTTAAACTTGCAAAAGCAAAAGGGGCAAAAACAATAGCAATAACGAATGTAATAGGAAGCTCAATAACAAGAGAAGCAGACTATTCAATATATACACATGCAGGTCCAGAGATTGCAGTTGCATCAACAAAAGCTTACACATCACAAGTAACAATGCTAGCCCTAATAGCATTATATTTTGCAGAAATATTAGAAAGAGCTGATACAAACAAAATAAATACAATAAAAGAGGATATACTAAAACTACCTAACAAAGCAGAAGAAGTTCTAAAAGATACTTCTGAAATTCAAGAAGTAGCAAAAAGAATATATAAAGAAAGGGATATGTTCTTCTTAGGAAGAGGAGTAGATTATGCAGTAAGTTTAGAGGGCTCTTTAAAACTAAAAGAAATTTCATATATACATTCAGAAGGATATGCTTCTGGAGAACTAAAACATGGACCAATAGCATTAATAGATATAGGAGTAACAGTTATAGCAACAATAACAAATAAAGACTTAGTAGAAAAATCAATTAGCAATATACAAGAGGTAATATCAAGAGGTGCAAAAATAATAGTTGTTACAAATCAAAATATAGAAAATAAAGGATTTGATACAATAATTAGAATACCAGAAATATCTACAGAAATATCACCAGTACTTTCAATAATACCATTGCAATTATTATCATATTATATATCAAAAGAAAAAGGATTGGATGTAGATAAACCACGAAACCTAGCTAAATCAGTAACAGTTGAATAAAGATTTGGAGTGAACACGTATGTATGCATATATAAATGGAAAAATTGCAGACAAAATAAATAATTATGTAATAATAGATAATGGAGGCATAGGATATAAAATATTTATGTCGCCCAGTGTCATAGAAAAATTACCAGATGTTGGAGAAAATTTAAAAGTATATACATACTATTACGTAAGAGAAGATAACATTGCATTATATGGTTTCAGAAGTAATGAAGAATTACGAATGTTTGAATTGCTACTATCAGTAAGTGGAATAGGAGCAAAATCAGCACTACAGATACTTTCAAGCATAACACCATCAAGCTTTGCACTAGCAGTAATATCAAATGATGTATCAAAAATAGTGAAAATACCAGGAATAGGGAACAAAACAGCAGCAAGAATTATACTAGAGTTAAAGGACAAACTAAAAACAGAACAAGAAGTATGTCAAAACGAAAAAATTAGCAAAGTAATAGACCTCGAAGAAAAAGATACAGAAGCAATAACAGCACTTCAAGTACTAGGATATACAAGAAAAGAAATATCAAAAACATTAGAAAAAATAGATACACAAAACCTAACAGTAGAGGAAATAATAAAAAAAGCACTAGCAACACTAGGAAACCAATAAACAGAAAAATGTTCATTATTTCACGAGCAAAGGGAGTGAAGACATGGAGCCATTAGCACACAGAGTAAGGCCAACAAAGTTAGAAGAATTTGTAGGTCAAGAAGAAGTACTTGGAAAAGATAAAATATTATATAGAACAATAAAAGCAGACAGATTAACAAGTTTAATATTATGGGGTCCTACAGGTTGTGGAAAAACATCAATTGCAAAAGTAATAAGCAATACTACCAAATATAAATTCATACAATTAAATGCAGTAACTGCAGGAGTTACAGACATAAAAAAAGCAGCTGAAGAGGCCAAAAACATGCTACTTAATCCATCAGGGAAATGCATTCTATTTATAGACGAAATTCATAGATTTAACAAATTACAGCAAGATGCATTACTTCCATTCGTAGAAGATGGAACAATAATTCTAATTGGTGCAACAACGGAAAACCCATATTTTTCAGTTAATAAAGCTTTAATATCAAGATCAATGGTAGTAAAACTAAAGCCATTAACATATATAGACATATTTAAAATTTTAAAAAATGCATTAGCCAATAAAGATGGATTAGCAAAATATAGCATAAAAATAGAAGATGAAACATTATTAGCTATTGCAAAGCTATCTGGAGGAGATGTAAGAACAGCCCTAAACACATTAGAACTTGCAGTACTTACAACAGAAATGAATTCAGATGGGAAAATAGAAATCACAAAAGAAATAGCAGCAAACTGTATGGGAAAGAAAAAAACAATGTTTGACCAATCAGGAGATTCTCATTATGATAATATAAGTGCATTTATAAAATCTATGAGAGGAAGTGATCCAGATGCAACTATATTTTACTTAGCAAGAGCAATAGATGGTGGCGAGGATCCAGTATTTTTAGCAAGACGAATAACAATTGCTGCATCAGAAGATGTAGGACTTGCAAACCCAAATGCTTTAGTTGTTGCGACATCAGCAATGCAAGCAGTTGCAAATGTTGGAATGCCAGAAGCAAGAATAATACTTGCTGAAGCAGCTTTATACATAGCACTATCTAAAAAATCAAACTGTGCATATATAGCAATAGATAAAGCCTTAGAAGATGTATCAAATAAAGATACAGGAGAAATACCGATGCATATAAGAAATGCACCAGCACAAGAAATGAGCAAATTAGGATATGGAGTAGGATACAAATATCCACACGATTATCCAAAACATCAAGTTGAACAACAATATTTACCAGACAAAATGCTTGGCACAAAGTATTTCATAAAAGATGACACTATAGAATAAAAAAAATTAAAAAAATTAGCAATCTGTATTGACAAGTGCTAAAAAAAGGTGTATTATATTAGCAGTCCTAGAAATGGACTGCTAAATTTGAGGTGAAAAACATGTTAGAGCAAAGACAAAGACAAGTTTTACAAGCCATAATTGAAGAATACGTAAACACTGCAGAACCAGTCAGCTCTGCAACTATTGTAGAACGCTATAACTTAGGATATAGTAGTGCTACAATAAGAAATGATATGGCTGAGCTAGAAAAAATGGGATATCTAGAAAAAACTCACACATCATCAGGAAGAATTCCATCGGCAAAAGGATACAGATTTTATGTTGATGAACTTCTAAATGACGAAAAAATAAGTTTAGATGAAATACAATACATAAAATCCAAACTAGAAACTAAAGTAAATGAAATAGAAGAATTAACAAAAATTACAACAGACACTTTATCAGAAATAACACATTATACAACAGTAGCAATAGGTCCAGAGGCAAACAACAACATAATTTCAGATGTAAAATTTATTTCTCTAGGCAATAGAATTTTAATGGCAGTTATTTTAACAGAAAATGGAGCAATTAAAGAAACCATTATTAAATATGAAGAGGATATAACAGAAAATCAAATAGAAAGTTTAAACTATACCTTTAAAAACAAATTAATAGGTAGACCACTTACAAAAATAGATAAACCAATGGAAAAATATATTTTAGAATCAATGGAGGATCAAATAGACGTAATTGAACCAATAATAGACCAAATGAATAAAACATTGGAACAATCAGAGCAAATTTACTTAGAAGGTGCAAACAATGTATTCGACTTTCCAGAATTCAACAAAGTAGAAAGTGCAAGAAATTTTTTAAGCATACTTGATACAAAAGAACAAGTAATGGAAATATTGAATTCAGGTTTAGCAAAAGATATAAACATATACATTGGTGAAGAAAACGAAAAAGAAGAACTAAAAGACTTAAGCATAGTAACATTTAAACATACAATAGGAAACAAAGATTTAGGAACAATAGGCATCATAGGACCCAAAAGAATGGATTATTCAAAAGTAATTTCAGTAATGAAATATATAAGTAAAAAACTAAACGAAAAATTTACTGATGATAATTAAATCATTAATTAGGAAGGAGAAAAATAAAAATGTCAGAAGAAAATCAAGAAAACAAGCAAGAAGTTAAAGAACAAGAAAAACAAGACGAAAATGCTGAACTTACAAAAACAGAACAAGAGCTTGAGGAAACAGTAGACAGACTAAAAAGGGTAATGGCAGAGTTTGAAAATTACAAAAAAAGGAATACTAAAGAGAGAGAACAATTATACAATTCTTTACTAGCAGATATAATAGCAAGCTTTCTGCCAGTATTAGATAACCTAGAAAAGGCAGTCACAGCAAAAACAGAAGATGAAAATATGAAACAAGGGATAGAACTTGTAGTAAAACAAATACAAGATATATTCGCAAAATTTGGAGTAGAAACAATAGAAACAGTAGGAAAACCATTTGATCCAGAAGTACATGAAGCAGTAAGCAGTGTACAAGATGAAACACTAGGAGAAAAAATTATAAAAGAAGAATTCAGAAAAGGATATAAAATAGGCTCAAAGGTTATAAGACACTCAATGGTAATTGTAGCAAATTAGTTATTAATTTTAAAAAATATATAAATTAAAAGGAGGATGACTTTATATGTCAAAAATTATTGGTATCGATTTAGGTACAACAAACTCATGTGTAGCAGTTATGGAAGGTGGAGAACCAGTTGTAATTCCAAACCCAGAAGGAAATAGAACAACACCATCTGTAGTTGCATTTTCAAAAAATGGTGAAAGATTAGTTGGGCAGATTGCAAAACGTCAAGCCGTTACAAACCCAGACCATACAGTAATCTCAATTAAAAGAGATATGGGAACAAACAAAAAAATAAATATTGAAGGAGATGAATTCTCACCACAAGAAATATCTGCAATGATACTACAAAAACTAAAATCAGATGCAGAAAACTATCTAGGACAAAAAGTAACACAGGCAGTTATCACAGTTCCAGCATATTTCAGTGACAGCCAAAGACAAGCAACAAAAGATGCAGGTAAAATAGCAGGATTAGAAGTATTAAGAATTATAAACGAACCAACAGCAGCAGCTTTAGCATATGGAATGGACAAAGAAGATAAAGATCAAAAAATAATGGTATACGACTTAGGAGGAGGTACATTTGATGTATCAATACTAGACATTGGAGATGGAGTATTTGAAGTTTTAGCAACAAGTGGAAACAACAAACTAGGTGGAGATGACTTTGATGAAAGAATAATGAAATACCTAGTAGAAGAATTCAAAAAGGAACAAGGAATAGACTTAAGCACAGACAAAATGGCAATGCAAAGATTAAAAGAAGCAGCAGAAAAAGCAAAAATAGAATTATCAGGTGTAGGTCAAACAAATATCAATTTACCATTTATAACAGCAGATAGCACAGGACCAAAACACTTAGATGTAACCCTAACAAGAGCAAAATTTGAAGAGCTAATTAGAGACTTAATTGAAGAAACAACAGGACCAGTAAATCAAGCATTAAAAGATGCTGGACTAACAGCAGATAAAATAGACCAAGTACTACTAGTAGGTGGCTCAACAAGAGTTCCAGCAGTTCAAGAAGCAGTTAAAAAAATTACAAATAAAGAACCAAATAAAGGAATTAACCCAGATGAATGTGTTGCAATAGGTGCAGCAATCCAAGCTGGTGTGCTTTCAGGAGACGTTAAAGACTTAGTATTATTAGATGTAACACCATTATCTCTAGGTATAGAAACTTATGGTGGGGTATTTACAAAACTAATTGAAAGAAATACAACAATACCAACAAAAAAATCACAAGTATTTTCAACAGCAGCAGATGGTCAAACAAGTGTTGAAGTCCATGTTTTACAAGGTGAAAGAGAAATGGCTGCATACAACAAAACACTAGGAAGATTTCAATTAACAGGAATACCACCAGCACCAAGAGGAATACCTCAAATTGAAGTTACATTTGATATTGATGCAAACGGAATAGTACACGTATCTGCAAAAGACATGGCAACAGGAAATGAACAAAATGTTTCAATAACAGCAAGCTCAAATCTTTCTGAAGCAGATATAGATAAAGCTGTAAAAGATGCAGAAGCACATGCGGCAGAAGACAAAAGACAAAAAGAAAAAAGAAGAAGTTGAAGTTAAAAACAATGCAGAAAGCTTAGTATACAGTAGCCAAAAAACATTAGACGAATTAGGAGACAAAATAAGTGGTGAAGAAAAAGCAAAAGTTGAAACAGAAATAGAAAATGTAAAAAAAGCATTAGAAACAAACAACACAGAAACAATAAAAGACGCAACAGAAAAATTAACACAAGCATTCTATCAAATATCAGAACAACTATACAAAGCAAATGCACAAAATGGAGCAACATCATCTGAGACAGACACAAACGGAGGAGAAAATACTACAAATGATGGAAATGTATACGATGCAGACTACAAAGTAGAAGACGACAACAATGACAAATAATATAAACATTTAAGGGCGAGCATTGCTCGCCCACCCATAATATTGCACTACAAAAAAATTGTAAACTATATGTGTACTATTTACAAAATAATATAGATATAATTTACAAAAAAGGAGAGAAAATAAAAAATGGCAAATAAAAGAGATTATTATGAAATCTTAGAAATAAATAAAAATGCAACAGAGGAAGAAATAAAAAAAGCATATAGGAAACTAGCAAAAAAATATCATCCTGATGCAAACCCAGACAACAAAAAAGAAGCAGAAGAAAAATTCAAAGAAGTTTCTGAAGCATATGAAGTATTATCAGACCCACAAAAAAGAAGAATGTATGACCAATTTGGACATGATGGACCACAAGGCTTTGGAGGAGGAACAGAAAACGGATATTATTCATATACAAGTTCTGGATTTAATGGCTTTGACGGTTTTAGTGACTTTGGTGATTTAGGAGATATATTCTCAAGCTTTTTTGGAGGAAGTTCTGGATTTGGAGCAAGAGCAAGTAATAGGCAAAGAGCAACAGGACCAAGAAAAGGAAGAGATTTAAAATACAATTTAGACATTACTTTTGAAGAAGCATATTCAGGTGTAAAAAAAGAAATAACAATATTAAGGAACGAAGAATGTCCAACATGTCATGGAAGTAAAGCAAAACCAGGAACTAAAACATCAACATGTAAAGCATGTAATGGAACAGGTACAATCAAACAAACAGTTTCTACAATATTGGGACAAATGCAAACAACAAAAACTTGCCCAGAATGTAATGGTGAAGGAACAAAAATAGAAGAAAAATGCCCAGAATGTAGAGGAAAAGGAACAATACGTAAAAGTGTAAAAATTAAAATTTCAGTGCCTGCTGGAATAGATAACGAACAAACTATAGTATTAAAGGGCGAAGGAGAATCAGGAACAAAAGGAGGAACAAGAGGAGACTTATACATAGTAATATCTGTTAGAAATCATAAAATATTTAAGAGACAAGGCAATAACGTAATATGTGAAATCCCAATAACATTTACGCAAGCAACACTAGGTGCAACACTAGAAATTCCAATGGTGGACGGTACTAAAGAAAAATATAGCATACCAGAAGCCACACAAAGTGGTACTAGATTTGTAATAAAAAACAAAGGATTTAAAGCCGTAAACAGCACATACCAAGGGGACTATATTTTTACTGTAAATGTACAAATTCCAAAAAGACTAACTCCAGAGCAAAGAGACCTACTAAACCAATTAGCAAAAACAATGAATGAGCAACCACCAGTAAAGAAAAAAGGAATATTTGGATAAATAAATCAAATTAAAAGTGTTAGAACAACTAACACTTTTCTTTTCAATTTTTCTTTCAGCCAAACTATTTACAAATCATACATTTTAGTATATAATGATTAAGAATTTGAAGGGAGAGAACGATTTATGGAAGAAGTATTAGATGAAAATCATTTAATTAAAATAAGAAAAGAAAAGCTAGAGGAACTAAAAAAACAAGGGAAAAACCCATTTGAAATCAGAAAATATAATAGAACACATATAAGTGAAGAAATAAAAAATAACTTCGTAGATTTAGAAGGCAAAGATGTTTCAATAGCAGGAAGAATTATTGCAAAAAGAATTATGGGAAAAGCATCATTTTGTCATATCCAAGATATGCAAGGAAAAATACAAAGTTATGTAAGTGTAAATGATTTAGGAG
>SFKS01000045.1 GCA_004554705.1 Clostridiales bacterium | reverse complement strand
TAATTCTGATAATTTAATCTTTTTGGTTAAATTAGAAATATTCATTTCAAGCACCATCCTTTCTTTGTAGAATTAGGATGACTTTTCGCAAAAGAAAAAATCAACCATTACTGATTGATTTTCATATCTATCTGTTCTAAAAAAAGTTCGAACAGATACGTCGTTGGAGCGGTTAGGGGAGTTATTTGCGAAAAATACATCTATTTTTAATAGTGTTTCTCCCACAATTTGCTCAAAAAAATTCGATTAATCAACTGTTAAAATTAGTATAGCATAAAAATTATAAATTTAGTAGTATTTTTGCAAAATAAAAAGGAAAATTGATGTTACTCAACTTTCCTGTAATACTATTATAGGTGAAAACCTATAACATATTTGTGCTATTAGTCTATGCTAAAAGCTTAAAAATATTCATAATACTAAAAATCTTAAAAGATTTTCATATTTGTTAAACATTACTATTGTTTTGATAAAAACAACATATTTGTAATTTAATTTTACCATTTATATTGTAAAATGTCAAATTATTTTGCTTTTTTTATTAACTTGATTTTAATTTTTCAATGTACTTATTTAAATTTTCAATCTTTTCTTCATATTTCTTTATATTCTTCATTAAACCTAAACTTACATATAGTGATTTATCTATATTGCTTATATCATCTTTTGAAAGTTTTGTTATATAATTTCCTAATCTTGCTTTACTAACAGTTTGAATGTTTGAAAGATTTACTTGTCCATCAAGTATCGTTCTTCCTTCATTATCTTTTTGAGTTGCAATATGTGCCATTGATGGGATTGGCTTTTCTGTATGAGTTATTGGTGCTACTATAACATTGCTTGAATTTATATTTCCTACATCACTTTGAATAATTACACAAGGTCTTTCTTTTTGCATTTCTGAGCCTATACCAATTCCAAAATTACATTTATAAACTTCTCCTCTTCGTACAATTCTATTTTTAGCCTTTTCTGAATTAGTATCTAAATATATTTTTGTTTTAGTCCATTCTAAAATATGTTGTACTTTTGAAACAAGTATTTTAGGATCTTCATTTTTGTTTGATTTATCCATACAAATTTCCTCCTCTCTATAGTATTAAAATGTCCCAAGGTTTCGAAAGTTTCTTGAGAACCACTCATACATTTTATAGCATATAAATATTTAAAAATCAATGTTTTTATTAATTATTCCTATCACTTCATGGGAGTAAAAAATGGAGCGGGTGTCGTAGTTATCTACAACTTTTCTCTCTATTTAACATTGATATAATAATCAATCAATTTATATATAGATTAACAGATTATTAAAAATTTTTCAAGATATTTATAATAAAAAACTTTTGCAAATATTTGTTTTGTTTTTGTTTCTTTTTTGTAAAACATATGTTATACTAGCTAACATAGGAAATGATAATAAGCAGATGTGGTTTTGCCACCAATTTTACGAATCTTCGTAGGAAAGGTGGTGATGTTTATGGTTAAAGTGATACTATTTTTTATAACATCCTTAATGTTATCTTTAACATTAAACGTTGCCTTGACAGCAGTTCTGTATAAGAACTGGGTTGATAAGCAACTACATAAATAAAAAAGCTCACATCTGTAACTTTGGCGAGTTAGGTGTGAGTTTTTACAACTAATTTCGGCAAAACCACGTTTGTGGAATTGTCATTTCCTATATTTATTATACACAGATAATTATAAATTGTCAAATAAAATTCTGAAAAATCTTTCTTTATAGGAATTTATAGGAACTTTTTACCATTCATCTATCCCTTTTTCGTTTTACATGAGTTGCGGCACATTTTAGCTTTTTAAACTAAATAACATTAATTAATGTTTTACCATTTTTACGCCAAAAATACAAGGTATGCATTTTTAACCTTGTATTTTAGTTTAATGTATGACATTTAATCTTCTCTCGTTAATTCCCCAGTATTTGGTATATTATCATCCATAAATAAATCATAACCAGGATTTAACCTAATCAATTACTGTATCTGCTCCGCCCTCAACATCTCCTATTGATTTCATTGATGAATGAATAATAACAGTATCACTTGGTTTAATTCCCATATTTTTTATTTGTTCTATTAATTCTTCATAATTATATTTACTCATATTTTCTCCTCGTATAATCTTATTTATTTTTTAAAAAAACTTTTTATTTTTTCTATAAATCTTACAAATATGTTTTGTTTGCTTTGAACAACTGATATATCCATATTCTCTTCTTGTTTTGTTTTAGAAGTATCATTCTTTTTATTAAAAATGTTTTCTGGATTATACTGCTCTAATTTTTGTTTTTCTTTAAGTTCTTCTTTTTCTTTAACTTCCTTTATCTGTCTATTTATTTCTACTATATCATCGTGATTTTTTT
>SFKS01000044.1 GCA_004554705.1 Clostridiales bacterium | reverse complement strand
TTATATTTTTAATTTCATAATTTAATAATTGGTCACATACATTGTCATAAACATCTTGGAAATGCAAGATTGTGTCTTTTAAATATTTTTTATCTTTATTATATTCTTTTAGACCTCGCATGTAATAAGCTTTTTCTTCATCTAAAACTATAAATGGAACGATATTATTTTTTAGACATTCTTTAAACATAAGCATTCTTCCTACTCTACCATTTCCATCACTTAGAGGATGTATCCTTTCAAAGAAAACATGGAAATCAATTATATCTTGTAGTGATACATTATCTTGTTCTTCATAATCATTAAGAAGTTTATTTAAATCTGTTTCTACTTCTTCAGGACTACTGGTATGTATTACATTTTGAATACCTATTATATTAGGGATGGTTTTAAATCCTCCGACATTATAAAGAGGATTATCTTCATCACTTGTACCTCTTTTTAGAATTTTATGCATTGTTAAAATCATTTCTTTAGTAATTGGATTATCAATGTTATCAATCATGTAATCAAATAGTTTAAAGTGATTTTTTATTTCTATTAAGTCATCTAGTTTTACTAAATCATCATTTTTGGGAATAAAACTTCTTGTATCAAATATTGCTTCTGTTTGTTCTTCGGTAAGTCTATTACCTTCGATTTTATTTGAGTTATATGCAAAATGAACTTGAGAAAAATGATAAATATTGCCTTTAAATTTTGCCTTTTTTTGACGTATTAATTCTGTTTTTATTTTTTTTGCTTCCATGTTATCACTTCCTTATAAATATTTTATCAAATTTTAAAGATATTGTAAATCAAACAAAAAGATTTCTGTTTAAGTTATTACAGAAATCTCAGACTGTTGACAAATAGGTAGAAATTTTACTTATTTGTCTTTTATTTTGTAAAAATAACATAAAAAAATGAATATAAACAATAATATCTAGGATATTCATATTCTAGATATAGTGATGCAAGGCAAACTTTTTCAGATTCATGCACGCATAAAGAAGGGTCAATTCACGATGAACCCTTTCTTTTGTTCTAAAGTATGTAAACCTTAGTCCATACTTCATTTTTCCGTCTGCAAAGACCCTTTCTATATGCTGTGGTCTTTTTTTATATATCTCTTTTACATCACTATGATGTCTATAATCATTTGTCATTTCTTTATATTCCTCCCATACATGTCTTAATACTTGTTTATTTTTATTTTTTGTACATTTTTCTTTAAATGGACATTCTGAACAATCATGTTCATCAGCTTTATAATACATATATCCATTTTTATCTATTCTTCCTGTTGGTATTAAGTCCTTTTCGTTCGGACAAATATAAATATCGTTATACTCATCATATGTAAATTCATATTTTTTAAAGTATCCTTTTCTATATCCCTTTCTTGTATATGGAAATGCAGGTATCATATCTAAATCAATTATTGTTTTACATATATGTGATGTTAAATAGGCTGCATCACCGACAAAATATTTTATTTGTGAAATATCATAATGTGAATTTAGATTTTCAAAAGAATCGTAAAAAGAAACTGAATCATGAACGTTACTTCCGTTTGTATCTACTGTTAATATATAATTGTTGTTGTCACATATTACGCTAGTGTTATATCCAAACATCTTTTCTTTATCACTTTTATATAACATTCCAGCATCTTTATCAACATCACTTACAATGATTTCTTTTTCTCCGATTACTTCTTCTGTGTCTACTTCTTCATTACATTTTACAATTCTTTCTACTTCTTCTAAATATTCATCGTCAGTTAAATCTTCATCCTTTAACTCTTTTAAGGCTATTTCTAAATCTAATTCTTTTTGATATTTCTTTGCTTCTATTTTTACTATCTCTTTATGATTTTTCTTTTTATTTGCTGATGCTTTGGTATGTGTTGAATCTATATATACTGCAGTCATATCCAAACAATTCCAATCTGTTAATAGTTCAATAACTTTATCAAATACTGTTTGTAATAAATCTTTTTCTAACTTACAAAATTTTCTTTTGTAGTTTTGAGAATATGTTGAATGGTCTGGTACTTCTTCATTTATATTGTATCCAATAAACCATCTATATAAAGTATTATATTTTAAATTTTCATATGTTTTTCTTAAACTATCCTCATGAAATAAAAATTTTAATAAGTGGATTTTTACTAAAACTACTGGATCTATACTTTTCCTTCCTACTTTAGAATATAGTTTTTCAACTTCATCATATACAAAATCCCAATCAAAATATTTATCTAAAACTCTTAAAAAATGGTCTTGTGGTACCATATCTTCTAAATTTACTATTTCATAGGAACATTGTCTTTTTGGTCTTTTTGTCATTGCCATATTTATCACTTACTTTCTTTATGTTTCCTGTATTAATTATACCATATTTCCATAAAAAAAGTAAGGTTTGTAAGCTCTAATTTTGGAAACATAAAGCAACCTTACATATTCATTATACTACATTTTCCAAAAAATAAAAAGACTATTAACAAAAAATTATTTGTCAACAGTCTG
>SFKS01000007.1 GCA_004554705.1 Clostridiales bacterium | reverse complement strand
AAAAAGGATATATAGAAGTTGAAACTCCAGTATTAAATACAATAGCTGGTGGTGCTACAGCAAGACCATTTATAACACATCATAATACACTAGATATGGATATGTATTTAAGAATTGCAACAGAACTATATTTAAAAAGACTAATTGTAGGAGGATTTGACAAAGTATATGAACTAGGAAAAGACTTTAGAAATGAAGGAATGGATATAAGACATAATCCTGAGTTCACAATGATAGAATTATACTCAGCTTATGAAGACTATAATGACATGATGGATATAACGGAAGAGATTGTAACAAAAGTTGCAAAAAATGTTATAGGTAAAGAAACAGTTAATTATCAAGGTACAGACATAAAACTTTCTTCACCTTGGAAAAGAATATCTATGATAGATGCCATAAAAGAAGCAACACAAGTAGATTTCAATCAAATTAATACAGACGAAGAAGCAATAAAAATTGCAAAAGAGAAGAATGTAGAATTAGAAGAAGGCAAAAAAACAAGAGGATATATTATTAATGCTTTCTTTGAAACATTTGTTGAAGAAAATTTGATACAACCAACATTTATATATGATTACCCAGTAGATGTATCACCTCTTACAAAGAGAAAACCATCAGACCCAAGACTAGTAGAAAGATTTGAATTCTTTATTGGAGGTCGTGAATATGGAAATGCATACTCAGAATTAAATGACCCAATAGACCAATACGAAAGATTCTTAGAACAAGTAAAACAAAGAGAAGCGGGAGATGAAGAAGCTAACATGATGGATGAAGACTTTGTTCAAGCACTAGAATACGGAATGCCACCAACAGGAGGCTTAGGAATAGGAGTTGATAGACTAGTAATGCTATTAACAAATAGTGCATCAATAAGAGACGTTTTACTATTCCCAACAATGAAACCGATTGTTCAATAATAAAGAAACTAGAAAGGAAGAGTTTAGATAAATGTTGAATTTTGATAGAAAGACATTATTTATTATACTAGGCGTAATGATATTAATGAACATACTTCTTGGAGGAAGGAGCATAGAAGGAATATTATATGCTCTACCAGGAGTTATAGTAGCAATGACATTCCACGAATTTGCACATGCATGGGTAGCTACAAAACTAGGAGATGAAACACCTAGATTGCAAGGAAGACTAACTTTAAATCCATTAAATCATATAGACCCAGTAGGCTTAATTTGTTTAGTTCTACTAGGTTTTGGCTGGGGGAAGCCAGTACAAATAACTCCAAGAAATTTTGATGGAAAATATTCATTATCAAAAGCAGAAGCAATAGTGGCAGCTGCAGGTCCAATAATGAATTTTATAATAGCATTTATATTCTTAATAATACTTGCAATATTTGGTCTAAAAACCACAATAATTACGACAACAACTAAAACAATATATAGCATCTTATTATCAATTATAACAGTCAATTTAGGATTAGGAGTGTTCAATTTAATACCAATTTATCCATTAGATGGTTCAAAAGTATTAAATCACTTTTTGTCATATAAAGCAAAGGAATGGATAATCAATAATCAATTAGTACTTACAATAATAGTATTTTTTATAGTATTTTATACAGATGTAATACCATATATTTCTACTTATATATTAACAGGAATGACATGGATAGTAAATTTAATAATAGGGCTATTTATCTAAAACACATACATATAAATTAACAAGGAGATAAAAATTGAACAAAGAAAAACTTATGTTAAAATTGAATATAAAAGATTATAATAATCAATTAGAAAAAATTTTGGCAAAAAAAAATTTTTCTGAAGAAATAAAAAATTTATTGCTAAGTATGTTATATAAAATAGAAGCTGCCTATGATGATTACAGCTTAGTAAATGGAAATACAAAAACAAAAAAAGAAATATTAGAGGAAATATTAGAAATAATAGAAAAAAACTGTAAAGAGATTGAGATAATAAAAACTAAAGAAAGTAAAAGCATTCCAGAAGAGGGCAAAATTATAACATATCTTAATACAAGAAAAATGCTATATGAAATATACCAATTAAAACAAAACAAATTTAAAGTTCCGGATGAATATGAAATCATCAAACCATCATTAGAACAAAACCTCAATCAAGGATATTATATAGATTCTAGCGAAATAATTAGAGATTTTGATGGATGGTCATGGAATATAGTAGTAGAAGAAATAGAAAACTTAGGAATTAACTTAGTATATCAAATAATAAGAATACTAATAGGAGACACTTTTTTACACAAATGGCAAGAAAACCCTAACCAAGATTATGTACTCAAATTCAATGAAAAATTAGAAAACAAATATGAAACAAAGATTGCAGAACAAATATCTAAAATAATAAATCAATTAGCAATATTAAATGTAACCAAACTAAATGAAGAAGAAAAAAATAGACTATTAGGCATTCAAAAAAAGTTACAAGAAGAATTTAACGAACTAGATGACAAAAAAGAGTATCTAGAGAAATTGGCAAAAGAAAAAAAGAAAATAGTTGAAGAGATAAAGAAGAACGACAACATTATAAATAATGATAAACAGTTAAAAGAAGAATTCATAGCGAGAAATGAACTGCTAGACATGAATCATAGAATATTTAGCTTAAGCGATTTTGCAGAAATAATAGAAAAAGAGAAAACAGAACTAATGAAAAAACTAAACAAATGTAACCAAAAAATGGAGCCAATAAACTTTATAAAAACAAAAACAGAAATTGAAAAAAAATTAGCTATAATTAAAGAACTCGAATTGCAGAATAACGATGAAAAAACATATGAAAATAAAGTAGCAGAACTATTAAAACTAGTATGTGAAGCATTAGAAATACAAATCAACAAAGCGGAAGAAAAGGAAAACATAGTAAAACTTATATATAAAATAAGATATTACGGATTAATATATATTTCAGAAAACAAACAAGTTAAAGATATTGTTGATATAAACAATATTCAAAAAATGATAATAACTAAAGCATGTAAACAAAAAATTGTAACAATATTTAGCAAAAACATCAAAGAAAACTATAATATCCTACAAAACATTTTACAAACAGATATAATAGAATTAGAACATATATTTTTAAAATTCATACAAAAAAATGACAAAACAGTATTAGAAATATACGATGAAGAAAACTTGTCAAGAACAATAGAATTAAGCGATATAAAGGAACTAAATGTTAAATTAAATAAAAAAATAAGAGTATTTATATAATAGAAAGAAGGATTGAATTACATGAATATTACTTTTTTAGGGGCAACAAGAACAGTTACAGGTTCAAATTTTTTATTGGAAGGTGCAGGCAAGAAAATAATAATAGACTGTGGTTTATATCAAGGAAAAGCAAAAGAAGAAAGAGAAAACTATGCAGATTTTACTTACGATGTAAATGAAATAGATTATATGCTACTCACACACGCACACATAGACCATTCAGGTAGAATTCCAAAACTATATGTAGATGGGTATAGAGGACCAATTATTGCAACAAAAGCTACTTGTGATTTATGTGCAATAATGCTTCCAGATAGTGGACACATTCAAGAAATGGAAAATGTATGGCAAAACAAAAAAAGAGCAAGAGTAGGAAAGCCAGAACTCCCACCTCTATATACAGCACAGGATGCAATTGATTGCTTAGAAATATTTAAGCCAGTATCTTATGATGAAATTATCCAACTTGATGAAAATATAAGTGTAAGATTTAACGATGCTGGACATATGTTAGGCTCAAGTATTATAGAAGTTTGGATAAAAGAAAATGGAGAAATCAAGAAAATAGTATTTACAGGAGATTTAGGTAATAACGATATACCATTATTAGATTCTCCAACAATGATAGATAGTGCAGATTATGTAGTTATGGAATCAACATATGGTAGTAGACTTCATAACAGAAATGATGATAAAGCAGAACTATTTTTAAATATAGTTGCAGAAACATTAGACAAAGGTGGAAACGTAATAATTCCATCATTTGCAGTAGGAAGAACTCAAGAAATATTGTATGAACTAAACAAACTAAAAGAGCAAAGAACAGATGAAGAGTTTCTAAAAAAGTACGAAAAATTAATGAAAGCTACAGTCTATGTAGACAGTCCATTAGCAATATCAGCAACAGAAGTATTTAGACAGAACATGGATTTATTTGATGAAGAAGTAAGAAAAGAAATTGAGCAAGGAGATAATCCACTTGAATTTCCAGGACTAAAGTTTACACAGACAGTAGATGAATCAAAAGCATTAAATGATGATCCACACCCACACATCATAATATCTGCTAGTGGTATGTGTGAAGTAGGGCGTATAAAACATCATTTAAAGCATAATTTATGGAATCCAAACAATACTATTCTTTTTGTAGGATATCAAGCACCAGGAACACTAGGGGCAAAAATAGTATCAGGAGAAAAAAAGGTAAAAATATTTGGAGAAGAAATAGCTGTAAATGCCAGAATCGAATATATAGAAGGATATTCTGGACATGCAGACCAAGAATGGTTATTAAATTTTGTATATTCATTTATAACAAAACCAAAGCACATCTTTTTAGTGCATGGAGAGCTAGAAGGTCAAAAAGTGCTAAAAGAAAAAATACAGCAAACTATAGAAATACCTGTAACAATACCAGATTACGGTGAAAATTATAACCTAGAAGAAACCGTAAAAGTAGTATCAAAGGTAGAGACATTTGATAAATACAAATTCTTAAGACTAGAAGTAATAGATAGATTAACAAATTTAAAAGAAGAACTAAACGAAATGGCTGACATAATTAAAGAAGATATATTTGATGAAGATACAAAAGATGAAGATATATTAGAAATAAATGCAAAAATTAAAGAGCTGGAACAGCAAATTGTTCGCGTTATTTCATAAAGGGGAGAAAAGCAATGGAAAAATATTTTAATGATGCAATAATTGGAAACACAAAAATAGTAGCAAGTTACACAAAAAAAGGAGAGCTTTTAAGACTATATTATCAAAATAGAGATTACAAGCAAATAATAGACTTCTTTAATACAGGACTTAAAATAAATGATTCAGCTATAATATACTTGCACCGAGATATAAACAATATGTACAAACAATATTATGAAGAAGAAACAAATATATTAAATACAGAAATATTAAACACATATTTCAACTTAAGAATTCTCCAAACGGACTTTGCATCAATTAAAGAAAACATTATAGTAAAAAAATATAAATTTACAAACGAAAATACTATAGACTTAAACTTGAACTTCCTAATACACTCTGGCTTGCAAACATCACAAAATGACAAAACAAGCGGAAGATGTAGAAATGATGCACTAATGCAATACAATCATGAATACACGATGTGCACATTTGCAAAAGAAAAGTTGCATAGTTCTCAAATAAATAACACAACTGCAAATATTTTAGAAGGTCAAATATATGATAAAGACTATATAGGTATGTCTTCTGACTCAAGCATAAGCTATGACCTAGGAACATTAAAACCAGGTGAGACAAGAGAATTTGAATTTTATATCTATATTGATGATAATAAAAGTGGTCTAGATGGATTAGAAAAAACAATTGAAAGAATAAGAAAAATAGACTTTAGAACCGAATATGAAGTAGCAAAAAAGTATTGGAAAAAATACGTGAAAGAACATAACGGAATAAATTTAGAACTCACAGACACACCAAAAAATAGGAAAATAAAAGAAATATACATAAGAACAATACTACTGTATCCTTTACTTATAAACGATGAAACAGGTGGAATAACAGCTGCAGTAGAAATAGACGAAAACCTAACTAAATGTGGAGGATACTGTTATTGTTGGCCAAGAGATGCTGTATGGATGACTGATGCAATGAATACCTTAAAAATGAGAAAAGAAGTAGAAAAGTTTTACAAAAATTTTTGCAAGAATACGCAAAGCAAAAACGGTATGTGGGAACAACGCTTTTATACGGATGGCAGACTAGCACCATGCTGGGGATATCAAATAGATGAGACAGCTTCTGTAATATTTGGAATATATAATCACTATCAAATAACACAAGACAAAAAATTTCTAAAAGACAACCTAAAAATGTGTGAAAAAGCATTAAACTTCTTGAAAAAATACATAATAGACATATTTGAAAAAACAAACAAATTCCACATAAGCTATGACTTATGGGAAATGCACGAAGGTATAAATCTATACTCAATAGCAAGCATTTTTGCAGCAAATTCTTCAATGATAAAAATATACGAAGAATTAAAAGAAGAATTTGTAAAAAACAGAGTAAAGCAAGAAAATGTAAATAAAGAAAAAGAAGAACTAAGAAAACTAAATGTAAAAATAAAAGAATACATATTAACAGAATTTTACGACAAAGACAAGAAAAGCTTCATAAGAAATTTAGAGGATAGACAAATCGACATAAGCATTTTAGGAATAGTTGAACCTTTTGAAATATTCATGCCAAAAGAAAAGAAAATAGAAAACACAGTAGAAAGAATAAATATGACACTAAGAACATATACAGGTGGATATAAAAGATTTGAAGGAGACCATTACATGGGAGGAAATCCATGGGTAATAGCAACACTATGGATGGTAAACTATTACTTAGCAATAGGAGAAAAACAAAAAGCAAAAGAAGGCTTTGACTATATAATAAAAACAAGTACACAACATGGATTTTTAGCAGAACAAATAAACAACGAAGCAATGAAACCAGCATGGGTAATAGGGCTAGGTTGGTCACATGCAATGTTCATAACAACATTAAAGAAAATGATAGAAAAGGGAATATTAAAATAGTACCATAGTATTTTGAAAAAATACAATATAAGCCACTAAAAAAGGGACTATCAACGATGCAAAACAAATGAATGTCAATTTAGTAATAACAGCCAACATTACAATAACAAAAAAATGCAAAAAAAAAAGAAAATTTCAAAAAAACTATTGACATATGCCAAAAAATTTAGTATACTAAACATCGTTGAAGAAATGGGCGCATAGCTCAGCTGGTAGAGCATCTGCCTTACAAGCAGGAGGTCATAGGTTCGAGCCCTATTGCGCCCACCATTTTTTGGCCCGGTAGTTCAGTTGGTTAGAACGCTAGCCTGTCACGCTAGAGGTCGACGGTTCGAGCCCGTTCCGGGTCGCCATTTTTTTAAGAAAATAAACATATGGCTCGATAGCTCAGTTGGTAGAGCAGGGGACTGAAAATCCCCGTGTCAGTGGTTCGATTCCACTTCGAGCCACCAAACAAAAAGACTTGATTTTTCAAGTCTTTTTTAAATTGCTTAGGGGACTGAATTTTGACTGTTTTTGCATAGTCATTTGATTTGCAATATGTAAATAATGTTCAGTCATAAATAAAGTTTCATGCCCTAAAATTAATTGTAAATGAACAGGGTCTCCACCATTTACAAGAAATAAAGTAGCAAATGTATGTCTTAAATAATGTGGATTTAATTTTTTGTAACCTAACTTTCTTTTTAGTCTAATTATTATTTCTGCAATACTAGAAGATTTTAAACGTAAATTATTTTTAAAATCAATAAATAAAGCTCCATTAGATAATTTACTTATTTCAATATATTTATTAAAATAAAAAAGAATAGTATCAGTTAAAGGAACTAATCGTTCCTTTTGCCCTTTTCCATATACCTTAATAAGTTTTAAACCAATATTAATATCCTCAAAATCAAGGTTAGAAACTTCCGAAACACGAAGTCCAGCATCTAACATTAAAGAAATAATTAAAAGGTTTCTAGAGCCATATAATGTGTTATAATCATATGAGTTAAGTATCTCTTTAATTTGTATATCATTTAAAACAACAATAGTTTTTTTCTCACATTTATATGGTTTAATATTTTTAGTAATGTTATTAGTAATATAATTATAATCATAAGCATATTTAAGAAGAATTTTTACAGCATTTAAACTAGTTTTAATAGTATAACTAGAAAGATTTTTTTGTTTTAAGTATAAAGCATAATTATTATAATCTTTTATATTTAAAAGTTTAATGTTTTTATTATTACAAAATTTAATAAAATAACCAATACGCTTATTATAATATAAAATAGTTTCAAGTGTATTACCCTTTACTTTTTGAAATAATAAAAAATTATCCAAAAGTTGTTGCATTTTCATTAAACTACCTCTTCAAAAAGAAATGGGTTGAAATCTATAAAATCATTATCATTAATATCTAACTTTTGACTAAAATCAATTCCAACATCTCGAAGTAATTTTATTTTTCTATAATATAAAATTATAACAATAATCTTATCTTGTTTTTTCGCATATTTATACCTAAAATTTGTCGCTAATGTCTTTTAATAAGTCATTTACATCTATTCTAAGCACACGAGCAATTCCAAATAATTCATAATCTTTAACAGTTCTTTTATTGTTTTCAATATCATATAAACTTTGCTTATGAATACTAATTCCCATTAATTCTAATTTTGCAGAAAGTTTTTCATAAGATAAATCTTTTTTCATTCTATATTCTTTTAGTAATCTTCCTATTACATTCATATTTCCATCAAATCTTGCAATCAATGACATATTTATTCCCACTTTCACTATTTATATGTATTGATTTTAATATTTTTTTATGTTATATTTATAAGCGTTAACACTTTATTATATTTATATACCTAAAAGAGATTAAAGGGAGAACTAGATAAATGGAACAAATAAATGAAGAATTTAATGTACCTCATTATATATTTGAGGGAATTATAGAATATGTAGAACTTACAGCAAAGGGATATTGTAAATGTATGAAATGGGAAAATATAAAATCGCTATTAAATTTAGCAGTAGTAAATAAAAGATTAAGCAAACAACAAGCAGATTATTTAAAAGAAAAATTTTGCAGAGAATAAACTAATCATAGTAGTAAAATACACCAAAAAAGAAATATAAAGAGTGATATGACAATGATTGAGAAAAAAATTTAAAAACAGCGAAATATTACAATAATATTAAATTTATATTTCATTTTGAATAATTTCGTTAGTTTAGAAACAATAAATCCGTAGGCATAAAATTTGTAATAAAAATGTAACGACATGAAGTTAAGCCATTTACAGCCATTAATCAGTATAAAAAATAAGGTAAATAAAAAAATACGACAAAACATAAAAACGCTTGATTTTTCAAGCGTTTTTAGTGATTTTTCCACTCTAATTTGATATAATTTACTTGAACAAAAAAACATAACAAAGGAGTGAAAAAATCTATGAACAATATATCACAAATTTCAATATTTGAATATAGAGAAATTGAAAATTTAGGAGATTTGGAAAGATTAAAAATATTTTTTGAAAATATCGATGATGATAAATTATGTGAAAGCCTCGAAAAATCAAGAAAAAATGGAAGAAATGATTATCCAGTAAGAACAATGTTAAATTTAATTTATGCAATGAAAATATTTGGACACAGAAGTGTAGAATCATTTAGAAGAGAATTAAGTAGAAATTCACAATTAAGAATAGCATGTGGAATAAGTGAAGGAAAATATAAATATTGTGGAGACAGAAAACATTTAGTACCACCAGCAAGAGTATTTACAGGTTTCTTGAATAAACTAAAAAACTGTAAAAAAGAAATTGAAGAAATATTTGAGGGATTAGTAAAATTTATGTATGAAAATTTAGAAGGCTTTGGAGAAGATTGTGCAATAGATGGGAAATTTTTAGACACATATGCTAGTAAAAACAATACAAATAAATGTAATGATAATAGAGCTGAACATGAAGCAACATTTTCATGTAAGACATATGAAATGAGAGATGGAAGTAAAAAACAAGAATGGCATTATGGATTTATAGCACATATAATATGTGATGCAAAATATGGATTATCAATAAAAAGCAAAGTAACACCAGCAAACAATTCTGAACAAACAGAATTAGATAATTTGCTAAAAGAAATGCAAAATAACGATAAAGAACAATACAAATTAGAAAAAATGAAAAATTTAATGGGAGATGCAGGATATGATAATGGTTCAAGAAACAAACGTATAAAAGAAGAATATAATGTAAATCCGATAATAGATATAGTTCATAGATGGGATAAAACTGAGAAATATAGAGAAATAGAAAATCAGCCAATAGCCTATACTGAAGAAGGAGAAGTATTATACATAGTAGACTTAAATAATTATGAAAAAATGAAATACTTAGGATATGACAAGGAAAATAATGCCTTAAGATATACAAGGTATAGTACCGGAAAGAAAATATATAGAATACCATTGGAAACAGATTATAGAATATTTACACCAGTGGCAAGAGATAGTAAAAAATTCAAGAAGAAATATAAAATGAGAACAGAAATAGAAAGGTTAAATGGTAGAATAGATAGAGATTACATGTTTAATGACCATTTCATAAGAGGGCAAAAGAAAATGGAACTAATGTTAAATCTAACATTTATAGTAATGCTAACAATAGCAAAAGGACATATAAAAAATAAACAAGAGAATATACGAAGTTTAGTAGCGTAAATAAAATTAAAAGACACACGAGGTTGTAATAGGGTTATTGCGCCCTTTTTTTGTGTTTAAATATATTATTAGAAAATTTACTAATAAAATAAAATTCAATATAAAACAAACTGGAAATATCTGACATAAATTAGCTTGAAATGGGGACAAACGAAAAAATTCGTATACAGACAAACGAAAAAATTCGTATACATAATCATTGACTAATAAAATAAAAAATGGTATAATATGGATGTTGAAATTTATTCAATGAATTGTTTTAGCATAGGAAAATTTCTAATGTTAAAACAATTTACGAGTAAAAAGAAGAATATGCGAAATCAATTTATTACTAATTAGGAGGTATACATCATGAAAAAAATAAAAATTGAAATTGCACAAGCTGGAATGGGCAAAACAGTAAACCAAGACTATGCTGTTTCAACAGAAAATATTGCTGTTGCGTTGGATGGTTGTGGTTCAGGTGAACATTCCGAAGTAGGTTCTAGTAGGATGGGAGAAGCTATTCGGAAAAATTCAGCAAAGCTGAATGAGAAGAATTTTGAGAGTTTCGCCAATAATACTTTACACCAGTTCCTTATGGAAGATACAAGTGAAGAAAGATTTATTGCTGAATTCCAATTTACTATCGTAGCTTGTATTGAAACGAAGAAGGATTTTGTTGTTTTGACAGCAGGAGATGGATTTATTATTACAGTTGATAAATCAAACAATGTTAGATATATTCAACTTGATAATGATGTAAATGTTGCAAATGGAGAAGCACCGGGATATATTGCTTACAATTTAAATCCCAGTCCGTCAAGATATAACAGTAATGTTTATTTTGACAAAATGCAATTTTCTAAATCCAAATATTCAAGTGTATATGTTGCCAGTGATGGTTTCAGGTTTATACTTGATGAGAAATTTCCTGCAGATGAAAGGGCAATGATTGAAAACGCTTTAATTCAAAGAGACCAGAAAACGATTGAAATGGTTTTGAAAAGAAATCAAAGTAAAATTCTGGATGATATTTCCATTTCTTCTTAACTTACTCAAGGCACGCAACATTATAAATTTATAGTGTTGCGTGTTTTTTTGTATTTTTACCTATTTACATAATAAGTAAAATGTGGTATAATATGTATGATTGATTAGAATTGGAGGTCAATATGAAAAATTTCTTTTCAAAAATAAAAAATGGACTAGGAAAAGTATTAACAAATATAAAGAAAGTTTTTGTTAATTTAAAAGATAAAATAAAGAATGTATTTAATAGAATTAGAAACAGAAATAAAAAAGTAGAAAATCAAGAAGTTAGCAAAATAGATAATCAACCAATCATGTCTAATGAGAATACAAACAGCATATCAAATGAAAGGCAAACAATAGTGAGGGATACCACTATTCCTATGAATAGTGATACAAAATTTAGAACTACAGGTCATGACACTATTGTCGCTCCTATTGTTATGAATAAAACCCAAAATAATAGTGTTCCAAGTAGAGAGGGAAGTAGTGGGATAAGTCAAGATAGCATGTCGTATTCAGAAGAAGTTGATAATACAATAAATACAGAAAATGCTGAAAGAATAGTTTCTATAGAAATTAAGGAAAGTATTGGAATTGTAGAATTTGAAACAACAACTGGAAAAAAATATCAGAAAAATATTGAAGATATTTTAAGTGAAAAGAAAAATCTTTATAAAGATTGGAATATAAATAAAAAATGCAATGATTTCGCAAAAAATAAAATTCAAGCATTAAGGTTAAGAAGAAAACTTAATCCAGTTGTAATTTCCACACTTAACAATGAAGAAGATATAGATAATTATATAAAATGCGTTAACGATACTGAAAAAATTTGGTTTAACTTAGAACATGATTTAATAAATTCTAAACTTAAAGGAAAAAATGCAAGATTAATGAAAAGAGTTGGGAAAAATGAAGAAAAAATTGGTGCAAAAGTTAAAAGAAAAGAGAGTTTAATAGAAAGGATGTTGAAGAAAATTAAAACAAAAAATAAGGAGCCAGAAGAAATGGCTGAAGAAATCGAGACACTAGAAAAAGACAATACTGAATTAAATGGAATTGAAGAAGAGATAGTAGCAGACATAAATGAAGTAGAAGATAAAAAATCTAAAAAAGAAGAAAAATTAGCTAAAAAAGAGTTTAAGGAAAGATATACATCTTATGCAGCATTAATTGGAAGTTTATATGGTTTAAAACCTAGAAAAAAAATAGATGATATAATGAATGATGTAGTTGATAGAGATATATATAATTTGACGGATAAAGATGCTTGGACTAGAGCTGTAGCAACATTCAATGTAGGACATAGATTATCTATGATAAAACCGAAAGAGGCTAAAAAATATCTAATTTCAGCATATGATCAGTTAAAAAATGAAGAACTATTAACTCAAAATGAGAATGCATTTCAATATTTAGAAGATACATTATTAAATCTTCAAGAATTATATATTAGAGAAAATAATTTCAAAGAAGCAGCGAAATTAAATAAAGAATATATGAGAATAGTAGAAAGAGAAAAGAAAGAAAAAATAAACCCTTTGCTACAAGAATATAAAAAGAATGGTTCTCAAATAAAAGAAATAGATTTAATGATAGAATATAGAAAAAAATATGTTGCCGGACAAAAAGTTGCAATGAAAATATTATACAGAGCAGGTCATAAATGGGATGCAGAACGATTATATAGGACAGTTTTAGATGAATCAGGTATTGTATTAACAGATGAAGCCTATGATTTAAGTATTAAAGAAAATGGTATAGAAAATGGTAAATATATTGTTATAGCTAATGGAATAACATATAGAGAGCCAATTTTAGGAAATGAAAAATATTTATCATTAAGAAATAAATTAACACAACAATTGATAAAAGATAAAATGAATAGTGGAGTAGTAGAACCAAAAGTAGAGCCTAAGGTAGAGCCAAAAGTTCAACCAATATCTACAGAACCAAAAGTAGAGCCTAAGGTAGAGCCAAAAGTTCAACCAACAACTACAGAAACGGAAATAGACCAAAGTGTTACGGGACAAAGCTTAGTAGAAAATGAAATACCAACAGAAACAAATAATACAAAGAAAAAAGGAATAATTGCTAGAACAAAAGAAGCAATAGACATTATAACAAGAGAAAGAGCTGAGAAGTCAAAAGAAAAGAAAGCAAGAGAGGAAGAATTAAGAAAACAAAGAGAAGAACAGAAGAAGAAAGAAGAAGAAGAGAAAAAAAGAATAGAAGAAGAAAGAAAAAAAGCAGCAGCAGAAGAAGAAGAAGAAAGAAGAAAACAAGAAGAGCAAAGAAAAGCAGAATTAGCTGATTTCAGTAAAAGATATAAAGATTATAATGTATTAGCAAGAGGAATATTAGGGGGAACTCCTAAAAAGGATATACAAGATATAAGAAGTGATGTAGTTCACAATGATATATATAATATGACATCAACAGATAAACCAACAAAGGGAGAAGCCACTTTTAGGGTTGGACATAGACTTGCAATGTTACCTACTATGAAAAAAGAAGCAGAGAGGTTGTTAAAATCATCAATTAATATATTAAATGATGATAATATACTAAAAACTGATGAAAAAATGTATGATATATTAGAAGATTCATATATGGATTTAGGTAATTTATATATTAATAATGGAAATTACAATGAAGCTGAGCAAGTTTTTTCAGATTATATACAAGTGGTGAAGAAAGAAAAAGTTGAAAGATATGATCCATTAATTTTAAAAGCAAGAAATGAGGGAAATAAATTAGTTGAATTTGATTATTGGATTAAATATAGAAACAAAATGGCAGACGGAAGAAAAGCTATGTTAAAATTATTATGCAGAAGTGGAAAATCTGATGAAGCAGAGGAATTTTATAAAAAGTTACTTGAAGCATCAAAAATTTCTTTATCAAAAGAAGAATATGAACTTAGTATAGAAACCAATTGTATAGAAAATGGTCAATATATGAGAATATCTAATGGAAAAACATTAAGAAAGCCGATAACGGGTAGTGAAGATTTGCTTGTTCTTAAAGAAAAGGTTGCACAACAAGTTGTTGCGGATTTAAGAGCTAAACAAAATGCGGCTTTAGAAAAGTAAATTATTAAAAAATAAAAAATAATAAGAGAATATTCTTATTATTTTTTATTTGGTATAGATTATATATAAAAAAAGAAAAAATTACCTGAATGAACACATATTATGTTGACAAAAATGGAAAAATCTGCTATAATCGTATTATGTCAAGTGTGGCATCCCTGTTATAAAGGTTCATATTCATAAGTGAAAACAAATTTTTGTATACTGAAAGGAGATATTTCTTATGAGTAAAGAAGAAGGTAACATTTTCCAAAGTGCTGCATGGAATACTTTTAATGATGAGTATGAAGGCAGTGGAATTGAAGAAAACTTTGGTCCTGAACTTGAATCTGACAAAATCAAAGTAGAGAATACAGAAGTATCAGAACTTAAGAGTTCTGCTCAAACTCTGCTTCGGCTTGATATTGACAGATCAGGCTCAATGAATGGATTTACGGGTGCTATGCAACAAGCATTAGAGCTCGTAAAAGAATCAATATTTACTTCTCAAGAAGTAAATAGAATTCAAATGGCTAAAACACTGTTTGCAGAAACAGTAGAGCCTGGCGGATATGTTGAACCTGAAAAGTTTGACACAAGTTATTCTGCAAATTCTGGTTGTACGAAGCTGTATGACAGTATTATTGACAGCGAAAGAAGAATCAGACAGTATAGTGCTGATCTGAAAAAAAATGGCGTTTCTGTAAAAGCCGTTTTGTGTATTCTTTCTGATGGACTCGATAATGATTCTGTTGCAAGCTTTGAAGAAGCTAAAGAATCAATCAGAAAAATGCAAGATGATGATGTAACCGTTTGCTTTATTGCATTTGGTAGTGAACAGTGTCAGAAGTTGGCAAATCAGCTTGGTATTACCAACGTTGTTAAGACCGATGCAACAATTCATGACTTGCATAAGATTATGAAGTTCGTTTCACTCGATACCGTTAGAAGATCTCAGGGTAACGATAAATGAACTGAATAATATATGAACCACTTTAACAGGGGATGAGGTGAAGATATTTCTTCACCTCATTTCTTTGCGTGAAAAAGTTGACATAAAAATAAAAAAGTTATATAATATATACGTAAAAATGTTTTGAACATTGAAATATGAATATATAGTAATAAAAGGAGGAAACAGTTATGCAAAATAGCAGCAAGAGAGAAACTGTAATTTATACAAAAGATATTACAGAATCTCGACTTAATGAATTTAAGAAGCAATATGAAAAAATACCTCAAAATTGGTTACGGAGATTTAAAAAGGATGATTGGCAATTAGCATTTACTACTGATATTACTATTAGTGGTAATACAAGTTCTAATACCTTTTTAGTTTCGGATCCAAACGAAAGAAGAGTATGGATTAATGTGAAGATTGGAAGTATATCTGATTTTCCAGTATATCGTGCCTTCTTGTTTTACATGCAAACTGAATACGGAAATCCGGCAGAAAATAGTTTCTTCGAAAAAACATGTAATGGAGAAAAAGAAAAGTTAGCAAGAATGTTAGGCGGAGATTTAACAGGAGTTTTGCCTAAGGAAATTTTTGAATTACTTTTCGTACAAATGCTTGAAATGCCTGAAGGATTACCATATTCCACTTCGAAAACTTGTAATTATGTAAAAAGTTGGATAAATGAAGATGTTTTCAAAGTACGAACTTCAATTTTACCAGATTATTTACAAATCGGAACAGATATTACTGAATATCAAATTTTTGAAATTCTTAAAGCTTGGGATATAGTGCCAATAGGTTTAAGAGAAAAGTTCTTAAATGCTGGTTGGAAAGTACTATTAACCAATTCAAGAGAATGGAGAATTGATGAAAGAGGAAGAAGTGTAGCCGGTTATATTACAAGTAAAGAAGAAAGAATTCTTGTAAAAGCATCACAGGGTAAATTAGATATGATTTTATATCATGAATTTGGACATTTTATGTATTCACTTTCAAATGATAAATATCTTATCAGAGAATTCTATAATGCTTATTTACAAGAGAAAAAAGAATATTTACGGTTATTCAATGATGAATATGGTGTTTCAAATGTAGAAGAATACTTTGCACAAGTATTTGCACACTATTTGAAGAATCCTAAAGAAACTGAAAAATGTATAAAAAGAAGTTTCGATATCATTGATGCAATTGCACAGAAATTCAAATAAAACGCTATATATTCATAACAAAAACAAAACAGAGATTCTTAATTAAGAGTCTCTGTTTTGCTTTGATGTTATTCTTTAGGATAAATATGACCGATTGTATTTGAAAAAGTATATTCGTAGTAATACCCAAAACATTTTTTTAATTCTGAATAGTTTGTTTTTGAATTAAGTAATTGTTTCAGAATAGTATCTACATTCCATCCTTTTTCTTTTAGGTCTTTTTCGAGCAACATTGCTCTCTGGTAACGTTTGGAATCATTGGATTCAACATAATCCCTTTTTCCCATAATTCTTATAGTAGCTAAATCATGAACAGTTTCCCAAATATCATGTCCTGTAGGCATACCAGAAGTCATATAAATAAAATTGTTTACTACACAAGTTCTGGTATTATCAAAGTGATATCTGTAAATAAGACTTGCATATTTTGCATCAATATCAAATTTACCTAGATAGTCATCTTCAACAATTAAGCTTGCAAGACCATCGAATTTTGGAGTTACGTCAAACTCAAACAGAATATAAGAATTTGGAAAAGTTGCTGATGGACAAAAATCAAGAATTTTGTTTTTGGCATACGTTACCATATTCATAAGCTCATTAGAGGGCTCATAAAAATTCACATATGAAAAATCACAATATTCCCGAAAGCTGCCTGCAAGATAATCATAAAGTTTTTGGGAAACTTTATTTTTATCTCTCTCTGATAAGGTATCGCACCTAATCATCATAATCACCCTTTCTAAAATTTATGTAAATCAATTTTATCATAATATGTCTATGCTGTCAATATGTGGAAAAAATTAAGGAATTATTTAACAATATTTACATAATATGTTGATTATTCGCTAAAATTGTGATATAATGACACCATTAAAGGCTTTATGGTATTTTATACCAAATCAAAGTATCTTTAATAAGTACCTTGAAAAACATGATAGAATATTCTATCATCACATTACAAAAAGTACATTAATCTACCACGATGAGCTAAAAATTCTAAAAATCTTAATGGAGGTATCGTTATGAATCAATTTAGCTTTAGCAGACCAAAAGAACTTGATGATAGATTGAAGAAACTTGACGCTCATCATGGCGGTGAGGGTTCGGTTTACAATGATCATCAGCATCTTGCTATTAAAATCTTTAATGCAAAAGAAGTTAATGTAGCAAGAAAAGAACGGAAAGTTCGCAAATTAATCCAGCAGTCCCGAATGGTTGGGTACAATGAGGCAATGGTTCCTTTAGAACCTGTAACTGTCAACGGACATTTTGTAGGCTAT
Organism: Clostridiales bacterium; assembly: GCA_004554705.1. Lineage (GTDB taxonomy): Bacteria > Bacillota > Clostridia > TANB77 > CAG-508 > UMGS1781. Next base: position 71,646 of record SFKS01000007.1, on the reverse strand, counting down.
ACTATGAAATATGTAAAAGATGCGGTTGATTTAGACCGTATTGCCGAAAAAACCTTTATGGGAAAAAAAGACCTTAAAGATAACCTTAGACTTATGATAAAGATAGCACAGGCTGTCGAAAAAATTCATAATACAGGTATGATTATAGGTGATTTTCATCCTGGACAGGTTCTTGTTTCAAATGGCAATATATCTTTCGTTGACACAGACTCATGGGGCTGGATGGGACAATCTCATGAACTCGGACCCGACTTAAAATGTTTGCCTTTCTATGTTGACCCTAGAAGTAGAGATTTCTCATGCAGAGATGTCGTAGTTAAGCATTATTCCAAAGCAAGTGATTTCTATTCATTAGCAGTTATTGCTTTTTATGTGTTAACAGGCGAGCATCCTTTTGGAGGTGTCTACCAGATTGACACAAAAATGTCAAAAGAATTGAGAGCTAGAAATCAGCTTTCGGTCTTGGGTGAACATGATATTAAAATCATGAAAGGTAAAACATGGGAAGCGTGGATGACAGATGAGCTTAAAGAAGCTTTTTTGGACATCTTTGAAAGAGGAAAGAGGTACAATATCGAAGTAGCACTTTCTAATCAATTGATGGAATTGCAATATTGCAAACGCCACAAAGGATATTATAATAGTGCTTATAAGAATTGTCCTGTGTGCAGTTTCCGTTCTGGAAAAAATGCATTGTCGACAACAAACAATTTTTCCGAAAACCTTTTCTTATCTAATACTGATATTAAAAAAGTATATGATTACAGAACCTATTTAAATAAAGTAGGAGAAGTAGTTCGAGTAAACGAACGAGGAGAGGAAATAAGAAAAAGTGTTAAGGGCTTTGGTAAAATAGAAACATACTTTTTCGATGATGAAAGGTATATGATTAAAATCAAACCTTTAAACTTTTTCCAAAAAATCGGTAAAGGCGGAAATGTTGAAAATGCATGTTACGTTCATTTGTATAAGGAAGAGACAGAAATTGAGAAGATTTTTGTTTCCAACAAGGCAACTGTAAGAATATATGGGAATTGTCTTTTCTATGTAGAAGATAAAACTCATACATTGAAGAAACTAACAGTTCTTAACGGTGATGTAAAAATAACTGATATTGCCAAAAAACAAACTGATTTTGAATACGTTGCTACAACTAATTCTAAGTATGCAATTATTTCCAAACATCAGAATGGTATCGAAATTGATATTGATGGGAAATGCACTGTCATCCCGGGTCAGAGACCGCTGATTATGAAATATGATGCAATTTCTAATATGTGGATTTGGATTTCAAAAGTATCTAATTCTAAATATAATACTATTGTTTTTAGAAGAGGAAAACAAGTTATTCAGACTACAGATATTAATTATGATTCTATGAATTTGCAGGGAAGCGTATTTCATAGAGCCACTTTATGTTTGGCAAGTGATGGCAAAATGATTTCTGTAATGCCTTATGTGGTTAATATGCCTATTTCTAAGGTTATTACAGAAAGCATGATCAGTGTTATCAGTAAAGATTCAACGTTAGAGCTTAAGCAAATTAGCAAAAATCGTAGCGAACTTTATGTACTTAATGCAGACAGAAATGTCTATAAATTTGTAATGTGAGGGAAAGGTGGTATCGTTGATACCACCTTTTTCATTGATATAGAGTGAAAATTGTAAACATAATATTGAAAAAAATGGAAAAATATGCTATACTATACAATGTAGGAGAAATACCGCATAATAAAAAAGGAGGACAGCGTAATGTGGGTAGTAGTAATAACCATATTAATTGTTTTTGCAATTTGTTTGGCTTTCTGGCGGTTTATATGGGCTATTTCAAAACCAATATTTGTGTTCTTATACCAAAGTATTGTAAATGCCCTAAGAGGAACTGGAATGACCGAGCAAGCTACAAAAGCTATAGTATCTGGAATTGCTTTATTGCTTATTCTATTGATACTATTCGGCAGTTGTTAATCAAGTGTGGCAATCCTTAAAGTAGTTTTGTAAAAATTTACAGAACTACTTTTTTTGTTAGTGTAAAATATATTCGGGGAAAATAAAAAGATAAAAAAATAAGATACCCAATCAAAATTGTGTTAAAATAATTTTGTACAAAAAATTAACCAATTGAAAGGGGTATCTTATGGAAAATATTTTACACGATTTCGAGGAAAAAGTCATTAGTTTAATGACAGAATTTTTAAAAAATTCAATGGAAACTGGAGGATTAAGTGATTTTACAGAAAATTCAAATGATAAATTAATGAAATTGGGTTATGATTTAACCAAATTTTCATTAGAATATGCAGAAGATATTATCTTTAAAATAAAAGAAAGAAAAGAGCAATTTGAATCACTAGAAAAAGATGACAGAAAAATAGTAACAATATTTGGAGATGTTGATTTTAAAAGAAGATATTACTTAGATAAAGCAAATAATCAAAGAATATACCTTTTGGATGAATATTTTAAAATTGCACCAAATGAAAGACTTTTAGAAAATGTGGAAACCAAATTAATTGAAGAAGCAATAGAAACAAATTATGAAAAAGCAGGAAAGAGAGTAGCATATAAGACAGAAATATCAAAACCGACTGTAATGAATAAAATAAGTGAATTAAAGATTAATCTCGATGAAGAAAAATTAATTACAAAAAGAGTAGTTGACAATATTTATTGCATAGCAGATGAAGATCATGTGCATTTACAAAAGGGTGGAATTGAGGAGCCAAGATTAATAGTAGTTTATGACAGTATGGTAAAAAATGGTAAAAGAACACAACTATGTAATAAGAAACATTTTGGTGGTGTGTATAAAGGAAGAATAGATGATTTATGGGAAGAAGTTTTAACATATTTAGATAATACTTATGAATTGGATAAAGTCAAAAACATATATATTTTAGGAGACGGAGCAAATTGGATAAAGACAGGTTTAGAATGGTTACCAAATAGTATAAATGTATTAGATAAATTTCATTTAACAAAAGCTGTTAATAGTATAGTAGGGAAAGAAACCAAAGATAATATAAAAGAAATATCAGAGTATAAAAGAAGAATATATAGAAGTTTTTATGCACTAGATTTCAAACAAACAAAAGAAATTGTATATGAGATATTAGCAGAAGAAATGGAAGAAACTACCAGAAAGAGAAAAGAAAAGTTACTACAATATATTTTGAATAATAAAGAAGGAATAAGTAATCTATATAAATATCAAAGTCAATTGCATGGATGTAGTGCAGAGGGACATGTAAGTCATTTGTATTCAGCAAGACTAAGTAGTAGACCATTAGATTGGAAAACAATAAATGTAGATAATGTTAGCAGATTAAGGTTAGTTAAAGCAGATAAAAAAGAAATTAAAGAAATAGTACATAACAAAAGAAAAGTAATTGAGTTTAAAGAAATAGAAAAGATTAGACATATTGCAAAAGAAAAAATAAAAGAAAGTATCAATTTTAAAGTTGGAACAATACCTGCAATGGAATTTGGAACAATAGAACAAAGAAAATTTTTTAAACAATTATTAGAATATAAAAAGGCTGTTTAATACAGCTTAGTTATAGAGCAATTTTGAGGGTTTAAAATTTTTTAATAAATTTCCCCGAAAAAAATTGACACTATCCCGATTTTGGTAATAGTTGCAAAAAAATGGATTTTATGAGATAATTAGAAATATAAGGAGATGTGATAAATATGCCTAAAATTGATGGGAAATTATTAGATGAAAAAATAACAAAATGTTTACAAGAAGGATATATTGAAGGTTTAAAAGATTTAATTGAATTACCAGATGATATTATTAAAAGATTATTTATTTATGAAATGGAAAGAGAAGAGAGTTCGGAAAGACAAATTCCAACGGATATACTACAAGAAATACTTATTGCAAGAGATAAAAAAGTTTTAGGTCTTAAAAAGTGTGATGTTTCAAGAGTGAAATCTGGAGAATTAGTTTTAGATGAAGAATTAAGACAATATAATGCCGAAATAGAAGATGAAGAAGAAATAACAGTGGTACGAGGAAAAAACCAAGATGGAAAAGATAATGTTTTATATTATTATTCTTCTTATGGAGCTACTCGCCAACAAAGAGTTTTTAATGCTCATGGAGATATTGAGGGTATGTATAGACATTCGGCGTTTGACGATGGTAGATTAGTATATATAGACAATGCGGTAGTGTCTTACCAATATGATAATCAAGGAAGAAAAAAAACAGCTCTTTATCAAGATGATTTAACAGGAATGACTTATTATGAATATGATAAAGATGGTGATGTCTCAATATATGTTCAAGAAGAAGCTATTGGTCAAAAAGTTAAAGAAGATGGATGTACTTATACAATAGTTGATGGTTATTTCACACCAACAAATAATGGATATACATATAAAGGAATGCCAGCTACTGAAACTCTAACAGCTGATGATATGAAAAGAACTGTTTATGGAGATATACCACAAGATAAAAAACAATCAATATTAAATGGAATGGACCAAAAAAGAAAAGAAGAAGTTTTGAGTGTTTTAATTGCTGTTGAACCTATTTTTCAAAGTTTATCTACAGATGTACAGAGAAATGAACAAGATGTTAAAAAAAGAATGGATAAGGTTGTAACATGGTTTACAGGATTTGCAAAAAGATTGAAAATAGACCCTAAATTAGCGACTCAAGATAGTTCAGTAATTTCAGTTATGAAAAGTGCAGTGCATAAAACAATAGGTAAAACTGCTGATGCACAAATGGATTTAAGTACGCCTACAAAAGATGAAAAAGTATATGAGGGGGAAGACTATGGAGATAACTAAAGAAGCATATTCAGAAGTATATGCTATATTAAATTTGATGTCTTGGAACTCAATTAGTAAAATACCAGAGAAAATATGGGAAAACATTGATAACAAGAGAGATAAAGATAAAATTATAGAAATTAATAATATAGAAGATTATCAAGCTTCAGAACAAGCAAATAAGCTATTAGCAGTATTATATAGAGATTATTTTGCAACAGATGAAGAAAAAGAAGTTATAAAAGCTAAAGAAAAAATATTAGAACAAAAAGAGCAAGAAGAGTTGTATGAAAAATATAATCCAGATAACTTATTTAAAAATAAAGTATCTAAAGTAGAAACAGTAGAAAATTCTGTTGCTATGGTAGAGTATAAAGAATCATTTTTTAACAAAATTAAAAATTGGTTTAAAGGACTTTTTAAAAAATAAAAAATATATTTTATAAAGGCAGGTTAAATCCTGCCTTTTATCTTTCTAAATCCCACTCTTTTTCTAGTTTCTCTTCATATTTGATTTGCTCTAAGGGATCAATAAAAGTATTAGTTTGTCTTTCAAAATCTTTAATTAATTGTTTCGATTCTCCAATACTAAATCTATTACAAACCCAATCTATGAAATTTTCAACAGTTTCGTAAAAATTATCAATAATTTTGTGCAAATGATTATTTTCTTTTTCTAATTTACGATATTTGCCTTTATATTCATATTCCAAGTTAAATGCCTTTTCTTCAAATTCTTCTTCTAACTTTCTTTTTCTATTGTTAAAATCCATATCAAGTTCTAAATGTTTTACAGTATTGTGTAATTCTTCATTATCAGCAAGAATTTTATCTCGTTCTTTTTGGTATTTTTCTGCCTCATCAATAACTTTGGATTGTTTTGATAATTCTTTATGCAATGATAAATTATCTTTGTATAATTCTTTAATTAAATCATCTTTAGGTTTTATAATTTCTTCTAGTATTTTTTCATCTCTTTTCTTTGATAATCTATTTACTTTAATGTCAGTAATATCTGGAGTATCTGGTAAGTCTAATTTTATTTCATTTAAAATTTTCTTGGTATTTTCGTAATTTGTAATCTTTTTATATTCTTCAACCGTATAATGCTTTCTTCCTGTATCTTCAACAAAAATTCCCCTTTCTAAATCAAATCCTTTTGATTTTACATGATTAAAGTAGGCATATTGTAGTTTTCTATAACTATCTCGACCTTTCCAAAAATCTCTTGCACATATTTTTTCAATTTCTTTTCCATCTTTATCTTTTGTATGAACAACAGGAACAAACATTAAATGTAAATGAGGAGATCCTTCATCTAAATGAACAACTGCTGATATTATATTCTTTTCGCCTAAGTTTTTATAATTACATATAAATTTATAACATTCATCAAAATATCTTTTTGTTTCTTTTTCTCCGATTTTATCAAAAAAGGCTTGGTCTGATGTAAACACCATTTGACACATTATTATACTATTGCTACGAAGATGACATTGTAAATTGTTTTCTTTCAAATACTTATCAAATTCTTTTGTGTATGTTAGTTCGTTTTTCTTAATGTAATAATTCAAATGTGTTCTTGTAGGGTCAATATCTTTATTAGTATGATTTTTTGCTTTTCTATCATTGTGAGTTCCTTTTCCATTTATTTCTTCTCGTGTTAATTTTTCATTTCTTACGATTGCGTAACTCATATCTCCATGCACCTCCTTCTTCGTATGAGATATTGTTTCAATGTCTAACACACTAGACAAACAAAGTTTATCTGTGTGGCAGGGTTACGAACCCCACACCCCTAAAACCTAAAATTGCTTATCTGCATTTTTAGGTTTTTCATAAAAAATTCACCAAGTGTATTTTTTATGTTTCAATAAATTTGCTTTTCGCAATTTATTGAAAAAAGAGCCAAGAAAAACATTTTTACAAATTTTTTCTTAGCTCTTATGAAACCTAGCTCGGTTTCATACTTCCACGCATACTTACAAAAATTTTATATTTACATATAAATTTTTTGTAAGTTCAAAGCCACCCTAACTAGAAACCAGAGAGAGTGAGCCGAAGTAAAGTAGGTGTAATATCCCATTTATAAAAAATAGAATTATTACACCTATACAAACTGAAACCGTCGGTCGTTCGCCTCGTTTCATAGGTAGTCTAGTAAGTAGCTTTGCTACTATAATTGCTGATACTACTAAAGTATCTTTGTTCATACTTGTCCAAACTTTTTACAATTATAAATTCACACCAAGATATGCCACCGAATACTCTTTTATTATTGTGAGTCTGTGTTCTAAAATCTCACTCACGCACTTTGTATAAATAGACTGCTTATACAAATACGAATGAACTTTATAGCATCGGCTCATCACACCAAACACTTTTTAAGAGGTGTTGCATTTCTCTTTTGAACATAAAAAAACTACTCATAGCTATAAAACTACAAGTAGTTAATTTGTTTCTATTCAATTAAGCCCTAAAATCGATTTTAAGGCATTTATATTTGAAAGTAGAGTAACTTTATCTTTAAATGAAATTACTGTTATAGAAAATACAAAATTAATATCAATAGTAGTAGATGTTTATATCTAAAAAACATCTAAAAAATTTCTTTTATAAAAGTCATTTTATCTTTTGTTTATATTTAAATATTTTTATTAAATAATGTTAAAAAAGTGCCTAAATTCAAAGGTTTTAAGTGATACTAAATAATAACAAATAATAGCTAATATTAAGTAGCACGGAAAACTGAAAATCCCCGTGTCAGTGGTTCGAATTTAAAAGTGGAATCGAAAAGGAGGAAAAGAACATCTAAATTGCAAATTCTCCCATACTATACATCTGGGAGCCATTTTTTTGGTATGTATCTCGTACTTACTTCAAAGGCATACTTAGTAAAATGCATTTCTTACATTAGTTTTTCTAATTCCTTAATTTTATCACGTAATTCAGCAGCTTTTTCAAATTCCATATTTGCAGCATGTTTAAGCATTTCATCAGTCAAATTATTAATAATAGTTTCAATAGGCTCAGTTTTATCAATTTTATATTCACTATCTACATCCTCTAAAACACTAGCTTTTATAACCTCACGAACTTCTTTAATTATTGTTTTTGGAACAATTCCATGCTCTCTATTATATGCAATTTGAATTTCGCGACGTCTGTTTGTTTCTGAAATAGCTTTTTCCATGCTATTAGTTAGTTCATCGGCATACATAATAACTGTTCCATTTACATTTCTTGCAGCTCTACCAATGGTTTGAATAAGAGACCTTTCAGAACGCAAAAATCCTTCTTTATCACTATCCAATATTGCAACAAGAGAAACTTCAGGTATGTCTAAACCTTCTCTTAAAAGATTAATGCCAACAAGAACATCAAATTCTCCCAAGCGTAAATTACGAATAATTTCCATTCTTTCCAATGCCTTTATGTCTGAGTGCATATAATTTACCTTAATATCAATACTCTTCAAATATGTAGTTAAATCCTCTGCCATTTTTTTAGTCAAGGTTGTTACCAGAACTCTTTCATGTTTTTGAACTCTTTGCCTAATTTCTCCTATTAAATCATCTACTTGATTTATAGCAGGCTTAACTACTACTAAAGGATCTAAAAGACCAGTAGGTCGAATTACTTGTTCTACAGTCTGTTCAGAGTGTTCCTTTTCATAATCACCAGGTGTTGCACTTACAAATATACATTGATTAATTCTATCTTCAAATTCATTAAACTTTAAAGGTCTATTATCATAAGCAGAAGGAAGTCTAAAACCATAATTAACAAGAGAATCTTTTCTCGCCTTATCACCATTATACATTGCACGTACTTGAGGAATTGTAGCATGAGATTCATCTATAAGCAATAAAAAGTCTTTTGGAAAATAATCAAAAAGAGTATATGGAGCAGAGCCAGGTTTCCTACCACTAATATGTCTTGAATAATTTTCAATACCTTGACAAAAACCAGTTTCAATAAGCATTTCGACATCAAAATTTGTTCTTTCTTCAATTCTTTGAGCTTCAATTAGTTTGTTATTATTTTTAAAATACTTTATTCTAGAATCAAGCTCTTCTTCAATAGCTGTAATAGCACTTTTTAATTTCCCTTCAGAAGTGGCATAATGTGAGTTAGGACCAATAAGTACATGATTTCTTACACCTAACGATTTACCAGTTAAAGGATTAATTTCAGTAATTTTTTCGATTTCATCCCCCCAGAAATCAATTCTCATTGCACTTTCTCCAGTATTAGATGGATATATTTCTAGAATATCTCCTTTAGCTCTAAAAGTACCTCTTTTAAAATCCATCTCATTTCTTGTATATTGCATTTCTATTAACTTCTTCATCACATCATTTCTGGATTTTGCCATACCAGGTCTCAAGGATAACATTAATTCTTGATAATCATCAGGGTCTCCTAAACCATAAATACAAGAAACAGAAGCAATAATAATAACATCCTTCTTTTCAAATAAAGATAAGGTAGCAGAGTGCCTTAATTTATCTATTTCATCATTAATAGAAGCATCCTTTTCTATATACGTGTCAGACTGAGGAATATAACTTTCAGGCTGATAGTAGTCATAGTACGAAACAAAATACTCAACTGAATTTTCTGGAAAAAATTCTTTAAATTCTGAATATAACTGACCAGCAAGTGTTTTATTATGAGCCAAAACAAGAGTTGGTTTTTGAACTTTTTCTATAATGTTAGCCATAGTAAAGGTTTTTCCAGAGCCTGTAACACCTAAAAGAGTCTGAAACTTTTTATTTTCTAAAACTCCTTTACTTAATTTTTCTATTGCTTGTGGTTGATCACCAGTTGGAATATAATCAGATACTAACTTAAACATTCTTTATCACCTTAATAAAATAATTAAAACCCTAGATTAGTAATATCTAGGGCTTTCAGGCAATCCTAATTTTCATAATATTTTGAAAACTGCCCGCTAGACCAGTCTATAACATCCCAAGAGGGATTATCATAGGAATGGATTTCCATCCCTATTGGACAAGTCATACAATCATATGCTTGAATTTCTTCAAAATTCCGTTTTTTATGGGACTGACAGTCCATACATTTTTTATTGAGTTCATTTAACCGATCTAACGACTTCCCAGGTGTAGTTTTCATAGTTATTGCCTCCTTAATAATTTAGTAAACTAATTATACTATACAACAAACCAAATGTAAAGATAAAATATATTAATTGTATTCACTTTTTTAAAAATTAATGATATAATGACATAAAAATGTAAAGGAGGTATCTTATGGCAGTTATTTTAGATGGTAAAGAAACAGCAAGAAGAATAAGAGAAAAATTGAAAAAAAATATAGAAAAGTTAAAAGCAAAAAATATATTCCCAAAGCTTGCAGTAATTATGGTCGGTGAAGATCCTGCTTCTAAAATATATGTTAAAAATAAAAGCAAAGCGTGTGAAGAATTAGGCGTAAAATATGAGGAATTTTTATTAAAAGAAGATATATCTCAAGAACAATTATTAAACTTAATAGAAGAACTAAACAAAAGAAGAGACATACATGGAATTCTACTACAAAGCCCCATTCCCAAGCATTTAGACATAAATGAAGCATTCAAAACAATACTTCCTGAAAAAGATGTTGATGGTTTCAACCCGATAAATGTAGGGAAACTAGTATTAGGACAAGAAACACTGATATCTTGTACACCTTTTGGAGTAATAAAACTACTAGAAGAATATAATATACCAATAGAGGGTAAAAATGCAGTTGTAATAGGCAGAAGTAATATCGTTGGCAAACCTATGCTACATTGCTTACTAAACAAAAATGCAACAGTAACAATTTGCCATTCAAAAACGCAAAATTTGAAAGAAATAACTAAAACAGCGGATATTTTAGTAGTAGCAATAGGAAAACCAAAGTTTGTAACAAAAGATATGGTTAAACCAGAAAGTATTATTATAGATGTAGGAATAAACAGAAACGAAGAAGGAAAAGTTTGTGGTGACGTGGATTTTGAAGAAGTAGAAAAAGTAGCAAGTTATATAACTCCAGTTCCAGGAGGGATAGGACCAATGACAATTGCTATGTTAATGGAAAACATTGTAAAAACGGCAAAAAACGGCAAATTTTGCTAAAAAGATAAAAATATGAGGAGAGCTAAAATCTAAACAGCAGGGTAAGCATTATTTACCCTGAATAAAAATCTGAAAGGAAGAAAAAAGATGAATAAATACTGGATTTGGCTTTCTATAATTAATATAATAGGAGCAAGGGAACAAAACAGATTACTTGAAAAATACAAAACACCTGAAGCAATATGGAATTTAAGAGAAAATGAACTAATAAAAATATTATCTGACAAATATGTACAAATAATATTAGATAAAAAACACAGGAATAATTTAGAAAAATATATAGAATATATGCAAAAACATAACATAAAGATGATAACAATACAAGATAAAGAATATCCACAAAAACTACGTAACATATATGATCCTCCAGTAGTATTATATGTAAAAGGAAATATAGATATATTAAATGGTAAATCATTAGCAATTATAGGAAGTAGAGAATGTAGTGAATATGGTAAAAAGGTAGCAAAACAATTAGCATACAATTTATCAAAACAAAATATAAATATAATATCTGGATTAGCAAAAGGAATAGATACATATGCACACAAAGGTGCAGTTGAAAACAAAAAAAATACGATTGCTGTAATGGGAAATGGACTAGACGTTGTATATCCAAAAGAAAATATACGGCTTATATAAAGACATAATAAAAGCAGGTGGTGCAGTCATATCAGAATATGTTGTGGGAACAAAACCAGAGAAGTTAAATTTCCCAGCTAGAAATAGAATAATAAGTGGATTATCAGATGGAGTGCTTGTAGTAGAAGCAGCTAAACAAAGCGGAACACTTATAACAGTTGATTTTGCATTAGAACAAGGCAAAACTATATATGCTATACCAGGAAACATATATAGTGGAACTTCAATACGGCACAAATGAGCTAATAAAACAAGGTGCAAAATTGGTAAACAATGAAACGGATATTTTAGAAGATTTTCTTGAATTTTATCAATAAATGTAATATAATTATGAAGTACTAAAATTATTATTTTGGAAAGGATAATTTTAAATATGGAAAATAGAAAAAAACAACCTAAAAAACAACCTAAAATAATACCAGAAAATAGTAATGAGAATGAAAAAACAAAAAAGTATAAAATAAAAACTAAAAAACATAAAAGGGTATGGAAAAATATAAAAATAGCTATATTAGTAATATTATTTATATTAATAGTACTAGCAGGAATAGCTATAGGAAAAATTTATGGTATTTTTAAGGAAGCAAAAATAAACATAGAAGATGTTGTAATTAAATATGAAAACTCAGTTGTTAAAGATATGGAAGGGAATACTATAGCAGTCTTAAGTGGAGATGAAAACAGGGAATATGTGTCTATCTCAGAGATGTCACAATATCTGCCTAAAGCTTTTGTTGCAATAGAAGATGAAAGATTTTATGAACATAAAGGTGTTGATATAAAAAGAACTGGAGCAGCAACAGTAAAATATGTATTAAGCAAGATAGGAATAGGCTCAGCTAATTATGGTGGAAGCACAATAACCCAACAATTTCTTAAAGTTCTAACTGAAGAAAATGAAAGAACATGGCAAAGAAAAGTAAAGGAAATTGCAAGAGCACATTACTTAGAACAACAACTATCAAAATCACAAATATTAGAGATGTATCTAAATTTAATATTTTTAGGTGGAAGAAGCTTTGGAGTAGAAGTCGCATCAAACTATTATTTTAGCAAAAGTGCAAAAGATTTAACACTAGCAGAAAGTGCATTTTTAGCTGGAATAAATAACTCACCTAATAATTATAATCCATTTTCAACTGAACAATCAGATAAAGATAAAGTAAAAAGAAGAACAAAAATAGTATTAGATAAAATGCATGAATTAAGTAAAGAAAATCCAGAACATAAAGCAGCAATAACTGAGGAAGAATACAAAACAGCAATAGCAGAAATAGAAAATGGATTGGCATTTAATAAAGGAACTATAATACAAACGATATTCTCATATCACACAGATGCTGCAATAAATCAAGTAAAAAAAGAACTTAAAGAGAAACATCCAGATTGGACAAAGGAATATTTAGATTATTATGTAAAAAGTGGAGGACTTACAATATATACAACTCAACGAACAGACATACAAAAAATTATGGAGGAGGAAGTAAAACGAGATAAATATATTGAATATTCTAAATATGAATTTGATGAGGCAGGAAACCCAGTAACTATACAAACAGCAATGGTACTTATAGATCACAAAACAGGATATGTTTTAGCCACAGTTGGAGGAATTGGAGAAAAAACAACAGCCTTTGGACTAAATAGAGTAACACAAAGTTACAGACAACCAGGATCATCTGCAAAACCTTTAGCAGTATTATGTCCAGGTATAGATAGTGGAATAATTACAGCGGGATCAGTATATGATGACATTAGATATACAAGTGGAAAATATGCAAACTTTAAAAATTATGGTCATGTATATAAAGGATTAACAACTGTAAGATATGCAATAGCAACATCACAAAATATACCTATGCTAAAAGCAATTTCAGACGTTGGAACAGACAGATCAGCAGAATTTTTGAAAAGTGTAGGAATTTATCCTGCTTCTGAAGAACAAATAAATATTACAATGGCATTGGGAAGTATAGAAGCAAGCCCTCTACAAATGGCTGCTGCATATGCATCAATAGCAAATGATGGTGTATATATAGAACCAACATTTTATACAAAAGTCGTAGATTCAGAAGGAAATATTGTTTTACAAGCAGAACAAGAATCAAGAACAGTAATGTCAACAGCTACAGCATATATAGTAAAAGAGATACTAACAGAAGTTGTAAGATCTGGAGCAGGTGGATATGCTGGAATTTCAGGAATAAGTGTAGGAGTAAAAACGGGAACATCTAGCAATGATACTGATAGATGGTTTTGCGGATTCACACCATACTACACAGCAGCAACATGGTATGGATATGACAATAATATAAAAAAAGAACAAGTAAGATCTGTAAGTATAAATAATGCAGGTAAAATTTGGGATGGAGTAATGGAACAAATACATACTGGATTGCCTAAAGCGAGATTTTCAGATACAAGACCAAACAATGTAACAACGGCTACAATATGTAAGTGTTCAGGAAAACTAGCAACAGAAGTTTGTAAAAATGATCCAAGAGGAAATCAGGTATATACGGAATACTTTATAAAAGGAACAGTACCAACAGAGGAATGTACTTGCCATGTTGAAGCAGATATATGCTTAGATACAGGTTTGTTAGCAGGAGAATATTGTACAAATAGACAAACAAAAGTATTTATAACAAGACCAGAAACCGAAACAGGCGATTGGCATAGAGCAAAAGATGCAGAATATATGTTAATATCTGAGCACTGTAATATACACACAAAGCCAATAGAAGAACCAGTTGCTCCAGAAGAGCCAGACAAACCAGATGAACCAGAAAACCCAGAGGATCCGGACAATCCGGACAATCCGGATAAACCAGACAAACCAGATAAACCGGATAATCCAGGCAATCCAGGTAATCCAGTAAATAATGAAATAAACAACAATACAACAAACAATAATAACAATACAGCTAGAAGAATAATTATTGAAGATATTACACCATAAATTAGGCAGATTTTTAATCTGCCAATTTAGTAGTTTTATGCAACAATAATAATCACTTATTGTAGAGGAGGAAAATTTTTGAGTATAAGATTCTATAATACACTAACCAAAACAAAAGACGAATTTAAACCATTAGAAGGAAACACTGTTAGAATATATACTTGTGGACCCACAGTATATAAAGATGCAAGTATTGGAAATATGAAATCCTTCATATTTATGGACACATTAAGAAGAGTATTAAAATATAATGGATATAAACTAAAGCATGTAATGAATATAACAGATGTTGGACATTTAGTATCTGATGGAGATGAAGGAGAAGACAAAATGTTAAAAGCAGCAAGAGAGGAAAAAAAAGAACCATTAGAGATTGCAAAATATTACACAGCAGAATTTTTAAAAGACTTTGACAGATTAAATATAGATAGACCAGAAATAATATGCAAAGCGACAGAGCATATTCAAGAAATGATGAACTATGTTCAAAAATTATTAGATAATGGATATGCATATGAAACTTCAACCGCAATATATTTTGACGTTTCAAAATTAGACAAATATGGAATTTTATCTGGAATAGACTTACGTAATCAAAAAGCGGGTGCAAGAGTTGAAATAGATGAAGAAAAAAGAAATCCATACGATTTTGCACTTTGGATAAAAGCACCAGAGAACCATATAATGAAATGGGAAAGTCCATGGGGATTGTCTTATCCAGGGTGGCATATAGAATGTTCAGCAATGAGCAACAAATACTTAGGAGAGGTATTTGATATTCATACAGGCGGTATAGACTTAGTACCAACACATCATGAAAATGAAATAGCACAAAGTAAAGGCTGCACAGGGAAAATACCAGCAAAATTCTGGATGCATTGTGATTTCTTGCTTATAGATGGTGGAAAAATGTCTAAAAGCTTAGGAAACACTTATTTAGTACAAAATTTAATAGATAAAGGATATGATGCACTTAGCTACAAAATGCTATGTTTCACATCACATTATAGAAACAAGTTAAACTTCACATGGGAAGGATTAACAAATGCTCAAAATTCACTAATTAAATTAAAAGAAGGATATGAGAGACATAAATTAGGAACAGAAAAAATAGAAGACAACATTGTACAAGAATACAAAAACAAATTTTTAGAAGCAATAAACGACGACTTAAATATGCCAGTAGCAATGAGTGTGGTTTGGGATATTGTAAAAAATCCAGTAAAATCAAAAAAACTAGCAGACCTATTATTAGACTTTGATAAAGTACTAGGTATAAAAATAGAAGAACCATTAGAAACAAAACAAGAAAAAATACCTGAAGATGTATTAAAACTAATAGAACAAAGAAAAACAGCAAGACAAGAAAAAAACTGGGTACTATCAGATAAATTAAGAGACAAAATAAAAGAATTGGGATATACAGTAAAAGACAGCAAAGATGGAGTAACAGTTGAAAAAATATAAATAATAAGTAATTGGAGGGGAATATGCCAAAAAGAAAAGATTATATAGGCTGGGATGAATATTTTATGGGGGTTGCACTTCTTTCTGGAGAAAGAAGCAAAGATCCAAATTCCCAGGTTGGTGCATGCATTGTAAGTGAAGATAATAAAATATTATCAATTGGATATAATGGATTCCCTATAGGATGTTCAGATGATGCAATATCGTGGGAAAGAGAAGGAGAATATGCAGAAACGAAATATCCTTATGTATGCCATGGAGAATTAAATGCCATACTAAATTATACAGGAACAACCTTAAAAAACAGCAAAATTTATGTAGCACTTTTTCCTTGCAATGAATGTGCAAAGGCGATAATACAATCAGGAATAAAAGAAGTAATATATAAATCCGACAAATATGCAGATACAGAAAGTATAAAAGCATCTAAAAAGATGCTAGATATGGGGCATGTTAAATATAGGCAATACATACCAACTGGACGCAATGTACAGCTTTCGCTATAATTAACAATTAATAATAAAAAATTGGTGTAGGGGTGAGCATTGCTCGTCCATACTTCGAAGAAAGGACAAACTAATGCAAATTTTAACTGAAAATGATAAAAAAGCATATACAGAGTTTTTAGAAAGTAATGAAAGATGTAATTTTCAACAATCTTTAGAATGGGGAAGAGTAAAACAAGCTTGGAAGAATGAGATTATATTATCAAAAGATAAAGATGGCAAAATTGTAGGAGCTATAAGCGTACTTATTAGGAAAATACCAATTTTTCGGCCATTTTATGTATGTTTCAAGAGGACCTATTTGTGACACACATAACGAAGAAATATTGAAAGATTTAACAGAAGGATTGAAAGAGCTCGCAACAAAATACAAAGCCTTTACATTAAAATGGGAACCAGATATAAAAAGTGATGATAAAGAATTCAGAAAAATAGTTGAAAAATTAGGTTTTAGAATAAAAGATGATGGAAAAGATTTCGGAGATGGAATACAACCAAGATATGTATTTAGGCTAAATATAAAAGACAAAACTGAAGAAGAAATTTTTTCGGATTTCCATCAAAAAACTAGATATAACATAAGATTAGCCACCAAAAAAGGTGTTGTAATAAAAGAAGGAAAGAAAGAAGATTTGAAAGACTTTCACAAAATAATGGAAATAACAGGAAAAAGAGATGACTTTATGATAAGACCATTAGAGTATTTCGAAAAAATGTATGATATATTAGAACCAAATCATATGAAATTAATGATGGCATATTACGAAGATAAGCCAATATCAGGAATTATAGATATAATTTATGGAAATAAAATTTGGTATTTATATGGAGCAAGTAGTAATGAACATAGAAACTTGATGCCAAATTATTTATTACAATGGGAAATGATAAAATATGCGATAGAAAATAAAAAAGATATGTATGATTTCAGAGGTGTTGTGGGAATAGTTGATGAAAAACATCCACAATATGGATTATATAGATTTAAAAAAGGCTTCAATGCAGAATTTACAGAATTTATAGGAGAGTTATATATAAATTATAGACCATTAACATATAAGATATATAAAATAACAGAAAAACTATACAAAAGATTTGCAGGGATTAAAAATAGATTGAAAGAAAGAGGAAAAGAAATTGAAGCAATTAATCATAAATAGGAATGACTTGGAACATAACATAAAAAGAGTAAAAACATATGTAAGAGAAATTTCACAAAATGATGATTACAAAATAATAGCTGTTGTTAAAGGTAATGGCTATGGACTAGGACTCAAACAGTATTCTCAAATATTAGTAGAAAATGGTATTGAATATTTAGCAGTAGCAACAATAGAAGAGGCATTAATGCTTAGCAAAGAGAAAATGTGTAAAAACATACTAATGCTTTCCCCAATATATGATAAGAAAGACCTTGAAGAAGCAATAAAAAACAACATAATAATAACAATAGATTCAAAAGAAAGTGTTAAACTCGTAAATGAACTTGCTACAAAAGGATATAATATAAGAACACATATAAAAATAGATACTGGTTTTGGAAGATATGGATTTGTATATAAGAATCATGAAGAAATACTACAAGCTCTAAAAACTTTAGATAAAAATATTAAAACAGAAGGAATATTTTCACACTTTTCTGATTCATATTGCAAAAATAATAAGCACACATTAAAACAATTCAAAAGATTTGAGAAGATCCTTGCAATGCTTGAAGAAAATGATATTAAAATCAATTTAAAACATATCTGCAGTTCACCAGCGATTTTAAATTATCCAGAAATGCATTTAAACTCAGCAAGATTAGGCTCAATATTTACTGGGAGAGTATGCTCTGAAAACAATATAGGGTTAAAAAAAATAGGACAACTGGAAATAAGTATAGCAGAAGTGAAAGTAGTTCCACCTAAATTTAACATAAGTTATTTAAATAGTTACAAAACCAAGAAAGAAACTAAGATTGCAGTAATTCCAATAGGATATTTTGAAGGATATCATATAATTCAAAATACGGACATGTTTAGATTAATAGATAAACTAAGAAGAGCATTTAGAGAGATAAAAAGTATTTTTAAAAAACGTAAATTAACAGTGGAAATAAATAATAAAAGATATAATATAATAGGTACAATACGGTATGTATCATACAATAGCAGATATAACGGACACGAATATAAAAACAGGAGATATTGCTACTTTAGAAGTAAATCCAATATATATATCTAAAGAAATCAGAAGGGAGTACAAATAATGAAAGACAAAAATAATAATAAAGATAAAATATACTATACTATATTTTCTATAATTATAATAGTCATAGCAGTAATAATAGGATTTTCATTAATAAACAGAAATAATAATAAAGAAAATAGCAAAGAAATTTCATACACAGAGTTAATAACTAAGATTAATGAAAATGCAGTAGAAAAAATAGAAATGACAGTAGGTAGTACAGCAATAAAAGTAAAACTAAAAAATGAGGAAGAAGAAAAAAATGCAATTGTACCTAGTACACAAGCATTTATAGAACTAGTACAGGAAAAAGTACAAGAAGGAAATCTAATAGATTTAAAACAAAAGAAAACTAGCATAATACTTAGAATATCTGATACATTATTAAGCTTATTACCAACAATAATGATAGTAGCTTTATTTGTTGTACTTTTCAAAATGCAAGGGTTAGGAGATAAAGGAAAGCTATATGATGCAGAGAGTGAAAAAACGAATATAACTTTTAAAGATGTTGCAGGTTTAGATGAAGAAAAAAATGAATTACTAGAAATAGTTAATTTCCTAAAAGAACCTAAAAAATTTCAAGAAATGGGAGCAAAAATTCCAAGAGGTATTTTACTCTATGGAAAACCAGGAACAGGTAAAACTTTGATTGCAAAAGCAATTGCAGGAGAAGCAAAAGTACCATTTATATCAATGAGTGGTTCGGAATTCATAGAAATGTTTGCAGGACTAGGTGCATCAAGGGTTAGAAAATTATTTGAAAAAGCAAAAAAAGTATCTCCATGTATAGTATTTATAGATGAGATAGATGCAATAGGAGCAAGAAGAACTGGTGGAAGTGGGGCAGAATCTGAAAACAATCAAACCTTAAATCAATTATTGGTAGAAATGGATGGATTTGATAGTGATCAAACAGTTATAGTGTTAGCTGCAACAAACAGACCAGAAATGCTAGACAAAGCATTATTAAGACCAGGAAGATTTGATAGACAGATAACAATAGCAGTACCAGATGCAAAAGGAAGAGAAGAAATACTAAAAATTCATTCTGCAAATAAGCCTTTAGGAGAAGACATAGATTTAAAAGATATTGCAACAGATACAGCAGGCTTTACAGGAGCAGAACTTGCAAATGTATTAAATGAAGCAGCAATAATTGCAACTACAAGACAACACGAAAAAATAGTAATGGATGACTTAGAAGAAGCTGTAAAAAAGGTAACAGTTGGACTACAAAAAAATAGCAGAGTAATATCAGAAAAAGATAAGAAACTAACAGCATATCACGAAGCAGGACATGCAATAGTAAGTAAATATTTAGAAACACAACAAGACGTAAAAGAAGTATCAATAATACCAAGAGGACTAGCAGGAGGATACACAATGTATAAAACAAACGAAGACAAATACTACATTTCAAAAACAGAAATGGAAGAAAAACTCGTAGCACTGCTTGGAGGTAGAGCCGCAGAACAAATAGCACTGAACGATATCTCAACAGGAGCAAGTAATGATATAGAAGTAGCAACTGAACTTGCAAAAGATATGGTAAGAAAATATGGAATGAGCGACAGAGTAGGACCAATAAACCTAGAATCAAAAGAACAATATGAATTGCAAGCATTTGGAAACAACATAGAAGATATAATAGGAGTAGAGGTAAAAGAACTAATAGATACAGCATACAAAAAAGCACAAGAGCTAATTTTAGAACATATGGACAAACTACACGCTGTAGCTCAAAAGTTACTAGAAAAAGAAACAATAACAGCAGAGGAATTTCAAAAAATATTTAATAGATAAAATTAAAGCCCACTAAATCGAACACTTGCCAAAGACACCTACAAAGTGCTTCGGAGGGTTCGATTTTTTAAAAAAAGGAGAAATTAATGCCAAAACAATCAACAATATTTGTATGTAGTAATTGTGGAAATGAATCACCAAAATGGTTTGGAAAATGTCCAGCCTGCAATGAATGGAATACTTGCTATGAAGAAAAGACTCAAAATAAAGTAGTAGGAAAATCAACAACAAAAGAAAAAGCTGAACCAACAATCTTAAACAAAATACAAAAGCAAGACATAAAAAGAACCTCAACAGGCTTTGAAGAACTAGACAGAGTTCTAGGGGGAGGACTAGTAAAAGGCTCACTGACACTACTAGGAGGTGAACCAGGAATAGGAAAGTCCACATTAATTTTGCAAATATGTAATAAGGTTGAAGGTGAAGGAAAAGTTCTATATATTTCAGGAGAAGAATCAGCAGAACAAATAAAAATAAGAGCAGACAGATTAGGAATCAGTAATGACAATATATTATTTTTAGGAGAAACAGACATAGAGCTTATAGAAGATGCAATCATAAAAGTAAAACCAAAACTAGTTATAATAGATTCAATCCAAACAATGTACTCAGATGAAATAAGCTCAAGTCCAGGAAGTGTAAGTCAAGTAAGAGAAATAACATCAAAAATAATGAGAACATGCAAAGAACAAAAAATAACCACAATAATAATAGGACATGTTACAAAAGACCGGAAATATAGCAGGACCCAGAGTTTTAGAACATATGGTAGATACAGTATTATACTTAGAAGGAGAGAGATACTTTTCATATAGAATACTAAGAGGTGTAAAAAATAGGTTTGGCTCAACAAATGAAATAGGAATGTTTGAAATGCAGGACAAGGGAATGACCGAGATACAAAATCCATCATCAGTATTATTAGGAGAAAGAGAAGAAAATCCGCCAGGCTCAATAGTGGTAGCAAGCATAGAGGGAACAAGACCAATTCTAGTAGAGCTACAAGCCTTAACTTCTCAAACTATATTCGGATTTCCAAGAAGAACAGCAAATGGAATAGATTACAATAGACTAACCTTATTAATAGCAGTACTAGAAAAAATAGTAGGAATGCCATTTGGAAATCAAGACGTATATCTAAATATTGTTGGAGGAATAAAAATAAATGAACCAGCATTAGACTTAGGAATAATACTAGCCTCAGCTTCAAGTTATAAAAATATTAGTATACCTTTAGAAACAATAGCAATAGGAGAAGTAGGATTAACAGGTGAAGTAAGAAGTGTAAATATGATAGAGAAAAGAATAAAAGAAGCAGAGAAGTTGGGATTCAAAACATGCATAATACCTGAAAGTAATAAGAAACAATTAAAAGGAAAATATACAGCAACTATAATAGGAGTTAAGAACATATATGAAGCAATGAAATATTTAAAATTAAGGTAAAGATAGCATTTACAATTTATGCAAGTTATAGTATAATTGGAACAAATAATAAAAGAAATGAGGAATGTAGTATGAAAAAAATCTTTAAATACACATTGTTATTACTAATTATATATTTGGTAGTTCAAATAT
Source organism: Clostridiales bacterium (assembly GCA_004554705.1). Lineage (GTDB taxonomy): Bacteria > Bacillota > Clostridia > TANB77 > CAG-508 > UMGS1781. Next base: position 49,534 of record SFKS01000007.1, on the reverse strand, counting down.
TTGTGTATTTCTTAACAAAAACTTATTATAAAGATATGAAAAATTACGATATTTTAGTTAAGAGCCCAAAAATTGAAGTTACTGAAAGCAAAGTAGCTAAAAACAAAGGATATATAAATGGAAATATAACAAATGATACAGATAAATTGATTAAAAATTTATGTATTAAATTTGATTTTTATAACGAACAAGGCAAATTTCTTGGAGCTGAATATAGAAGAGAAGAAATACTTAATGCAAGTGAAACAATCAAATTCAACATAAAATATGAGTATAAAAATGTATCAGAAATTAGGATAAGCGTTGTAAAAGACTAGAGGAAAGGAAAATCTTAGATGGAGAACGATAATTTATTAGTTCCAAACTTACAAAACAATGATGAAGAAACATCAGAATGCTCTTTAAGACCTAAAACATTAAATGAATATATTGGGCAAACCAAAGTAAAAGAAAATATGAAAATATATATAGAAGCAGCTAAGAAAAGAGGAGAACCTTTAGATCACGTATTACTATATGGACCACCAGGTCTTGGAAAAACAACATTAGCAAATATTATTGCAACAGAGATGAATTCAAATATAAGAATAACTTCAGGACCAGCAATAGAAAAGCCAGGAGATTTAGCTGCTCTTCTTACAAATTTAGCACCAAATGATGTTTTATTTATTGATGAAATACATAGATTAAATCGAAGTGTAGAAGAAATTTTGTACCCAGCACTTGAAGATTATAATTTAGACATAATTATAGGAAAAGGACCAAGTGCAAGATCAATAAGACTAGATTTACCTAAATTTACACTAGTAGGTGCAACGACTAGAGCAGGCTCAATCACAACACCTCTTAGAGATAGATTCGGAATAGTAAATAGATTAGAATTATACACAGACAATGATTTAAAGACAATAGTAAAAAGATCAGCAGAAATTTTAGAAATAAAAATTGATGAAGAAGGTAGTATGGAAATTGCTAAACGCTCACGTGGAACTCCAAGAATTGCAAACAGATTACTAAAAAGAGTAAGAGATTATGCTTCTGTTTTAGGAGATGGAAATATTACAAAAAAAATAGCAGATATTTCTCTACAAAAACTAGAAATAGATAATATGGGATTAGATAATATAGACAGAAAAATACTAGAATCTATTATAAAAAACTATGCAGGAGGACCAGTAGGCATAGAAACATTAGCCTCAACAATAGGAGAAGAAGTAGAAACAATAGAAGATGTATACGAACCATATTTAATGCAAAAAGGATTTATAGGAAGAACCCCAAGAGGAAGAGTAGTATTGCCAAAAGCATATGAACATTTAGGGTTACAACAATAAATAAAATAGTAAAAGGTGAGAATAATGAAAAACAAAGAAGAGATTAAAGAATCAATACTTCAATTCATGAAATTTGGAACAGTTGGAGCAATAAATACAGTATTATCCTATGTGATTACAAATACTTCATATTACTTATTACATTTGCATGAACAAATAAGTAATATAATAGCTTTTGTAATAACAGTATTTATTTCATTTATGCTAAATGGAAAATTTGTATTTACAGAAGAAAAAGAGAATAGAAATTTTTGGAAGACATTACTCAAAGTATATGCTTCATATTCAGTTACAGGAGTGTTTCTAACAGCAATATTGTTATATCTAGAGGAACAATTATTAGGAATACCTCACTATATTGCAACATTAATGAATTTAGTTGTAACTATACCAGTTAATTTTATACTAAATAAATTCTGGGCATATAAAAAGAAAAATTAGAAGAAATAAAAAACATAAAAAAAGTAAATAATTATATAAAAATGCTAACATAAAAAAATAGCAATAACCATTCAAAATAGATAAGAGAGGAATAAAATATGAACAATGAAAAAATAGCTGTTTTAATACCATGCTACAATGAAGAATTAACAATAAAAAAGGTAATTGAAGATTTTAAAAGAGAGTTGCCAGAAGCGGATATATATGTTTACAATAATAATTCTAAGGATAAAACTTATGAAATAGCAAGTAAATGTGGCGTAATAGTAAGAAATGAGTATAATCAGGGAAAAGGCAATGTAGTAAGAAGAATGTTTAGAGAAATAGATGCAGATATATATATTATGGTTGATGCAGATGATACATATCCTGCGGAATTTGTACATAAGCTAATAGAACCTATCAGAAATAACACCGCAGATATGGTTGTAGGCGATAGATTATCTAATGGTACATATAAGAAAGAGAATAAAAGAAAGTTTCATAATTTTGGAAACAATTTAGTGAAAAAAGCTATTAATACAGTATTCAAGTCAAATTTGAATGATATAATGAGTGGATATAGAGCTTTTAATAAAATGTTTGTAAAAAATATTCCAGTTCTTAGCTCAAAATTTGAAATTGAAACAGAAATGACACTACATGCTCTAGATAAAAAATTTATAGTAAAAGAAATACCAATAGAATATAGAGATAGACCAGAGGGGAGTGTCTCTAAATTAAACACAGTAAATGATGGAGTGAAAGTTATAAAGACTATAATAAAAATGTACAAAGACTTTAAGCCAAGAAAATTCTTTTGGTGTATTGGTTTTATAATAATTCTATTAGGAATTATTATTGGAGCACCTGTAATAATGGAATTTATAAAATATAGATATATTTATAAAATACCATCAGCAATACTTGCTACTGGATTAGAGATACTAGCAATAATAATATTACAATGTGGAGTAATACTAGATACAATAGTAAAACAACATAGAGAAGACTATGAAATAAATTTAATAAATTATGAAACAAAAGAAAAAAACAACAAAAATTAAAGGAGAAAAAATTGAAGAGATTTAATAAAAAAATATATAAAGATGCAATAATTTTTTGTATAATCCTATTAATAAATGTTGTAATTTTTAAAAATTTCCTGACAGAGCATTATACAACTGATAGCTACAATCTTATTAATATAGGCTATATACAATATTTAAAAGAAAACTTTTTGCCAGGAGGAAGAATATTCTCTGCATTGTTATATTATATAGGCTTTTTACTAAAAATTCCTTATGAAAGTTTGTTTACATTATCTTTGATGGGAGGATTAATAATCTCAACCATAATGATAATAAAACTAAAAAATATTTGCTTAAAAGAAAAAGAAAAGTGGAGCCTTCTTGAGATATTTATTTTAATCATAGCATCATATTATACTATTTTCAATGCAATGTATCTAGAAAACCTATATTTTGCAGAAACTATTATAATGGCACTTAGTGTGTATTTTTATATGTTAGCAGCAAAAAGTTGTTTAGAAAAAGGTATAATAAAATCCATAGTATTTGCGTGCTTAGGTGTATTCTGCTATCAGGGAACAGTATCTGCATTCTTTGCATTTTTAATATTATTTGAGCTTTTAAATAATAAGGATTTTTTAGAAATATTAAAAGATATGTTGTGGGCATGTTGTCCAATAATAGTAGCCATATCAATAAATATGATACAAATTAATCTGACTTGCCACATATTACAAATAGAGCAACATAGACTACAGTTTAATATAATATACAATTTTGTATTAGGATTCAAGCAAGTTATTAATATGTTTATGAATACTCTTCACTATGGATATTATCTTTATACAATAGCATTCATAAGCTTACTGACATTACTATGTAAAGAAAAAAAATTAAAAAAATATATAAATTTCTTAAATATAATAATAATAGTTGTAATATGTTTAGGAGCAGCCATAATACCTACACTTAGTGGGACAAGTGCGTTATTTTCAACAAGGATACGATTCTCTGTAGGTGCTTGCATTGGTGTTGTTTATTTGTTTTTAGTAACAAAGACAAATATTTTTAGTAATAATAAAATTATATCAATATGTTTTATGGTTAGTTTAGTTATATATGGAATTTTGAATACCTATAGCTATATTTATAATATAGAAATAAGTAAGAAAATAGATATAAGGGATATCCAAGAAGCAAAAAATATAGCTAATTATATTGAATGCTACGAAGCAGAAAACAATGTAGAAGTAACATATATAGCAATCTACTTGGATTACAAAAATTCATATAAGGGAGTGTACCACGACCTACTTACTGATTATTCTGTTATGAATTGGAGTGCATTAAGAACATGTTGGTCTTCCAAGGAGATAATAGAATATTTTGGAAATAAAAAATTAGAAAAAAGATGCATGACAGAAGAAGAAAAAACAAAATATTTAAGTAAAGTTGATACAGATAAAGGATATCTTGCAATGGGAAATACACTGTATATAACATGTTATATTAATTAGATACTGGTTATTAACCAATAAAAAAATGTGCTTAGGAATAAAAAAGTTTAAGCACATTTTTAAAATCATACTAATATATGTAATATAATGAGAAAATTTCATTAACCATACTAAGTTTAGTTTCAAAAATCAGCTCTGCATAACTAGAATCTAGTGATACAAAATGGTTACATATGATTATATACTTGCCTGAGTAAGTTTGATTTAAATTATTTAAAGCATTTAATATTTTTCCTCTATCATGTGATACATTCGCACAAGTAACATATGAGTCGTATGCTATATCATAAAAATTAGCGGTATCTAGATATGGTATAATTGATTGACCAATAATGGATGCATCTATTAAAATAGTTGTGTTGGCAGGTAAATTTTTATTTATATAGTTCGCCATTTCCTGTGCAGAAGAGTAAGGATACTTAACATCATGTGTTATGGTATTATAAAAACTTTTAGAAGCAAATACGCACATAAATAATAGATAAATTATACAAAGTATATTAAGCTTTCGCTCTGCCATATCTGTTTTCGATAATAGAAGCAAATAAAATAAAATTAATACAAATATAAGCATAAATCTTTGAAACAAAACTGATGAATAAACACATGTATATATTAATATTTGAAAAGAAAATCCAAAAAAGAGTATCAAATATTCTTTAAAGTATGATTTATTAAATACGGTAAATATTAAGAAAGAGAGTAGAATAATTATAAGAAACCCTACAAAACGAAGAATATATGAGCTTATAGATACCCCATAATCAGTATTAGTAGTTCCATATAATTCTAACACAACTAATATAGTACTAACAACGATTAATGATAGACCTATTAGCACCTTTTTAATATTTGCTTTGTTCTTATGTTTAAAGAACAATAGAATTTCGTAAAAATGAAAAGTAATAGTTAATCCAGCAACTATACCCCAAACAAGAGAATGAGTATGTACTAATAATGCTATTAATATACTATACAATATAGGTTTTTCATATCTTTTATCATATAATAAAGCAATCAAAACTAGAAACAAAACAATTAAACAATAATTTCTAGAAATAGCAGAGTAAATATATGTAAAAGGTATAGTGAACAGCACGATTACTTTAAAGAATAAAGATAGTTTTGCCTTAAATAATAATAACCACGCACTAATTAGAATGATAATATATGAAATTATATTTAAAGTTATTATTGGAAAACCGCTTTTAGCAAAAGGCATTAAAATTAAGTGCCACAATATTGGATGACCGTCAAATCTACTAGCTACTATTAATTCAGAAAAAGATAACTCTTTAGACATTAACCAAGCATGTATTTCATCTCTCCATGGTTCATGCCTTAACATTAAAAATAAATTCAATATTGAATACAATATGAATATAAACCAATATAATATTTTTTCATTAAAAATTCTTTGTTTATTCATATTTTTAAGTCTAACCCCTTTACTTTCGAAAATATATAATATATTATAATATAAGTAAAAAAAAAGTACAAGTAAAAAAATATAAATTTATTTTAGGAGGAAAATCATAATGGAAACTGTATCAATAGTAGTACCATGCTACAATGAAGAAGAGAATATAGATAATTTTTACAATGAAATAAAAAAAGTTGTAGAAAAAATAAAGCATAGATATTTATATGAATTAATTTTTATAAATGATGGTAGCAAGGATAACACTGAGAAAATCATAAAAAAATTAAGAAATCAAGATGGTCGTATAAAGTTGATTAGTTTCTCAAGAAATTTTGGAAAAGAAGCAGCAATATATGCAGGTTTAAATAGTGCTATAGGTGATTATGTCGTATTAATGGATGCTGATTTACAACATCCACCAGTTACAATTCTAGAGATGTTAAAACAAATAGAAGAAGGCGACTTTGATGTGGTAGCAACCAAAAGAAAGAATAGAAAAGGAGAACCTCCGATTAGAAGCTTTTTCTCAAAAATGTTTTATAAATTAATAAAAATTTTTGTTCCTATGGAGGAAAATGTTCAAGACTTTAGAATAATGAAAAGAGAAGTTGTAGAAGCTGTATTATCTTTAAAAGAATATAATAGATTTTCGAAAGGTATATTCACATGGGTTGGTTTCAAGACCAAATATATACTTATAGATAATATCGATAGGACATCAGGAAAAACAAAATGGAATTTCTTTAAACTATTTTCTTATGCAATAGAAGGAATAACATCATTTACAACCGCACCACTAAAAGCATCAATTCTAGTAGGTTTCTTGATATCCATAATAGCTATAATTTCTACTATAGTAATCATTCTACAAACTTTGATTATTGGTAGAGATGTGCCAGGGTATGCCTCAATATTTACAACAATACTATTTATAGGGGGCATACAATTAATATCAATAGGAATACTTTCAGAATATATTTCGAAAATGTATTTAGAAATAAAAAATAGACCTAAATATATAATAAAAAAGGAAAATGAATGAAAAAATATATAATAAGATATAAGAAAGAATAAATTTTTAGGAGCAATAAAAATGAAACTATTAATGCATACATGCTGTGCACCATGTAGTGTGTACTGCATAGATAATTTAAGAGAACAAAATATAGAACCAACGCTTTATTGGTATAACCCAAACATTCATCCATATAAAGAATATCAAGCAAGAAGAGATTGCTTAAAGGATTATGCCAACAATATAGGAATTACTGCTATATTTGAAGAAGAATACGGTCTAAAAGAATTTTGTAAAAATGTAATAGATGACTTAGAAAATAGATGTACAAATTATTGTTACAAAGTAAGACTAGAAAAAACAATACAATATGCAAAACAAAATGGTTATGATACTTTTACAACCACCTTATTTGTGAGTCCATATCAAAAACATGACCAATTAAAAAAAATCTGTGAAGAATTAGCACAAAAATATGATATAAATTTTTTATACATAGACTTTAGATCAGGCTTCAGACAAGGACAAGCAAAAGCAAGAGAACTTGGACTATATATGCAAAAATATTGTGGATGTGTATTTTCCGAGGAAGACAGATACTTAAACTGCAAAAAATAATATTCCATTCTATGTGTATTATTCAAGAAATAGCTTTAATAATATTAGAAAAATCTAGGATAAAATTCAGTTGTTAAGAAAAACTTGACAACTGCTAATGCTTTAAAGCTAAAGAACGAAAGGAGATATCTATTGGAAAATAAATTAATTGGAAATGAAAATAATATAATTTTTTATAATGATGAAGAGGGACAAACCAGAATAGAAGTTATATTACAAAATGAAAATGTATGGCTAAATATTGACTCTTTAACGAAACTATTTAAAATAGACCGAACAGGTATAACTAGGCATATAAACAATATCTATAAAGATGAAGAATTAGATAAAGAAAGCACATGTGCAAAAATTGCACATATGGGAAATGATAATAAACAACAGTATTCTACTAGCTATTATAATCTTGATATGATTATTTCCATTGGATTTAGAGTAAATTCAAAACCTGCAATTAAATTTAGGACATGGGCAAATGCAATTATAAAGGATTATATGATTCAAGGTTTTGCATTAGATGACGATAGATTTATGAAAGGAAGAAAATCTGATCAGGAATATTTTAAAAGATTACTAGAAAGAATAAAATTAATTCGAACTAGTGAGAGAATGTTTTACCAGAAAATAACTGATATTTTTGCAGAGTGTTCTATAGATTACGATAATACTAGTGATACTGCTAGAGAATTTTATGCTAGCATACAAAATAAATTCCATTATGCAATAACTGGTGAAACTGCGGCAGAGATAATTTATAATAGAGTTGATAATAATAAACCTAATATGGGATTGACAAATTGGAAAGAATCTCCAGATGGAAAAATACTAAAATCAGATGTAGTAATTGCTAAAAATTATTTAGATGAGCAAGAACTAAAAAATTTAAATAATATTGTTAATATTTTTCTTGATATTGCAGAAGATAGTGCAGAAAGAAATATACCAATGTATATGAAAGATTGGAAAGAAGAAGTTGATAATGTTTTAAAAATGAGACATTATAAAATTTTAGATGGGAAAGGAAAAATCTCTAAATTAGATGCTGACACAAAGGCTTCAAAAGAATATGAAAAATTTAAAGTAAAACAAGATAAAAATTATATATCAGATTTTGATAAGCTAACAATGAAATCTAAGAAAATAAATGATAAAAAATAGGAGGGTATATATTTTAACCCCAAAAACGGACAAACCTTTATATATAAAAGAAAACATAAACTTATGAAAAATGCTAAAATCTGTGGTTTTGGCGAATTGAAATAGATTCCAGATGTTGTTATACCAAGTGTTTTAAGGAGTAATGACAGGGTACACAACTTTTAGCAGTTAAATAGGAAGAGTCCAGAGGAGGAACGATACTTATGCCACAGTAAGAAAAAACAAAATAAATAATGTGGAATGAAATTGTTTGCTCAGAAGAGAACAGATATATAGGAGGGTTTTATGAAATATTTTAAAAAAATGTTAGGTGATAGAATTTATTTATCTCCTAGATGTGCATCAGAAGAAGAAATTAAAAAATTCACAGAATGGATGAATGATTTTCAAGTAACTGACTATATTGGTGGAAGTGAACAAATAACAACATTGACTGGAGAAAAAGAATGGCTTGAAAATTCTGCAAAGAATAATGAAAATAGAGTTTTCAATATTGTTGAGCTAAATAATAACAAACTAATTGGAACTATAGGTTTAGAGCATTTTAATTGGATCCAAAGAAGTGCTGTTCTTGGAATATTTATCGGAGATAAAGACTTCAGAAGTAATGGATATGGGGCTGAAGCTATCAAATTGTTACTAGAATATGGTTTTAAATATCTTAATTTACATAGTATAAGATTAGAACTGATTGCTATAAATGAAAGAGCTCATAGATGTTATTTAAAATGTGGATTTAAAGATACAGGATGTAATAGAGAAGGAATATTTTTGAATGGGAATTATTATGATAGATTACATATGGATATACTTGAAAATGAATTTGAAGGTGACTACATCAGAAATAAAAATATAAAATAATAAGTAATTATCATAGCGAAAAATTACAAGTTATAGAGCAGATAATTAACAACTAAACCAAAACAGATTTAAAAAAAATGAAATAAAGGAGGTAAATATTGAAAAATTTAGTTCTAATAGATGGAAACAGCATATTAAATAGAGCGTTTTATGGAACAATGACTTCAAAACTTATGATGACAGAAGATGGCACATATACAAATGCAATTTATGGTTTTTTAAGCATAATGTTTAAAATAATAGAAGATATAAAACCAGAATATATGGTAGTAACATTTGACCTAAAAGCTCCAACTCATAGACACAAATTATATGAAGGATATAAGGCTAATAGGAAAGGTATGCCAAATGAACTTGCAATTCAAATGCCAATTTTAAAAGAAATACTATTAGCAATGAATATTAAAGTTATCGAAAAAGAAGGATATGAAGCAGATGATATAATCCGGAACTCTTGCAAAATGGGGGCAAAAAGAAAAATTAGATGTAACTATATTAACAGGAGATCGAGATAGTTTTCAATTAATAGATGAACATATAAAAGTAAGAATACCACATACAGTACAAGGAAAAACTGAAACAGAGGATTATACAGTAGAGAAAGTAATTGAAAAATATGGACTCTCACCTAAAAGCTTAATTGAAGTAAAAGGACTTGCAGGAGATAGCTCAGACAATATTCCGGGAATACCAGGAGTTGGAGAAAAAACAGCAATAAATTTAATAAAAGACTATAAAGATATTGAAGGAATATATAAACATATAGACAACTTAAAAGGCAAATTAAAGGAAAAAATTGAACAAAATGAAGACATGGCATATCTATCAAGAGAACTTGGAACAATTGATTTAAATGCACCAATAGATAAAAAATTAGAAGATATGCAAATTACAGAATGGGACAAGCAAAAAGTAGTAGAAATATTTACTAAACTCAAATTCAATAGATTTATAGAAAGATTTAACCTAAAAAAAGAGCAAAACTACAATGAAGAACAAATAACAGATTTGCAAGGAGAAGAAATATCAGGAGAACAGCTAGAAACTTTAAAACAAGAAATAAAAGAAAATAAAAAAATATATTATTATTTAATAACAAAACCGCAAAACGGAATAGGTATAACAAATACTATAATAGAAGGTATAACAGTATATTCAGAAAAAGCTAACAAAGCTTACTTAATAAAAGATATAAAAGCTCTACAAGAAATTTTTGAAAATATAAACATATTAAAAATTGGATACAAACAAAAACAAGACTATATACTATTAAAACAAATAGGAATACAACCAACAAATCTAATGTTTGATATAGAAATAGCAGGCTACTTATTAAATTCCAATATAAACAAATATACAATAGACTATTTATCAAATGAATATCTAAAAATAGATATATCTACATATTTGGAAAATACAGAACAACAAGAAAAACAGCTTACATTTTTCGAAACTGCTGATGACCCTAAAAAACTAGATAAAAAGAACTATATATATGTATACTTAATTAATAAATTATATTATATATTAACAAACAGAATGAAAGAAACAGATGTACTAACATTATTTAATGAAATAGAAATGCCACTATCAGAGGTTTTAGCAGATATGCAATATCAAGGAATATATATAGATAAAAAACAACTACTGGAATTTGGAGATGAACTAAAAAACAGAATAGAAGAGCTAACACAAGAAATCTATGAACTTGCAGGAGAAGAATTTAATATAAATTCTCCAAAACAATTAGGAGAAATTCTTTTCGAAAAGTTAGCATTACCAATGGGCAAAAAAAACAAAACAGGATACTCAACAGGTGTAGAAATATTAGAAAAAATAAAATATGCACACCCAATCATAGAAAAACTTCTAGAATATAGGCAAATAGGCAAATTAAATTCAACATATGTAGAAGGCCTAATACCATATATAAATTCTAAAACAGGCAAAATACATTCAAACTTTCATCAAACGGTAACAGCAACAGGAAGAATAAGTTCAACAGATCCAAACCTACAGAATATTCCTACAAGAAATGAATTAGGAAAAAATTTGCGCAAGGTTTTCAAACCAGAACAAGAAAAAATATTTATAGATGCAGACTATTCTCAAATAGAATTAAGAGTACTAGCTCATATTTCAAATGATGAGCATATGATACAAGCATTTAATGATGATGAAGACATTCATACACAAGTAGCTTCAAAAGTATTCAACACACCAATTGAAGAGGTAACAAAAGAACAAAGAACAAGAGCAAAAGCAGTTAATTTTGGAATAGTATATGGAATTAGTGACTTTGGTTTGTCAGAACAATTAAAAATATCAAGAAAAGAAGCAAAACAATATATAGAGCAATACTTAAGCAAATATCAAGGAATAAAAAGCTTTATGGACAACATTGTAGAAACAGCGAAAAAAGAAGGATATGTAGAAACTCTATTTCATAGAAGAAGATATGTTCCAGAAATAAACTCAAACAACTATATGGTAAGACAATTTGGAAATAGAATTGCAATGAATACACCAATACAAGGAACAGCAGCAGATATAATGAAACTTGCAATGATAAATATATATAGAGAACTAAATAAGAAAAATCTAAAATCAAAAATAATATTACAAGTACACGATGAGCTACTAATAGAAGTAATTCCAGAAGAAAAAGAAGAAGTAAAGCAAATATTAAAACAAGAAATGGAAAATGTAATAAAACTAAAGGTTCCATTAAAAATAGACATAGAAGAAGGCAAAAATTTATATGAAGCTAAATAAGGAGGGTATATATGAGTAAGATTTTAGTAACAGGAGGTACTGGATATATAGGCAGTCATACTGTAGTAGAATTACTAAAAGCAGGAGAAGAACTAGTTATTGTTGACAACTTTTCAAACAGTTCACCAGAAGTATTAGAAAAAATAAAAGAAATCACTAAAAAAGATTTTGAATTTTATAAAGCAGACTTATTAGACGAGGAAAAAATAGAAGAAATTTTCAAGGAAAAAGAAATAGAATCAGTTATACACTTTGCAGGTCTAAAAGCAGTAGGAGAGTCAGTAGAAAAACCAATAGAATATTATCATAACAATATAACGGGGACATTGGTATTACTAAAATTAATGAAAAAATACAACTGCAAAAAGTTAGTATTTAGTTCTTCAGCAACAGTATATGGTAATCCAAAAGAACTACCAATAAAAGAAGAATTTCCATTATCAACAACAAATCCATATGGAAGTACGAAACTAATGATAGAGCAAATACTACAAGACACGGCCAATGCAGATAAAAATTTTAGAGTAGCAATATTAAGATATTTCAATCCAATAGGAGCACATGAAAGCGGACTAATAGGTGAAGTGCCAAATGGAATACCTAACAACATAATGCCATATATAATGAAGGTTGCAATAGGAGAATACAAAGAATTAACAATTTTCGGAAATGATTATCCAACACCAGATGGAACAGGCATAAGAGACTATATACACGTAGTAGATTTAAGCAAAGGACACTTAAAAGCATTAGAAAAAATCAGAAAAGAATCAGGTGTTAAAATATACAATTTAGGAACAGGTAGAGGATATTCAGTATTAGAATTAGTAAAAACATTTGAAAAAGTAAACAATGTAAAAATAGCCTATAAAATAGGAAAAAGAAGATCGGGTGATATACCAGCATGTTATGCAGATCCAAGTAAGGCAGAAAAAGAACTAAATTGGAAGGCTGAAAAAAGTATAGAAGAAATGTGCCGAGATAGCTGGAATTTTATAAAAAAAGATTTCCAAAATAGGAAACAGAAATAATAGGGATGGTAAAATGAAAAGAGTTTTATTAGGAATGAGCGGAGGAGTAGACAGCAGTGTAGCAGCAATTGTACTATTAGAGCAAGGATATGAAGTGATAGGAGCAACAATGAAGTTATGGGAGCCAGAAAACGAAGGCGAAGAAAGTAAATGCTGTGGAAATGATAATATATTAGATGCAAAAAGAGTATGTGATAAATTAGGAATACCACACTATACATTAAACTTTAAAGAAGAATTTAAAGAATGCGTAATAGATAATTTTATAGAAACATATAAAAATGCAATAACTCCAAATCCTTGCATAGAATGTAATAAATTTTTAAAATTCCATTACTTTTTCAAGAAAGCAATGGAACTAGAATGTGATTACATAGCAACAGGCCATTATGCAAAAACTGAGTTTAGTAAAAAATACAATCAATTTGTACTCAAAAAATCAAATGCAGGAAAAAAAGACCAAAGTTACGTTTTATATAATATTCCAAAGAACATAATAGGAAAGGTCTTATTCCCTTTAGGAAACTTTGAGAATAAAGAGCAAATAAGGGAAATTGCAAAACAGCACAGACTACTTACGGCAAAAAAACCAGACAGCCAAGAGATATGCTTTATTCCAGATGATGATTATGCAGGATTTTTAATAAGAAGTGGCAAAGTTAAATCAGAACCAGGGCAAATTGTAAATAAAGAAGGAAAAATATTAGGAACACATAGAGGCTTGATACATTATACTATAGGTCAAAGAAAGGGACTAGGAATATCGAACGAAAATCCGCTATATGTAATAGATTTAGATATTAAAAATAATAAATTAATCGTAGGAGAAGAAAAAGATATTTACTCGAAAGTATTATATGCAAAAGATATAAATTACACAGTAGATATAGATAAAACCAAACCAATAAAAATTCAAGCAAAAATAAGATATAGTGCAAAAGAAGGAACAGCAACACTATACCCAGAAAAAAATGGAATTACAAAAGTGGAATTTGCTGAACCGCAAAGAGCAATAACTAGAGGACAATCTGTAGTTTTCTATATAGATGATGTTCTAATAGGAGGAGGAAAAATAATTTGACATAAATGTAATTTTCATAAATATAATATCTTAGGTGATATTTATGATAATATATGTAAAACAATTTGAAAAGATAAAATTCATATATAGAATATTTAACATATTGAAAAAAGAGCAAATAGAAGACAAAACAATAATATATATACCCATAAATGGCAATAGTAGAAAAAAAACAGTAAAAAGAGTGATGGAAAAATTAAGTAAATATCTATATGAGAACAGTGTAAAAAACGTAATACTAGAAGAAAAGTTAATGCAAAATGAAGAAGCGAAAAATGTACTATATAGCTACAATATTAATATCCTAGATGGTACAAGATTATCTAAATTCCTAATATATAATGTAATACAAAAAATATATAAGTACAAAAAAAGTAGAATAGAAGCGGGAGAGATTACAATACTTACAAATGAAAACAACGACATAACAATAGAAAACATAATGTTAATTGCTAGGAATACAAAAAGACTAAACATAATAACAAGCAATACAAAAAAATTTAAAAAAATAGTGGATTATTTATATCATGAATTAGGAATACTAATAAAACTATCAAATAATATAAAAACAAATTTGAACAGCTCAGACATAATAGTAAATATGGATTTCCCAGAAGAAATGCTAAACAAATTAGATATTCCAGATAATGCAATAATTATAAATGTACCCAAAAACACAAACATAACTTCAAAGAAATTTTCAGGAATAAATATAAAAGGATGGGAAATAGAAATACCAGAAAAATATAAAATTAATGGTTTCGCAGATTACATCATATACGAAGGAAAACTATACCACAAAACAGCCATAAAAGCTTTTGAACAAATAGAAAAAGATAAAATCAAAATTAAAAATCTAATAGGGATTAATGGAATAATAAACAAAAAAGAATTTATATAAATTTTGTAAAATTATACTTGACAAAATGTATTTTGTAGAGTAAGATTAAGAAACTACATAAATATAAAAAAGGGGTAATGAAAAATGGAAGAAAAAGAATTTTTATTAACACAAGAAGGGTATAACAAATTAGAAAAACAATTAGAATATCTAAAAACAGAAAAGAGAGCTGAAATATCAGAACGAATTAAAGTAGCACTAGGATTTGGAGACTTATCAGAAAATTCAGAATATGATGAAGCAAAAAATGCTCAAGCAGATAATGAAATAAAAATAGCAGACTTAGAAAACAAACTAAGATATGCAAAAATTATAGATGAATCAGAAATCGATACAAAAACTGTACAAGTGGGAAACACTGTAAAAATACTAGACATAGAATTTGATGAACAATTAGAATACACAATAGTAGGTTCAACAGAAGTAGATTTATCACAAAACAAAATTTCAAATGTGTCACCAATAGGTGCAGCATTAATAGGAGCAAAAAAGGGAGAAATCAGAGAAGCAAATACTCCGGGCGGTGTAGTTAAATATAAAGTATTAGATATAAAAAAAGCACAATAATAGTAAAATAAAGGAAAAAAAAGAAAAAACTAACATAATTTTACCATTTTATGTAGACAAACCATAGAAAACGTAGTATAATATAAATGTCTAAAAAAAGACTAGTCCAAAAGTATAAGCAAAAGATATCTTATGGACGAAAAAAAGGAGGAAATAAAATTGGTTACAAATTATTCACAAAACAACTATATTATATTAGTTGGTCAAGTTACAAGTGAGAAAAAATTTAGTCACGAAATCTATGGAGAAAGCTTTTATAATTTTGACTTAGAAATACCACGTTTAAGTGGAATATCTGATATTATACCAATTACAATATCAGAAAGATTAATTGCAAATTTTGACTTAAGTATTGGCAAAAAAGTTGTGATTGAAGGACAATTCAGATCTTATAATACATATGAAGACACAAAAAGTAGATTAATATTAACAGTATTTGCAAAAGAAATTAGAGAAAAAGGAGAAGAAGAAGAAATAAAAGTTCCTAATGAAGTTCAATTAATAGGACATATTTGTAGAAAACCAATCTACAGAAAAACACCATTTGGTAGAGAAATTGCAGATATATTAGTAGCGGTAAATAGAGCATATAACAAATCAGACTATATACCATGTATTACATGGGGAAGAAATGCAAGATTCTGTGAAGATATGCCAATAGGAACATTATTGAAATTAGTAGGTAGAGTTCAGTCAAGACCATACGAAAAGAAACATGAAGATGGAAGCGTTGAAACTAGAACTGCATATGAAGTATCTATTAGTAGTCTAGAATTTATAGATAATAAAGAAGATGAAGTTATAACTACAGAAGAAGCAATGTAAAGGAGTAAAAAAATGGATTATTTGTATATATTACAACAAGCACTTATAGGAATAATTACAATATTTTGGCTATATAACATAGCAATAAGTGTTTGCTCATTAATAAAATTCAAAGAGAAACCATTGTTAACAAATAAACAACATAAATTTATGGCAATAATTCCAGCTCATAATGAAGAAAAAGTTGTAAAGAATTTAATTGAAAGCTTAAAAGAACAAAATTACCCAAAAGAATTGCTAGATATATATGTAATAGCAGATAACTGCACAGACAATACAGCAAATATTGCAAAAAATGCAGGAGCTATTGTATATGAAAGAAATGACCCAGAGCATAAAACAAAAGGATATGCAATGCAATGGTTTTTAAACAAAATGCAAGAGCAAAATGCAGAATATGATGCACTTTGCGTTTTTGATGCAGATAATGTTGTTGATAAAGAATTTATGAACGCAATGAACAAAAAACTTTGTCAAGGAGAGGAAGTAGTACAAGGATATAGAGACATTAAAAATCCAGATGACACATGGGTAACAGCAGGATACGCATTATTCTATTGGACAATGCATAGATTTTATCATTTAGCAAGATACAATATTGGATTATCACCCTTGCTAAATGGAACAGGTTTTATGGTAAAATATGATTTAATAAAAGCAGAAGGCTGGAACACAAAGACCTTGACAGAAGATATAGAATTTTCATTAATAAACATAGCAAAAGGAAGACGTTTAGGATGGGCAACAGATGCAAAAGTATATGATGAACAACCATTAGGATTTAAACAATCATGGACACAAAGAACAAGATGGTCAGTAGGTCACATACAATGCTTCAAGTATTATTTAAAAGACTTAGCAGCAGGGGTTGTAAGGAACAAAAAAATGATGAATGTTGATGGACTACTATATCTTATGGGCATGCCAATATTAGTTGTAACACTTTCAATATTAGTAATAAATTTAATAATTTACATTGGAGATGGAATGACACTTGCGGGTCTAATATTTAATTATGCAAAATATTTAATAGCAACCTTTATAATGCCACCACTTACAGCAATATTAACACTACTATTAGACAAAAGACCTATAAAACCAATGCTAAAAGGTATACTTTGCTATCCTCTATTTTTAGGATCTTGGATACTTATAAACATAAAAGCACTAATAAAACCAAACACAACATGGGAAAAAATAGAACATGTAAGAGATATAAAAGTAAAAGAGACATAAGCATGAATAAAATATAAGGAAATATGTTTTCTAAAATCAAGACATATTTCCTATTTTTCATTCTGGAAAAATTCTTAAAAAAATCATAAAATAAACTTGCTATTTTTCTAAGAATATTGTATGATAGTATAAGTGAAAAAAGTAATTTATATGGAGGTATAAAATGAAAAAAACGATTGCAATAATATTAATAATCTTGTGTTTGCTATCAATCAATACAACATTAGCTACAGAAGTAAACACTCTTGAACAACATAACAAAAATGACGTTTCAGAGATAAAGGATAAAATGGAAATAAAGAAAGAAATCTATACAGAAAAATATGGCTCTGATGCATATTGGCTAGCAGGTTATATAATTGAAGAAATAGTACAACCTTATAGTATTCCATTCTGTTTTGTAGGCATAATAATAGGACTTATATTCCAATATGCAATGGGGACAAGAAGATTGGACTATAAACATAGAGGTTTTGGAACAGTAATAATTTTTGTTACAATACTTGTTATATGCCAAGTATTACCATTTATATATGCACTCATAGTAATGGGTTGGAGGGGTTAAACATATGAAAGTCTTATTTGCAGTAAATAATGATAATGTTTCAGAAGCAATTGTAAAGAAATATCAAAGAGACTACCAAGAGATACTATCTTACAAAAACGTCTATTATTTTAATGCAATATATCAAGAATTACAAAAGGATAAAAGCTATAGTAGAATAGTAATAAGTGAAGATTTAGAACCATATGCAAACAATGATTATGATTTAATAGATAAATTTCTATTTGAAAAATATAGTAAAATTACTGAAGAAATAAAAAATGCACCAAATGAACATATAGACATAATATTAATATGTGCAGACAGAAGAAAAAAAACAGATGACATGCTAATAAAAATTTATTCAAAAGAAATATATAATGCAATAATCGGACAAGATAGAAGTATAGATGAAATTTGCAGATTAATAAATCATCCTAGGGATAAAGAAGCAGCAAAACAATATTATAACATACACGAAAGCGAACTAGGAGAAACTGAAAGCGAAGACAACGTTAGTGAAGCAGAAGTAGAAAATATAATAGCACATTATGCAAGACTTGGAAAAAATGAAAACAAATATATAGACAGCTTTAACAATATTGTAAGCCAGTATAATGACACACAACTTAGAATTATAATAAAATATTTACCGTTAAATGTAAAAGCAGTACTAGAAGAAAGATCTCCAAAATATCAGCAACTAGTAACTACCTCAGCACTAAATGGTATTGACTTTAAAAAGAAAACAGAAAACTACAAAGAAAAAATCAAAAACAAACAACAAGTTAATGAAGAAAATAGCATATTAGAGCAATTAATAAAACCAAAAAATATAAAATCAGTTGTAATACCAACAAATATTACAACATCTAAAGTACAAAAAATAGAAGTACCAAACATTAAAAAACCAGAAATAAGACAAGATATCGTAGTAGAGAAGGATTTTCTAGAGCAAAGAAGTGGAACAATCGAAACTCCAGAAGAAACAGACATAGAGAATATAGATATGCAGGAAATCGAAACAGATGCACAAGATAAAGAAAAAATCGAACTAGAAGCAAAAAGAGGAAGAGGTAGACCAAGAAAGAATCCTCCAAAAGAAGAACAAGACCAAGCAACAAAAAGAGGAAGAGGTAGGCCGAAAAAACAACAAGAAAACGAAATCGAAACAGAAGATATTAAAGCACCTGAACCAGAAATAGATTTGTTTAACTTAGACGAACAAGAAGATGCAAAGCAAGAGAATACAAGGCAAGAGGAAATAGACTTGTTTAGTCTAGAAGAAGAAACAGAACAACCAGAAATAGATTTGTTTAATATGCCAGAAGAAAGTAATAGTCCACAGGATACACAAGTAAAAACAAATGAAATGAATATTCAACACAATACAGAAAACAACTATATTGCAAAAACCAACAATACATATTCAAATCTCAACACACTACTTACTAGCGACAAAAAAATAGTAGCATTTGTAGGAACCACTAAAAATGGCACATCATTTGTTGTTAATAATACTGCTGAAATGTTAGCATCTATGGGAATAAATACAGCCATATTAGACATGACAAAAACAAAAAATGCTTATTACATATATACAAACAATGAAGAAACATTAAGAGGAATAGCAAGAGACTGTATGAAAAACTTACAAAATGGTGTAGCTACTGGTATCAGTGCAAAAAGGAACTTAACAGTATATACAGAAATGCCAGGAGAAGAAAAAGAATATGAGATTGATAAAATTTTATCAACATTAGCAACTCAATATTCAGCAATATTAATCGATACAGATTTTGATACAAATCCAGAAATATTTGAAAAATCGCAAGAAATATATCTAGTACAGTCAATGGATGTATTAACTATACAACCATTAACAGCTTTTTTAAGAAACTTAAAATCAAAAGACATATTAAAACCAGAAAAACTTAAAATAGTAATAAACAAATCAGCAAAAATAAGAAGCTTAAATGCAAAAACATTAATAGGAGGCATGTCATGTTATAATTCACCAAACATGACATACATGACAGAGCTATTTAACAAAGATACAATAAAATATTGTGAAATTCCATTTGAGATGCAAAACTATGTAAAATATTTAGACTCTTTAGCAAACTGCGTAATATCATTAAATGGATACACAAAACAATTTATAACATCACTAAGAGAATTGGCAAACATGGTATATCCATTAGTAAATAAACAGCCATATTCTACAGCATTTGATGAAAAAAGAAATAGAAACCCTTTTTCAAGTCAAACGAATGAGATATTAAACAGAATGAAGAAAAATTACTAAAAGAGGTGAAAAAATTGACTATTGGACTAATTAGTGTAATATTTGTTCTAGTAATCCTGGTAGTATGCTTAGTAATATACAATTTATCTATATACAAAAAAGTAAAAGGATTAAGCAATACTAACGAAAAAATCGCAAATTTAAGGGTGTTGCAAGATTTTATGGATACAATAGGAAAAGACGCATTAGCAGAAGATAAAATAAAAATCATAAATGACATTCTTATTGAAAAATATCATATAAAATATTCAACCATTGTAATATTTAATGGTGCAGAATATGTACTAAAGGCAACAAATGTAGATGAAAAGTTTTGGGACACTATGAAAAATCTTCATACAGAACCAATTTTTAAGGACAGTATAGCAAATGCAATCCCTAAATATGTAACAGTAAATAAGCCTAATGAAAAACTAAGTTATCAAAAATCAGACATGATGAGAGCAAAATCAGCAATGTTCTTCCCATTATATATTGACAATATTTATATAGGATACTGGATCATAGAAAAAGACGAACCACATGCATTTGATAGAATGGACACAGGAATCTTAGAAATAATACGAGAAAATATAATTTCAGTATTAAAAACAATATCATATCAAAATACTATAGAAAATATATATAGAACAGACAAATTCACAGGATTAAATTCAGCAGAATATCTATATGGAAAAGGTAAGAGAATAATTGACAAATATGGGAAAAGTGCAATTTGTATGTTTTCAATAAATAATATAGAAGAAATTAATGAAAAGATAGGAAGAAAAGTTGGAACTGAATTAATTATACAAGTAGCGAATACAGTTAAAACAAACATTTCATCAGAATATATATTTGTACGTTATATGGGACCTAAATTTGCAATTGCATTTTCAGGAACAGAAATTGAAAATACTATAGAATTCATATCAAACATAAAACAAAACCTTGAAAACATAAAAATAGTTATAAACAACAAAAAAGGAAAAAAAATAACAGAAATACAGCCAGTAATAAACTTTGTATTAGGGACATACTATAAGGGCACAGGTCTTGAAGAAGTAACAAAAAAACTAGAGGAATATTTAGACAATAGTCCTAAGACAGAGAGTGCAATAAACTATATTTAATAAAAAGGAGGAATTTAGTTATGGCAAGTGATAAAACAATGAGCTTTAAAGTTGAAAAAGATAGAAGCTTAAAAACAAAAGAAATTTTAAAAGAAGTATATCAGGCATTAGAAGAGAAAGGCTATAACCCAATAAATCAAATTGTTGGATATATATTATCAGGAGATCCAACATATATAACAAGCCATAAAGAAGCAAGAAACATAATAAAAGCAATAGAAAGAGATGAACTTTTAGAAAGCATGGTTAAAAACTATATAGGAATAGAAGATTAAAATATGAGAACACTTGGAATAGATTATGGAGATGCAAGGGTAGGAATAGCAGTAACAGATGCTTTAGGAATCACAGCACAGGGATTAGAAACCATTACATATAATGGAAATGACAAAAAGGTATTAGCAAAAATAGACGACATTATAAATACATATGAAATAAGTACAATAGTAATAGGTATGCCACTTAATATGGACGGCTCAAAAACAGAAAGGGCACAAAAAACTGAACAATTCATTCATAAATTAAAATGCAAATACAATAAAATTAAAATAGAAACCGTTGATGAAAGATTAACAACAGTACAAGCACATAAAACAATGAATGAACTCGGAATTAAACCTAAAAACAAAAGAAATATTGTAGATACAATATCAGCTGTTTACATACTAGAAGTATATATTAATAACAAACGATTACCCCTGCAATAATAACATGTAGGGGAAATATATTATTATGGAGGACTAATGAAATTATACCCTAAATTATATTTAAACAATGTTAAAGAAATAACAATTGATTTACTGAAAAAAAACAAAATAAAAGGACTAATACTAGATATAGATAATACATTAATAGATTTTGACAAAGTATTACTAAACCGGATGCGAACAATGGTGTAATGAATTAAAAAAGCAAGGAATAAAAATGTGCATATTATCAAATACAAATAAATTATATAAAGTAAAGAAAGTAGCAGAAACATTAGACTTGGAATATTTATACTTTGCACATAAACCTAATAAAAAAGGATTTAAAAAAGCAAAAAGCATATTGAATTTAGAACCACAAAACATAGCTGTAGTAGGTGACCAAATATTTACAGATGTGTATGGGGGTAATAGATGCAATATGTTTACAATACTTACAAAACCAATAGATACAAGAGATATATGGTTAACCAGACTAAAAAGACCATTTGAAAAAATTGTATTACATAGATATTTAAAAAAGGAGAACAAACAATGAACATATGGCATGATATTAATGATAACAGAATCAAAAAAGATGATTTTATTTCAGTTATTGAGATAACAAAAGGAGGCAGGAACAAATACGAATTAGATAAAGAAACAGGACTGTTAAGACTAGATAGAGTTTTGTATACAGCAACACATTATCCTGCAAATTATGGCTTCATACCAAAAACTTATGCGGAAGATAATGACCCATTAGATGTACTTGTGCTATGTCAAGAAAACATAGAGCCAATGACCTTAGTAGAATGTTACCCAATAGGAGTATTGACAATGATAGACTCACAACAAAAAGATGAAAAAATAATAGCAATAGCAAAAAAAGACCCATTTTTAAATACATATAACGATATAACAGAATTGCCAGAACATATATCAAGTGAAATAAAACATTTTTTTGAAGTATATAAACAATTAGAATACAGAGAAACTGTAGTGGAGGAAATATTAGGTAAAGAAGCAGCAAAAGAAACAATACAAAGAAGTATAGAAAATTACAAGAAAAAATTTGTAAATAAAAACACATAAACGTTACAAAGAAAGGAATAAGTGACTTTTATGATAGGAAAAATAATATTTACACTAGTTGCATTTATACTTTTTATATATATTTTGTTATTAAAAATGATAAAGAAAAACGACACAGCATATCTTATAATATTATGCTTGCAAGCACTAGGAATACTGCTAAATCTAATAAGGACAAGCTTTAATATATTCAACCGGAAAAATTAGTACAATAATATTATACCTGCTATGTATAATAATTCCAATTCTAGTATTTCTTTTAGAAAAGAAAAATATAAATATTTCAGAAATGATAAGAATTATTATTTCACAAGTCTACTTATGGTTAGATAAACCGGAAAAAGCCAAAAAAAATTTGATAAACCTAGTCAAAAAATACGAGAAAAGCTATATAGGTCACAAAATGTTGGCAAATATTTATGAACAAGAAGGCAAAAAGGCAATAGATGAATATGTAATAACACTAGATATAAGAAAAAATGATTATAACTCATATTATAAAATATCACTATTATTACACAAACTAAATAAAAAAGAAGAAACAATAGATATGCTAACTACATTATTAAAGAACAAACCTCAAATGTTAGAAGCATCAATGCTATTACGGAGAAATTTATCTAGAAGAAAAAGAATTCAAAAAGGCAATTGAAATATACACAAATGCAGTGAAATACAATCCAGATAAATATGAGATATACTATAATCTTGGAATATGCTATTCAAGAATAAATGACTTCAACATTGCAAAAAAATGCTTTGAAAAAACAATAGAAATAAATAGTCAAATGTATCCAGCATATTACAGATTAGGGCAAATAGCATTACTGTATAGAGACTTTGAAAGTGCAGAAGAAAACTTCGAAAAAAGCACATGTAATGAAAAAGAAGCAAAAGCATATTTTGAACTTGCTAAAATACATATACTTAAAAATCAAAAAGAAAAAGCAATATCAGATATAAACAATAGCATAAAGGCTAACACAAAATATTATGAAATAGCTAAAAAAGAGCCTATTCTATTCCCAATTAAACAATATATAACAAAGCCAGTAAATGAAACAATACCAGAATATAATGAAACAGAACGAGAAAAAGAAATAGAACAATATTTAAATGACACATACAAATTAACAAAAAATTTAAATAAACAAAAGGAAGACAAAATAGGAATACCAAAAACAGAACAAGAATAAAATTTACAATAAACAAAAAGCACAAACAATATATTAATTTAAATTTATTTAATGAAGAGGCGAGTATTAGTCGCTCGGAAGAAAATACAAGAAAAGAGGAAACCATATGCAAATATATCAAGCAATAATTTTAGGAATAGTACAGGGACTAACTGAATTTTTACCAATATCAAGCTCTGCTCACTTAAATTTATTCCCATGGATATTGGGTTGGAACCAGATGGGGAAAATACCAGAATCATTTGATGTTGCATTACATATAGGAACACTACTTGCAATACTGATATTCTTTTTTAAAGACTGGATACAATTAATTGCTGGAGGATATAATCAAGTAGTAAAAAAGAAAAAAACAACTGAAGGAAAAATATTCTGGTCATTAGTTTTAGCAACTATCCCAGGAGGAATTCTAAGTTTAATCTTAAGCAAACTATCTGAAAAAATATTTGAAAAAAATTTAGATATTGAAATGATAGTAATCGCAATTACACTAATAATAATGGGAATAGTCTTATACATCGTAGATAAAAAATCAAAATCAAATATAAAATATGAAGATATAAATTTAAAACACTCAATAGCAATTGGAACTTCTCAAAGCATAGCAGCAGCATTTCCAGGAGTATCACGCTCAGGAATAACAATGACAGTAGCTAGAGCTTTAGGAATAGATAGAGAAAGTGCAGCAAGATATTCTTTTTTACTTGCAACTCCAATAACAGCAGCTGCTATAATATTTGACTTTAAAAACTTTGATTTTAGCAGTATATCATTTTGGATAGGAATTTTAACAAGCTTTATTGTTGGAATATGCATAATAAAATTCCTCCTAGACTATTTGAAAAAAGGTAGTTTTAAAGTATTTGCTATATATAGAGTTATACTAGGCATCTTGGTTATTGGACTAGGAATATTTAAAACGATATTGTAACAAAACCGTAACAAAACTGTAACAAAACTGTAACAAAAAATATAACAGAAAAGTATTGTACTTTTTCTAAAAAAAAGGTATAATATAGAAAGAAAATTATAATACGTATGACAAAAAAAGAGGAGGGGAGTTTACAAATGCTATTTTTTAATAGTCGAAAACGTGGCATAGTAAACGTAAAAATGATAATAACAGAAGAGAAAATATTGTCAAACATCGATAAAGTACAAAAAATGATAAATCCAAATAGTAAAAAACAAATTGTACAATTAGAAGATGACGCATATTTTAAAGATTTAATTGATTCTATAAAAGTATATTTAATTGAATATCCAAATAAAAAGAACTTTCCGGAAAGCGTTTATAAAGCTGCTCACGGGTTAGTAGAATATGCAACAGACCAATTTGAAGACAACACAAAACAGATTGAAGTACTAATTAGACAAAGAGAAAACAACATTAGTATGGCAAATGAATTAAAATTAGTTTTAGAAGCAGTTCAAAACAAAGATAAAGAATGGAAAGGCAAAGTTAAAGGTATTGCAGAACATGTTTCAGAAGATATAGTAGAAGCTCTAACAATAATAGGAAAAACTAAAAACAAAATTCCAGAAAATTACGAAGATGCAGTTAAACTAGTAACAGCTAGAATAAATAACTTAGAAACAAACCTACATATAGAAATAGACATGGAAAGAATAGAAGACAAATCAAAAGCTTTAAGCTATATAGGAATTGAAATTGCAGAAGCTTTAAGAGGTATACCAACTCCAATATTTGAACCTGAAGAAGAAAAAAAGGAAAAAGTTGATGAAGAACTTGCTGAATACATAGAAGAAACTAGATTTGAAGTAAAACCATCATTATGGGAAAGAATAAAACAAAGTAAATTTGTACAAGCAATAAGAAACTTAACAAGAATAAAAATAGTTATAGATGTACCAGCACTTCCAGAAGGTAGAAACAAATAATTATAAAAGAGAGGCACGGTGCTTGTGCTTCTCTTTTATACAGAATGTAGAAAGAATTAATTACAAAATACTATTATAACTTTAAATGAAATTGGCGAACAATACCTGCCCACAAAAATATTACAATCAAAACAAGAAAGGAAAACATATGAAAATAATTGAACCAATTGTTGAAATCGAAAAGGTAGACTATGAAAAAATGATGAAAAACTTAGAAAGAGCTTGCCGAACATGTTATCGCTCAGAAGAAAAAATAACAGAAACAAGCTACAAAACCTTATTGAAAAACTGCATAAATAGAGGACATGAATCAGTTTTAGAACATGAAAAAATCACAATAAGAATGATTTGCGATATTGGAGTATACAAAGATTTAACAAGACACAGAATAGCATCATTCTCAATAGAAAGCACAAGGTACTGCAACTATGGAAAAGACAAATTTGACAATCAAATTAAATTTATAAAACCAGTAAATATAGAAGAGGGAACGGAACTATATAATCAATGGAAAGAAAGTTGCGAAGAAATAGAAAAACACTATATACAAATGGCAAAATTAAATGCAACACCAGACCAAATGAGAATGATACTACCACACTCTACAGCCGCACTGGTTACTATGACAGCAAACATAAGAGAATGGAAACATATATTATCACTAAGATGCACACATCATGCACATCCAGCAGTAGAACAAGTAATGATACCATTACTTATACACTTTAGAGAAAAAATGCCAGAAATATTTGAAAACATAGAATATGATGAACAATTTGATAAAAACAAATATGCAAAAATAGTAATAGCTGAATAGTAAACAATTTACATTTACATAATTATATGTTATAATGGAAATAGATTGAGAATCTAAGAGGTGAAAATATGTTTAAGAGCAAATATAGTACAGTATTAACAATATTCCTAATAATAATTATAATAGCAATAATAGTAATAGGCACAATAATGGCAATAAAAGCCTATAAAAACTATGAAGACTCTAAAGAAAAAAGAAGAGTATTAGCAGAACTAGTAGATAATAACAATGAAGAGAATAATAACAATGAAGATGAAGAAAATACAATTGGAGAAAATACCTTTATACAACAAGTACAAGACAATACTACTCAAGGAAATCAAACAGGTGGAAGCTCTAGGTCAAAAACAAAGTTCTATAAAAAATATCCAATGGTTGGATATATTAAAATAGAAAAAACAAAAGTAGAATATCCAATATTGCTAGATGTATCACCAGGTGCATTAGAAACAGCTGTAGGAGTACTATATCCAACTAATCCTAACTTAAATCAACCAGGAATTACAGTAATTATCGGACACAATTATAGAAATGGGAAATTCTTTTCAAACAACAAAAAATTAGAAATAGGAGATAAAATTAGAATAACAGATTTAACAGGAAAAACGCTAATATACTCAATATATGAAATTTCTGTACTGCCTGAAACTAATACAGAATATATAACAAGAGAGAGAGGAAATAACATAGAGATTGCATTATCTACTTGTACAGATGACGGACAAGATAGGCTTGTAATACTAGCAAGAGCAGAATAAAAAAGAGCATTAGTCTTGATGAAGTGAACTATTTTAGGTTCACTTCATTTTTGTTGATACTCTTTTAAAAAAAACATATTAATTTACATAAAACTATTTACAAATTATTTATTTTGAGATATAATATTAGCTGTTGAGTTACAATATAATGTAATAAAAAAAGAAAAAGTAGGAGGATTATGATGAAAAAATCAAAACTTAAAATTCTTTTAATGGTAGTAATTATAGGAATATTTACAATAGGTATGCCTATGGTTGCTTACGGAACAAATGAAAACACTGTTATAGTAAAACAGTCAGATAATGAATATTTAATATATTTGAAAGGATATTTAAACAAAGAATTTCAATTTGCATTCTCAAACAATAAAGAAGCTGATGTAGCAACTTTAGCATTTGTAAACTCTGCAGTAGATTCAGCTCAAGGAATAAACAACATCGCATATGTAAATGATAATGCAACAATAGCATTATTTGCAAATAAAACTTATATGTGGGTAAAAGTAGATGGAGAACTAAAAATATCAGGATTAGAAATTGATATTAAAGACAATATTACAAAAACAGAATTAGAAGATACCAGAACAATATCAAAAATAATTCCAATAAAACTAGAACAGGAACAAATTGTAAATAAAACAGATGAGAATGGAACCAAAATCACAGAAACAGTAGGTGTAGCAAAATTAGTTAATGAATTAAACAATGGAAAATATCAATTAATCGCAAGAAAATCAACTACAGATAATGATAATTTCTTTGCTTTAGCAGAACTACTTGAAAAAAATCAATTTACAGACAAATATACAGAAATAAAAGCCAGCAAAGAATTTTTAGAGCTAGCAGAAAATCTATTGAGCATATTAAGAGACGAAGAATGGAAAACAATAGAAAACAATACAATTAAGCAACCAGCAGATGCACAAAATGGAGAACAATACATATTATGGTTGGTAGCTGATAATGATGTAGATGTACATTTTTTAACATCATTAAGGAAGTATGATGAAGAAGTTGTTAAAGAAGAAGTAAGAACTAAATTACCTCATACTTATGATAATAATACAATTCTAATAATTTTTGCAATAGTAGTAGTTGCAATAGTTGCAGTATCTATTAGAATAGCAGTTTTAAAGAAAAAAGAGATGAGTAAGTAATGAAAAAGATAACAGTTTACAAAACAATTCTTGTAATGCTAGTTATCACAGCACTCGTCCTAGCAACATTTATAATAAAAAAATATATTGAAGGTAATAAAATAGAAAACAATATTCAATCAGTATTGCAAGAAATAAAAAAAGAAAAACAAAGTAATCCTAACCAAATAGATGTAATAAAAGAAATCGATGAAGAAATAGAAGGATATAAAGTAGTAGGTATAATAAATATACCAAAAATAAACATTGAATATCCAATACTAGAAAAAACTAATAAAGAAAGCCTAAAACTATCAATTACGAAATTTTGGGGCGAAAAAATAAATCAAAAAGGAAATGTAGTACTGGCAGGACATAACAATCTAAACAATAAAATGTTTGGAAAAATAGATAGGCTAGAAAATGGTGATATTATTGAATTAACAGATAGCCAAATGGTTACTGTAAAGTATCAGGTTTTTGATAAATATGTCATAGACCCAAATGATATTGACTGTATTTTCCCAATAGATGAAAATACAAGAGAAATAACATTAATAACTTGTACAAACAGAGATAAAAACAGACTTGTAGTAAAAGCAAGAGAAATTATTTAAGAATTTTAATGGAGGTTAAAATGAAAAAGAAGTTTTTAAACACAAAAAATGTAGTAATTGGACTTGTATCTTTGGTTTTAATTGGTGCTTCTGCAACAGGTGTAACAATCTTCTTAAAAGACAGAGGCGAAGCAGCTGCTGCTGAACAAAAACAAGTACAAAACTTACCAGCAACAGGTAGAGAAGAAAATAACAATCAAACAGATGAAAACACAACAATACCAAGCGAAAACAATACAACTGGAGACAATACACAAATACCAACAGAACCTTCAACAACAGAAGGTGCAACACCAAGTGAAACAACTAGACCAGGAACAACTGGTACAACAAGGCCTAGAACAGAAGAAGCTGTAGCAGGAATAGAAGAGACTGTAAGAATAGAAGAAAGAAAAGTATTTGAAGATCTTAAACTATCTTGGACTACACTTGCAATTCCAGCAATCACAGCAGATATGGGAATTTTCAAACCTGTACTAGGAATCGAAAAAACAGCAACAGCAGTAGTAAGAGCAAATCAAGAAGAACAAATACCAGTAACAGAAAACAATCTACCAATGGTAAGAGTGGGAGATACAATAATTTACACAATTAAAGTATCAAATAGCGGAAACTATAAAGCAACTAATGTAGTTGTAACAGACTCATTAGATGTAATTTTTGATGGTCAAACAGTAAAAGCAAACGAAGAATTAGCAAAAATTGAAACATTAGATGCTGGAAAACAAGCAACATTAAAAGTAGGATATGTAGTAACACAAGAGGATATAGAAGCAGTAGAAGCAGTAGAAACAGCAGACGGCATACTAGAAGTACAAAAAAATATAGAAAATAAAGCATATGCAACAGACGGAAAAACAACAGTAGAAGACGAAGACAAAACAGTACCAGTAAATCCAGATGTAACAATATCAGGAACAAAAACATGGGTAGATAATAACAATGCATATCAAACAAGACCAGAAAGTATAGTAGTAAATCTAATTGCAGGAAATGACATAGTTGCAGAACAAGAAGTAAGACCAGATGCAGAAGGAAACTGGACATATACATTTACAAATTTACCAAAATATGATGACAATAAAAATGAAATAATATATCAAGTAAGTGAAAATGAATTAGAAAATTATACATATCAAGTATCTGAAAAAGGATATGATATAAAAAATACAATAAAACAAGACAGCACACTAAAAGTAGAAGGAACAAAGACATGGATAGCACCAGCAGGAACTGAATTTCCAGAAGTAATAATTAAGTTATTAAGAGATGGAAAAGAATACAAAACAACAAAAGTAACAGCAAACAACACATATAGCTTCACAGGGACTTAACAGATGGTCATGTATACAGCTACACAGTAGAAGAAGTAGTGCCAACAGGTTACACAAGCAAGCAAGAAGGAAATAACTTCGTAAATACAATAAAACAAGAATATGTAAGCCTAAGTGGAAGCAAGATATGGATAGACCCAGTAGGAACAGAACATGATACTATTACACTTCAAGTTTACCAAAACAATGAACCATACAAAGTAAATGGTGTAGACTACTCAATAGAATTAGCAGATGGTACAACAACGTTTAGCTTTACAGGATTACCAAAATACAAAGTAGACAGCGAAGGAAATTATGTATTAGTAAATGGAAAAGTTCAATTAAATGAATATAAAGTAGTAGAAACAACAGGTCAAACAGGATACAGCGTTTCTTATAGTACAGTAACACCAGATAATAATGGAAATTATACACAAAATGTTACAAACTCATTAGAACAAACAGAAATAAGCTTTATAGCAAATAAAGTTTGGGTAGATGAAGGTGTAGCTGACAATAGAAAAAATATTACAGTTGAATTATACAAAAATAATGTTGCAACAGGAATAACAAAAACAATAAATAAAGGTCAAACATCTTGTACATTTGAAAATTTAGAAAGATATACAATAGTATTAGATGAATATGGAGAAGTAACATCATTTACTGAAAACAGATATGAAGTAAGAGAAAAAGATATAACAGGATATACTCCAAGCTATAGTGAAGTTACTAAATCAGGCACAACATGGTCACAAACAATTACAAACACAATAGCCCAAACAACAACAACAGTTACAGTAAATAAAGTTTGGGATACAGCAAAAGATATAACAAAACCAACAATAACAATTAATCTTTACAAAAATGATGAATCAGAACCTTGCAGAACAGTAGAATTAACAAGTGGTAAAACAACACATACATTTACAAACTTACCAAAATATAAAACAGATGCAAATGGCAATTTAGTAGTAGAAAATGGTAAAGTAGTATTAAATACTTATAGAGCTAAAGAAGTAGTAATGCCAGAATATACAACAACATATAGTGATGATACATTAACGGTAACAAATACAGCAAAAGGTATTGTAAAAGTAACATCACACTCAACAACCGCAACACAAAATACAGTACCAGTAGATGTTGTATTAGTACTAGATGTATCAGGAAGTATGTTAGAATATAACTCAAGTGATGCAAATGGCAACCCACAATCAAAAGCAGAAGATATGGTTTCAGCAGTAAATAGTACAATTGCAAGTATTATGTCTAAGAATCCAGAAAACAGAGTTAGTGTGATTGCTTTTAGTGCTAACCAAGGAAAAACAAAAACACAAGTGCTATTACCGTTAGGAAAATATACTGCAAAATCTTCAGGTCAATATTTAACATATTCTGATAACAATGAGTGGGAGAAGGTATACACAGACCACTATGGAAATTGGAAATACACTGTAGAGTCAGCAGCAATTTCAACAAATGTTAATGGTAAAGATACTGTAACTGTTAGTGTAACAGGAGGAACATACACACAAACAGGTATATATGAAGGGGCTAAGCAACTATTAGGTGCAACAGTAACATACGACAAGGATGGAGAAGGTACAGAATATGAACCAGTAACAAGAATTCCTATTATGATGTTATTAACAGATGGATTACCAACATATGCTTCTACAACATGGAATGGTAAACCAACAGATTCAGCAAATGCAGATGGAAATGGTAGTGGTTCAGATACTTCATCAGACGAAGCATACTATACAATAAGAACAGCACATTATTATAAAGGAGAAATTGGAAAACACTATAATAATACAGAAGCAAAATTCTATACAATAGGATTTGGTGTATCAAATTCAGATAAACTAGCAAATGCAATATTAAATCCAACAGCAGGCAATATAACAGCATGCAATAGTGGAAATTTAACAGAAAAGATATTGTATAACAAGATAATAAAAAATGGCAAAACAGCAGGAGCTTACAGTTATGCAGATGGTTCTTATCTAGGAAATATGGATACAGAAACTTTAACTAATATAATGAATAGCTTCATAAACGCAAATGCAACAGTAACAACAGAAAGAGTAATGACAGAAGCAGAATTAACAAGTAAAATAGTTGAATTAACAGACATTGATACTGCAAAAGAATTTGAAATATCATATGGAACAACAAAATACAACTTTGAAGAAGCTAAAACAGCAGGACTTGTAAAGCCAAATGATGAAGTTGGACCATACTACGTAGATTTATCAGGTATAGATACAACAAAGCAAATTGTAATAAAATACAACACAAAAACAGTTGAACAATAAAATAATAAAGAGCAACGATATAAGTTGCTCTTTATTTATGTGCATAGGAAAAATTACATAAAAAAAGTAGCCCAATTACTATTGGGCTAAAAATATTTATTCAGCTAATCTAACAGTATAATTTACAACACTAGATAAATCTACAGCTGAAATAGAAGAAAAGGCAGAATGGTCATTTGCTTTTATTCTTGAAATTGGAATCTCTAGTTCATAAACAATATTATTATTATTATCAACAAGTGAATAAATACACTTTATATTTCTAATTATTTCTTCAGAAGAATTATAAACACTTCCTTTAACCTTAGAAATTCCAGTTTCTACATCAATCTTCAAATTTTTTGAAGTCAAATGACTGGCATTTTCAAATTGTTTAGCATCTTCTAAATTAAAAGCTTTACTATTTGAACTATTAACTTTATTATCATGTAAATGAACAAAAGGCATTAAAAAGAAAACTCCAGCGACTATAACAAATAAGATTATCATAATTAAAATAAAATAGCATATTTTCGAACTCTTTACTGAGGTATCGTTAGTGTGTTTTGCGGTCTCTCTTTTCTTCTCTTCATTATTCTCCATATGAAAATCTCCCTTCAAATATAATATATATATTGTATAATATTTCTAAACTAAAATCAAGCAAAAAAGAGTAAAAAACTCTTGTAAAAAAACTTTAAATAATGTTATAATAAATATGAGGTTAGAACAAATGGAAGAAGAAATAGAAAAAATTGAAGAAAAAGAAGTTAAAGTTTTTAAGGAAATTTTAGAATGGTGCTTTTGCATATTTTTAGCATTAATTATTGCATTAGCTACAAGGTATTACATAATAACATCAACAGTAGTAAAACAATCATCAATGTATCCAACACTTAAGGAAAATCAAAGAGTAGTATTAAGTAGAGTAAAAAGAATTACAAAAAATCAATATAAAACTGGAGATATAATAACCTTTGAAGCACCAAGCGAAGTTAAAAAAGGTACAGAAGTTGACTTATCAAATAAAGTAGCCATATACAATTATGAACCCCAAAATGCAACTCAATATTTAGTATACTATGTACTAGAGCTAACAAAAACAAGCTATATAAAAAGAGTAATAGGAGTAGAAGGAGATAGAGTTCAAATAGCTAACGGAAAAGTATATATAAACGGAGAGGAATTAGTAGAGGATTATTTACAAAAGGGAGTGACTACAAAAACAGTATATTACAATGATGTAATAGTACCAGAAGGATGTATATATGTACTAGGAGATAATAGAGATGAAAGTATGGATAGCAGAACATTTGGCTGTGTACCACTAGAAAAAGTAGAAGGAAAAGTAATATTACGCTACTGGCCAATTAAACAATTTGGGAAAGTAAAATAAGAAGCACTAGATAATGCTTCTTATTTTTTCAATAATCATATTAAGTGCAACGTGATTGTATCCACCTTCAGGGACAATAATATCTGCATATTTTTTACTTGGCTCAACAAACTGCTCATGCATAGGTTTAACAGTAGTTGTATATTGTTCAATAACAGAGTCAATTGTACGTCCTCTATCACTTACATCACGAACTAATCTTCTAATAAAACGAATATCCGCATCAGTATCAACAAATATCTTAATATCCATCATGTCTCTTAGCTCTTTATTTTCAAATATTAAAATACCATCCAATAAAATAACTTTCTTAGGAACTACTTCAAATGTTTGATCTTCTCTTAAATGGTCAACAAATGAATAATTAGGTC
The DNA here is from genome assembly GCA_004554705.1 of Clostridiales bacterium. Lineage (GTDB taxonomy): Bacteria > Bacillota > Clostridia > TANB77 > CAG-508 > UMGS1781. The sequence continues at coordinate 14,187 of SFKS01000007.1, read as the reverse complement.
TACGAATTACTTCACCATTTTTAAGCTTAGTTAAATGTTCAATAAGTAAATCCGTATCAAAAGCATCTGGATGGTCAAAATTTAATTTCTTTCTTTCATCAAAAGAAAGTTCAGAGTGACTTTTATAATAATAATCGTGAGAAAGCATTGAGATATTATCAGCAAACTCTTTTCTTATATTTTCAGCTAAAGTACTTTTTCCAGAACCAGTTCCGCCTGCAATTCCAATAATAATAGGGTTAAGCTCCATTTTTAAAACCTCCAAAATTTATACTATATCTATTTTAAACCAAATATTAGATAAATGCAACTAAAACAGAAAAAAATATTGACAAAAAAAAAGTAATAATGTAGAATAAAAATATAAATAATCAAAAAAGCAAAGGTAAAAGGATTATAGGAGGAAATTAAATGAGACCTAAAATCACAAGGGATAAACAAAAAAATAAAAACGTATACATTATTAATAAAACAAATGGAATAACTTTAATGAGCTTAATAATAACAATAATACTACTTTTAATATTATTAGCGATAAATATAGATATAGTATTAGACGGTAAAGTGTTTAATATTGCACAAAAAACTGCTAATGAAACAGAAATAAAAGTGAACAAACAACAAGACAAAGTAGACAATTTAATACTTGAAAAAAACAAAATTGAAAATCAAACACTTAATAATCAAACTTTAGTAGATTTACCAACTATTACTTCAGGACAAATTGCAATAGTAACATCAAAATATCAGACAGCAATAATTCCTGCAGGGTTTACAGTATCAAATATTGAAGGAGAGAAAACAGTATCAGAGGGCTTAGTAATATATGATATACCAAAAACTGAACTAAATGAAGTAACGTGGGATGGAACAGAAAAAACAAAATACAACCAGTTCGTGTGGATTCCAGTAGAAATAAACAAAAATGTTGATACAAAAACAAGCCTATCAAACTTTTATGCAACTGATTGGCAAGAAAATGAAGAAAGAGGAACCCAATTATTAGATGAAATAAACACAGACATAGTAGAAATATCAAATGAAATAGTAAAATTAAAGGAAAGTATATTTAAATATGGTGGCTTTTATTTTGCACGATATGAAGCAGGCAGTACGGAAGAAAGAAACAGTACAAGTAATTCAAATGATTTAAGCAAGCTTGCAGTAAAACAAGATATGTATCCATATAATTATGTAAAATGGGGAAGTAGCAAAACAAATGTGACCTCTGAAGGTGCTATATATTTAAGCAATAATTTATACAATGGTCCAAGATATGGAGCAAAAAGCATGGCATGTACAGGAGCAGCGTGGGATGCAATGTTAGATTTTGTAAAAGATGATACTCATCAGATTTCAGATAGTACAGCATGGGGAAACTACTATATTTCTAATACCTTCAAACCATCAAGAGGAAAAGCTGCAATTTATAGTGGTTCAGATAATACTTTAGGTGAGTTTCAAAATGTATTAGAAGATCAATCTTCATCAAAAAACTCATTTAAAATATACACTACTGGAATAACAACGATGTATTCTAGTAAAAACATATATGATGTGGCTGGAAACTGTTTAGAGTGGACAACAGAGTTTCAAACAGGGAACTCTTACAACGCAAGAGGAGGTATTATAACAAACAATGGTATTGAAGGTTATGCATCAATACGTTCAGAACAAGAATTTGATAACTGTTTAGGTGTATTATCTTTTAGACCAATACTTTATATTAAATAATTTAAAATTAACTTTAAAGCTATATGTAAATATTTTGCATATAGCTTTTAGATTAATTTAATCTAGAAAGTTTAAATTTTTCTAAATATTACTTGATTTTTTTCCCATAAAAGAATACAATAGTAACATCGAAAACGTAAAGGAGATTTTTTATGAAAATAATATTAGATGCTATGGGTGGAGACAATGCTCCAGAAGCAACAATTAAGGGAGCTGTCAAAGCAATAAAAGAAATCGAAGGTGAAATAATACTAACTGGAAATGAAGATATTATTAATAAAAAAGTAAAAGAAATATATGGAAAGGAAACCATACAAGAAATATCAGACAGAATAACAATATATAACACAACAGAAGAAATCAAAATGGAGGATATACCTACACAAGCAATAAAAAACAAAAAAGATTCGTCAATGGTGGTTGGTTTTAGATTATTAAAAGAAGGAAAAGGAGATGTTTTTGTTTCAGCAGGTAATTCAGGAGCCTTGCTTACAGGGGCAACTTTAATAGTAGGAAGAATAAAAGGTGTAGATAGACCTGCAATAGCACCAATGCTTCCATCATACAAAAAAGGAGTAATGCTTGTAGATGCAGGAGCCAATACAAATTGTAAGCCAATAAATTTGTTACAATTTGCTCAAATGGCAAATGTATACTTAAAAAAAATATATCACATAAAAAATCCAGCAATAGGATTATTAAATATAGGCACAGAGGAAACAAAGGGAAATGAATTAATAAGAGAAAGCTATAAGCTATTAAAAAAAGAAGCTGAAGAACATGGAATAAATTTTATAGGAAATATAGAAGGAAGAGATGCATTTACAGGAGAAATTGATGCTGTTATTACAGATGGTTTTACAGGAAATGTATTCTTAAAAACAGTAGAAGGCTTAGGTAGACTAGTAAAAAGAACATTAACAGAAAGTTTAAAGAAAAATATAGGTACTATGCTTTGTGCTCTTCCATCAATGCCATCAATTAAAAGATTTAGCAAAACAATGGATTACAAAGAATATGGGGGTGCACTATTCTTAGGAGTTCAAAAACCTGTAGTAAAAGCACATGGAAGTAGTGATGAACAACTATTTTACTATACGATAAAACAGGCTGCAAATTTTGCCAAAAGCGGAACAGTAGATATTATAAAAAAAGAATTTGAAAAAAAAACATAAAAAGTATTGACATTTTCAAATTGATATAATATCTTAATATAGATGAAAGTTATAACAAATTTTAAAGGGGGTGTTATACTTATGAGTTCAGAAGAGATATTTGACAAAGTAAAAGAAATAATTATAGAGCAATTAGGAGTTCCAGAATCAACAATTACTACAGAAGCTTCTTTTATAGATGACTTAGGAGCAGATTCTTTAGACATAGTAGAATTAATTATGGCATTAGAAGAAGAATTTGACCTAGAAATACCAGACAGTGATGCTGAAAAAGTAGTAACAGTAGGTGACGTTGTAGAATATATAAAAGACAATGTATAAAGTATTAACAAGCAAGGGGATGTCAAAAGATATCCTCTTTTTAGTGTTAGGGAGAATAGTAAAACTCAAAAATATGTAATAATTAGGAGAATAATAAATGAAGGAAAAAACTGTAAATATAGCAAAATGGATATGCTTTATATTAATCATTTGTTGCTTTATAGACATATCAATACATATTATAAAAAGTGATGAATTTAATGGAGTTGTATTAAAAAAAGGGTTAACAATTAAAAATTTAAATAATATTTCATATGATAATGAAAATGTATATGCTGAGCTTGAAACATATAATCTAATTATAAAAAAAGACCTATGGTGTATAGCAACAGAAGGTGAAATCCCTCCTGATTTTAATGATGTTGATTGGCAACAAATAGTTAATAATAAATGCAAAATCAAAATTAGCAATGATGATAAATATGTGTATATAAGAGATAAAAAAAATGTAGGAGAGAAAATTGTTATATCTGATTACATTTCTTGCATTGCAAAAATTGATATTAAAAATAATAATATAAAATTAGTAAAAGATGAAAAAAAGAAAATTGATACAACATTAAAAACTATTGGAGCTCCTGATACAACAATCACATATATAAGCGAAGATGAAAATATAGCAAAAATAGAAAGTGATGAAATAATAGGAATAAATGATGGAAAAACTAAAATTTCAGTTTCAGATAATTATGGAAATTCCGAAGTTATTAATGTAGAAGTAACATCACTGATAACGTTACCACAAATAAATAATAGGAAACCTTTTATAAAAAATATGCAATACACACAAGAGGAAGCAAAGACTCTAGATGAGTATTTATTCTATCAAATAGATGAAGCAGGTTATAAAACCAGAGCAGGTGTTGTTGCTGCGGCAAGATTTTTATCATTAGAATTTAAATATAGAATACCATATTTTGTAGAAAATGGCAGATTAACACATTTCAATCATCAACGTCCATATTGCGATGGAGAAGGTAGATATTTTCATAGAGGATTATATTTATCTACAGATAAATTTGAAGATATTGAAAAATCTGTTGCAGGTCCAGCCATGTGGGGAGCATATATTAGAGAATGGAGCGAAGACAACGGAGTTATAAAAAACGGACTAGATTGTAGTGGATTTGTGTGTTGGTGTTTAATAAATGGTGGATTTGATGAGTTAGGTGATATTGGTGGAGGACTAAGCGAAGGATTACCAACATTATCAGATTATGGAGTAAGCCAAAGAATAACTATGGATTTATTAAAATCAGGAAAAGTAAAAGCAGGTGACCTAATAGGATATGATGGACATATTGGTATAATAATAGGTATAGATGATAGTCATGTATACGTAGCAGATACCTTATATCATTCAAAGGGACTTTGGGCAACTAAGTATACATATAGAGAATTAGTAAATAGCCATTTTACTCATATTTATGATTATACAGAGATATATAAAGAAGAAGGTAATTATACAAATATGTGGTAAAAGTTTGCAAAACAACCATTCCTATGATATAATTTTAAAGTCAAAGGAGTGGTTTTTTTATGCCAAATAAATATGATGTAATAATAGTTGGAATGGGACCAAGTTCTATTTTTTGTGCCTATGAATTAATTAAACTAAAAAAGTTCAAAAAAGTATTACTAATAGATCAAGGAAAAAGAGTAGAAGAAAGAAATTGCCCAATAGAGAAAACAAAGCAATGTATACACTGTAAGCCAATGTGTAACATAACAAATGGATTTTCTGGAGCAGGAGCTTTTTCTGATGGTAAATTATCTTTATATAATAGTGAAGATGATGATATACATGTAGGAGGAAACTTACATAAAATAATAGGAGTTTCAGAAACTAAAAAATTAACAGATTATGCAGATCAAATATATTTAGAATTTGGTGCTGACAAACATCTAGAAGGAACAGGCTATAAGGAAGAAATTGCAAAAATTAATAATAGAGCAGAAAAAGAAGGAATTAGATTAATTAATATTCCAATTAGGCATTTAGGAACAGAAAAAAGTCATGAAGTGTATGAAAGATTAGAAAAATATATAGAAAATAATGGTATAGAGATGATGTTCAAAACAACAGTTGCAGATTTAATTGTGGAAAATGGAACAATAAAGGGAGTAAAAGTTAAAGAATCAAAATATGTAGACGATGCAAAATATCCAACACAAGATATATATTCAGATAATGTCGTTTTAGCAGTAGGGAGAAAAGGAGCTAACTGGCTAGTAGATATGGCAAATAAACATGGAATTGAAACAGAAACAGGAATAGTAGATATAGGTGTTAGATATGAACTTCCAGATGAGGTAATGAAAGATGTAAATAAATATATGTATGAAGCTAAATTTACCGGTAGGGTTGGCCCTTTTAGAGATAAGGTAAGAACATTTTGCCAAAATCCAAGTGGTTTTGTTTCAGCAGAAGTATATGATAATAATTTAACACTTGTAAACGGACATTCATATAAAGAAAGAAAAAGTACAAATACAAATTTAGCAATACTTGTATCACATCACTTTACAAGTCCATTTAAGAGACCTATAGAATATGGACGTAATGTTGCACAGAATTTAAATGATTTAGGAGCAGGCAATATAGTTGTTCAGAGATTAGGAGATATATATAGAGGAAAGAGGACATGGGATTACGAACTAGCAAGAAATACAGTAGAACCAACATTAAAATCAGCAGTTGCAGGAGATATAACATTTGCTTTAGGATATAGAACAATGGTAAGCATATTAGAATTTATAAGAGCAGTTGACAAAATAGTAGAAGGCTTTGGAGCACCTGACAATTTATTATATGCACCAGAGATAAAGTTTTATAGCAATAAAGTAACAATTAACAAACAATTTGAAACAAATATAAAAGGATTATACTCAATAGGAGACGGAGGAGGAATGACGAGAGGGCTGATGATGGCATCATGTTCTGGAATACAAATGGCAAGAAATCTGTAGAAAAGAACCTTTATGTAGATAACAAGTCATTATATATAATAGTAGAAAGTAAAAATTTACATTTTTATTAATATATGGTATAATGATTTAAAAGCTTAAATCCAAAGGAGGAAATGTTATGATAGCTGTAGCATGTAATTGTAGTGGATACAAATTAAAAGAAGAAATATTAAAATATCTCGAAGAGAAGGAAATTAAATATGAAGACTTTGGAACATATGATGAAGAAACTCTTGATGAACCAGAAGCTGTAAAAGAAGCTTGTAAATGCATTCAAAAGAAAAAATGTGATATAGGCATTTTAATTTCTGGAAGTGGATTTGGAATGGCAATGATTGCAAACAAGTTTAAAGGAATAAGGAGTGTAGATTGCTTTAACGAAGATGGAGCAAAACGTGCAAAAGCACATTATAATGCTAATGTATTGGCACTACCTGCAGAGTTTGTGAATTTAGATACAGCAATAAATATAATAAGAATTTGGCTAGGAACAGAAGTACTTGGCGGAAGATACAAAGAGAGAATTGATGTTATAGAAGAAATAGAAAGTGAAAATATGAAGTGATTATAGCAATTTAAAAGGACTGCTAAGAAAGGGGCTACAATATGAAAAAAAGATTTAGCGTTATAGTTAGTGCATACAACATAGAAGCATACATTGAAAGAGCAATAAACAGTATTTTAAACCAAACATTTACCAATTATGAATTAATAATAATAAATGATGCTTCAAAGGATGCAACTTTAGAAAAAATAAACACTTTTAAAGATCCAAGAATAATGGTAATAAATAATGAAAAAAATTTAGGCTTAGGAGCTGTAAGAAATATAGGAATTGCAAAAGCTACAGGAGAATACATAGTTCACTTAGATGGCGATGATGCATTATATGAAGACACAACCCTAGAAAGAATAAATAATTTAATTGGAAAAGATAAACCAGACATAGTATATTTAGGATTTAAAGATGTAGGAGGATTTAATAAAATTCATTTATCAACAGCTGAGAATTCTACAAAAGAAGCAAGATTAATGTGCGACATAAACTTTTCAGTTCCTAGTAAATGTTGGAGAAGGGACTTTTTATTAGAAAATAATATTAAATTTAAAGAAAACATATATTATGAAGATATGGTATATTCAATTACAGCTACAATACTTGCAAAATCTTATAAATACGGAGAGTTTCCAACCTTTAAATATTATAGAAATAGAAAAGGAAGTATAATGTCTACCCCTTCAATAAGAAGATGCTCAGACATGTATCGAATGCTTGCATACTTAATTGATTTATACGATATAACACCTGAAAGATATAGACCATACTTATTAAGTTTTATAGAAAATGAAACTGAAAGCTTACCGGTAAGGATGGAGGCAATTTTAAAGTGCCTAAGAGAAGGTGGGGGAACACCAGTATTTCCAAAAAGAAATTATAAATTCAAAGGAGACAAATAAATGTACTTAATAGTTGGACTTGGAAATCCAGATAAAGAATATGAAAACACAAGGCACAATATGGGGTTTAATGTAATAGACAAGATAGCAAAAGACTGTGATATAAAAATAGCACAGTCTAAATTTAAGGGGTTATATGCAGTAGAATATATTAACGAAGAAAAGGTAATTCTGTTAAAGCCTCAAACATATATGAATTCAAGTGGAGAAAGTGTTATAGAATTTAAGAACTTTTATAAAATTCCAAACGAAAAAATAATTGTAATATATGATGATATAGACTTAGAACCAGGCACAATAAGAATAAGAAAAAAAGGCGGACCTCGGTACACATAATGGAATGAAATCTGTTGTGCATTTTTTACAATCAGAAGATTTTACAAGAATAAGAATAGGAATAGGACAGCCTAGACATAATGATCTTGTAAACTATGTAATAGGTGCAATTAATGAAAAAGAACAAAAAATACTAGAAAGAGGTGTAGATAAGGCAACAGAGGCAGTATTAGAAATACTAGAAAACGGAGTAGATATTGCAATGAATAAATATAACAGTAATAACTAATGGGAAAAATATTAACTTGCCCTAAAAGAAACATAGAAAGGACGATACAAAAATGTTAGAATTACTTATTAATAAACAAGATAATCTAAAAACAATTATGTTAATGGAAAATGGAATACTGGTTGAAAAACATGAAGAACATGAAAAACAAAAAAGATTAGAAGGCAACATATATTTAGGCAAAGTAGTAAACGTCTTAAAAGGAATGCAAGCAGCTTTTATTGATATTGGGGAGGCAAGACACAGCTTAATAAAGGTACAAGATATATTGCCCAAAGTAGATATAACAAAAGAAAAACAACAAGAAAAACCAATAGAAGATGTACTAAAAGAAGGAGAAAAAATAATAATTCAAATAAAAAAAGATGGCACAGCTAGTAAAGGTGCAAAAGTAAGTACACATATTAATTTATCTGGTAGATTTGCAGTACTAATGCCAGACACAAAAATAATAACGGTATCACAAAAAATAGAAAATGAAGGAAAAAGAAAAGAATTAATAGAAATAGCAAAGAAAGTGTTACCAGCAAATACTGGCGTTATATTGAGAACATCAAGTGAAAACGCAACAGAGGAAGAAATTCAAAAAGATATACAAGAACTAGAAGAAAAATGGATAAAAATAAGAGAAAAAGCAACAAAAACACAAAAAGCACCAGAACTGCTATATGATAATATGGCATTAATCAGGAGAACAGCAATAGACATTATAGATAGAGGATTAGAGAGAATAATTGTAAATGATAAAAAAATATATGAAGACGTAAAGAAGATGCTAAATGATATGAAAAATGTAAAAATAGAGTTAATAGAAGAAAATCTGTTTAACATATATTCTCTATCAAGCCAAATAGAAAAAATGGAGAATAGAAAAATTTGGCTAAAATGTGGGGGCTTTATAACAATAGATAGAACAGAAGCACTAACAGCAATAGATGTAAACACAGGGAAATACACAGGAAAAAAGAACTTAGAAGAAACAATATATAAAGTAAATCAAGAGGCAACAGTAGAAATTGCAAGACAGCTAAGATTAAGAGATATTGGCGGAATAATAATAATAGACTATATTGATATGCATAAAGATGAAAACAAAGAATTAATAGAAAAACTGCTAAAAGAACAATTAAAAAAAGACAGAGCAAAAACACAAGCTGTTGGATTTACAAAGTTAAACTTATTTGAAATGACAAGAAAAAACATGTGTAATAATGAATATTTTGAGGAGTAACAATGAAAGTAGGATTCATATCATTAGGATGTACCAAAAATTTAATAGATACAGAAATGACAATAGGATTATTTAGAGAACATCAATATACTATAGTGAACGACACAAATGAAGCAGAAATAATTGTAATAAATACTTGTGGCTTTATAGAAAGTGCAAAACAAGAAGCAATAAATACAATATTAGAAATGGCAGAATATAAAACAAAAGGAACTTGTAAATATTTAATAGTAATGGGTTGTTTAGTAGAAAGATACATAAAAGAATTAAGAAGAACATTACCAGAAGTGGACTTATTTATTCCAATAAAAGATTATGATAAACTTTGGGAAAAAATTGATACACTAATAGACCCAAAAAAACTCAACTTACATACAACTCAATTAGACTATATGAATAGAGTTATAACAACAGGGAAAATAACAGCCTATTTAAAAATAGCAGAAGGCTGTAGTAACAGATGCACATATTGTGCAATTCCATATATAAGAGGCAAATATGTAAGTAGACCTTTTGAAGAAATACTGGAGGAGGCTAAAAATTTAGCAAATAAAGGTTATAAAGAAATAATTGTAATAGCACAAGACACAACAAAATATGGAATAGATTTATATGGAAAACCAAAACTGGCAGAATTGTTAGAAGAAATAAGCAAAATAGAAGGAATAAAATGGATACGCTTTTTATATGCATATCCAGAAAGCATTACAGATGAACTAATAGAAACTGTAAAAAACAATGAGAAAATTTGCAAATATTTTGACATACCAATTCAGCACATATCAGATTCAGTACTAAAAAGAATGAACCGAAAGACAACAGGAGAAGATATTAAGCAAATAATTTTAAAAATAAAAAAAGAAATACCAGAAGCAATATTAAGAACTACACTAATAGTAGGATTTCCAGGAGAAACAGAAGAAGATTTTCAAAAATTAATAAAATTCATAGGAGAAGCATACTTTGATAAACTAGGAGCGTTCAAATATTCAAAGGAAGAAGGAACTCCTGCGGCAAAATTGCCAAACCAAATACACTATAAAACAAAAATAAAAAGATATAATAAAATAATGGAACTAGCACAAAAAATATCAAAACAGAAACTACAAGAGAAGATAGGACAAGAATATGAAATGCTAATTGAAACAGAAACATTTGATAAAAGATACTATGTAGGAAGGACATATATGGACATACCAGAAGAAGATGGATTAGTATTCATACCAAAAAACAACATACAAAATACATGGATAAGAATAAAAATAACAAATGTGAAAAATTATGATTTGATAGGAGAAACCCTCGGATAATATTATAATCCGAGGACATTTTCCCTTTCGACTCTTGACAATTCTAGCCATTAGAGATAAAATAAATTGTAATATTTATAGGAGGGAAAATGAAAATAGAAGAAATAGCAACTCTAATGAAACAAAGTGGTGGCAACACTTATTTAGTAGGTGGAGCTGTACGTGATGCTATTTTAAATAAACCAATTAAGGATGAAGACTACTGCATTACAGGTTTTACTTCAGAAAAATTTTTGCAACTATTTCCAAATGCCAAAGTGAGAGGAAAAGCTTTTGAAGTTTTTGACTTGGAAGGAAAAGAATTTGCACTAGCAAGAAGGGAAACAAAAATAGGCAAAGGTCATAAGGAATTTGTAATAGAAACAAATGAAGAAATTACAATAGAAGAAGATTTAAAAAGAAGAGATATAACTATAAATTCTATTGCACAAGACGTTCTTACAAAAGAAATAATAGACCCCTTTGGTGGCAAAGAAGATTTAGAAAACAAAATCATTAGAGCAACGAGCTCAAGATTTAGTGAAGATCCATTAAGAGTTTATAGAGTAGCACGAATAGCATCAAGCTTAAACTTTATAGTTTCTAGAAAAACACTGAACATGATGAACAAACTAAAAGACGAGCTATTAACATTATCTAAGGAAAGAGTTTTTGCAGAGTTTAGAAAAGCTCTAGAAACAGATAAACCATCAATATTTTTTAAAGTTTTAAGAGATGCTGAAGTTCTAGACGTTCATTTCAAAGAGGTATACGATTTAATTGGTGCAATACAACCAATCAAGTATCATCCAGAAGGAGATAGTTATAACCATACAATGCTTGCACTTGATAATAGTGCAAAATTAACAAAAGATGTGAAAGTGAGATTTTGCACATTAGTACATGATTTGGGAAAAGGAAGAACACCAAAAGAAATGTACCCACATCATTATAATCATGAACAACGAGGACAGGAGCCACTACGAAATTTATGCAAAATGCTTGGAACACCTAATGATTGGAAAAAAATGGGAACAACTGCAGTGCTAGAGCATATGAAAGGTGGTATATTTCCACAAATGACAATCGCTAAGAAAGTAAGTTTCATAGAGAAAATAGATAAAAGTTCATTAGGACTTAAAGGTTTACAAATAGTTGTATACAGTGATAGATGCAGAAATGCAGATAGCAGTAAAGAAGAAATTAAAGATGAAAAATATGATTTTTATAAAATAGGAAACAAAATGCTAAAGACTATTGATGGAGAATATATTAAAAAGAAATTTAATTTAAAGCCAGGTATAGAATTTGGAAAGAAACTTCATGAAGAACGTGTTAAATGGCTAAAAAACAATATAAAATAGGAGGCACTTATGAAAGGTAATGAATATAGAACACACAATTGTGGCGAATTAAGAATAAAAAACATAGGTGAAAATGTAAAAATATCAGGATGGGTACAAAGAATAAGAAACTTAGGTGGAATGAAATTTATAGATTTAAGAGATCAATTTGGAATCACACAAATTATAATATCAGAAAATTCTGAACTACAGAAGAAAATAGAAGATCTTGTAACAGAATGTGTAATTTGTGTAGAGGGAAAAGTTAGTGAAAGAACAAATAAAAACAACAAAATACCAACAGGAGAAATAGAAATACAAGCAAACAAAATAGAACTATTAGGAAAATGTAAGAACATTTTGCCATTTGAGGTAAACTCAGAAAAAATAGATATATCATCAGTAAGAGAAGATTTAAGGTTAGAATATAGATTTTTAGACTTGCGAAATGATAAAATACATAAAAATATTTTACTTCGCTCAAAAATAATGAAATTTGTAAGAGACAAAATGGATGAGCTTGGATTTGCAGAAATACAAACACCAATTTTAGCAAATTCATCTCCAGAAGGAGCAAGAGACTTCCTAGTACCAAGCAGACTACATCCTGGAGAGTTCTATGCACTTCCACAAGCACCACAACAATTTAAACAATTATTAATGGTATCAGGATTTGATAAATATTTTCAAATAGCACCATGTTTTAGAGATGAAGATCCAAGAGCAGATAGAGCTCCAGGAGAATTCTATCAAATAGACTTTGAAATGTCATTTGCTACACAAGAGGATGTTTTTAAAGTATTAGAAGAACTTTTCACATCAACATTTAAACATTTTACAAATTGGAAGGTTGATGAAGGGCCATTTATAAGAATTCCATACAAAGAGGCAATGGAGAAATATGGAAGTGACAAACCAGATCTAAGAAATCCATTAATAATACAAGATGTAACAGAAATATTTAAGAATACAGAATTTAATGGATTTAAAGATAAAACAATAAAGGCAATAGTAGTACCAAAAGGAGCAGAACAAGGAAGGAAATTTTTTGATAACATGACTACCTTTGCAATAGAACAACTAGAAGCTAAAGGGTTAGCATGGGTAAAATTTGACAATGAAAATAATATATCTGGAGGAATTGCAAAATTCATAACAGAAGACGTAAAAGAAGGACTAATAAAAATTGGTGTAAAACCAAATGACAGTGTATTCTTCTTGGCAGACGAATTCGAAAAGGTTCAAAAAATAGCTGGAGGATTAAGAATAGAATTAGGAGACAGATTAGATTTATTAGAAAAAAATACATACAGATTCTGTTTAATAGTGGATTTCCCGATGTATGAACTATCAGACGAAGGAACAATAGATTTTAACCACAATCCATTTTCAATGCCACAAGGTGGTATGGAAGCACTATTAAACAAAGACCCACTAGAAATACTGGCATATCAATATGATGTAGTATGTAATGGATATGAAGTAGCTTCAGGAGCAGTAAGAAACCATAATCCAGAAATAATGGTAAAAGCATTTGAGATAGCAGGATATCCAGAAGAAGAAGTAGAAAAAAGATTTGGAGCATTATACAAAGCATTCCAATATGGAACTCCACCACATGCAGGAGCAGCACCAGGATTTGACAGAATAGTAATGCTTATAGCGGATGAACCAAATATACGTGAAGTAATAGCATTTCCTAAAAACAAAAAAGCAAGAGATGCGTTAATGGGAGCACCAAGCATAGTAAAAGAACAACAATTAAAAGATATACACATACAAGTATGTAAAAACAAATGAAATGAAAAGATTGTATGATATGCTACATCAACTTTTACAAATTCGCCCAACACAGGAGCTTTATATTTAGAATAAATTGAGAATCCCGAAAAACAACAAAGGCGTATCCATCGAGAGCTTAATTTATAATAAATATAAAGCACTGAAGAAACCCAAGAGAGTTTGTAAAATTAATAAATTAAGGGTGAATAGCAACAAAAAATTTAAAATATTTTCAAAAAAAGTGTTGACAGAGGGAGAAAAAAGTAGTAATATAAAAAGGTACCTAATAAATGTGAAGACATGAATTATATATATAATA
>SFKS01000043.1 GCA_004554705.1 Clostridiales bacterium | reverse complement strand
AAGTAGAAGATGTTGCAATCTTCTATAAAGAAATGTTGAATAATGGTATAAAATTTTTGAGTGAGCCTTTTAAAATTGGAACTGGTAATGCAGTCGAGTTTGAAGATCCATTTGGAAATAGACTTGGCGTTACAGATTATATTAAGTAAGGAGTAGAGATTATGTCAAATATAGATTTGGTATTATTAGGACTTATTAAACAAAAATCACAAAGTGCTTATGATATTAAAAAAAATATAGAATATCGTAATATACCAAGATGGGTAAAAATTAGTGAACAGTCTATTTATAAGAAAGTATTACAATTAGAATCAAAAGAATATATTGTTAGCCATAAAGAGAAAGAGGGAAATATGCCAGATAAAGCAATATATACTATTACTAACAAAGGTAATGATTATTTTAATAAACTTATGAATGATATTTCAAATTCTGATGTTAGTCTATATTTGGATTTTAATATTATTATCACGAATTTAGATTTAGTAGATGATGAACAAAAAAAGATTCTTGTTTCTAATATAAAATCAAAGATATTAGAATTAAAAGAATTACTAAATGAAAGACAATCTCATAGACAACATATTCCTAATGTTGGAAAACAAATGTTCAAACAACAATTAGCATTAGTAGAAACATTAGAAAAGTGGATAATTGATTTTGAGAATAGTTTAAAAGAACAAAATTAGCAAATATTGATTTTAAGTTAAAAGATAAATTTGTAGGGAGGGAAATTCAATGAAAATAATCAACATTGGTATTCTTGCTCATGTAGATGCAGGAAAGACAACTTTAACGGAAAGTCTGCTTTATACAAGTGGAGCGATTTTAGAATTAGGCAGTGTAGATAAGGGAACAACAAGGACAGATACTATGTTTTTAGAACGTCAGCGTGGAATCACAATTCAGGCAGCAGTTACTTCTTTTAATTGGAATGACTACAAAATCAATATTGTAGATACTCCTGGACATACAGATTTTATAACAGAAGTGTATCGTTCCTTATCTGTTCTTGATGGAGCTATTTTAGTAATTTCTGCTAAAGATGGTGTACAAGCACAAACCAGAATACTATTCCATGCACTTCAAAAAATGAATATACCAACAATTATTTTTATAAATAAAATAGATCAGGATGGAATTAACTTAAATAATATTTATCAAAATATCAAAGAAAAACTTTCAAATGATATTATTGTTATGCAAAATGTAACATTAACTCCAGAAATATCAATTAAAAATATTATTGATTTAGATGATTGGGATCCTGTAATTTCCAAAAATGATAAACTTTTAGAAAAATATATTGCAGGAGAAAAATTGACTATACAAGAATTAACGTATGAAGAATATAGGTGTGTTAAAAAAGGTTCGTTGTTTCCTATATACCATGGAAGTGCTAGAAATAATATAGGGACTCAACAACTCATCGAAGCTATTTCAAATCTTTTTTGTCCTGAAATGAATGAGAATGATTCAGAACTATGTGGAAGGGTTTTTAAAATTGAATATACAGACCATAAGCAAAGATTAGTTTATTTGCGTCTTTACAGTGGAACATTACACTTACGAGATACAATTATATTGCCAGAAAAAAAGAAAGTGAAACTTACAGAAATATATATTCCTTCAAATGGAGAAATGATACAGACAAAAACAGTTTGTTCTGGAGATATTTTTATTATACCTAACAATACATTAAGATTGAACGATATTATAGGAAATGAAAAGCTTTTGCCATGCAATGTATGGAATGACAAGACTGTACCAATACTACGAACAAGAATTGAACCGATAAAAATAGAAGAGAGAGAAAAATTATTGGATGCTCTTACAGAAATTGCAGATACTGATCCTCTTTTACGTTATTATGTTGATACGATAACACATGAAATCATCATTTCTTTTTTAGGAACAGTGCAGTTAGAAGTTATCTGTTCTCTGTTGATTGAAAAATATCACATAAACATAAGAATCGAAGATCCAACCGTAATTTATTTGGAAAAACCATTACAAAAGGCAGATTATACTATTCATATTGAAGTACCACCAAATCCATTTTGGGCATCGATTGGATTATCAATAACTCCACTTCCAATTGGCAGTGGAATACAGTACGAAAGCAAAGTTTCACTCGGTTATTTAAATCAAAGTTTCCAAAATGCAGTAAGAGAAGGTATTAATTATGGACTGGAGCAAGGTTTGTATGGTTGGGAAGTAACAGATTGTAAAATATGTTTTGAATATGGTGTTTATTATAGCCCTGTTAGTACTCCCTCGGATTTTCGCTTTCTTGCCCCAATTGTACTTGAACAAACATTGAAAAAAGCGGGAACGCAATTATTAGAGCCATATTGTTCGTTTATACTTTTTACACCACAGGGATACTTTTCTCGTGCATATAATGATGCACAAAAACATTGTGCAATAATTGAAACTAGTCAATCAAAAAATGATGAAATTATTTTTACAGGACATATTCCTGTACGTTGTATTAATGAATATCGTAATACTTTAACTCTATATACAAATGGGCAAGCAGTTTTTTTGACAGAATT
>SFKS01000042.1 GCA_004554705.1 Clostridiales bacterium | reverse complement strand
CCGACAAGACAAAAAGCCTTTATTGCCTTCGTGAGCTGCGGGGCATAGAGAATATCCTTTATGTAGAAGATGAACATCAGCAGACACACGGTGGAGAGAACGACCCACACCGGATAGAGCCATTCGTGACCGAGCATACCGCTGATATTTGCATGGAGCACTCCGTCGACCGTACGCTCGGCAACGGTAGCGTAATTCACAAGCACGTTATCCTTCATAAAGAATACCATCCATATGAGATATGCCAAAGATATGGCTATCCACATGGCAAGATATCCCTTAGGCATACGGTTCTTGGTTTGCTGCATAAATTCTCCTCCTATAAACTAAAAAGTGTTAATAATAATGCCATAAGTACCACATCTCTTTTCTCTAGTATTTTATCAAAAAAAAGAACATTTTACAAGAATAACAAGTAATAAATGTGACTTAAAAGTTAAAATGTCCGCTTTTTGCACTTGATTTACAAGTTAAAATGTCCTATTTAAAATTTTAACTTCAAAATTTGATTTACAAATTAAAATGTCCTATAATACATTCCCGAAAGGAGGGATGTATTTTTGTATGGCAAAATTAGAGCAAGCTGAATTGTATAGTCTAACAATTAAAAAAGCACTGGCAAAAGAGATAACTCAAAAAGTTGCTGCAGAAAAATTAGGAATATCTGATAGACAAGTTCGAAGACTAATTGTTAAATACAAAGAAATCGGTGAAAAAGCTTTTTATCATCAAAATGGTGGTCGGTTAAGTCACAATAAAAAAATCCCAGCTGAACTAGCAGATGAGATTGCAGATGATTATATAGCTGAATACGGAGATTATGGTTTTCAACATTTTTATGAAGAGCATGGCTATGAATATGGGATTTCTCAACAAAGTATGGTAAATATATTTAAAACCCACGATATTATTTCGCCTTATGCTCAACACAAAACAGTTAAATTATACTATGAAAAGATGGAAAATGCAACTAAAGAAGGAACAATCACAGAACCTGAAAAGAAACTATATAAATTGAGAAAAGAAGAAGAAGTTGAAAAGCATTTCAGAAGATCAGTTCTTCACTATGCCTTTGGAGAAGAAGTTCAAATGGACGCTTCAATAAACATTTGGTTTGGCGACATAGAAAGTGCTTTACATCTATCTGTAGATAGAGCAACTAAAAATTTTCTAGCAGGATATTTTGATTATGAAGAAACAACTAATGGCTATCTTAATTTACTAATAATTCAATCCATAAATTATGGATTTCCTAAAAGAATCAAGACAGACAAAAGAAATTCTTTCTCAATTAATAATGCTAAAAGTTCCAAGTCTAGTTTAAATGTTACACAGTTTGGAAGAATTTGTGAAGATTTAGAAATTCAATTAACATCTAATAGCAATCCTTTATTTAAGCCTAATATAGAACGTGCAAATGGAACATTTCAAAGAAGATTAATAGCTGAACTAAGACATGAAGGAATCACTAATATTGATGATGCAAATAAGTACTTAAATGAAGTTTTTATACCAAAAATGAATAAAAGATTTGCTTATGAAGTTAATCCAAACAAAAACGTTATGAGACCAAATACTTATACTCAAGAAGAATTGAATTTTATAATTTCTATCAGGTACGAAAGAAAAGTGGATAATGCCTCTTCAATTAAATTTTTAAATATTTATTATTTACCAATTGATTTAGAAACTGGCGAAGTCATGTCTTTTAAAAGCGGTACAAAATGTACTGTGGTTGTAACTTATGATAAAAAGTTATATGGAATCATTAATGGCGAAACATATTTTCTATACAAATTAGAAATCCAAACTAATGGTAATAAAGCTTCAAAAAATGGATTTAAACCAAGTCCAAACAATCCTTGGCGAAGATATCGAATATAGATATTATTGGGAGCTCTGCCCCCAAACCCCCGAGGTTTAACGCTTTTGGTTACCAAAAAAGGAAATGAAAAAGAAGTACCAAATATTATGTACTTCCTTTTTTGTATAACATTACCCAAGTGCTCAGGTCACTCCTCAGTGTTGCCTTATCCCCTCAGATAACAAATAATAGTATACACCATTTAACAATAATTTCAATAGGACATTTTAACTTATAATTGAGCTTACATTAAAAAGTAACTACTATTATAATAGGACATTTTAACTTATTATTACTTTTCAAAAAACAGGACATTTTAACTTTTAAGTCACAACCACATAACTAAATAATTTGCAATTTTTTTAGAATATGATATAATAATTATCCATCAAGGAGGTATCCAATGAATTATTTAAGTGTTGGCACAAAATATATATCAAAAAGCCTATTCCAACCAATAAAAAATGGTAATGGTTTTAAGCCCTACGGAGGTATCTGGGCAACAATACACAATAAAGAATACAAAAACTATAATGAATGGATGGACTATGTTATATTAAATCCATATATATTATTTAACATATACAAAGATAATCCCTTAGAAATACCTGCAGTTTATCTAACACTAAAAGAAAAGGCAAATATATTTAAATTAAATAATAAAGAAGCCTTGGATTATCTTCTTAAAACTTATCCATTAAATAACTGGATAGATTTTGAAAAACTTACCCAAAACTATG
>SFKS01000006.1 GCA_004554705.1 Clostridiales bacterium | reverse complement strand
TAAGATTTATATCATACTTGAGTTAATTATTTTGTCGGATTTTGGGACTAACATAAAAAAATTTTTAAAAGTGCCAAAATTCCCCGTCCCTTTTGGCACTTTTGGCATAAAATAAGTTATTATTTATTTTAGATGTGTACATTTTGCTTTTTATAAATTTTTATTTTAATTAAATGTATATTAGTTGTATTTTTATTTCGTATTCATGAAGTTTATATTTTATAATTGACAACAGATTTGACACACTAAACTATTAAAATATTTAATACTTTTTTTGTAAAATTAAAACCGCTATATCGCTTGATATAACGGTTTTTGCTTGGTGAACCAGAGACGACTCGAACGTCCGACCCACGGCTTAGAAGGCCGTTGCTCTATCCAGCTGAGCTACTGGTCCATTTTGAACATATTAAATAATAACATACTTTTTTAAATTTGTCAATATTTTTTTAAAATTAGTTGAATTTTTAAATTGTTTTTGATATACTAATATTTGCACTATATTAATTAAAATTACGAAGGGACTGAATTGTTTTTATGGGAAAAAATAATATATCTAAAGATAAAGATAATGAGAAAATTAAAACACAAAATTCAAAAATACAAAAAAATTCAAGCAAGAATACTAAGAAGAAGGGGAAAAAACATATCTGTTTAAAAATCTTTTTAGCTTTAATTGTACTATTAGGAGTTTTTGTTGCAAAAAGGATTTATGATGCCAATGGCAATCTTTTAGCTGCCTTATTAGGGCATAATAAAGAAACTCTTAAAAATTTAGATAAATTGCAAGTATTAATATTAGGGGAAAGTACTGGTATGTCTGATACTATAATAGTTGCTTCATATGATCCTAAAACTCAAGAAGCTGTACTAATGTCTATACCAAGAGATACTTTTACCGGAGATAAAAAATCTGCTGCTAGATATTATCATAAAATCAATGCACTTTATAATTATGGTGAAACCCCTGAAAAAACTGTAGAAGCTGTAAACAAAATAACTGGTCTAAATATACAGTATTACATTATTGTTGATACTAAGGCTTTAATAAAACTAGTTGATACAATTGATGGGTTATACTATGATGTGCCTATTAATATGAATTATGATGACCCTTCTCAAGATTTGTACATTCATTTAACTGCAGGATATCAAAAGCTAACAGGCGAACAAGTTGAACAACTAGTAAGATTTAGACATAATAATAATGGTACTACATATCCTTATGAATATGGAATTGAAGATCATGGACGTTCTAAAACCCAACGTAATGTCATTGTTGCTCTTGCTAAGCAAACCTTGAAATTCAAGAACATTTCTGAAATTTCGAAAATTATAGACATATTGGAGGAATATGTAAAAACAAATATGGATTTAACCGCTGTTAAAGATTATATCCCTTATGCAGTAAAAATGAATATGGATAATATTAAGGTAGGAAGAATTCCTGGAAAAGATGAATTAGTAAATGGAATTTGGTTTTTCTTCAATGATAAAGAGGAAACTAAAAAGCTTGTAGATGAATTGTTTTTTGGTATAACTGAAGGCAACACTATAGAAGAAGCCAACACAATAAATTAAAAATTTAGGGCGGAAATGTTTTCCGCCCTGTGATAATAATACTTATTTTCCTCTAATCTTCTTTAAAGTCTTTGTTCTTTTATATAATGCTCTTGCTCTTAATCCTCCTAAAGACAAAATTACTCCCAAAAATATCAATCCAAAAATTAGTTTCTTATGACTTTTTTTCACATTACTTTCTGCAATTAAATTGGCTGTATATGTTTTTCCTTCTATTTCATAGCTTACTTTTCCTATGATTGCTCCTTTTTCTATTGGTGCTTTTAAATTTTCATTTATTGATATTTGTGGCTCTATATTACTAGCTTTATTTTCATCTTTGACTACTGCAATTACACTTGTTTCCAAAATGACATTTAGCTTTTTAGTATCAGGTGTACCTTGTTTAACATTAATTGTTTGTATATTAGTTCCCTCAGTTGCGATTGTTCTTAAAGTATTATTGTCATAGGAATACTCAATTATGTTCTTTGCATCTTCATACCTACTATTTTGTGTTGTAGATTTCATTACTACAGCTACAAGAGGCATATTATTTTTCTTTGAATATACCATTAAACAATTTCCTGCAGGAGTTGTAAATCCTGTTTTTATACCTTTTGCATATTTATAATAGTTTTTACTACTCGCTTTAAGCATCTCATTTGTTGTATAATAATTTCTATCTGATTTATTATAAATCTCAGTAGCTGGTAAACTATATTCTGTTTTTTGAGCTATGTCTCTCAATTCTTCATATTTCATAGCATATTTAGCAATTAGTGCCATATCATGTGATGTTGAATAATGATTTGTATCATGCTCCCCATTACAATTCACAAAATTACTATGTGTACATCCTATTTCTTTTGCCTTTTCATTCATCTTTTGAGTAAATGTTTCAATATCTCCAGCAACGTGCTCTGCTAAAGCATTTGCTACATCACTATATGAAGATATTAATAGTAAATTTAATAATTGTTCTATTGTAAAAATTTCTCCTTCTTTTATATTAGCTGTTAGATATCCTGTTTCAACATTTCTTATAGCATTCGCACTTATTGTTACCTTGTCCTCAAGATTGCAATTTTCTACAACTAATATTGCTGTCAATACATTTGTTAAACTTGCTGGGTATAACTTTTCGTCCATGTTTTTACTATACAATATTTTTCCATCTATACAATCAATTACAGTTGCCGATGTTGCTGTTATCTCTGGTTCTACAGCATTTACTCCTGGTACTAGTATTACAGTAAACAGTACTAGTAAAATTAATATTTTTCTTATTCTCATATAAGGGTATCTCTCCTTTCAATTTTAATAATAATATATATTTCAAAAAAAAACAATATTTTAGGAGGTTTTTATGAAAAAATTTGACAAAAAATTACTAATTATGACAATACTTTTTTTATGTATTATTTGTGTTTCTATTTATTTCATTACAAAAGATAATAATGAGCCAACTTATTATAATGATTTATATTTTCAAACTAATACAGATGATTCTTCTATTATTAATAATAATATGGATAAAATTATGGTTCATGTGGATGGTGAAGTAGCTAATCCTCGGGATTGTAAATTTACCTTTTGGTGCACGAATTTCAGATGCAATTTCTGAAAGTGGCGGAATGACAAACCTTGCGGATATATCAAGAATTAATTTAGCATATCAATTAAAAGATGGTCAAAAAATCTATATTCCAAGTATACATGATGCTGAGGAATTACCAACTATTCAAAATGATGCTGGTAATAATATTCTAATTCCAGATACTCCAACTACTTCTAATTTAATAAATATTAATACAGCCTCACAGCTCGAATTAGAAAGTTTATCTGGAATTGGTACATCAACAGCTACAAAAATTATAGAATATAGAAATAAGAATGGTGATTTTCAACAAATTGAAGATATAATGAAAGTTAATGGAATTGGTGAAGCAAAGTTTGATTTAATAAAGGATTATATTTGTGTTTAATTTTGCAAAAAATCTGCAGTTTTCATTGGCAATTCTTATATTTTATGATATCATATATACAAAGGAGTGACTGACTATATGCTTTTGAGTTCAAAGAAAAAGAAATCTATTAAAAATCTGAGGAAGTTTAAGAGTGCTAAATTTAACTATGCTAAATTTGTAAAGAAATATTATATAGAAAAAGGGGAAGCTTACATATCTGCTAAGGTTAATTCTATTGATGATTTAATTTCTAAATACTCCACTAAAGATTATGAGTGGATAAATCCAGAATTTGCTGATTATATAGAAGAAAGTGCATATTATATTCCTATTGAAGAAAGCATTGTTATAGAAATATGTGGTGGAAATTTTTCTGATGAAGAAAAAGAATTGGTAAAAAGAGTTATAAGAGATTACTTTGGTCTAAAATTAGGAGATAAGTTTTTAGATTTAGATGAAAATTCTCAAAAATCTTTTATACTGCTACTATTTTCAATCATTGGCTTAGGGCTATTTGTAATTCTTCAAAAAGTCAATATATTATCTACAATTATAGAACTTGCTGCATTACTTTTATGGTTTTCTCTTTGGGAATACGCAGATTTAGCCCTATTGAAACGCAGTGATATTTATTTAGAGAAACTTGAAGCAGCTCAACTTTCTACTGCCAAAATTGTGTTTTTAGATGAATAGAGCAGTATAAATTTCCCTCTTTTGGAAATAATGATTATATATTATTTCTAAGGGGGTTTTTTATTTGATAAACAAGGTAGAAATTGCTTCAGTTAATACTGCAAAATTACCTGTTCTAACAAATAAAGAAAAAGACGAACTATTAATTAAAATAAAAAATGGAGATGAACAAGCAAGAGAGGATTTTATAAAGGGAAATTTGAGGTTGGTTTTAAGTGTAGTTCAACGTTTTAACGGACGTGGCGAAAATGTTGATGATTTGTTTCAAGTTGGTTGTGTTGGATTAATTAAGGCAATTGATAATTTTGATATATCTCTAAATGTTCAATTCTCAACATATGCTGTTCCAATGATTATTGGTGAAATTAGAAGACATTTAAGAGATAATAATCCTATAAGAGTAAGTAGATCTATGAGAGATTTAGCTTATAAAGCTCTCCAAGTTAAGGAGGCTTTATTAAAAGAGAATCAAAAAGAACCTACAATAGAAGAAATCGCAAAAGTATTAAACATTGATAAAGAAGAAATTACAATCAGTCTTGACTCTATTCAAGATCCCATTTCTTTGCAAGAGCCTATCTATAACGAAGGAACAGAAAGTATTTATTTGATTGATCAAATAAAAGATTCAAAAAATACTGATGAATTTTGGACAGAAAGTTTGAGCTTAGCAGAAGCCATGAAAAAACTTAATAGTAGAGAAAAGCTTATTATATCTAAACGTTTCTTTGATGGTAGGACTCAAATGGAAGTAGCAAATGAAATTGGTATTTCTCAAGCCCAAGTGTCACGATTAGAAAAAAATGCAATTGAAAGAATAAAGAAGTTATATAGTTAAATATATAACTTCTTGTTAATGTATATTATTTATATTCTTGGATTAAAACTTGATATATTTTGTAATTCTGTAAAAAGTGTTCGTTCTTGCTCAGTTAATTCTTTTGGTACTACTGTTTTTATTTCCGCAATTAAATTACCTCTTCCACCTTGTCCATCTTTATATCCTTTATGTGGTATTACTATTTGTTCTCCACTTTGTATTCCCGCTGGTATATCTAAGGTAATATTTTCTTCTATTGATTCTATATTTATTTTTTTGCCTAGAGCTGCTTCCCATGGTGATACATATATATTTGTTAAAATGTCACATCCATGTAATTTAAATTTTTTGTTGTTTTCAATGTTTATTCTTATAAATAAATCTCCATTTTTGCCACCATTAACTCCTGGTTTTCCTTGTCCTATAAGTCTTATTTTTTCTCCATTTCTAATTCCAGCCGGAACTTTTACTGAAAAAGTTCTCATTTGACCTTTTACTGTTCTTAGAGATATTTTCTTTTCTAGTCCATAATATGCATCTTCTAATTTCACATTAATTTCTGTTTCTATATTTTCCCCTTTTTCTGGAATATTTTTATTTTCTCTTATAATTTTTGTTTCATTCTCTCCAAAAAACATATTGAAAAATTCACTAAATGCAGACCCTTTTTCTCTTTTGCTTTCTTCATATTCAACTTTATTTTTTCTTCTACCTACCTTCGAGTTCCACATTCTATCATACTTTCTTTTACTGCTACTTTCAGATAGCACTCTATATGCTTCATTTATGTCTTTAAATCTCTCTTCATACTGATGGCTTTGATTATTTATGTCTGGATGATACTTTTTAGCTTGCTCTCTAAAGGCATTTTTTATTTCCTGACTAGTTACCTTATTTGTATCTAAATTTAATATTTTATAATAATCTTTAAAAACCATTACTTACTCCTTAATGTAAAAATTATGTTACCTATAAAATTATACCATATTTTTCTTCTTTTTTCCACTTTTTTTTGATTTTTCCTTGTTTTTTTTTTTGTTTTAGTATATTATGTATATAATAAATTATTTTAGGAGGTGTATTATGCGAAAAAACTCTTGTACAAATAGCAACTCCCAATATAAGATAATTGCTGTTGATGATGAAGCTGGAATATTAGATTCGTTAAATGTATTTTTATCTCGAGCACGGCTACTCATTTACAGGAGTAACAAATCCGGTAAAAGCAATTGAAAAAATTAAAACTGAACATTTCGATTTAATGCTTCTAGATTTTTTAATGACTCCTCTTCATGGAGATCAAGTAGTTGAGGAAATTAGAACTTTTAACAAAGATTTATATATTTTATTGCTTACTGGTCATAAAGATTTAGCTCCACCGCTAGATACCATTAAAAGGTTGGATATTCAAGGATATTGCGAAAAAAGTGATAAGTTTGACCAATTGCTATTATTAATTGAATCCGGTATAAAAGCTGTTTCACAAATGAATTTAATCAGAAATATTAATAAGGAATTAAAATTAACATATGATAAATTAGAATCAGCGTATATGGAAACTATTGAAATATTACGCTTTACGGTTGAAGCAAAAGATACTTATACCAAAGGTCATTCAGATAGAGTTTCAGAATATTCTACACTAATTGGTAAGTCTTTAAATCTTTCAGAAAAAGACCTAAAAACATTAAAAATTGGTGGCTTATTTCATGATATTGGTAAAATTGGAATACCTGATAGTATATTATTAAAAGATTCAAAGTTAAGTGATGATGAATATTCAGAAATCAAAAATCATCCTGCAATAGGTGCTCATATTCTTTCTAATGCAACAATATTTAGTGATATAATACCTATTGTGAAACATCATCATGAACGTTTTGATGGAAGAGGCTATCCTCGGCAAATTACAAGGTGAAGAAATTCCTTTTTTGGCAAGAATTACTGCAGTTGCAGATGCTTTTGATGCAATGACTT
This sequence comes from Clostridiales bacterium, assembly GCA_004554705.1. GTDB lineage: Bacteria > Bacillota > Clostridia > TANB77 > CAG-508 > UMGS1781. Next base: position 34,409 of record SFKS01000006.1, on the reverse strand, counting down.
CTAAACGTTCTTATAGAGATTCTTTATCTTTAGACTTTGTTAAAGAGGAAATTCTTAGAAATTCTGGTACACAATTTGATCCTGACATAGCAAAAGTGTTTTTAGATATTTTAGATAATCAACCAGAAGAAATTAAAAGAATACAAAACATATAAAATGGCCTTTTCACAGGCTATTTTATATGTTTTGTAGACAAATTGAGCGAGTAATACTCGCTCAATTTTTGTACTATTTAATTACATATTTTTTTATAAGAACAACACCTGTTGCTATTAGAATTAAACCACCTGTTATTGCAGTTATAAATAGTGCTGGAGATTTTTTATCTTCTCCTGTATCTATAGTAATTATTACAGTTTCTGCAACAAATTCATCTATTTCTGGTGCTATATCTGTTAATGCAGTAATTCCTTTGCCTCCTTGTACATACTGTAAGTTTCCTAATGTTGCTCCTTTTATTAATGTACCTGATTGGCTTATTCCAGTATTATCTACTGGTATTAATTGTGCTACATAACTTTTATATGTAAATTCCTTCTTTCCACTTGTTACATCTATATTTGGCTCTTCTACATTTAGTGTTAGAACATTTGATTCTCCACCTTTTAATACTATATTGTTCTTCGTTTGAAGTACATTTACCAATTGTTTTGGTTGTGGATTTGGATCATTTTCTTGATTTAATACATCTTTTTCTGCTTGTCCTTTAATTTCAAATGTATTACTTGAAGAAAATTGTAAATTACTGTTTTGTGCTCCTAGATAATCTTCAATTTTAAATTGTGCTCCAATTTCAATTTCGTTATTATCAATTGTTCCTCTATAATATGCTGTTCCTAAATATGTACCTATTTTATGTTGTGATAACATAATTGCTTTTTTTACAGCTTGTGCTATATCTACATAGGTTTTACCTGAATTTAATTCTGTTTTTAATTGTGAACCTATATATTCTCTATCTCCAATATTTTTTACTAAATAATTGTAGATTACATCCATTTTACCAGTAATATTATCTAATTGTGTTTGTACAACCCATGCACCTATACTGTCTTTTTCTCTACTTGATTGTGTTGCAAAAATTCCTTTTCCTTGAACATTTTTTAAATTTACTATGTCGTTTCCATTATTTGCATAGTTGTTAATATCTGCTGAACCTTCTGTTACACCATCTATCTTTAGATATGTTATATGTTTTTGTAATGTAAGTTCAGCTTGTGGTCTTTTTACCAATCCAAAGTTTATGCCTCTTTTTACTTGGTATCCTGAATCGTTTGTATCTGATACTGGAATTTCTACTAATGATGTTTCTGCACACATCCATGTTTTTTCTAGTTTGTCTTTGCTGTCTATTATTAAATCATTAACTGTTCTTTCTGATGATGTTGCATAGCCCATTTCTTCTAATCTTCTTGCTTCATTGTCTCTTGCCATTGAATTATTTATAGGATATGCTGTGTCATACCAAGTTTTGTCATAATAGATATCTACTGTTGATTTATAATCTTGACCATTATATTTTAATATATTTGTTTTTCCTTCTGTTGTAGATACATCATAATATGTTCCGTCTCCATATATAAATCTTACTATATAATTACCTGGTATAAAGTCTTTAAATGTATATTGTCCTGGCTCGTTTGTAACATTATATGTTGCAATATTTCTTCCATCTGTTGTTATATATTTTACAGTATTTGAACCTGATACAGTTTCTTGCCAGATGTATTCTAGCTTAAATGTACTAGCTCCAAGGGTTATATCTTTTATTTCTATTAATTGTACTATTACATCACTAACTTTTGGTTCACCATTATCATAATGGCCATTACCTGTATTATATTGACCTGGATTATTTGTTTTTGCATCTTCAAATACATATCCAGTTATACTTCTATCTACTGAATTTATTTGAATGTTTAGTCCTCTTGCATCATCTGTATCATCCTCTGTTTTGTGCTCTAAAATATTTCCTGGTGCAGAATCTACATCTACACATCCTGTATCTGTTGAGTATGATTCTATTTCTACCCATGTTTTCTTTTCTCCAAGTAGAATTGACCCATCTCTAATAGATTTTTTTAGTCTAAAGGTTATATTATATATTCCTTGATTGTCTGAATCTGTAAAAGTCTTATTGATTGGAATAATAACTCTGTTGTATGTTTTTCCATCAATACTTACAGTTTCTTCGACTTCGTATCCATCAAGATAATAGTCTGTATCATAATAATATGATATTGAATTTATTTTTGCATCTGTAGCACTTTGATTGTTTAATAATATTTGATATGTTAATTCTACTTCTATTTCTCCATCTGATTTTTTCTCATTTAATAATGTATTATATTGTCCATTTTCTAGTGTTGGATGTGTTGTCCCTTGTAATACTGGTAAAGCACTATAGTCATTTATTCTATAGTTATAGTCTGAATTGTATAAGTATAAATTGTAATTTGGTTTTGGATCAGTGTTTATAACTATATTATCATTTAGACCAATAATATCATTATAAGTAAATACTCTTTCTTCTCCATTTATTATTACTTTTGCTGTGTATAAATCTGTTACTGCTGCTAAATCTACACCTTTTTTCACTAGTCCCAAATCAATATTTTCTGTGTTTTTATTATATTCTGTTGGCAGTGTGGTAGCTGTCATTGCAAACCACATTTTTACCCCTCTTTTATCTGTTGTAATAAGTGTTGCACTTTTATCATCATATTCGTATGTTAATAAGGTCTCTGAATTATCTGCTCCAACTGCTTTGTCTTTAACTATTGTAGCAAATCTTTCATTAAACTCTTTTCTTCCTATTTCTTGTGCATCTGAATCGATTGCATCATTTTGTCCAACATTTGGTGTTGTTGCAATATAGTTAATTCCATCATAGGTAAATTCTATGTAATATGTTATACTTCCTGTAGCACTTACTGGAATGTCTTTAAAATAGTATGTTCCTTTTTCTGTTGTTATAACACTTTCCATTGCCTTGTTATCTGATTTTCTTTTTAATGTTACAGTAACATTTGCTAATCTTCCTTCTCTTCTATCTTGTAGTCCATTTGGTCCTATTACTGGTTTTAAACCTGTTTGCCCATCTAACCATATTTTTCCTGATAAGTTTATTGTTACAGCATTATTTACTTCTATTGTAACAATGTTTGCTTCTACATCGTATTCTACTTGGGCTACATCTTGATCTGCATTTTCAATTTCTACTTTGCAACCTTCTTGTCTATGTTTTAGTGTTATTTTTACAATTCCATTTGGATATAAGCCATTAAAATTCATATCTGAAGAAGGAACTCCTATTTCCTCTAATGTTATAATAATATCATTATTTGGATCTTCAATTTTTAGTATTCCTAGTTCTAGTTCTCCATTTGAATCTGTTGTTTTTATTATTACATTACTATTGTTTTCGTCAACAGCGTTAACTAATGTGATTTTAAATGTAACCCCTGGGATTATTTCTCCTGGTACTGATGTGTTAAACTTAATTAGTTTTAAATTTTCAATTTTTGCAATATTTTTTATTTCTAATTCAAAGTGATACCATTCTCCTATTTGGCTAAAAGAAACTAGGTCTTTATTTTCATCTCCATCTCCAGGTGTTAAAAGATTTGCTGTCCATTTTTCATTTTTGTTATCCCATATGAATTTGATTGAAATATCACTACAATCTATATAAAAGTTATTATATTGCTCTTTTATATGAACTATAATTTCATCTTGATATGTTATTAATTCTATTGCTGCTTTTCCATTTTCATCTGTTATAATTGTTGCAGAATTTGTTTCCCAATTTGTTCCTCCTAATTGTTGTCTTGTACCATCTGGTAATTGTATGTATGTTGGTTTTTTTTCATTTATATCAGTTTCATCAACTGTTATATCAAATTTCATATTTTTAAGTAAGTTCGCTATTGCTGCATTATCTTTTTTTGTTAAATCTATAAGGATTTTTCTACCTGGCCAAAAGTCAACAGAGGCATCTTCTTCAAATGGTGTTCTGTTTGGTTTAAAATCAACAAAATTTTGATATACAGTTCGATCTCCTCCTCCATATATAAAATCATCGTTTGTAAGTTCTGCTTTGCAGTCTGGACAATAGGCACATATGTTTGTACATGCTTCATCCCAACACCAAACAAATTCATCATAACCTTCCTTTCCTAAATCTAAAGCATATCCTGTTGCATACACCTTTTGCGTATAATTATTACAATGTGTACAAGCCATATGCCCCCACACCACAAACAATGTAGCATTAATTTTTCCGTTCTGCTGATGGATACTTCCATCCTTTATAATGAACTGATAAAGTATTTTTCTCTCCTGGTTTTAATCCATCTGCTTCTCTAAGGTAAAAAGGTACTCCACTTCCTGGTACAGAAATTGAAATTCCATTAATACTTATACTAACTTCTCCTTCGGGTTCTCCATTTGCTTCTGGATAAATTACTTCAAATGGACCATAAAATCCAGGATTTTGTGGGTTTTCATAAACAAAATCTCCGATTTTGGGGTGTATTTATGCTTATAGCATTCTGTGAACTAGTAGCAGCGGCTGCTTTATCTAGAATAGTTTCATAATTTTTTGGTTTTTTACCACTTAAATTTTTATGCGGACCGCTAGGATTTATGTTTGACCATACATAATATTGAGCACATTCTGTGTCTGTATAGTGCATATACATTAATTCTGGAGTTATTGTAGTTTTCCCTATTTCTTCAGAGCCAATCGTTGCTGTGTTTGGTATGGCATATCCTTGGTTTAAACAATATTCTCCTCCGTGCATAGTTCAGTGCTTCCACCTCATGATTATTACATATTAATATTAATGCCATTAATAGCAGTATACATATTATTTGAAGTATTCGTTTGTTTGTTTTTATCATATTTTTCTCCCTTCTATAATCCGATTTATAGATTACTTTATAATATCTTTACTAATTATTTTTTTTGTTCCAAAAGCTCCTACTCCTATTATCGCTATTACGGTTAATATTAGCCATATATAAGTCTGTGTTTGCCCTGTTGTTAGTGATATTATTATTGTCGCTTCTGATGAGTTATTATTACTATTTTTATCTGCTATTAAATATTCATTAAAGGTTTCTTCTATATTTGCAATATTTACTGGTGATACTATTTTATCGTCTGTCATTTCCTTTATTAGTATTAATTTTATTGTCGCTGTTTCTCCTGGTTGTAATTCTTTGTTTGCCAATGCAACTGAATATATTTTTCCGTCTTCTCCTTCATACCAGTCTGTATTTAGTTCAGAGGTAAATTTCATGCCTGTTGGTATTTTGTCTGATACTAGTTTTGCATATCCTTTTACTTCTCCTATGTTTGTAACTGCAATTTCATATTCAACAAATATTAGTGAACCTTTTAAGTATTTGCCATCTATTTCTACTTTAGCCATGCTATTATTATTGAATTCATATTCCTTTGTTCCTTGCTCATTATTTACTTTTACTTGAGTTATACCTTTGTTTATACTCATATCAAATTTTTTGTTCATAACAAATCCAGCATTTATGTTTTCTGTTTTTCCTTCTTGTAATGTTATTACTTCTGTTTTTGCTGTTGTTTTGTTGTTTTGTGTTGTATTTATTACAGCTGAACTTAACTCTTTGCTAATATTTTTGTTTTTATATTCTGTTACATTGAAATCGTTTGTATTATATCTAAATTCTACAATGTATTTGCCATTATCTATATTGTTAAAGCTATATTCTCCTTGGTTGTTTGTAACTGTTTTCTCTACCTCTTTTGATGTTTGAGTATTTATTAAAACAGCTTGAATGCCTTTTAATACCGTTTCTTCTTCGTCTTTTTTACCATTTTCATTTTGATCTATCCATGCTGTTCCTGTTATTGTGTTTGCTGTTACTATTTGTTCTCCATTATTAATGTCTTGTTTAATCTTTCTATCTATTTTATTAACTAGCTCTTGTGTTTTGGTTTCTTTGATTTTTTCACCAGTAACCTCTACTTTCATTGTTTCAATAGTGTCTTTTTCTAACTCTTTTACAAAACATTTAATACGAACTTCTACTGTTTCCTCTGGATTTATTTCGATATTTTTCATATCGCCTGATAAATTTCCACAACTTATACTTCTTGTTTTTCCTGTTGATAAATTTTTAAATTCTATTTTTTGTATATACATTCCTTCTACTGGTGTTGTTTTAATATCTACTTCCGCATGAGATTTACCTTTGTTTTTTAATGTAACAATATATTCCACATTATCTCTTGCTTCTAATGTTTCTCCCAATTTGTTACTTGTAATTGTTGTTTCTATTAATGATGGTGGTACTATGTTTGCAGTATAGAATATTTTCTCTTGTTTTTGCTCACAATTAATATTTGCAACTACTGTTGCTTTTTCTACTGTAGTATAAAGTACTTTTGTTTCTATTTCGACTGTAACTGTTTCTCCTTGTACCATATTTAAATTTGTTATTTGTATTGAGTTTTCTTTTTCAAAATTTGTTTTCTCTGTATCATTCTTTTTTGTAATTGTCTTTGAAACTTCTAATTCTTTTGGTATCTCTATATTTAAAGAAACATTTTCCAAGTTCTTTCCTGAAACATTTGTAATATTTATTCTGCAGGTTGTATCGTCTCCTATTTCTAGTTTTTCTGCATTATTTATAACAATATTTGCTTTTATATTTTCATCTTCATATATGTCAAAACGTTCTGCTATTTGATTTATTGTTATTTTAGATGTATTTATTTTTTGGTTGTTATCATTATATACTTCAAACATTGCAACACGTTGTGTATCTGCCATTATATTTTCAGGCAAATTCATATTATACTCAAAGTTTACTGTTTGAGCTTGCACAAAATTTTTTATTATTAATAAGTATTTTTTTGCATTTGCTGTATATTCTTTTTGCCATTTATTATTGTTGTCTTTTAAATCAATTGTTGCATTTTCATTTTCTGAATAGTATACATTTTCTGCTCCTAAAATTGGTCCAATATTTGTTACTGTTCCTAGAATTTTTGCATTTTGGATTGTTTTCCCTGTGTTATTTATTGCTGTTCCAATAATTTTTACACTTTGGTATGTATGTGGTTCTATATTTACTGTATTATATTTTTCTCTAGGTGAACTAATTGTTTGTTCTCCAACAATTGCTTTTGTTTCAACTATAACTTCTCTGTTTGAAACAAAATCTAAACTGTTTACTTCTATTCCTCTTGTTGCAATTCCTATTCCGTCATAAGTTGTTGCATTTTCGTTTTGATAGTGTAAACTTACTTGATTTTGTGTTGTTGGAAGAAGTTCTTCTGTTGTTATTGTTGCTCCAAGCACTATTTGTACATCTTCTTCTACTGATTTTGTATGTTCCTTTTGTTCTCCTTGCAATTTAATTGCTATTGCTTTGTTTCCATTTTCTAGAGTACCTAAATTTATTCCTCCTAATTCAAAACATGGATTGTTTAATATTGCCATACTTTCTAAATTAATTTCTTTAATAGTTTGTGGCAATTCTATAACAAAGTATGGATTTTTATATAGGTCATACATTGTTTTATCTGTGTACATTGTTATTGTAAAGTTGATTTTGTTTGCTACTGCTGTAGCTATTTGGTTTTTATCTATTCCAAAGCCTGTTTTTGTTATTGCATAGTTAATAGGTTTATTTATTTTTTCTATTGTATTTAAAAGTTCTTTTTCTCCTTTTACAATTATTTGTTTAATTACTTGTATTTCTTTTATGTCATCAACTTTTTCTTGCTTTGGTATTAATTTATTGTTTACTATTTCTAATTTTTCTATGTTATTTGTATTTGCTAATATTTTAATGTCTATAGAGATAGTATTTTCTGGATAAATTATTGTTATATATCCTTCATCGTCTGGTGTTGTTTCTGCTGTTATTGTAGCAATTCCTTCTTTTGCAGTTATTGTTCCTGTTTTATCTAAAGTTTGAATTGTTTTTTCTTCTATTTCTGGAGTTAGTATTGTTTCTTCTTCTTGAGATTCTATAACTTCTGGAAGAATAATTGTTCCAACTTTTTCAGCCTCTTTAGAAAGCACTTTTTCTTCTTCTTTTTCTGTTTCTGGTTCTAGCACTTCTTCTTGCTCTTTTATTTTATAAGTTATTTCTAAACTTCCTTTTTCGCCTATTACTTTTTCTAATTCCGCTTTACTAATTTTAGTTGTTTTGTAGAAAGTTTCTATATGTGGTTTTACTACTTCTGTTTCTTCCTGTCCTATTTCTTTTATAATTTCATCGCTTATATCAGCAATTGTTACCTCATTAAACTTTTCAACATAATTTAGTTTTACGGTTAATGTTTCTGAATATTCAGTGTCTCCACTTGCTATATCGTTCTTAGTAATTTCTGATATTTCAATATTTAGTGCTTTTTCTTCTTTATCTGCTAGTTCTTCTTCTGCAATTGTTTTAACATTGTCTTGTGCATATGAAATTACACCTAATATTGCCATATTTAAATTAGCATATATAAGGCTCATGATTAGTAAGATTATTATTAATTTTGTTGTTTTCTTTGTTTTCACCATAAAAACCTCCTAAATCTAACTACAATATAATATTATATATCATATATTGTCAACATCTTAATTTTATTGTAGGAATTTGCCTATCTTACGGATGCTTGTTTTGTATGAGTTTTTATCCGAATTTTGACATTTTTATGACATTTACCTACATATATATTATACACGCTTATGTAAACTTTTTCAAGTGTTTTTGCCTATATTCTACTATTTTTTGCTAAAAAATAGTGACAAAAAAGGACATTTTTCGACTTCTTGTCGATAATGTCCTTTCGGATATAATATTTTAAAGCTTTTCTCTCGCTTTTACTACTACTCTGTGTTCGTCATTTGCGTTTGTACATGTTATTAGTGTTACTTCCTTTCTTCCTTCTGTTAGCTGTGTTGTGCAACTTGTGTCTGTTTCTACAATAATATATTTGTCATATACTTCATATTGTAGAGTTTTTCCAAATGTATCTGTTATTTCTATTATGTCTCCATTTTCTAATCTCGGTACTTTGCTAAAGAACTGTGAATTTTTATAATTGTGTCCCACTATGCAGAAGTTTCCTATTTCGTTTGGATTTGCTCCATAAAATTTGCAAGGTGCTATTTTTAATAGTGTATCATAGTTTTCTGTTTCACTTGATAATATTGGATATTTGCAATTGATTGAAGGTATATAAATTTGCCCTATTGTATAATATACTGTGCCGTCTTTTGCTACTACTTTTTGTTCTTCTTCTATTTTTATTTCTCTTTCAACAATAACTTTTTCTATTTCTTCTATGTTTGTTGTTTGTCCTGCTCTTGCTGTATCATTTAGTATTAGTACTACAGCCTGTTCTTCCATTATTATACTTTTTGGTTTTGTTTCCATTGCGTCTAGTATTTCTTTTGATACTGCTTCGCTTTTATTTCTATCGTATGCTGAGCATATTCCATAGGTTGATAGTGCCATTACTGCAATGACAGATAAAAAGAATTCTAGTTTGAATAGTTGCTTTTTTCTCTTCATTGCTGGTGTTACATATACTTTTTCATGTACTAATATCTGATTCATTTTTACCTGCCTTTCTATATTTTTAATAATTTCCTTTAATATTGTATCATATTTTTTTCAATTTTTCAACCACTTTTTTTATACTATCTTCTGGGGTAGAAGCTCCTGCCATTATTCCTATCATACTATTGTTTTTTATTTCTTTTTCTTTTATTTCTTTTTCTGTTTCTATGAATAAAACATTTTTACAATGTTTTTTTGCTAATTCGTAAAGTTTATTTGTGTTAGAGCTGTGTTTCCCTCCTATTATTATCATTGTTTCTACTTGTTTTGCCATTTCTTCTGTTTCTTCTTGTCTCTGTTTTGTTGCATTGCAAATTGTGTTTTTAATTTCAATTTTTTCTAATGGTATGTTTTTCTTTATTGTTTCTACTATATTTTGGAATTTTTCTAGGCTATATGTTGTTTGAGAAATTATTAATGCTTTCTTTTTATTTGATTTTTTAAATTTTTCTATGGCAGTGTTTACTTGTTCTTCATTCTCTATTACGAAATAGCTTTCTCCACAGAAGCTAATTGTCCCTAGCATTTCTGGGTGTTTTGCTTCTCCTGTTAAGAATATAAAGTGGTTGTTTTTTGCATATTCTTCAGCTATATTGTGTATATGCAAAACTTTAGGGCAGGTTAGGTCTATTATTTTAGTTCCTGATTTTTCTGCAATTTCATATACTTGTTTTGCTACTCCATGGGCTCTAATAATAACCTTTTCTTTTGCTTCTTCTATATTGTCTATGAATTTTATTCCTTTTTCAATTAAGCTTTCTGTAACTTGCTTATTATGTACTAGTTCTCCTAAACAATATATGTTATTGTCTTTTTCTAGCTCTTTTCCGTGCTTTTGTTACTGCGTTTCTAACTCCAAAGCAAAAGCCCGCAGTTTTACCAATTATAATTTTCATATGCTACTCCTTGTTTATGTGTTCTATAATTTCATGATTTCTTCTTTTAAGACTTGTGTAATTTCTTCTTGTTTTACTTTTTTAATTATATTACCTTTTTTAAATAGTAGTCCCTCTTTTATTCCCCCTGCTATCCCTATGTCTGCATGTTTTGCTTCTTCTGGTCCATTTACTCCACATCCCATTACGGCTACTGTTATATCTTTTTTTATTGTTTGCAAAAAGTCTTCTATTTCATTGGCTATTGGAATTAGGTCATATTGAATTCTTCCACAGGTTGGGCATGCAATTAGTGTTGGAGATTGATATAGTTTACAATCTTTTAAAATTTCTTTTGCAACTTTTATTTCTTTTACTGGATCTGCTGATAATGATACTCGTAAAGTGTCTCCTATGCCTTCTCTTAATAGTATTCCTAATCCTATACTTGAACTTACTGTTCCACTAAATTCTGTTCCTGCATGTGTTACTCCTAAGTGTAGTGGATAGTTTATTGTGTTTGAAGCTTCTTCATAACTTTCTATACATAAATCTAAATTTGATGCTTTTAATGATAATGCTATATCAAAGAAATTTAAATCCTCTAATATTTTTATATGCCTTAAACCACTTTCTACCATGCCTTTTGCTGTTGGTTTTCCTCCATATTTTTGTAATATATCTTTCGGCATAGAGCCACTATTAACTCCTATTCTTATTGGTATTTTCCTTTCTTTGCATACATCTACGACTTGCTTTACCCTATCTATTGAACCAATATTCCCTGGATTAATTCTTATTTTATCTACTCCTGCTTTAGCAGCCTCTAGGGCTATTCTATAATCGAAGTGTATATCTGAAACAATTGGTATATGTATTTTCTTTTTGATTTCTTTTATAGCTTTTGCATCCTCTTCGTCTAAGCATGCTACTCTAATTATTTCGCAACCTGATTCTTCTAATTTTAATATTTGCTCTACTGTTTTGATTACATCTTTTGTTTTTGTATTTGTCATAGATTGGATTACAACCTTATTCTGTCCTCCTATTTGTACTCCTCCTACAAAAATCTTTCTTGTTTCATTTCTTTTTACCATTTTATTCACCTTTTTTATTTTATTATTATTATTCGCCCTTAATTTACTAATTTCACATATTGACCCAATCTCGTCGGACCATTTTTTAGTAGTAAATCTGAATAGTAACATTTTATCACTAAATTTTGTCAAAAGCAATTGTTTACAATAAAATATCGTGATATAATATTGTTGTTAAAGCATCTCTTGTTTAAAACTACTTTGAACTACAAATTTGAATAGTAATATGGTAAATTTTGGAGGTAATAATGAGTAAAAAAAATACTAACAACTCTAATTCTGATCCTGTTGATATGAAGGATTTATCAGATGATGTGAAAAGCAAATTAAGAGATTTTGATGAAGATGAAGCATATTTATTGCTTTGTGAAATTTTTTCATATGCTCAAGCAACAAAAAATTATGCTAGATTTCAATCAGATCTTAATGAGTGGAAAAGGCGTTATCCTATTGATTTGTTTAGTGATGATTTAAAAAGAAAAATAAAATATATGCTAAGTAAGGAATTTCTAGAAGAAGTTCTTAAAGATTTTATAATTTTTGATGAATTGTCTAAAAAAGATCCTTCTAAAGGATTGGAGCAATTGCGTAAAATTTTAGACAAAGCTGAAAAAAATAAAGATGCTAAGCAATTAGATAAAGATTTGAATGAACTTTACAAAGAATATCCTTTAAATTTTTTGAAGGAAAAATATCCTCATCTTGTGCCTATGTTAGTTAGCGAAGCTTATAAAAAAAAGTTACTTCAAAAGTTTGATTCTAAACTTGCTTTTAAACTGTTAACTGATTTAACTGAAAAACCTGAAAAGTTTAAAAATGCTGATGAATATAAAGTTGCACTTGGTAACTATCAAAGGCTTTTTCCTATTGATGATTTTAATGATGAATATAAAGTGAAAGTTCAAACTGTATTAAAAGAAAATTTAGATGAGAATAGATTAATGGACTTATTCCCTATATCTGAATTTGATTTAAGTGATGGTCAAGTTATTCCTTTAGAATCACAGAATACCATTAGTTTGATAGAGCATAATGCTTATTATGATTTTTCTAAAATTGCTGACCATGATATAACCAATACAAATGCTTTGTTTGATTGGACTTGTAAATATGCTGAATATATAAATTATTTTAGTGATGATACAAAAGATTATATTGTTTCTCGTCTTATGGAAAAGTATCGTAATGAGTTGCCTTGTTATGGTGATTATAGGATTCCAGGAATGCAAGATTTTGATGATTTGTCTCTTAATGACAATCTTAATGGTATGGATCAAATAAAAAAGGATACTGTTATACAGCTCTTAGGGATTTTGTCTTCTGGTAATTCTCTTACAAAAGAAGATTTTAGTAGGTTGCGTGAAAATAATAAGCAGTTTAAAGACATTCAAGTTGCTACTGTTGATTTTGCTTTGTTTGAATTTATGAATAAAAATTTGGAGGAGGAGCTTACCTTTGATATGGAAACTGAACAATATTTAAATCCTATATCTTCTACCTCATCTAATGGTGGCGGTACCTCATTTAGTATGCCTGAGCTTGAGGTCGCTCCTTCTGTTGAAGAAGATGAGTTTTTGAATGAACAATCTAAAAAAGAAATCACAGCGAAAGCAGAGCCTAATCTAGTAATTATTGCTGAAGAAACTCCTGAAGAAGAAAAGGATATTGCTATTGAGGAGCCTGCTGTTGAACCCACTCCAACGCCTGCTTATGAAGAATCTCAAGAACCTGAAAAAGCTGATATTCTTGAAGAGCCTACTGTTAGCCCTACTCCAACACCTGCTTATGAAGAAGCTCAAGAACCTGAAAAAGCTGATATTCTTGAAGAGCCTGCTGTTGAACACACTCCAACGCCTGCTTATGAAGAAGCTCAAGAACCTGAAAAGGCTAATGTTCTTGAAGAGCCTGCTGTTAGCCCTACTCCAACACCTGCTTATGAAGAAGCTCAAGAACCTGAAAAAGCTGATATTCTTGAAGAGCCTGCTGAGTCCAACACAAGTGTTGTCAGTAGAATTTCGAGGTTTTTAAATAAAAAAAATTCTAGAAATAGGGAAGATTCTAGTAGAGATGATGATAGATAAATATTTTTGGCCTGTCCCAATTTTTGTCAATTATTGGGACTGTCCCAAAAATACACATTATACATTTAATCTTATGTCTATGTTTTCTATTAGATTATTATATTTTTTAAGTACTGATTTTACCTCTTGTTCTATAAAGTCTGTTACTTGATTTTTGGCTCTTCCACATAGTTTTTCTGGATTTAATATTTGCAATATTTCTTCTTCAGTTAAGTCAAATCTTGGGTCGTTTGCTATTCTTGTTACTAAATCATTTGGTCTGCCATATTCTTTTACTTGCTTACTTGCCTCCATTGAATGTATTCGTATTCTTTCATGTAACTCTTGTCTGTCTCCGCCCTTTAGTACTGCTTTCATAAGTATTTCTTCTGTTCCCATAAATGGCAATTCTTCCATTATGTTTGCTTGTATTCTGTTTTGATATACTACTATATTTTCTGTTATATTTGCATATATTCTTAGTATTCCGTCTATTGCTAAAAATGCTTCTGGTATGCAGATTCTTCTATTTGCAGAATCATCTAATGTTCTTTCTAGCCATTGAGTGCTTGATGTTATTTTTGTATCATTTGCTAACACGATTACATGTCTTGCAAGTGAGTTTATTCTTTCACTTCTCATTGGATTTCTTTTATATGCCATTGCTGATGATCCTATTTGTTTGCTTTCAAAAGGTTCTTCCAATTCTTTTTCATGCTGTAACAGTCTTAAATCATTGGCAAATTTTGATGCACTTTCTGCAATGCTTGCTAAACAATTTAGTACTCTTGAGTCTAGTTTTCTTGTGTATGTTTGACCTGATACAGCAAAGGTTTTATTAAATCCCATTTTTTCAGCAATTCTGATGTCTATTTGTTTTACTTTTTCTTCATCTTTAAATAGCTTCATAAAACTTTCACTTGTTCCTGTAGTTCCTTTACATCCAAGTAGCTTTAGATGTTCTTCTACAAATTCTAATTCAGTTATGTCTTCCAATAAGTCTTGTATCCATAGTGTTGCCCTTTTTCCTACTGTTGTTAGTTGTGCTGGTTGAAAGTGTGTGTATCCTAAACATGGAATGTCTTTGTACTTATCTGCAAATTTTGTTAAATTGCTTATTACTTTTACTAGTTTTTGTTTTACCAATTCTAGTCCTTGCTTCATTAGTATAATATCTGTATTATCTGTTATATAACAAGAGGTTGCACCTAAATGTATTATAGGTTTTGCTTTTGGGCATTTTTCTCCATATTCATATACATGAGCCATTACATCATGCCTACATTCCTCTTCTCTTTTAGATACTATATTATAATCTATGTTTTCTACATTTGCTTTCATTTCATTTATTTGTTCTTCAGAAATTTCCAGTCCTAGTTCTTTTTCAACTTCTGCAAGTACTATCCATAACTTTCTCCAAGTAGAGTATTTGGTATTGTTTGACCATAATTTACTCATTTCTTTACTTGCATATCTATGACTTAATGGAGTTACATATATATCATTTTCCATTTATATCCATCCCCTCATTTTATTATTACTAACACTGTTTCTAGTTTTGAAAAGTCAACTGCTGGCTCTATTATTGCATGTTTTTCTGTTAAGTTTTGTGTTTCCTTAATTTCTATTAGTTTTCCTATTTTTAATCCCTTTGGATATATTCCTCCTAAGCCTGATGTTTCTACATCATCATTTAAAATCAAATCTGCGTCTGCACTTATATACACAGCCTTTAATTTATTGCTACCAAGCTCTCCTTTTACTATTATATTGTCTCTTGAAATATTCATTATTGCACTTACACTGCTACTAGGATCTATTAATGGTTGTACTTTTGATGTGTTTTCTGTACTTGATATAACATGTCCTATTACGCCATCTGCTGATACTACAGCCATGTTTTTTGTAACTCCCTCTCTAGTTCCTACATTTATTACTATTGTACTTGATAGATTACTTAAGTCTCTATCTATTATATATGCTGGAACTGTAGTGTATTTTGTGTATTGATCAGATAAGTTCGCATATTCTCTTAGTGTTTTGTTTTCAGCTTTTATAATTCCTAATTCGCTTAACTCTTTATTAAGTTCTTCATTTTGTTTTTTTAATTCTTTATTTTCATTTTTTAAATTGTTTATATCTTCAAAAAATTTATTATTACCTGCCATTTTATTTTTTAGATAAGTTAATCCATTTTGCATTGGCATTACTAACTTGTTTGCTATGCCTTCAATTGATGAAAATTTGTATGTGTCTATGTTTGTAATTATTACTAGAGTTGTTAATATTAAAATTGTTAATATAATGCCTATTATCCCCGACTTTTTGTTTTTATGCATATATGTCCTCCCACAATTTTTATACTATTGCCTATCTTCTTTTGTTTGTTAAGATGCCTCTTAATTTTTCTAAATCAGCTAAGGTTTTTTCTGTTCCTTTTACTACACATTCTAGTGGTTCTTCTGCTACATATACTGGCATTTCTATTTTTTTACTTATCAATTTATCTAAGTTCCTTATTAAGGCTCCTCCTCCTGCAATTACTACTCCTCTCTCTACTATATCTGCTGCTAATTCTGGTGGGGTTTTTTCTAGTGTTACTTTTATTACATCTATAATTTCTGCTATTGAATTTTCCATTGCTTTTTGTATTTGTGATGAAGTTACTACAACACTTCTTGGATAACCTGTATTTAAATCTCTGCCTTTTATTTCCATGTTTAGTTCTGTCATAAGTGGCATGGCTGAACCTATTCCGTATTTTTATTTCTTCTGCTGTTGTTCTCCCTATTAGTATTCCCATTTCTTTTTTTATATAGTTTACAATGTCTTCATCTAGTTCGTCTCCTGCCGTTCTTAAAGAATTGCTTACGACAATTCCTCCAAGAGATATTACTGCAACCTCTGTTGTTCCTCCTCCAATGTCTACTATTATATTGCCTGTAGGCTCTGCAACATCTAATCCAGCTCCTATGGCAGCAGCCATTGGTTCTTCTATTAGGAAGACTTCTTTTGCTCCTGCTCTTATAACTGATTCTTCTACTGCTCTTTCTTCAACCTCTGTTATGCCTGATGGAACTCCTACTACTACTCTCGGTCTTCCTGCATTATATCTTTGGCATACCTTTGAAACTATATTTTTTAGCATTAATTGTGTTGCCGTAAAATCTGCAATTACACCATCTTTTAATGGTCTTATGGCATCTATATTGTCCGGAGTCCTTCCTAGCATTTCTTTTGCTTCATACCCAGTTGCTATAATCTCTCCTGTTTTTTTATCTATTGCAACTACAGATGGTTCTTTTAGTACTATTCCTTTCCCTTTTAAAGTTACTAAAGTGTTTCCTGTTCCTAAATCAATGCCTATATCCTTACCTTTAAATTCTAACATTTTCATTGATATTCATTCCTTTCTAAAAGCATACGTTTTTTAATAATAAACTTCTGTAAGTATTGTCTCCAATAACAATATGATCTAGTAGCTCTATTCCCATTATTTCAGCTGCTTCATATATTCTATCTGTAACACTATAATCTCCTTTGCTAGGTTTACTGTCTCCACTTGGATGATTATGAACTAATATTATTTTGGGTGCTTGCATTTTTATTGCTTCTGCTAAAACGTCCTTTGGCTCTATGCAAGCAAAGTTTGTGCCTCCTAGTGATATGTTAACTACTCTTAAAACGATATTTTTGTTGTTTAATATTAGAACTTTTGCTATTTCTCTTTTCTCATATCTTAATTCTGGCATTAGTAAATCTGCTACATCTTTTGGATTTTTAATTGTTGTTTTTGGTTTGTCTATTGGTCTTGCTATTCTTTTAGTTAATTCGCAAATTGCTTTTAGTTGGATTGCTTTTACCTTGCCTATACCTTTTATTTGCATAAATTCTTCTAAGGATATGTCTTGCAAGAATCTTAAGTTATCATACATTGTTCCTTCTTTTAGTTTCAATACTTCTTGTGCTATTGAAATAGAGGATTTTTCTTTTGTTCCTGTCTTTATTATTATTGCTAATAATTCTGCATTTGATAGATTTTCTGCACCATAGATTTCTAATTTTTCATATGGTCTTTCTGTTTGAGGTAAGTCTTTTATTTTCATTGTTTATTCCTTTCTTACCTCTATTTTTATCTACACTTTTCTATAAACAAATATTGCTATTGCCATACCTATTATACTAGCAACATTCATTTTAAACCATAACCCAAAGGTTATTGTTATAATATTTAGGTCTAATTCTATCGGTGTTGTTAATCCAAAATTTTCTCCATATGATAGCCACCATAAAAAGTCTATTTTAGAGGCTAGCTCTCCTAATAGACCTCCTAGTACTAGTCCTGATAATAAGAAGACTAGTAGTATCCATATATTTTTTTCTCTTGTAGCCATATTTCCCTCCTACTTTTGTTTTACCTTAATTATTATATATGTTCTTGATTCTTTTTTCAAGATATATGTTTATTTTTTATCAAATTTATGCTATAATCTGTAAATCACAATTTCATGATTTTTTAATAATATATATTAATTAATACATTTTCCAAAAATTGATTGTTTCTTTTTGCATAATATAGTGATATAATTATATTATTAAAACACTTGGAGGTATTTTTAATGCGTATTGAGAAGTTAAATGAGAATAAAATTAGAATTTTTTTAAATTTAGAAGATTTAAAGGAGAAAAATATAGATTTACATGACTTTATGTCCAATTCATTAGAAACTCAAGATTTCTTTTTTGATTTGCTGAATAAGGCTGAATCGGAGGTTGGCTTTAATACGAATAATTATAAATTGATGATAGAGGCTTTGGCTTCTTCTGATGGCAATTTTGTATTTACTATAACTAGAACTATCCCAGAAAGTTTAGCTCAAACAAGAAGTACTGTGCAAAAACTTAAGGTGAAAAGGCGTACTGCTATCCCTAATAAATTATTATCTATTTATTCTTTCGATAGTTTTGATGAGTTTTGTGAATTTTGTAACTACATAAATAGCAGTATGCTAAATAATTATATTGCTAAATTGAAAAATTCTTCTCTTGTGCTATTTGAAAATCGATATTACTTAATTTTATGTAATTTAAAGTTAAATGTTTTGGAGTTGAAGAACTTTTTTTGCACTATTTCTGAGTTTGCAACAAGAGTAAAAAATGAAGATTTATTAGAAAGAAAACTGAGAGAGTATGGTAAGATAATTTTTTCTAAAGATGCAATTGTAACTTGTTTAAAATATTTTGATTAGTTACATATATTGATAAAGGCGACTATTGGTCGCCTTTATTTTAAATTTTAATATAAATAATATTGTGGGTTTACTCTTACTCCATTTACCCTTATTTCTAAGTGTAAATGTGGTCCTGTTGAATTGCCTGTTGAACCTACAGTTGCTATTGCTGAACCTTGTTCTACATATTGACCTGCACTAACATATAATGCACTACAATGTCCATATAATGTTTGAACACCATTACCATGTGAAATAAGTACAAAATTTCCATAACCTGAATTTGACCATCCTGCTGATTCAACTGTTCCTGATGCTGCCGCAACTATTTGTGTTCCTTCACGTGCTGCTATATCAAGACCTTTATGCATTCCGCTACTTCTAAGTCCAAATCTTGAACTTATCATTTGATATGAAGAAACTGGTTTTATTAAGCTGATTCCTAATTCAAGTTTTTCAGTTGTTACTCCTCCACCACCAGCTGATGCAATAGTATATACAGGTTTTTTCTTTTCATATAGTCCCTTAACTATTGTATCTTTATCAGTATATTCTTTTTCCTCTGTTGAGTAAACTTGTGTATATGCTATGTTTTTTATATTATTACTATCTTTTTTCTTTAATGTTTCAATTACTTCCTCTGCTTCTTCTTTAGTAGTAACGTAATATTTTTCTGCGTCTTTTAAAGTAACTGCAAAACATTCAAAATATGTTGTACCTTGATTCTTTATTTTTTCAATTATTTCATCATCATTTTCAATATTTTCTTTTTTTACAAAACATAATGAGTATTCTGGTAATGTTTCTATATCCACAAAAGCAATGTTTTGTTCTTTTATTCCTTTCATATATTCATTTATACGCTTTTGTAAATTATTTTTGTCACTAGTATATCCTACGAATTCTCCATTTATGCTAACTGCATATGTAGGTTTATAAAAAGTAAATATTATTCCTATAATTAGTATTGCAGATATTATTACTATTAATATTAATTTTAATGAACTTCTTACATGTATAAATATGTTTTTTATACTTTTTAAAATATTAAACACCTCTTTTTAAATTTTCAATCTATATTATTTTACCTTTTTTTTACTCTCTTGGCAAATTTTGTGTACTCTGATAAAGCTATTATATTTGCCTTATCTTGTCTTTATTCTCGTTTTTTCTCGTTTAATCTCGGTTTTGCTCTTTATATCTTATTGATTGTTTCTTTGTTTGCTTGTAAGTTTAATGCAGGGATTCTTTAGAATTTTTCAATCCCTGCACTTGAAATTTTACTATTAATAATTATTTTGCCACTTCGTTTTTTACTTTGTCAATCTCTGTTTGTGGAGCTTGTCCTGCTGGTGTATAATACCCTTTTAATTGTGCTACTTTAAACAATTCATATTGAAATGTTTCATCATTGTTTCTAATTTGTTGTATTGTTTGTCTTAGCTGCATATTTTCTGCTTCTGAAATTACTCCTTGATAAGTAGTAAGACTTGCTTTTGTACTTTCCAATATGTCATTAACCATATACTTTTCTTCCATAATATACCTCCTAATTTAAAAATGTTAGCAATTTTTGTTTAGTGTTTAAACTGTCTTGTGCAGCTTTTGTAAACATTTGCTTGATTTGTGGATCTACACATTGAGATGCATAGGTGTTTAATTTTTGATATGATGTGTCATGTGCACCTATCAAATGTCTTAGATTCTGTAACTCAACTTGACTTAAATTTGCCATTATTTCCTCATCCTTCCTTATTTTTTATTTTACACATATATTATAAACAAGAAAAATTTTTTTATACAAAAAAACATGGCTTTATAATAGTAAAATCTGAAGATTCTTCTATTATAAGCCACAGGCTATTTTTTAATCTCTGATTTCCAAATTTGCATATTTTGCCATTAGTCTTTTATGTCCTACTTTTTCAAATGATATGTCTATTTTAAAATCATCTCCTTCTTCTGCTATCTCTGTTATTATTCCTTCTCCAAATTTTTTATGATATATTGTTTGTCCTATTTTATATTTTGATAAGTTTACTCCTATCGGCTTTGTATTAATGTTATTTAGAAAGCTTTCTGCTGTTCTAAATGCAAAATTGGGTTGTGGTTTATTTGTATTACTTCCTGCTATTACAAATGATATTGCTTTTTTATTTGAATTATTTCCGTATGTCCATTCTGTATTTTCTTTTAGTTTATGTGGTTTTTCTAATTTTTCTACTCCTTCTAGTAGTTCTTTTGGGATTTCTTCTAGAAATCTTGATATTTTGTTAAGGCTTGTTGAACCAAAAATTGTTCTTTGTTTTGCACATGTTAAGAATAAATATTCTTTTGCTCTTGTTATTCCTACATAGCATAAACGCCTTTCTTCTTCTAATTCTCTTTGTTCTCCTATTGACCTATAACTTGGGAATAGTCCTTCCTCCATTCCAACTAAAAATACAACTGGGAATTCTAGTCCTTTGGCACTATGTAGTGTCATAAGTGTTACAGAATCTTCCTTATCCTCCATACCATCTATATCACTTGAAAGTGTAATACTTTCTAAAAATTCTGCAAGCGAGTTTTCTGCATTTTCTTCTTCGAATTCCATAGCAACTGTTAAGAATTCGTTTAAGTTTTCTATTCTACTTTCTGCTTGTGCTGTGTTTTCTAGTTCTAGTGCCTTCATATATCCTGTTTTGTTTAATACTTCTTTTGTAAGCTCTGAGATTAGCATTTCATCTTTTTTACTTGATAAATCTTCAATTGTATTTATAAATTCTCTTGAATTTATAAATACTTTGTTTAATCCATATTGTTCTGTGTGTTTTATAACTTCGTACATTGAAATTCCATTTGTTTCTGCAATTGCTTCAATTTTTTCCATACTGGTTTGTCCTATACCGCGTTTTGGTTCATTTATTATTCTCCCTAAGCTTAGATTATCTGCTTGGTTATGTATTAATCTTAAATATGCAATTACATCTTTTATTTCTTTTCTTTCATAGAATTTTAAACCACCTATCATTTTATATGGTATATTTTCTCTTCTAAAGATATCTTCTATGCTACGTGACTGTGCGTTAGTTCGATATAGCACAGTGAAATCTGAATATTTATAATACTCTTCTCTTTTTAGTCTATTAATTTGTTCTACTATAAAATTAGCTTCTTCATATTCGTTATCCAATATTGCTACTTCTGGGCGTTTTCCCCCTTCTTTTTCTGTCCATAAATTTTTTTCATATTTTTTTTCATTATGTTTTATTACTGCATTTGCGGCATCTAATATTGCTTTTGTTGATCTATAGTTTTGCTCTAATTTTATAATTTTTGTACCTGGGAAATCTTTTTCAAAGTTTAGAATGTTTGTTATGTCTGCCCCTCTAAATGAATATATCCCTTGGTCATTATCTCCTACAACTGTAATGTTTCCATGTCTTCCAGATAGTAATGTTATGAGCGTAAATTGTGCTTTATTTGTATCTTGGTATTCATCAACTAGTACATATTTGAATTTTTCTGAGTAATATTCTAATACATCTTGATTTTCTGTTAGAATTTGTATTGTTAAATTTATTATATCGTCAAAATCTAATGCATTATTTTCTTTTAGTCTTCTTTGATATATTTCATAGATTTCTGCAATTTTTTCTTTTCGTATTTCATTATTTGTTCTTAATTTATATTGCATTGGTGTAAGCATTTCATTTTTGCTATTGCTTATCTCTGCTATGACTCCTCTATCTGTGTAAATTTTATCATCTAAGTTTAGACTTCGTATACATTGTTTTATCAAGGTTTTTTGATCTGAAGTGTCAAATATTACAAAATCTGAATTGTATCCTACTCTGTCTATAAATTTTCTAAGGATTTTAACACAAATTGAGTGAAAAGTTCCTATCCACATATCATTTGCTACTTCTCCAATTAAGTTTGTTATTCTTTCTTTCATTTCATTTGCTGCTTTATTTGTAAAAGTTATTGCTAAAATATTCCAAGGTTTTATATTTTTTTCTTCTATTAAATATGCTATTTTGTGTGTTAATACTTTAGTTTTTCCGCTTCCTGCTCCTGCAATTACTAGGCATGGTCCTTCTGTTTCTATTACAGCCTCTTTTTGTTTATCATTTAGTCCTTCTACTAAGTTCATTTATCTTTTCCTTTCTTAAATTATATCTAGTATGTATTTTTCAATTTCTATTGGTTTTTTAACAATTTTATATGATTGTTTTAAATCTTCTACAGCTGTCTTTCCTTTTTCTTCATCATTTGCATGTATATAAGCTAAAATGTCTCCTTTATTTACTTTGTCGCCAATTTTTTTCTTAAGCCATATTCCAACTGCATGGTCTATTCCATCTTCTTTTTTTACTCTGCCTGCACCTAAATGAACTGATGTTACACCAACCTTTTCAGCATTTAATTCTTCTACATATCCTTCTTCTTCTGAATATACTGGTATAATGTGTTTTGCTTTTGGGAACTTCTCTGGATTTTCTATGTAGCTTATGTCTCCTCCTTGGATTTGTACAAGCTCTAAAAATTTTGTATAAGCTCTTCCATTTTTGATGTTTTCTAATATTCTTCTCTTGTTTTCTTCTAAGCTGTTCCCTTCTCCTGCTAGTTTAATTATTTGAGCTCCTATTCCTGATATTATTTCTTTTATATCTTCTGGCATATTACCTTTTAAGCATTGTATTGTTTCTAATATTTCTAATGTATTTCCTACTGCACGTCCTACTGGTTCATCCATATTTGTAAGTACACATACTGTTTCCCTGTTTGCTAATGTTCCTATATCTTTCATCATTTTTGAAATTTTTATGGCATCTTCTTTTGTTTTCATAAATGCTCCACTTCCAACTGTTACATCAAGTACTATTTTTTCTGCACCTGCTGCAATTTTTTTACTCATTATGCTTGATGCTATAAGTGGCATACTTCCAACACAAGAGATTGAATCTCTTAGTGCATATAATTTTTTATCTGCTGGTGCTAAATTTGCTGTTTGACCTATTACACTAATTCCAACTTTTTGTACATTTTCTATGAACTTGTTTATTTCTACTACTGTATTGTATCCAGGAATTGATTCTAGTTTATCTATTGTTCCCCCCGTAAATCCTAACCCTCTACCAGACATTTTTGCGACAGGAATTCCAAGTGATGCAATTATTGGCATTAATACTATTGTTATTTTATCTCCTACCCCTCCTGTTGAGTGTTTATCTACAACCGTTTTTCCAAAAACTGATAAATCTAATATTTCTCCCGAATTAGCCATTTCCAAAGTTAAATTTGTTGTTTCCTCTTTTGTCATTCCATTTAAATATATTGCCATAACAAGAGCTGCTGCTTGATAATCTGTTATATTTTCTGCTACATATTCTGTTATAAAGTAATGTATCTCTTCTCTTGTTAGTTCTCCTTTATCTCTTTTTTTTGCTATTATTTCTTGAATATTCATTTTCTTGCTCTCCTTATACAAAATTTTTTATAAAGGTTTTCCTGTGTAATGAACATGGTCCGTAGGTTTTAAGTGCTTGAATATGTTTTGCTGTTCCATATCCCTTATGGCCAGAAAAGCCATATTCTGGGTATATTTCGTCATATTCTTTCATGATTCTATCCCTAGTAACCTTAGCAATTATTGATGCAGCAGATATACTATATATCTTTGCATCTCCTTTTATTATTGATGTGTATGGAATACCATATGTATCAATATGTTCTAAAGCATCAACTAATATTCTATCTGGCTTTACTTTTAGATTTGATATTGCCATATGAAGTGCTTTTTTTGTTGCATTTAGTATGTTTATTTCATCAATTTCCTTTTGGTCAACTATTCCTACTGCCCAGTCTATAGCTTCTGAGGTTATTTGCTCATAAAGCTGTTCTCTTTTTCTTTCTGATATTTTTTTAGAATCATTTACACCTTCTATAAATGAATCTGGTTTCATTATTGCAATACCCACCACAACAGGTCCTGCAAGTGGCCCACGTCCTGCCTCATCAATTCCAGCTATGTGGTTTAGGCCTGTACTATACAATTTTTTTTCAAATTCTTTAAGTCTGTTTAATCTTTCAATTTCTTTTTCCTTCATTTTGTCTCCTACATATCAGATAATTTATACTTTCCGTTTATCCCTAATGAATAATAAATTTCTTCTGAGTTGTAATCTACTATATAAAATTCTGTATTATTTATTTCTACATTTTTTACTCCTAAGTTGTTTAATTCCTCTTTGTTTAAAATATATAGTTCTGTACTTTCCTCTGTTGATAGCTCATTTTTTAATTTTTCTGTTATTTGATATTCTGTTTCATTATTTTCTAAATCTAGTTTTGTACCTACTAAGCTGTTGTTTTCTTTATCAACTGTGTTTTTGTTTTTTATATTAGTAATTACACTTTGAATTGCAAGCATTGATGATTTAATATCTTCAATCCTTTGTTGTTCCATATATTGTTTAACGTATTTCAAACTCGCAACAATTACTATTGTCATAACTATAACGATTATTGTAAGTGCTATAATAGTAATTCCATCTGCTTTTTTCATTATATAAACCTTCCCTTCAAATTAAATATATTCTATTATATATTTATAATGATATTTTTTCAATATAGAATTTGAAATTTAATTTATTTTTAATTTTAGCATTGTATTATTTGAATTGTTTAGTATAATATATGTATAGGAGGTATCTTTTATGGAGGACAATGGTTTTGTTAAAAAGTTCGAGTATTCTAAGAGTTCTAACAGAAAGCAAGTATATACTACTATTTTAATATCATTCATATCTGCAATTATAGGAGGTTCTTGTGCTTTAGGTATTTATTTTGGCTTTAATAGAGCTTCAGGTGATAAAGTGGTTGATACTTCGACAAGTAATTCAAAAGTTAATTATGATATTAGCGATTTAAATTTATCACAAGTTTCTTTATCTAATTATTCTGATACTGCAATATATGCTGCACAAAAGGCTTTACCTTCTATGGTAAGTATTACAGTAGAATATGATGTAAATTATATGGGAATGAAAAAATCTGCTGCCGGAGCTGGTTCTGGTGTTGTTATTAGTGATGATGGCTATATACTTACAAATAATCATGTTATAAGTTCATCAGATTCATCTTCTTTTTATCAAGTATCTGATGCAAAATCTGTTAAAGTTAAAATTTACGGAGATGAAACGGAATATACTGCTGAAATTATTGGAACAGATAGCCAAACTGATTTAGCTGTTTTAAAAATTGATAAAACTGGTTTGACCGCAGCTGAATTTGGCAATTCTAGTTCTGTTCAAATTGGAGAATTTGTTTTAGCAATTGGTAATCCTTATAACTTAGATTATTCAGTTACTGCAGGTATAATTAGTGCATTAGATAGAAAAATGACTGTTGAAAACACTACTTATAAAGTAATTCAAGCTGATTGTGCAATAAACTCTGGTAATAGTGGTGGTGCATTAGTTAATAGCAAAGGTCAAGTTATTGGTATTACCACTTTAAAATTATCTGGTACAGGGATTGAAGGAGTAAGCTTTGCTATACCTATTAATGATACTATTTCTATTTATCAAACCCTAATTGAAAAAGGTAAAGTTTCAAGACCTTTTGTTGGTATTTCTGGTTTAGACATAGACGAAGCAACTGCTATTAGAAATGGATTGACTAAAGGAATTTATGTTGATAGCGTAGTAAGTGGTAGTGCCGCAGAAGAAGCTGGAATTGAACCTGGAGATATAATTGTAGCTTTTGATGGAAAAAACATTTCTACTATGGATGAATTAAATGAAATTAAAAATACTAAAAATATTGGAGATAAAATTGAAATTAGGTTTTATAGAAAAAATAAAGAAAAAACTGTTACTATTACATTAGGAGAAAATTAAATAAAGAAGGAATATATAATTTAAAGAAAGAATATATAACTTTTCGAAATATTATATATTCTTTCTTTGTTTTACTTTCCTATCTTTGTCCCTTATCATAAGGAATTCCTTCTGCTTTAGGTGCTGCCGATTTCTTTGAGGTTAGTACTAAAACAATAAGTGTTACTATATATGGTATCATTAAATATATGTAATTTGAATCTTTTATATTTTCAAATTGTGGTAAAAATGAAAGTGAACCACTGTAATTTCCAAGTATTTTGAAAAATGCAAAAAACATTGAAGCAAAGAATATGCTTACTGGTTTCCAGTTACCAAATATCATAACAGCTAAAGCTAAAAATCCATATCCTGCAACTGATGATTGAAAACCCGCTCCTGCTGCTATTGTATATGCCATTCCTCCAATTCCGCCTAAAATTCCAGAAATTATAACTCCTGCATATCTCATTTTATATACATTTATACCTACTGATGCGGCTGCTTGTGGATGTTCTCCACAGGCACGTAATCTTAATCCAAACTTTGTTTTATATAATATTATAATTGATATTAATAGTATTACTAATGCAATTGGTGTTGTTAAATATAGGCTTTTGAAAATCAAGTTGTGCCAAAAGCCTGTGCCTTCTGCTAGTCCAAAAGTGCTTTCAGTCATTCTTATCCAAGTTGGAATATTTATTACTGTATTTCCTTGTCCTTGAATTGCCCATGAAAGTACAACTGCAAAAGCTGGTGCAAGCATATTTAATGCTGTTCCTCCTATTGTTTGGTCTGCTTTTAGATTTATTGCAGCAAAAGCTAGTAGTAAAGAGAAAACCGCTCCTGCTAAAGCAGAAATTCCTATTGTTATAAGCATTGCTATAATTGGATGAGCTGGACCAAAGCCAGATAGATTAAATGTCCTTAGTACTAAGCATCCTATAAGTGCTCCTATTATCATAATACCTTCTAGTGCAATATTTATTACACCACTTCTTTCTGAAAACATTCCTCCTAGTGCAACAAGCATTAAGGGAATTGCAAATATTATTGTTGAGCCTAATATATCTCCAAGCATTTCTATTGTCATTTATTTTGCACCTCCCTTTTGTTCTTTTTCTATTTTTATTTCTTCTTCTCTATGTTTCTTACTAAATATTTTTTCTATAAATAATCTTATTAGGAATGAAAATGCACTTAAGTAGATTATTGCTGATATTATTATATTTATTATTTCACTACTAAATTGATATCTTTGAAGTGCTTCTCCTCCAACTTGTATGTATGATATAAACAAACTACTAAATATTACTCCTATTGGATTTGATGCTGCAAGCAATGCTACTGGTATTCCATTAAAGCCCATTGCCAATAGGCTTTTTTCTATAACATATTCTGCTGTTCCACTTAAAAAATATATTCCACCTGCTAGTCCTGCAATTCCACCTGCTATAACCATTGAAAGTACTATGTTTTTCTTTGCATTTATTCCTGCATATGTGCTTGCATTTTTATTATATCCACATGCTTTTATCTCATATCCAAAAGTTGTTTTGTTTAAAACTACATAAACAATTATTGAAACTGCTATTGCTATAAAGATGCTTATATTCATATATGAAGATCCACCAAACAAAGTATCTAGCCCTGCTTTTGGAATTGTTGTTTGAACCCCATAAAACTTTTCAACTAATGCAAGTTTTACTGTTCTATTTGTTATAGAACCTGCCCAATAATTTTGTATCATTTGTGGTATGTTTCTTATAAGTAGATTAACTAAAAATAGGCCTGTCCAGTTAAGCATTATACAAGTAATTACTTCGTTAACATTAAAATGTGCTTTAAATAATCCTGGAAGGATTCCCCATAATGCTCCTCCAATCATTGCTAGCAACAAGGAAATATACCATGGTGTTCCAAGTACGGTGGCTGCAAAAAGTGCACAAAATGCTCCTATTGTGTATTGTCCTGATGCCCCTATGTTAAATAGCCCTGTTTTAAATGCAAATGCAACTGAAAGTCCAGTAAGGATTAATGGTGCAGCTTGATAAAGAACTTTTGCAAATTTTTCAGCTGTTGATATTCCTGTTCCGATTAGTGCTTCAAACCCTACAAGTGCTCTTGAACTATCAAAAACAAATAGTAATATAAGTCCAAGTATTAATCCAACTAATATTGAAACCAGTGATGCTGATATACTAAAAATTGCTTTTTTATTTATTTTCATTTTTATCAGCCTCCTTACTTTTGTTTCTATTTGCTCCTGCCATGTATAATCCAAGTTCACTTAGTGTGGTTTTTTTAGGATTTAATTCACCTACAATTTCCCCTTCATATATTACTAGTATTCTATCAGAAAGATTCATTACTTCATCTAATTCTAAAGAAATTAGCAATACAGCTTTTCCTTTATCTCTTTGCTCAACTAATTGTTCATGAATATATTCTATTGCTCCAACATCTAATCCTCTTGTTGGTTGTACTGCAACTAGTAGCTCTGGATCTTTATCTATTTCCCTTGCAACAATTGCCTTTTGCTGGTTTCCTCCAGACATTCCTCTAACAATTGATACTGGTCCTTCACCTGAACGAATATCATATTCTTTTATTAATTTTTCTGCATATCTTCTTACTTCTTTTTTCTTTATAAATCCTGCCTTTTCAAACTCTGGCTCCCAATATCTTTGAAGTATTAAATTTTCCTCTAGTGTATAGTCTAGAATTAATCCATGTTTATGTCTATCTTCAGGAATATGACTCATTCCAAGTTTTGACCTATTTCTAATTTTTGCTTTTGTTATATCATGTCCTAAAAATTCTATTGTTCCTCCTGATACCTTTTGAAGTCCTGTTAGTGCTGATACAAGCTCTGTCTGTCCATTTCCATCAATACCTGCAATACACACTATTTCGCCTTTTCTAACTTCAAATGACACATTCTTTACAGCATTGTTTTTATGTACTTTTGAAGGAACTGTAAGATTGTTTACTTTAAAGATTACTTTTCCTGGTATTATATCTTTTTTATCGACTGTGAATTTCACATTTCTTCCTACCATCATTTTTGATAATTCTTCTTTAGTTGTGTTTTTTATTTCTACTGTTCCAATTCCTTTTCCTTTTCTTAAAACTGTACATCTATCTGCAACAGCCATTATTTCATTTAATTTATGTGTAATAAATATTATTGATTTTCCTTCTTTTGTAAAATCTCTCATTATATTCATTAATTCATCTATTTCTTGAGGTGTTAATACTGCTGTTGGTTCATCAAATATTAAAATATCATTATCTCTGTATAACATTTTTAATATTTCAACCCTTTGTTGCATTCCTACACTTATATCTGATATTAGAGCATCTGGGTCTATTTTTAGTTTGTATTTTTCACTTAGTTTCATTACCTTTTTTCTAGCCTCATCTTTTTGTAAAAAACCAAGCTTATTTGGTTCTACTCCAAGGATAATGTTATCTAATACTGTAAAGCACTCTACTAATTTAAAATGTTGATGCACCATTCCTATATTTAATGCATTAGCATCATTAGGGGAATTTATTTTAATAACTTTACCATCTTTTTTAATTGTTCCTTCTTCTGGTTGATATAAGCCAAAAAGAACACTCATAAGTGTTGATTTTCCTGCTCCATTTTCTCCAAGCAGAGCATGTATTTCACCTTTTTTTAATTGAAGTGTTACATTATCATTTGCTTTAATTCCTGGAAATTCTTTTGTTATATTTAACATTTCAATTACATAGTTTTCTTTATTTCCCATTTTTCCCTCTCTTATTGTTAAGAGGCTAGGCAATATTTATGCCCAGCCTCTAGCCGTTTTTATTAAAATTAGTTTTGATAATCTACTTTTATAGATGTTTTTGGATTATTTTTAATATCATTGCTTACTTTTATTTTTCCAGATTTTACATCTTCAAAAAGTTTGTTGTATTCTTCTACTGTAAACTTTGTTAATCTCCAAGATTCTTTTGCTGTTGGTAATCCAACACAATTATCTTTTGCTCCAAGTTTTGATGTTTTTCCAGCTAAGTCTTCTGGCCATTTCTTGTTTTGTGTACCATATAACTCACCTAATGCTAAAACAACTGAGTTTTTAAGCTCTTTCATTGCAGAAGTAATTATTACTTTTGATTCTGCTGATTGGTCAACGTCAACACCAATTACTTTTCCGTTTGCTGCTTCTGCTGCACTAACTGCTGATAGGTAAATTTGTCCACCACATGCAAATACTACTTCTGTTCCTTCACTATACCAAGCTTCCATTTTTGTTTTGATTTCGTCAGATGCTGAAAATACTCCTGAATACCAATATTTGATTGATACATCTTTTTCTACTCCTAATTCTTTTGCTGCATCATTTGCACCTTGAACAAATCCAAATCCAAAACGGATAACTGCATCAACATCCATACCACCTAGGAAGCCTAGTTTTCTGTATCCTTCCATAACTGCTGCATATCCTGCAAAATATCCTGATTGTTCTTCTTGGAATAATATACAATGAACATTTTTTTCTGTTTTGTATTTATAGTTTTCATCATGTGGTTCACCATCAATTAATAAGAATTGAACATCTGGGTATTGAGTTTGTGCTTGGTATATAGCCTCTTCGCATAACATTCCTGGGCAAACTACAACCTTTGCTCCTGTTTCAATTGCTGTTTTAATTGATTCAAGACGAGCTGCTGTTGAATCCTCAGATGGTTTGTAGTAGTTGTAAGATATGTTATTTGCTTTTGCATATGCTTCTACACCCTCCCAAGTTCCTTGGTTAAAAGATTTGTCATCAATATTTCCTACGTCTGTTACAAGTGCGATTTCATATTTGTCATTTTTCTTGTTTTCTTTTTGACCACATCCTGTAAAAAGTAGGCATGACATTGCAAGTACGATTACTAATGCTACAATAGTAAGTTTTTTCATATCAAAAACTCCTTTCAAAAATAATATTCGTCTTTTCTAGACTGACTAGATTATATCAATACATACATATAAAAACAACCCTTTTTTTTAAATTTTTAATTTTTTTTATTCTATTTTAATGATTTTAGTAGTTTTAAATCTTTCCAAAAATATATTTTCTTGCTTTCATCTCTTAGAAGTGCTGCTGGATGAAATGTTGGTAGTATTTTTATTCCATCTTTTTCAAACCATTTTCCTCTGCTTGATGTTATTCCATATTCTTCCCCTAATATATTTTTTAGTGCTACACTTCCGTAGAAGTACAATTACTTTTGGATTGATTAATTTAATTTGTGAATCTATGTACTCTTTGCAAATGTCTGCTTCATCTTTTTCCGGGTTTCTATTTTGTGGAGGTCTGCACTTTACTATATTGGTTATATATATGTCTTCTCTATTTAAGCCTATCCCTTGGAGTGCTTTGTTCATGAGTTGTCCTGCTTTTCCTACAAAAGGTATTCCTTGTTCATCTTCATCTGCTCCTGGTCCTTCTCCTATAAACATTATTTCCGCTTTTTTGTTACCTGTCCCTATTACTATATTTTTTCTTGTACTGCATAATTTGCATTTTTTACAATTTTTACATTCTTTTTCTAATTCGTCCCAATTTTCGTACATATTTCCTCCAATTTAATTTCTTCAATTTTGCCATTATTTCTAATTATATATTTTGCTTTTGAAATGTAAAACTCATCTGTTTTTTGTATTGCTAGCCTATTTTTTGCTGTTTTTAAGCTTATGTTGTCTCTCTTGCAGATCCTTTCTAGTTTAATATCTTTTTCTGCTAATATTGCTATTGTAAAATCACATATTTTATCTAGCTTGCTTTCAAATAAAAGTGGTGCATCTAGTATTATATTCTTACTGGTTGTTTCTTTTATTCTATTTTTTATTTCGTTAACAACGTATTTATATGTTAATTCATTCAATTTATTGCGTTTTGATTTGTCTGTATAAATAATATCTGCAATTTTTCTTTTATTTAGCTTATTGTTTATTAATATTTCTGTTCCAAATAGTTCTATTATTTTTTCATAATATATGTGTTTTGGCTCTGATAATTCTTGTACAATTACATCTGCATTTATGATTTTTGCATTTATCTTCTTTGCTAGAATTTGAGAAATTTCACTTTTACCAGAACCAGAATTTCCTGTAATTCCTATTATCATTTTTTACACCTTTTTCTTTAATATTTCTACAACAGCTGTTGGGACAAATTCGGATATTTCTACACCATTTTGCCATAATTCCATTACTAAGCTTGATGATAAATATCCTAATTCACCTGCTCTAAAATAGCAAGTATCAAGTCCTGAGATTTTTTGGTTGGTTTCTGCTATATCTTCTTCATATTGATAATCTGTTCCGTTTCGTAATCCTCTTATTAATATGTTAGCTCCATGTTTTTGAGCTTCTTTTACTGTAAGGCCATTGTACAAGACCACTTTTACATTTTTTAGTTCTAGTTCTTGTATTGTTCTTTCTATGGCTTGTTTCATTTCCTCTTTGTTTATTCTTGTTTTCTTTTCATTGTTATATGCTATTCCAACAATCACTTTGCTAAAACAATTTGCCGCTTTTCTTACAATTTGCAAGTGTCCATTTGTAAAGGGATCAAATGAACCTGCATAAAAACCTATTGTTTCCATTATATCATTTCCTCTCTTTTATTTCCTCTAATATTAATTCTTTTGGTTTGTTCTGTATGTATTCATATTTATTAATGTTTGGATTAAATGCACATATTGTTTTATAACTACAATAATCACAACTTGATGTTTTTTTGTTTTTATCATACATTGGTTGTATATCAATTTTTCCTTTTAATATTTCTTGTGATATTTGTTTTATTATTCTTCTTATTGCTTTCTGTAAATTACTAAAGTCTTCTTTTGTTACTATGTTTGATCTTGATTTGCTTATATTACCATCTTTATCTACAAATACCGGTAATATATCAGAATATCCTTTTTCTAAAGTTTTGTCCATCATTTTTGCGACTTTTATATCTGCTAAAATTAGTCCATTCATTCTAAAACTTTTTCTTATGCGTTTTTCTATTTCTTCATCACTTAAGTTTTTACTGTTTTGTATTATTGGCTCTATTAAATTGAAATATAATATTCCTGCTGGTTCTTTATGTTGCTTCTCTGATATTATATCCATGTATGTCATTAATTGAAGCTGTCTTCCTGCAATCACTTGATTTAGGTTTATATTATATTCTGATGATTTATAATCTATTATTCTTATGTACTCACCATCTTCATTTTTCCCTATATCTATTCTATCTATTTTGCCAAAGATTTCAATATTGTCTTGTTTTTTAGTAAATTCCACTTCATGTCCTGCTACTTTAAAATCACTGGACTTTATTTGGTACACTATATATTTTATTGATTCTTTTATTGTCTTTTTTAATCTGTTTGTTAATACAATAAATTTTGGCGAACTCGAAAATATATAATTGTCATCTAGTTTTAGTTTTTCATTTATTATTTCTTCTATAATTTTTTCTATTTCTTCTTCTTCAATATTTATGTTAGGAATTCTCTCAAAAAATGTGTCTATAACACTATGCATAAATGAACCTGTATCTATAGAATTTAATTTATATTCATCTTCTTCTTTTATGTTTAATCCATATTTTAGATGGAAGGAAAATGGGCATTTTCGATATTG
>SFKS01000023.1 GCA_004554705.1 Clostridiales bacterium | reverse complement strand
TGTGTTGTATATGTAGTACCAACCTTATAAAACGCATTATTGCTTATATTTGCATCTTGTTTTTCTGTAGCAGGCAAGTCTGCACCTACATAAGGTGTT
Source organism: Clostridiales bacterium (assembly GCA_004554705.1). GTDB lineage: Bacteria > Bacillota > Clostridia > TANB77 > CAG-508 > UMGS1781. Next base: position 12,722 of record SFKS01000023.1, on the reverse strand, counting down.
GGGTCTATTTGTACATTGTTTGCATTTCTTACTTCAAAGTGTAAGTGTGCTCCAAAAGAATACCCTGTATTCCCCATATATCCTAGAACTTGTCCTTTTGTTACTCTTTGATTTAATTTTACTGTTACACTTCCATATCGTAAATGTGCATATAGTGTATACATTCCATTATCGTGCTTTATTTTTACATAGTTTCCGTATATTCTTCGCCCTGATTTACTTGTATTGTAATTAATATTTGAAACTAATCCTACTACTGTACCGTCTGAATGTGCTACTACGTAATCTAATGTATAGCCTGCTCCTACAAGGTCTATACCGTTGTGTCTTGAACCTTTGTATCTTTGTGATACTTCACATTTTCCGCTCTTTAATACTCTACAATCCATATTAAACTTCCTCCTCATATACTTCTTCATAATTTTCGTCTGTGACCTCTTTCATTACTTCGTCTTCTTCCATAAACTATTCCTCCTTCTTCATAGCTTTTTGTCCTAATAAATAAGTTGATATTACACCAGTTACTGCAACTATAACTCCTGTTATTTGTGCACAATAAGGTATTGATATTCCTTCAACTGCATTAATACCTAAAAGTAATGCGTTTATAATTGTTAATATATTTAATACATATTTAGATATTTTCTTTACTTTTTCCATTCTTTTTCACTTCCTCTCACTTTCTAATATTGATATCCTCGTCTCGTGGTTATTCAATTGTGTATGTATTTCAGTTCTATCTTTTTGACTATTTTCCATTTGTTTGTTTAAAACCTGTATCGTTATGTTTAATTTTGTAATTGTGCTATTTAACTTAACAATCACAGTAAAAATCGGTATCATTGAGCCTATAAATCCCACAATAAGCATGATTGTATTATTATCCATACTACACCTCCCATTTTATTTTAATTTAAAATATTGCAAGTTAAAACCTACACAAGCAAATTGCTTGCCGTCTGTGTCATTTTTTAAAGTTATTTCTACAGTTCCATTTGCGGGTACGTCTGCTACAGTTAATAATTTTGTATATAAAGTGTAAGCATTAGCATTTATAATTCCGCCTCCTATAAACTTTTCAGTATTGTTTACTTTTAATTTCAAATATAGAGTTCTGCCTGTTTCTCCATAATAATTTAAAGGCACATCTGCTAAAAACATATACCTTCCTGCCGTTTCTATTGTAAAACTTTTTAAAACGTGTTCTGTTGTGTCTGTTTTTACTGCCAAAGCAGGTACTGTTACGCTTGTTATTTCTGTATTAATATTGTCTAAATCTGTAATAACCTTTTTTCCATTTTCTTTTAATGTGCCACTAATATCTAAATTTCCTGTTATCTTTCCGCCTGTTCTGTCTAACTTATCTCCTACAGTATTACTAGTTTTTTTCAATTTATCTAATAGTGTTATTCTTAAACTACCACTTTTGAAATAAACAAAGTTTTCATCACTTAGTGTTATTGCTGAAATGTAGCTGTCATATATATCGTCTTCTGTTTTGATTCTTATAGGTCTTCCGAATATGTAGCTTAGTTATATCCATTAGCTTGCTTGTTTTTGCTATCTTAAACTCTACTAAATGTTTATAGTTATTTCCTTTCATTACGTTTAGTGCTTCTTCTTCTGCTCTATCTGCTGTTTCAACACTGATTACTTCTATCTTTCCGCTTGCCCTATCAGGGTCGTCTTTATTTGTTGTAGTTGTTCTATCCGTTTTTAAGTATAGATTATATTCACTTCCATCTTCACGAATATAAACTTGTACTTTTGCCGTAACATCAGCTTCATATATTTTGTTATAATCTGTTACTTCTGGAAGCGTCGTATCTATTAACTTTGTTGTTTCTTGTTTGTTTTCTATGTCTATTCTCAAAACAAACTTTAAACCAACTGGTTCTAAAGGATAATATTTTAAAACCATATTAGCATCTGAACTAATATGGTTTACTCCTTCAAATAAAGTTAAATTTTTAATCTTATTCCAAGTCTCTTGCTGTTCTGCTGTGTATGAGACTGTTTCTGGTTCGGCTAGTTCGTATTCGACTATTAAATTATGCGTAGATAACCAATTTTTAAAGTCAGCTACTGTGTGATTAATTGTATCTGATTGAAAATTAAATTTTTTACTGGTACTAATAAAACAATTCTCACTTTCTCCTAGTCCTTTATTTATTGACTTTTGATAATTACATAACACTAAACTTGAGCTTTTAGAATTTTGAATAACAATATTAGAATAAAAATTATTTGTACTTTCAATCTGCCAATTTTCATCATCACTTCCATCAAATACAACTTGCTTCCTTGTATGATGTATTCCATCATCTGCTAGATAACTTCCTTCCATTAGCTTTTGTCCTTCTGATAGTGGGAAGGTTGCTACTTGGGATTTGTAAGGTTCGTATGTCATATCTTCGTTATCTATTGTTATTATAATATCTGTATAATCTACATAAGCTGACGAACTTTGAGTTCCAGTGCCATTAGAATATAAATCAAATGATAAAAATTTTTTTTCTTCTTCTAATGTTTCAACAACAAATGAAATTTCTTTGTTGCTTTCATCTGTAAGATTTTTCATTGTTGGATTGGTTCCATCTGCATTGCATATGCTTAACCTATATCTTCCTTTATTTGCAGAGCTACTAACAAAGTTTGCTTTCGCTCTTATTGTTTTACCAATAAAATTAGATAAATCCGTAATAATGTATCTTATATAAGGCGTACCATCACTAGAATTACTCATTACTCTTAAACCATTTTCAATTTGTGTAATAGTCCATAAATCTTTAGAAATATTTGAAGAAGTAAAATTTTTACTTTTATCAAATTTATTCTTCCCTTCAACTTTAAACTCTAATGAGTTGTATGGAACGTATGGGGTTGCTACTGTGCCTTCTTCTAATTGTGTTTTTAAATTATCTATGTCGTCTATTGCTCCTGTTGTCCCTAAAGCTGTATTCTCATAAGTTGTTACTCTTAAACAAGCAATGTCCCCCGTTCCCTGTGCAGTTCCTCCTGTGAAAGATGAAGAATTTAAAGAAAAAAAACTAACAAGTTTTGCTCCTGTTCTTCCTAAAAATTCTTTATTTGAGTTGTATGCAGCAACAAAAGTTTGTAAAGTATTTGTTAAACCACTTAAATAATAGTTTGGATTTTGATTAAAATCTACTGCTATATAATCAGAACTTGCTACCGTTTCGCCAGCATATTGATGTCCATGCGTAGGATTTATTGCAATTCCTTTTACAAAACCACTAAACTTATTCTTTCCTTCTACATTTTCTATCTCAACTCTATTGGCTGGTGTTGGTGTTCCGTTTTGGGTGCTTTCGCCGTGCAAACTTATATCTACAATTTTTCTATTTTTCGCTTCTACACTTATTCTTTTTCCTTCAACTGTTTGTGGTTTTCCTAAATTCTCAAGTTTAAAATCTGTATATATGTTTTTATACTGTCTGCAATTTGTTAAGAATGTATGAAAGTTGTATAGTCCATTTTCTGCATTAGTTGCTACATTTCCTTGCGTATTTGTATGCCAGTAAATTTCTATATAATTAACATTTAATGCTGTATCATCAGAATTTACAAAGTCCTCTGATATTGTATTTGCTAAAAACTCTTCTATAGACTTGCTCTTCATTATGTCTATATTTTTTTCTATTACTTTTCTATCGAATATATTAGAAATATCAAGGGCAGTAACTGTAACAACGTCACTGCCCTTTTCTGTCTGAACATCATCTATTACAAATATAAACTGTCTGTATAGTCCATTTAATACCATATAGTTCTCTTTTTTTAGTCCATTTGTTTTCATTAGAGTAAATGTAGATTTTGCATTTGTTTCTTCGTCTAAATTTATTTGATAATCAGCTAATTTGCATATAGATAATATACTTAAATCTTGTTTTGATAATATGTAGAGTTCCATTTAAGACCTCCTAAGATATTTTCATAATAATTACTTTAAAGTTAAATGAACCACCTTTTCCCACAAAAGCTGATTCTCCATTTGTGAGAACTATATTTTTAACCTTAATTGTTAATTGTGTATTTGTTATATAAACTATAGCTGGCATTCCACCTATTACATAGCTTGAAGAAGAAAACATTGTACCTGTAACCCATTGTTCTGTTTTTACTGGATTTTGCGTCATTACTGATACAATAACACAATTATCTTTTGTAAATCCGCTAGGTAAAGAAAGAACTTTTTTGTAACAGGTGTCTTCTGTGTCTTCTTCTAAAGTTCCTGTAATTATTGCAAAATCTCCTTTTAGTTTATAATCATTTGCATCTTTACCTCCTAATTTTTGTGAATTGCTAGCTGTACCAGTAAGGCTACCTGTAATATTGCCAGTAACCTCCAAATCTCCATTTATAATACCTCCACTCTTTAATAAATAAGCACTACCATCCAAAACATTTTGTAGTGCTTGTTCAATATCGTCTAATACTCCTTGAGCTTCATTTTGTATGACATCATAAATAGTTGTAAAATCTACAAAAGTTCTCTTATCTGTAAAATTAGTTATACTTCCACTTTCTACTCTAAATCTAGCAAATTCATATTGGTATACTGTTCCAGTTCCTGTTATATCTTGCTGAATTAATGTTGGATAAGTACTTGTATTAGAAATAACTTTTATTGTTGCTTGATTTAATTGGTCTGCTGTATTTGTTTTACTTAAATCTATTTCACATACTAAACTATAAAATCCATTACTCGTTATATCTGAAACAGTCACTCCAGATATAACTTCTAAAAATCTACCTCTTATTACAAAGTACCCATCTGCTATTGTTACAGAATTATTTGTGTTAGAAAGTTCACAGCCTTTTGCAACTCCACATCTCCCATTTAAAAATTTATCAATAAATAAAGCAAACGCTTCACTTGTAAACGTTTGCAAATTGAATACATGTCCTTTTAACATATTCTCCTCCTTTTATACAGCTTTGTACTGTACATATATTGTTAATTTTCCACTTGTTATTTCATTTTCTGCTTCTAATCTTATCTTGCTTGCACCTTTTCTTAGTTTGAAAAAGTTTATGAAGTTTGGATTTAAGAAACTAAATAAATTAGTTGTTCCTGTACTTCCTATTTTTACAATTTCTTGTTCTGTGTCCTTAGTGTTATATATGAACGTTTCTCCTGTTGCAATTGTCAATCCTGTTAAGTCTAATTTCTTAACTTCAACATCATCTTCTAAAATTGTTATTATTGGACTTACAACTTCTCCATTTAGTTCCAATTTAAAAGGAGCCTCTGTGTGCCCCTTATTTTCAAAAATTATATTTCTATTGTCATATGAAGCAAAAACAGTGTTCCATTCAAAATCCCATCTTAATTCGTTTGTTACTGAATCGATAGTATAAACTACTTCTTTAGCTTCGTACCATAGAGACTTTCGAACAAATTCAACAGGACAAGCAAGCCATTTCCCGCTTTTTTCTGTTTTGTCAAATTTTTTTAAACTTACGTCTAAGTAATATGTTTTTTCTCCGTCTTTAAAAGGTATAATATATATCCATTTTAATTTATTAGAGCTTTCTATATAGTCTATAAATTCTTTTACTTTATCATAAGATTTAAAATAAGCTATTCCTTTTGGATTTTTTTGTGCTATTCTTTTATTGTTTTCAATAAAATCAAAACCTACTTGCGTAAAATTTATATTATAAGAATAGCCTAAATCTGATGGAGATATGAGAAAACAGCCTTCATTTAAGTTGTCTAGCCTAAATCGTTGTCCTTTTTCATTTTCTAATAAAAATCTTCTTATTTGCATTTTTTCATCTCCTTAATATTGCATTCCAAGTTTATTATTAACTGAGGTTATTATAAATCTTCCAGCAACATCTTTATCTATTATTATTTGTGCATTTAGATTTTTAACAGCAGTTATAAAAGCTCCTGTTAGATTATCAATTGTCATAATATTTGAACTGTTTGTTCCTATTATTGTTGAATTAACATCAAATTCAGTTGGAATTGATGCTGACATTTCATCAGATACATTTTTCATTGTATTTTTAAAGCCTTCGCCTATTCCGTAATGCTAAATTATTTCCTATCTCATCTTTAAAAACTTTTGAAGGTGAATGTATGCCAAAAAATGCTTTAATTCCATTTAAAACACTTCCGCACCATTCTTTAATTTTGTCGAGTAACCAGTCTTTTGCATTTTTTATTCCTTCCCAAATTCCAGATACAAGGTTCTTTCCAACTTCCCACATATTTGAGAAATAATTTTTAAAACCATTTACTAACGAACTAATAATTTCTGGTATTTTACTAATTAACTGTGGAATTGCTTTTATTAAACCTTCTGCTAATTTAACTATTAAAGTAATGCCCATCTCGACCAACTTTGGTAAATTGTTTGTTATCGCATTTATTACCTTTTCTATTATAACTGGTATTTTCTCTATTAATTGTGGTAATGCTTCAATTAATCCTTCAGCTAATCCTATTAAAAGTTGTATTCCAGCGTCAATTATTAAATCTATATTGTCTAATAACGTATCTACAATTAAAATAACAGCATCTATCATTTGTGGTATTAAAGTTGGCAATTGTTGTGCTATACCTTGAACCAATGATACAATTAATTGAATCCCCATTTCTATTATTTTTGGTAACATACTAACTAGTGTTGACAGCAACGTACTTATTATTTGGTTAGCTCCTGTCATGATAGCTGGCAAATTGGTTATTATTCCTTCCATTAGTGTATTTAAAATTTGTACTCCTGACTCTAATAGTATTGGAAGATTTTCATTTATTTGTCCTATAATTTGTGGTAAAACTGATACTATTCCACTTGCTATTTCTTGAACTCTTGGTAAAATATTTTGCGCAGCCGTTATAACACTATTTGCTAAATTATTAACTAAATTTCCTATATTTTTTTTATTTCCTGTGGCAATTCCAGTTAACATATTTTGCCAAGCAGATTTCATTGCTGATACTGAACCTTGTATTGTTGTACTTGCTTCTTTTGCTGTTGTCCCTGTTATTCCAAGTTCTCCTTGTATAACATGAATTGCTTGATATACATCATTTAAATTACTTATATCGTATTTAATTCCTGATATTTTTTGAGCATCTTTTAATAGACGTTCCATTTCTGACTTTGTTCCACCATATCCAAGTTTTAAATTGTCTAACATAGTATAGTTTTGTTTAGCAAAACCTTGATATGCATTTTGTATCATTGACATATCTGTGCCCATTTTATTTGCATTATCAGACATATCAGTAATTGCCATATCTGCAACTTGTGCAGATTTTGCTGTATCTCCATTTAAACTTTGCAATAAACTTGCTGAAAACGATGTTACAGTATTCATATACTCATTAGCTGACAATCCAGCTGTTTTATAGGCATTATTTGCATAATTTTCAACTGTTTCAGCATTGTCTTTAAATAATGTCTCAACACCTCCTACAAGTTGTTCATAATCTGCATAACTATTTAATGCTTGTTTTCCAACATTAAGTATAGTTGAACCTACTTCTTTTACTGCACTTGCCAGTTTTTTTAATCCACCAGTTATTACATTTCCCAATACATTTGCTTTGAGAATATCTCCAAATTTTAACGCACTATTTCCTGCATCATCAAAATTGTCTTCAGTATCATTTAAAGATTTTTCGTTTTCCTCTAATTCGCTATTCAATTTATTTAAATCTGCTTTTGCTAAATTTAATTTACTTTGCCAATTTGCTACTTCTCTACTATTATCCCCATATTCTTTTCTGGCTAATTTAAGTCCTTCTTGTAAACCTAATATAGTTTGAACTTGTTGATCTATTTGCTTATTTAAATTTTTACTTTTATTTTTTGAGTTTTCCACAGCATTATCGCTTTTTGAAAACTCACTAGCAGTTAATTTTATTTCGCTTGACATCACTTTTAAATTATTAGTTATATCTTTAAGTGCTTTTTTATACTCAGTTTCACCTTTTAATTTGACTGTTCCTCCAAAACTTGATGACATTTTCTCACCTTCTTTATCTATATAATAAAGAAAGGCCTAGGGTAACTACTTCACCAACTCTGTATGTGTGTGTTCCTCACTCTTTTCTTTTTGTATTCGTATTATGTTTTTGCATCTTGTGCATTTTATTTCTCCATCAATGTGAGTTACAAAAATCAGAGTTTGACCACATTGTGGGCATTTAACTTTTTCCATATTATTCATCGCTAAATAATTCTCCTTGATGATTTATTTTTTCTTCTAATTCTGCATATGTTATTTGTTTTAGTTTAAAATCATAATTGCTTTTATAATGCTCATATAAGCTTAATAGTTTTTTTAATGTCATTCTGCTAACTTCTTTTTCACTAAAACCTAATAAACAATGTCCTATAAATAACAACCACGAGAAATCGATAATAAATTCTTCATCCTCGTGGATTACACGTTTTTTTCTTCTTCATTTTCATTTTTTGTTGAATCGATTACAGTTTCTTGTACTTTTTCTGTCATTTTTTCTATTCCAAGTTCTGTTATTATTCTTCCTACTTGTTTTTCTGTTAGAAATTCTCTTTTTGTTTCTGCTGTTTCGTTTTCAATATCAATTCCTTCATTTATCATTTCTGTTATTCCAAATTTTAAAGCTCCTATATTTACTTCGTTTTCTTTTCCTTCTGTCATTTCTCCCCATTTTTCGTAAGAGCCAAATTTATTTTGTATTTTTTCAATTACATTCAAATTGAATACAAGTGGATATTCAATCCCTTTATAATTTATGTGTTTAATAATGTCTTGCATTTTTAACCTCCATTTTAAAAAAAGAAAGCAAACTATTTGTCTGCTTTCTTCTTATTTTCTTTTTTATTTTCTACTATCTTTTCAACATATTTATGTTTTTGATTTATTTCTTTAAATCTTTCTTCTGTTATTTCAATTTCATCGTTTAATTTATATACTTTATTTGTATATTTATCTCTAAATATTTCTATAACTTTAACTTTCATATATTTTCTCCTTATTAAGCAGCTGGAGTTAGTAAACCATCTAAATAAGTTTGTGCTTCTGCTAAAGTTGTAAAAGACTTAACTTTTTTCCAATCTCCAATTTTCATTCCATTGATTTCTTCTTCTAATTCCATTACTTTTGCTTCGATAGAAACTGTATTATATTCTATTGATTCACCCTTTGTTTTCCTATCTGCTGTAATCTTAGTTATTTGAATGCGTGGTAAAAATTCAACTTTATAACTTTTAACCCCTTTATATATTTTTGTTACTATATGACCATAACCAACTTCTGGCGCTTCATTTTCTGAATTGTCAGTTACTTCTTTATCCTCACTAATTGTAATTCCTTTTAATTCTGCATATACTTCATCTGTAACATCATCAACAGTAATTGATAGTGTACCACCTTTAAAAGACAAATCTTTTTCTGCTATTATATCGTCTGCTCTTAATTCTGTATTGTTTCTATCTTCTGTTATTTTAGCATCTATTAATCTTCCTAAAACTTGGACTTTAGAATCTGTTAAAGTTTTATATTTTTTAGTTGTGTAATCAATTTGATTATACTTTGCATTTCTTAAACCTATACTAGCCATTTATATTCCTACCTTTCTTGAACGAAATTGTTCTGTGGTATAGTCCTGTATCTTCTTCATACATTTCGATACTATCTCCATCCCAAATCCATTCATTTTCTTTCATTTTATTTTTTATATCTTTCATTATTTTTAAATAATTGCTATCTGAATAAATATCTATATCAACATTAACTTCGCTATCAGTAATTTCATCATCACTTGAAAAAGATGGTATTTCGTTAACTATTGTCCATACAACATATGTTTTTTTATTGCCTTTATATTTCAAATGTGCAACTGGTACATCTAAATTTAAAATATTCTTGATTTCACTTTCCATATTCTACTCCTTCGGTAAATATTTATCTTGAACTTTTTTCATTTCCGCTTCTATTTCTGATTTTTTAAATGATTTTCTAATAAATGGTTTTTTCTTTTCTCCACTTGATGTTCCGTACTCTCTTGCTGCAACGATTAAAGGAACAGGTACTCCTTCATATTCGTAAGTTTGTTTTTTGCCGCTTTTTAATTGTTTTGTTATTTTGAAATTTTTACCGCTTTTAGTTGGTTTATATCCATAAAAAGCAATTTTCCTATTTATTCCACCATCACTTGGAGTATTATATACTCTAGTTACTCTTAAATATTCTAATATTTTAGATGGGTCTTTAAATTTTCCATTTATATTATGTCTAATATTATTTTCAACTACCTTTGCTCCTGCTGTAACCATTTCATTCATCATCTTTTCAGAAGAAGTTTCTAAATCTGCAAATTGTTTGATTAAATCATATGGTAATTCTGAGTTAAATCTTGCCATTACTTCGTTACTCTTTTGCATTGAAGTTCAAGTTCAATATTTGCTTCATCAATATTGTTTAGATATTCAACTGTATAAATTTTATCTTTAAATTTTACATATACTTTTCTGTTTGAATTGCAATAAGCATCTTCTACTGTTTTAGAATATCTAATAGTAAAATTAGTATAAGCTTTTTCAAAATCAGAACCACTTGCAATTAAAGTATATCCTTTTGTAGTTTTTACTTTAGCAAAAGGTTCAAGGATAACAACTTCTGTTTTAGAAACAAATCCGTCATTATCCTCTACTTCTTGAATTTGATATATAGATATTTTTTTATTATAATCTCCCGCATTAATCATAGATTATTCCTCGTATGCATATCAAGAATAGTCTTTATAGTATTATTTATGTTTTTACCATCAACATACATTCTTCTATTATCGTACATATCTTGACATAGAACATAAACTACTATAATAAAATCCGAATATGTATCGAGTGTTTCATCTTTTACATTTTCGGATTTTTGTGGTATTCCTGTATAATTTTCTATATAATTTTTAGCAATATTTAAAAATAAATTAATATCTTTTTCATCTTCACTGCTAACTTCTGATAATCTCAAATAATTAGCAATATCTTTTGCAGTAATTTCACTTACTTTCATAATTTCCCTCCTTTTTAGGAAGTTTTATTATGCAGCATCAGTTGTTCCAGATACTGCAACAGCTATTTTTTGTGTGTTTTCTACTTTAGCATCTAATTCGCTGTATCCACAAACACCAATTGCATGTTGTGTAGCAAATTTTTCAATTAATACTTGGATTTCCATTTCTTCTGTTTCTTTGACAGCTAATCCTGAGAAATCTCCATAGAAGATTACTGGTTTTGTTGCTGTTCCTAGTTTTTCAACTTTTTCAGAACAATAAACTGGTTTTCCTAGTAATTCATAATCCCATTTCTCATTAAATGCTTTATTTAAGATATAATTTCCATCACTATCTTTTAATTTTCTTATTTTCTTTCTTGTGTCTCTATTCATTATCCAATAAGCATTTGTTTGGAATGTATCTGGTACTGTTTCTTGAATATCAATTAATTCATCAGCTGTAACTGAAGATTTATTTGATAAAACAACTTTCATATTTGTTGAATCATAAGAACCAACAATACCTGATATTTTAGTTGAAGTACCATTTATCATTTCACCTTCATAGAATAACTTGAATTTTTCTGCCATTTTGTTAATTACATATTCAGTTAAATTAAAGTCACTATTATTTAATAATGATTTTGATATTTTAGTTAATGCACCAATTAAGAATCCTGTTAATTCTACTGTTGCAAATTTTCCTGAATGAGATACTAATTCATCAAATTCAGTAGCATAAGCTACAGTTACATCATCTGTTGTATCATCATATTTTGGTACAGCTAATGTTCCTTTAGCATTATATTTTGTTGCACTTGCATATAATGGAGATATTTCAATAACTTTATCAATTATTTTTCTAGCTATTGTTTTTGGTATAACTACTCCATTATCTCCTTTTGTTAAATTTGTATCATTTTGTATTCCATTTACAAAATTTCTAATAAATGTAGCAAAATTCTTTATATCTTTTTCTTCTTCTGTTAACTCTTTTTTGTCTTCTACTTTTTTGTTTTCCATTTTGTTCATTTTTGCCATTCTTTCTAATGTTGCATCAATGTTTTTGATTTCTTTTTCTGTGTCATCAAAATTTTTGATTTCTTCATCATTCATTTCTCTGTTTTCAATTTTTGCTTTGTTTAAAATTCCTTCCATTTTTGCTTGTAAATCATTTCTTTTTTCAATTAATTCTTTTTCGTTCATGTTTTTTACCTTCCTTTTTTTAAAATTTTTATAAAATAAAAAAAGCAACTAATTTTTAGTTACCTTTCATTATTTTTTAATAGTTAATAGCCTTTTTTCGTAATTTGAATAATCGAATTTTGGCTCTTGTGTTTTTTTAAACACATTTTTTAAGTTTTGTGGTACATTCTTATAATTTTTAAATAAATCAGATGCACACGCAGCAACTTGCTTTTGTTCTTCTAATACATTTATATTGAATATTTCTTCGGTGTCTTTTGCACCTAACCAGCTTTCTTCATTTATTAGTTCTTTCAATTTGTCTTCATCTACTTTTGATTTTTTCATATAAAGTGGTATCATTGTAGAATTTTCAACTGTATCTAATAAATCAATATATTTTTGGAAATCTATTGCATTTCCTTCACAATATCCGATAGGTTTATGTATCATTATCATTGAATTTTCATATAGATTAATGTCATCACCCATCATCAAAATGAATG
>SFKS01000022.1 GCA_004554705.1 Clostridiales bacterium | reverse complement strand
AACTATAGCTCTTGCCACTAAAGTTGCAACAGGAGACATATTAGAAGACCCAGGAAAAGCATTAACAGACATTGGAGTAACAGCAGGAGTAGGATATGCGGCAGGAAAAAATTTTACAGGTAGCACAATTGCAAAAGCAAGAGGTACTATAGAAAAAATTGAAAAAGTAGTTGTTGGGGAAGAAAACTATAACAATAAACAATTTGATAAACAATTTTTCAAAAGCAGTGAATATAAGCAGATAGAACAAGACTCTACAATATTAAGACTATTTAATGGAGATAAAACTGAAATAAAGGAAGCTACACAACAATTCTTAAATGAAGCAATAACAGACGCAACAGAAATAAGAAAATCTTTACAACAAAATATATCAGCAGAGAGATATGTAGAATTAAAAAAGGCAGGAATAGACAATGCAAAGAAGATGAGTAAAATACAAACTAGTCGACAATTACGAAATTTAAGGGGAAGTGCACTAAAACAAAGGATAATATTGGCAGATTCTGTTAAAAAAACGGGATTACAGGGAGAGAATTTTATAAGATTTGCAAAAAACATAGGAATTGAAAATGAAGAAGAAATAGCGAAATTACAAGCACAAATAGGAGAATTATTACTAATACTATAAAAAACAATAAAAGAGGTGATAAAAATGGGAGACGAGCAAGAACAAAGACAAGAGAGGGAAGCACTAGATTCAGCAAAAAGAATAGCGAAAAAGAAAACTAAAGATAGTATTCAAAAGGTAATTATGAGCAAAGTAAAGGTCATAATAATGCCAGTAATTGGATATATGGCAATAATGTTTGCAGCAATTTTAGCAATTCTTGCTTTAATAACATTATTAGATTCTGTAATACATAACAAATCAGGAGGTAGTGCTGATGACGGATATGGACAAGCCGATAGTATAGATACCTACATGTCTCAATTTGGGTACGAAAATAGCGAAGAATTTACAGCAATGTATGATACTGTAAAAAGTGAAACTGAAGCATGCGGATTAAACCAACAGCAAATATTTGCATTAACAGCAATTGCTTGTAACTGTAATGCAGGATTACCTACTTTAAAAAAAGGTACTTTTACAGATGTATATGAAGCAGGATTAGCAGCAGGATATGAAAAAAATTCATGGCAACATAATAAATATATATGGGATAAGTGGTGGTTTGAGACACCAGCTGAAATGGCAGATGCAAATAGAACTAAAATAGCTGATGCTACATTTGAAACATATGCAAAAGGAGATTTTAACTTTTCAACATCAGAAGGTGGAGCAATTGAAAATAGAACAAAATATATTTATTATACAGAAGAACAAATTAAAAATTTTGAAGACCCACCAAGCATACCAATTACAAGAACCAGCTCAAATGAAGAAGAAATATTTTCATATCAATCTTCACCATCATATGAAATATCTGGCAATTTTTTAGAAGTGGCTGATTCAATAGATAAGAAATATGCAGATGAAGGTTGGAAATATAGCAAAGGCAATTTAATATATAGAAATATAGATAAATCTTTAACGAATCCTTATAAAGAAACATGTTGTGCTACTTATGTTGCACATGTATTGTATGTATCTGGAATTGTCACAAAAGAAGAAATTAATTCAGCAAGTTATAATAGTGCACACGGAATAAAAAGATTTTTAAGATCACTAATTGGAACAGGTAGATTTCAAGAATTAGGAGAAAGCGATGTGAATTCGTATAATGATTTACAACCTGGGGATATTCTAGTTCAAGATAACGTTGAAGAATTAGGAGTTAGAGGACATGTACAAATATATGCTGGAGATGAAAAATGGTATTCAGCTGGAAAAACTGAAAGAATTCAATATTATGGAGCACAACATTATAGATGGAAAACTATTAGAAATAATCCCGACCTTCCATTTATATGTATCATAAGACCATTAATATGATGAAGGAGTTTTACTTATGAAAAATATAAAAAAAACCTTGATACTATTAATAATTTTAGTATTAATAATAAGTGCTATAATGATAGCTATTGCTATGAAACAAAGCAAAGGAGAAACAAGAAAAGGAATCGCAATAGTTAATACTAATAGACAAGATGAAAATCATGAAATTAGTGAAGATGATGCAGATGTAGGTGATGTACCACTTGAAATAATTGTAGCAAAAGAAGCACAAATATTAAAGGACAAACCGCGATTCTTTTCTGTAGAAAAAATGATAAATACATATTTAGAGTATGTAAATGCAGGAAATTCAATAGCAATATATTCTATTTTAGACAATTCATATATTAATAACAATGGAATTAGTGTGCAAAATGTTCTTGATGTAATACGACAAACAACATATTATATAGGAAAATATCAAGCTAAAGAAATGTATATAAAGGATGACACATATAAACCTATATACTATATATATGGCACATTGGAAGAAAACTTAAAAAAATCTCCAGTATACTTTACAATGTATCAAGACAATGATAATATGACTTTTGCACTAAAACCTATAAGCCAAGAAGAATATCTATTGTGTACTTCTGGATCGAAAAAAGAAACCTATAAAGAAGAAATAAAATTAACAGACTATAATAGATATACGCTAAATGTATTAAACAATGAACAAATAGCCCAAAAATATTTTGAAAACTATATAAATGATGCAAGATATTATCCACAAGATGCATATAATTCTTTAGATGAAAGGTATAAAAATCTTAGGTTTGGAAGTTATGAAAATTTCACAGCATATTTAACTCAAAAAGCAACAGAACTAGAAGCATTAGATTACAAAGCAGTTAAAAATGCTAACCAATTCCAAAGCCAAGAAGAGTACCAAAATTATATAAAAAATTCAGATAGAAAGCGAATGGAAAAATATTATATATACACTGTAGATGAAACAGAATATTGCATCTGTGTAGACGGATATGAAAACTATTATATTTTTAAAATAATAGATGTTATGAACTACAAATTAATATTAGACACATATACAATAGACTTACCAGACTTTCTAGAAAAATATAAAGATGCATCAATTGAAGACAAAGTCATATTAAATATAAAAAAAATCTTTGAAGCATTAAATAATAAAGACTATAACTATGTATATAATAAACTAGAACCAACATATAGAGAAAACACAGTAGGAACATATGAAAATTTTGCAACAATTATGTCAAAAAATTTATACGAAAAAAACAGCATAGAATATGAAACATTTACAAAAGGAGAAAACTCCCATAAATATACACTAACAATAACAGATGCAACAGGTAAAAACCAAGCCAAAATACAAATGAATATAACAATGATGCTAGGAGAAAACACCGATTATACAATTAAATTTGAATAAAAAGGGGGAATATGTTATGGAGGAAAAAGAAGGAAAAGATTTAGCACAAGACATGAAACAAGAACTAATAGAAGAAAAATATTATGAAAATGTCAAATTAGAACTAGAAAAGATAATTTTAAATAATCTAACAATAGCAGAAAAACATACAAAAGTAACAGAGAAAGAAGAAAGTAAAGAAATTGTAGTATTTGATGTATATATTAAATTTAAAGATGAAAATATAAAAATTGCAACTATAGATGAAAAAGGTAGGCTGACTCCAAATGAAGCATTATTACAGGATGAAAAATATGATGAAGAAGACAAGAAAAAATTAGGAGATATGATAAATCGATTAGGTTTACAAAAAGACGAAGTAGATATGAATAAATTACAAGAACAATTAAAAAACATAGAAGCAAAAACAAAAGAGGAAATTGAAGGAAGTGAAAGGGAAGAAGAAAAAGACGAAGAAACCAATAAAGACGACAAAGAACAAGAAGATGAAGAAGAAACAAAAGAACAAGACAATGGAGAAAATAAAGAAGATATGCAAAAAGCTAGAATAGCAAAAAAATACAATATCAACACGAGAAACATTGTGCACATAAGAAAAGAAGAAAAAATAACAGAACACGAAACATACGAAGAACTTGTAAAAGGAGCAGATGATAAAGAAGAAATTTACACTATTGAAAAAGATCCATATACTTATGAAACTATTGGAAGGGAAAAAGGAGAAAAAGAATTTAAGAAAATAGAAGAAGCAAGTAATAGAATACATGGGAAAAATCCTGATATAACTGTACAAATGATGGATAAAGAAGGCAATATAAAAGAGGTAAAACCTATTGAAATTATAGATAATGGAAATAATACAGCAAGAGCAATTATAAAAAATGAATGGGGAGAGCCAGAGGAAGTGTTTTTAAGAAAACAAGAGGGAGAACAAAAATATTGGGGAACTAAAGTTACAGAAAAAGGAAATAAAAATTTACGACAAGCAGACTATAAAACAAGAGAATTCATAGATCCAAGAAACAATTCAAGTAGAGATTTATCAAAGAAAGAAGAGGAACTTAAAAAAGCAACAGATTTAGATAAAAGAGGGGTACCTTCTGAAGAAGAAGGGGTACAAGAATATGAAATAAGAGGAAATAGTGAACAAAATAGAGAATTACAAAAAGAGCAAATAAAAGAAGACTTGTATAAAAGATTAGGCATTGATAAAAAAATGGCAGGAGCAATGCCTGGATACCTTGACTATATTGATGATAAATTAGAGGTACAAGCAAATGAAATACTAACATTAATGGAAACAAACAAAGAGGTAGAATATGATGAGGCTGTACAGAAAGTACAAGCAAAGCATGGTCAAAAGGAAAGTGGAGGACCAGTTCCTGGGTCAAATAGAAGAAGGCAATAAGATATAAAATTTGATTTCCTATTCCTAATATGGTATAATTAACTTACATAATTCCGAAAGGAAAAAAACAGGAGGGAAGTTCATGCTTGCATTTATTATCACCTTGGTGGCCATCATATTAGCTTTATCTAGCCCACGGTGGGCAACGGCAATAACTATTGCGATTGTAGTGTTTAATCTTGCTACTATAATACTAGCAGCAAGAAACATCAAAAATGACCCCATTGAGTTTATCAAATGTTTGATATTAAATGGGGGAATAATCGTATTTTTTGTTATTTTAGCCATATAGCTATATTTTGACCGAAAACCTCTAATACCAGTTCTAAAAAAGGACTGGTATTTTTTGTGTATAAAATTTTCAAAAAATCTCATAATAATAATAGGAGATGATTTATTTTGAAAATTAAAAAACTAATAATTTCTTTAACAATATTTATAACAATTGCTATGTGGGGAAATAATGTAAAAGCAATGACACATTATCAAACAGTAGGAACAAGTACAGGCTTAGTTACAACAGCTGGGCTAAACGTAAGACAAGGACCAGGAACAAATTATAAAATTGTAACAATGGTATATAAAAATGAATATATACGTATTTTTGCCAAAATAGGAGATTGGTATGTAATTCAAACAGAAAAAGATTATATAGGGATGGTAAGTTCCAAATATGTAAAATTAATATATCCTAATGGAAATACAGATTCACCTAATACAACAACACCAAGCACAACAGAAAATAATAGTGGCTTAACTGCAGATGAATTAGAGGTATTTAACTTAATAAATGCCAAAAGAACATCAGCAGGACTATCAGCATTAAGAATAGACAATGAAGTACAAAATGTTGCAAGAATAAAGGCACAAGACATGGTAGACAGCAACTACTTCTCACATACTTCACCAACATATGGTTCTCCTTTTGACATGATGAAAAATTTTGGAATAAAATATAAGGCTGCAGGAGAAAATATTGCAGGGAACTCAAGCAATAGCGGAGCAGTAAATGCATGGATGAATTCAGAGGGGCATAGGGCAAACATATTAAGTAATAATTTTAATTATACAGGAATAGCAGTTGTCAAGAGTCCAAAATATGGTAAAATATTTGTGCAAATGTTTATAGGTAAATAACAAAAATTCATCCACAGTATAAACAACATACTGTGGATGAATTTTTATTTAGCAATGAATTTATTAGAACTGTCCCCAAAATTGAAATATTATCATATTATAATATAATAAGAAACTACAAAACAACTGATTTTTGTATTATTTTATATTTTATGGTATACTAATAAAAATTAAAACATAGGAGGAAAAATGCTAGTAAATATCTTTTTAATTATTTTAGGATTTATATTACTAATAACTGGTGCGGATTTGCTAGTTCGTAGTTCTACTAATATTGCAAAACATTTTCATATTCCAGAAATGATAATAGGGTTAACAATTGTAGCACTAGGGACTTCAATGCCTGAGCTTATGATAACTATAAGTTCAGCAAGTAAAGGTGCAACAGATTTAATAATAGGAAATGCTATAGGAAGTAATTTATGTAACTTATTATTAATACTAGGTCTAACAGCAATTTTGAGACCAATAAAGATGGAAAAAGATGTAAAGATAATACATCTGCCAGTTGCATTTATTTCTACAATTGCAATACTATTCATGGGACTAGGGTTGTTGGGAAGTGAAAAGGGTGTTATTAATAGAATAGATGGAAAAATTTTATTAATTTTGTATGCTATATATTTTTTATATCCAATAATTGTAGAAATAAAAAGTATTTGGAAGCCACGTAAAGAAACAAATAAAAATAGTGACAAACCAAAATTTAGCATTTTAATCTCAATACTTTTTGTTATAATAGGAAGTATATTATTAAAATTTGGTGGAGATATTGTAGTTGATGAAGCAACTGAACTTGCACTATTATTCGGAATAAGTGAAAGAGTAATAGGCCTTACAATTGTTGCAATAGGTACAGCTTTACCAGAGATGATAACAGCAGTTATAGCAGTAATTAAAGATGACGAACGGATTAGCAATAGGAAATTTAATAGGTTCATGCATTTTAAATTCATTTTTAATATTAGGAACAGGAGCAATAATAACACCACTTACATTTTCAAAAGAATTTAATGAAAATTTAATATTGCTAGCTGGAAGTATACTATTTATATGGATTTCTTGCTTTATAGGGAAAAAAGATACTATAACTAGATATAAAGCAGGAGCATTACTTACAATGTTTATATTTTATATATGGAAATTATTTGCTTAATATTATAATGAATATGTAGAGGGTACAAGAAAAGTATATAGTAAGAGAGGATTGAAAAAATTGAATAAAAAAGTAGCAATAGAAGTAATAAAAAAACTAAAAGAATATTATCCAGAAGCAATGTGTAGCTTGGCTTTTAAAACTCCATTTCAAATGGCAATAGCGGTAATACTATCAGCACAATGTACTGATGAAAGAGTTAATAAAATAACACCAAGCTTATTTGAAAAGTATGGAACTCCTCAAGCAATATGTAATATGGAGATAAATGACTTAGAGAAAATAATTTACCCATGTGGCTTTTACAAAAATAAAGCAAAAAATATAAAAGCAATGGCAAAAGAAATCTTAGAAAAATATAATGGACAAATGCCAAACACAATGGAGCAACTAATGAGTTTGCCAGGAGTAGGTAGAAAAAGTGCAAATGTAATAATGCTCGAAGCTTTTAATAAGCCAGAGGGAATTGCAATAGATACACATGCAAAAAGAATTGCAAAAAGGGTTGGGTTTTCAAAAGAAGCTACTCCTGAAAAAATTGAAAAGGATATATTAAAATTAATTCCAAAAGAATATTACAAGGATGTAAATCACTTATTAGTATGGCATGGGCGAAAAATATGTGAAGCACGAAAACCAAAATGTAATGAATGCCCAATAAAAGAAGTTTGTGAGACTAATAATAGTAACATAAAATCACATTAGAGAATATAATAACCTATGGCAGAGATATAAAATAAAACTCATAAATAACCCTCTATGTGAATACAATTAAACAAATGTATTCATATGGAGGTTTTGCTTTTATGAGAGGAGTTTCAATAGAAGAAAGAGCAGTCGCTCTAGCCCAATATATAATAGATTCAAAAGATACAGTACGAGGAGCAGCAAAAAAATTTGGAATAAGTAAATCCACAGTACACAAAGATGTGAGTGAAAGGTTAATACATATAAATCAAGTGTTGGCAACAGACGTAAGGAAGGTATTAGACGAGAATAAAGCAGAAAGACATATTAGAGGAGGTATGGCAACTAAACTAAAATATGAAAAAGAACACGAATCAAATATAAAAAAGTAAAACTAGCAATCTATTCTAACAATTCAGATAAAATATGCAATAATTAAAGTTCATAAATTTATGAACTTTAATTATTTTGTAAAAACACTTTTTTTAATTCTTCATCTCTTTTAACTTTATTTGTAGTAGTTTTAACTAAGGGTTCTCTTGATAAATCTAAATGTTTAATATATTTATACATAGGAAGAGTTTTATTAATTTCTTTAATTTTAGTCCAAAAAATATCATGTAATTCTTGTTCATTAATATCAGGATATTTCATTTTTATAGCAACCTCGTTGTAAACAATTTTAACTGCAACTTTTACATTATTTAAATCTTCTTTATCAGGTAATCCATAAACAAAAGATTCCTCAACACCATCAAGTCTATTTATTAATATTTCAAGTTCTTCTGGAAATACTTTTTTACCATTTTTTAAAACAATTAAATTCTTCTTACGTCCAGTAATAAACAAAAACCCATCAGCATCAATATAGCCTAAATCACCTGTATGAAACCAACCATTTTCTAACACCTCTTTTGTTAGCTCTGGCTCATTATAATATCCAAGCATTACATTAGGACCTTTTACAACTATTTCTCCAATTCCATTAGCATCCTTGTCTTCAATTTTCACTTCAACACTCTTCATAATTTTTCCGACTGAACCATATCTAATAAAAGTATCATCTTCAGCAGATATAACAGGTGAGGTTTCAGTTAATCCATAACCTTGAACTAGGTGTATTCCAATATCATTAAACCATTTAGCGACTTTCTTATCCAATGGTGCACCACCAGATATTATAAAACGCATATTTCCACCAAGAGCATTTATTAAAGGTTTGAATAAGATTCGTCTAATATCAATATGTAATTTCATAAGAACATTACTAAATTTAATCATAAAATTAATGAGTTTGGTTTTGCCCTGTCTTTCAAGCTCCTTTATAATAGTTGAATGCATTTTATCAATAAGCACAGGCACACCAACAAATACAGAAACCTTGTATTCAACTAGATTTTTTTGAATATATTTAAGACCATCTGGAAAAACAGTTTTTACACCAGAAGCTAACATTATAAGCATTCCCGTTGAACCGAAGATATGATGATATGGTAAAAAAGCAATATTTACATCATCATCATAAAAACTTTCAACTAATTGCATATCATACATGTTTGTAGCAATTCCATATTGATTAAGCATTACTGCTTTTGATTTTGATGTAGTTCCAGAGGTAAAAAGCAATATACTCATTTTATAAGAATCTACCTTATGATTAACATATTCTAAACAACCTTTTTCAATATCATCTCTGCCATTTAAAAGTAAATCATAAAAATACAAAAAATCAGGAATTTTACTTGTGCAAATGTAATATTTAATACTGGTTTTGTTATTTTTTTTAATCTCTTTTATAACATCTTTTAATTTCTCGTCAAAAACAATAGCTTGAACTCTACTTCGAATTAAAGAACTTTCAAGCTCACCTAATTGCAATCCTTTGTCTAATGGAACTGAAACAATCCCACCAAGTAAATTGCTTAAATGCGCAACAGCCCACTCGTAACTATTATGACCAACAACAGCAACTCTTTTATTTTGCAGTCCATATTTATATAAGGCTGTTCCAAAAGAATTAATATCCTCTAGCAAATCAGAATAAGTGTGGTTTATATATTCTACATTGCCAGAATTTTTAATTTTAGTAGAAAATGCAATATTATCAGAATAAACAGTAGCTGAATGATATATTATCTCCTTAATATTTTCAAATTTTTCAATATTTTTCCTTTTTTTCATTAGCAACCTTCTTTCAAGTTTATAAAACTATTTAATCTAGTATTGAAAACTATTATACATTATATTTAAAAACAAGTCAAGATATTAATTGACCCTTATAAAATAATATGATATTATATATTCTAGATTTAAAAAGGAGAAGAGAAAAATGAAAATAGAAGTAGAAGATTTATTAAATTATCATTGCCCACGTTGGAATGAATTGCCAGAAATAGAGTTGTATATAGATCAAGTAACATATTTTTTACAAAAAAATTTATCAGTATTTACAAAAGATAAAGAGAACCCAATAATAACATCAAGTATGATAAACAACTACGTAAAACAAAATATTTTAGAACCACCAATAAAGAAAAAATATAATCGCCAACATCTTTCATACCTATTTGTTATATGCATATTAAAAAGACTAATGAGTATATCAGAAATAGGAGATTCAATAGTAACTATGAAAAAAATTGTTACAGTTGAAGAGGGATACAATATGTTCTGTGAAGAATTAGAAAATGCCATAAAAAGAACCTTCAAGCCAGAATTAGAAACAAAACCAACATTTATAGAAAAAGATATAAGAGAATATGCTACTTTAAGAGCAATGGTAACAGCCTTTGCAAATTGTATTTTGGTAGACAGGTTAATACTTTTGCGAAAGTAAAAGGTAAAAAAATGCAATTTAGAAAAAAATATTGACATTATTCTTGCATAAATATATAATGTATTTGTAAATAATTTGTGAAAAAATGTTGAGGAGAGAATATGAAAAAGTTTTTCAAAGTATTAAGCATAATACTTATTATTTTACTATTAATAGTAGGTATTGTAGCAGTTTTTGTAGTTAATAAATTAAATAAAATAAACTATGTTGAAATATCAAAAGAAGAAATAGAAGTGAACACAGGAGTAGAAGAAAACTTAAGTGGATATAGAAACATAGCACTATTTGGAATAGATACAAGAGATGATACTTATGAAGGAAGTAGAAGTGATTGTATAATGATTGCAAGTATAAATCACGATACTAAAGAAATAAAAATAGTATCAGTATATAGAGATACATATTTAAACATACCAGGAAGAGGATTAGATAAAGTAAACCATGCATATTCATATGGAGGACCAGCTCTTTCAATGAGTACATTAAATACCAATTTGGATTTAGACATAACAGAATTTGCAACAGTAAATTTTACTGCAACAAAGGATATTATAAATGCAATAGGCGGAGTAGAAATAGAAGTAACAGATGCTGAAGCGAAATCAATACCTAGAATAACAAAAGGTGGAAAGTATTTATTAGATGGAGAACAAGCATTAGCATATGGAAGAATAAGAAAAATAGACAGTGACTACAAAAGAACCGAAAGAATGAGAACGGTAGTAATGGCTGTGTTTGAAAAAGCAAAAACAATGAGCATAACAGAACTAAATAAATTAGCTAATCAACTATTACCAGAAATATATACAAATATCAGTGCAACAGAGATACTTGCATTAATACCTAAAATTTACTCATATTCAATAGTAGAAAGCCAAGGTTGGCCATATGAAACAAGAGGAATAACTCTAGGAGGAGTATGGTATGGACCACCAATAAATTTAGCAAAAAATGTAGCAGAATTACACAAAACTTTATTTGGAAAAACAGAATATGTACCAACAGAAACGGTACAAGAAATAAGCAACAATATAATAAACAAGACAGGATATAGATAAAAACAAGAGAGAGGAAACTTTTAAACATGAAATCCTTAAGAAAATATAGAGTAGTAGTACTATTCGTAACTGATATAATAATAATATGTTTAGCATACTTAACAAGTGCATTTTTATTAACAAACAATAGTGTAGTATTTTCTATAAAGTATAACACATTAATTTCAAATGCTATTATAGCATCAGCTGTGATATATGAAATTGTATTTAATTTGTTTGGCATATACAGAAATATCACAAGATATGAAAATGGAAAAGATTACCTAAAATACATATTATTGTCAGCATTTTCAGGATTAATTGTATTTCTAGCAAGTTATATATTTAAACTTCCAGTTGTAGGATACAAACAAATCATACTGGCTAATGTACTTATTGCTGTAGGAATAGTTTCATATAGAGTTATTATAAGATTTATGCTAACAACAGTAAGAGGAGAAACAAATAAAAACGAACAAAAAAACTTATTAATTATAGGAGCAGGAGAAGCTGCAAGAGATATAATAAAAGCACTAAAAACTTCATCAATTAGAGGGACATATCACTTAATAGGTTTGGTAGACGATAATCAAAATAAAATTGGATATACAATTTCAGGTGTAAAAATCTTAGGAGATAGATATGAAATTAAGGAAATATGTAAGAAGAACAAGGTTGAAACCATTTTCTTCTCAATAGCAAATATATCAGCAAAAGACAAAAAAGAAATTTTAAATATATGCCAAGAAACAGGAGCAAAATTAAGAGTATTACCAGGGACAGCAGATATAATAAGAAACAAAAATCTAATGCAAAATTTAAGAGATGTTGAAATAGATGATATTTTAGGAAGAGAGCCAATATTATTAAATAATGATTCAATAGGAGAACTAATAGAAAATAAAACTATATTGGTTACAGGTGGAGGAGGATCAATAGGTTCTGAACTTTGCAGACAAATAGTAAAATATAATCCAAAAAGGCTTGTAATATTAGATATATATGAAAACAACTTATATAATATAGAAATGGAATTAAGACAAAACCATTATGATGAAAAAATGGAAATAATTCCAGTTGTTGGAAGTGTTAGAGACAAAGAAAGACTAGATAAAATTTTTAAAGATTATAGACCATATTTAGTATTTCACGCAGCAGCACACAAACATGTTCCACTAATGCAAATAAGCCCATTTGAAGCAATAAAAAACAACGTATTTTCAAGCAAAAAGAATGATATTAATTTCAACAGATAAAGCAGTTAATCCAACTAATATAATGGGAGCAACAAAAAGATTATGTGAAATGATTGTACAAGCTAAAAACAAAGTAAGCAGCACAGAATATGCAGCAGTAAGATTTGGCAATGTCCTTGGAAGCAATGGTTCAGTAGTGCCATTGTTTAAAAAACAGATAGCAACAGGTGGACCTGTAACAGTTACACATAGAGAAATAACGAGATTTTTCATGACAATACCAGAAGCGGTAGGACTAGTGCTACAAGCAATGACTTACGCAAAAGGCGGAGAAATATTTGTACTAGATATGGGAGAACCAGTAAAAATATATGATTTAGCAGTAAGTCTAATAAAACTATCAGGACTAGAACCAAACGTAGATATACCAATAAAAATAACAGGATTAAGACCTGGAGAAAAGTTATATGAAGAGTTATTAATGGCAGAAGAAGGCTTAAAGAAAACAGCACATAACAAGATATTTGTAGGAGAATTATCAGACATAACATATGAAGAACTAGAACAAAAATTAAGCAAATTAAGAGAAATAATAAAAAATGAAGATACGCCATTAAACATAATGGAACAAACAATAAGAGAAGTTGTACCTACATATCATACCCCAGATGAGGTAAATTTTGAAATAAAAAATTCAAGAGAAGAGATAGAAGTAAGAAATGTTACAAAGAAAATTTTAACTACGGTAGGGACAATACCAAATTCACAGGAAGTAGGCTAAGGAGAAAACTATGAAAAAAATATTGTTAGCTTCACCACACATGTCTGATGAAGGATTTGAAAAAGAATATATAAAAGAAGCATTTGATACAAACTGGATAGCACCACTTGGAGAAAATGTAGACAAATTTGAGGAAGAAATTGCAAACTATGCAAATATAGAAAGTGCCACAGCATTATCAGCAGGAACAGCGGCAATTCATATGGCATTAAAAGCACTAGATGTAAAAAGAGGAGATATAGTATTTTGTCAAAGTTTAACGTTTTCAGCAACAGCTAATCCAATAATATATCAAAATGCAACACCAGTATTTATAGATAGTGAAGATGAAACATGGAATATGGACCCAAAAGCTTTAGAAAAAGCATTTGAAAAATATCCAAATCCAAAAGCAGTATTAGTAGTAAACTTATATGGAACACCAGCAAAATTAGATGAAATACTAGAAATTTGCAAAAAACATAATATTCCAGTAATAGAAGATGCCGCAGAAAGCTTAGGAGCAACATTAAATGATAAGCAAACAGGAACATTTGGAGAATTTGGAATATATTCATTTAATGGAAACAAAATCATAACAACAAGTGGTGGTGGAATGCTAGTATCAAATAATGCAGAAAAGATAAAAAAAGTAAGGTTTTGGTCAACACAAAGCAGAGAGCCAGAAAGACATTATGAACATAAAGAAATAGGTTACAATTATAGAATGAGCAATATTTGCGCAGGAATAGGAAGAGGACAATTAAAAGTATTAGATAAAAGAATAGAAAAGAAAACAAAAATTTATGAAACATATCAAAAATTATTTAAGGATATACCTGAAATAAAAATGCAGCCATACTTAGAGAAATCAAAACCAAACCATTGGTTATCTGCAATTTTATTAGATGAAAATTCAAAAATAAAACCACTAGATATAATAGTAGCTTTAGAAAAAGAAAACATAGAATCAAGACCAATATGGAAACCAATGCATTTACAACCAGTATTTGAAAACTGTGATTTTATAACAACTGCAAAACAAGGAAGCAACTCACAAGATATATTTGAAAGAGGAGTATGTTTGCCAAGTGATACAAAAATGACAGAAGAGGAACAGGAAAAAGTAATTAAAATTATAAAAAACTTATTTATATAATTTATGAATTTTTGGGAGGAAAAGTGAAAAGTAGCGAGATAATAGAAAAGGTTAAGAACACAATAATGCAAGAAATAACAACAATAGAAGCTATTATTCTTTTTGGAAGTTATGCAAGGGGAAAACAAAAAGATATAAGCGATATAGATATTGCTATAAAAACCAAAGAAGAATTATGTTCTAAAAAAATGTTAGAAATAAAGAACAAAATAGAAGATGTTATAGGTATAGATGTGCATTTAATAAACTTAAATACCATAAATGAGGATTTTAAATATGAAATACTTCTATCTGGTAAAACATTATATTGCCAAAACAAGTATGAGTTTGAAATGTACAAATTAAAAATGTACAGTAATTATCTATTATTTAGTG
>SFKS01000041.1 GCA_004554705.1 Clostridiales bacterium | reverse complement strand
AGCTCCACGTGTCGGTTGGACATTTTCTTTTCTTAGGCTTAAAGCACGAAAAGAAAATGTCCAACCGACAGCAAGATGGAGCGGATTATATATTAATTAGTCTAAACTGTAACTAAATATTTACAAAAAACCTGTCACTATCCAGGCAAACGAAATATATTTTTCATATAGAAAATTACTTGACAATAAATTTTGGTATTATATAATATTATTGTATGGGAGGAGATATTATATGAGCATACGCGAAAAAGATTTTATAAAAGCCCTTAGAAAGGCTGGTTCTGAGAGAGACCTCAAATTAAGATATAGACAATTAGGAGAGTGGAGTTCAAGATATTTAAGAAGTAGATTTGCAGATAATGCTATAGTTATTGTAGAAAGAACTGTTTTAAATAAGCGTAATGCAGATGGAGAGATACCCGAGGGATTAGAAGATGCATTTTTAGAGGCTGCAAGATATTATTCAAGAAATGATGAATTTGACAGAGCAGAGGAACTGTTAAGTGAAGTAGAATCTGCAAGGAATATGACTGTTGCACTACAAGCAAAATATGAAGCAGATTTAATTAAATTAAAAAGACAATTGGAACAAGGAACAATAGATGAGAAAACTATTGAGGATATAAAAGATGTTGTAAAAGATGATGAAGAACACGAATTAGAAACGCTAACTGCTGGAGAATTTTCTGAATATGACCTTTTCCGATCATATTTTGGTGAAAGAATACCGGTTAGTGATTTAACAGAGGAAATATTTCCTTCAACTATGAGAAGACCAATAGAAACCAGAGTTCCACCAGACCCGGATGTTCCACCACATCCATCAAATGATAGATACGATGAGAGATTGTCAGCGAATAATAGATTAAGATTCTTAGTAGAGAACTTCCCAATCGTATCAGGGAGCCCTGGAGATGGAAAATTCAGGGGATCAATATTGTTTGAAATAGAAGGCTCTGACCTAGTTATAGTTGAAAATTTTTGGAGACAGACACGTAGTGGAGAAATCGCTGAAGACTATGGAAAAGCAACATACATCTTACCAAAAGATCAAGCAATTGATTTAATTAAATTATCCAGAGGGGAAATTTGTGCAAAAAAAGAAAAAGATCCAAGAATTAATACAGTAGAGCATTATCCAAATGTTTACTATAATAACCTGGTTGAAAAATTTAATAATGCACAAAGTGCTGAATTACAAAAAATAGAATTAAAAAGTAATCCATTAGAAAATGATGAAGCAAGGGAAATACCAAATATAGAATCACATATAATAGAAGAAGACAGTAAAGTTGTAGATGAAGTTTCATCAGGGGAAAAGAAGACAAGAAAGAAGAATGATATCCTACTTAGAGATTTTAATTCTGAAAACAGAGAGTTTTTATCAAGGATAAATGATAATATTGGAGGAATATTAACTCCAGATATAATGGAAGAACTTGCAAAAAAAGCTAGTTATTCATTTAAAGACTTGTACGATGATAAATTAAAAGATGAAATATTGGGTAGATTAAAAATATTAGAAGTTCCCGAAGAAAATAGAGAAATTGAAGTGCAAAAGGCATTTCTATATTTACGAATGACCAAGAATATTAGCATGATTAAATCTGGTGCAATTAATGGTCAAGCTTTAGATAATCTTTTAGATGACACAACCATTGAATATGATAAGGGATTTGAATTTTTTGAAAAACATATTGGAGATAGCTTAACATATCGCAATCTAAGGAAATTAATGAAAGAATATGTTGAGACAGAAATTGACCCGCTAGAGCAACCACAAGAAAAACAAGACCGTTCAATAGAAGATGATGAAAAATTCTCAAAACAGCCTAATACTGCTGTAAGAAGTGATACTGAAAAAGGAACCAAAATTGCGGTATTGGATTTTGCTACTAAATATGCTGAATTATTAGAGAGATTAGCAGAAGTGGATGCAGAAGGTGAAAGACTAGATATTAAACTTGCAGAAAAAGAACAATCACATTCTGAAAAACAACAAGCAACTATTCAGGCAAGAGAAGCAGAAGAAAGAGCAAGAAGAGCAACAATAGAAGCAACTGAACAAGAAACGAAATCGGGTCGCGAACTTGATGAAATGAGAGCAGAAAGGGAAAAATTGGCAAAAGAAAAAAGGGAACTAGAAGATAAAAAATCTAAAATAGATTCTATATTAGGGGGAGGAGACGTAAGATGAATAATAACCAATTAATAGAACGCAAAGAAAACATATTTACAAAAATAAAGAATTTTTTCAGGGGATTATTCTCTAAAAAAAAGGAATATAATTGTACAAACTCGATAGCACAGAATATTCAGGAAACAGAACCAAATAATATAGAACAATATGAAACAGACAAAAAGGAATTCTTAGAGATATATGAAAAATCAAAAAAAGGTGAAGTTGATTTACTTTCATTATCACCCGATACATTAAAAAAGATGTGTGCATTATTAGAAGAAGAAATTAAGATGAAGGAAAAGAACAACGAAATAAAAAGAGAAAAATTAAATGCGTACTAAAAAATACTTGACTGTGCCAAAAGGGACGGGGAATTTTGGCACATGTTTGCCAAAAAGTGAACAAAAGGATGGACTTTTTTTCAAAATAATGCCCAAAAATCGCTAAACAAAAACTTAAGTTCCTGTGCCCTAACGTGTCCCCTTGTATAAATATTGTTAATGTTAAGACCCCAATTTTCAAATTAGTAGCTCCACGTGTCGGTTGCACTTTTCTTTTTGTGCTTTAGCCTAAGAAAAGAAAATGTCCAACCGACAGCAAGATGGAGCGGATTATATA
>SFKS01000040.1 GCA_004554705.1 Clostridiales bacterium | reverse complement strand
ATCGTTATTACCTAAATCTCCTGTAAATACTATTTTCTTTCTATTTATTACTGTATGTTTAATAATCCATTTTGTTTTATAACAATATGTAAACGCACTTAACAAACCAAAACTAATAAAATTAAGTATTGTAGATAGTATATTTATACCTATTAATTGTATTGTTTTTCCATCAAAGAAGCTCTCATTTTTAATAAAATGTTCATCTTCAAAATGAATATTAGATATAACCCATTTTGTTTTTCTTATAGGAATAAATAAAGTATAAATCCCTAATGTTATAATTGATAGTAAGACCCATTTAAAGATATTAACAAATAGGTCTCCACCTGTTCCTTCAAATTTTAACCTTTTACCATTATAAACTGTATGATTTATTTGATATGAATAAATCATACATGCTCCCCAAGGAGCTGCTATTCCAAAGCTTATTATAGTTATTAAAAATGATAATAACTTCCATCCTATTAATTCAATTAGGCTTCCATCAAAGTAAGAATCTGTTCTTATTTCTTTTTTTATTGATTCTACTTCTTGATATGTTTCTACTTCTTCGAATTTATTTGCATCATTATTATTAGTTATCTCGTTTTTCTCATCTACTACCTCTTTTTCCATTTTTTCCTCCCTTTTATTTTCTGTAAAATAAATCATTGCACATCTTCTATCTTTTTACATACTACTGCAAATCTTCCATCTTCTTGCGAATACTCACAAGTACTTAATGTTAAAAGTTGATCTCCATATTTAGCAGTTACACCTGTATCATACAAACTAACTTTTTTGGCATTATTTACAAAGTCATTATACTCTTGTTCGTTATTAGCATTTACAAAATAATAATATCTAAAAACATTTTGCTCACTCTTATAATATACTCTTGAATAAAATACAGATAATATTTCATATATGCTATCATCCTTATTTGTAGTAAACCTTATCTTTGTATGTTCTTTATAAAAATCTTCTTCTGCATATTTTATTAAATCTTCAAACATTAGACCACTTTTATTTCTATGTCCATATATTAAATAATTTGAGCTACCATTAATTAGATCAAAATCTTTATCTAGGAATATACTACCTGTACTTGCTTTTTCTTTTTTATAATTATGTGTTAAATAATAATCATTATCAGATGTTTGTAATACTGGATAATTAATATTAGTTCCTTCAATTTCTAACCAACCTATAATTTCTTCATTTTCCTTCTGTAATTCTTCTAATTGTATCATTCGTTCTGTTTTACTTTCTGTGATTTTACTCTCATCAATTTCAATATTATTCAAAATTTCTTCGTTATCTTTATTATTTTTATTTCTATCATATAAATAATAAGTTAAATAACCTATACCACAAACGAAAATTATAATAAAAAATATAAATAGAATTTTTGTCAATCTATTTGTTTTTTTGCTGTGTTTTTCTTTTTTATTCATATTTCCCTTTCTTCTAAAAAAGGAGCAGTTTTGTTTCCTGCTCCTAAAACTCATGTCAAATTATTAAATCTTTTTCTTTAAAACAATTATTCCAACTGCTGATATAAATGTTGCTACTAGAATATAACTAATTATATCTATTGTACCTGTTTTTGGCGTCTCATCTTTTTCTTCTTTTTCTGTTGTAGTAGATGTTTCAGTTGTTGTTCCAGTATTTGATACCTTTTCTGCTAATGTATAAGTGCTAAAATGGTCTGTTGTAAATACAGCATAGCCGTCTTTTATTGTTACCTCGTGTTCTTCCTTTTCTCCTGTCGTTGTTATATAATAAACTACTAATTCTTTTCCATTTAATTCAGTTGGTACTGGAATTTTAACAGTAAATTTTCCATTTTCTAACTTTTCAATTTTTGCACTTTTTGCATCAGAATATAAACTAATATCATATGATTTATAATTTTCAGTTCCTATTTTATCTTTAATTGAACTATCATTTACATTCTTTACTGTTAATGAAGTATCTAGTGGTATTGATGAATCTTCACTTGTTATTTCAATTTTAGAACCCAAATCTAATCCAACATATGTAGGTTCTACTAATTGTGCATCAGTTCCTTTTACAATATAAAATTTATATGTTCTACTACCAATTTTTATATTGTAGTAATTGCCATCACTTGTTATTGGGTATCCCTCATCTTCAGAGCCTTCAGGTAATGAACTTAACAATCCACCATAAGATACAACAACAGATGAATTTCCTAAATAATCATTAATTCTCTTTTGTGCTGCTGCAACGAAAGCCTCTTTTGTATTTTCGGTATCTTGTGGTATATAAATAACTCTTTTTAAATAAATTCCTTCTTCTTTTGCTCCATATGAATAACCATTATAAAATATATTCATTGGTCCAAATGCTGATTCATACATTAAAGTTTCATCTTGATTTCCTTGTCTAACATCTAAATAATAAGTTACATTGGAACCACTCGTCACATCATTTAATGTACTATACTTCAATGCTCTACCAGGAGCTCCTGGATTCCATAATTCAGATTTTGCACTTGTTAGGTAATAATTTATTAAAGATAAATCTTCTACAACATAATATGTGCTTGGCGTAAACATATCAGCATTACTTAGTTTACTAAAATAACTATCAACAACTGAAATAAATATCAATGTTGCAAGTTGTGTATGGTTCTTCAATGCAACCTGCATATATTTCACATCCTTCCAGTTGTAATAGGTTATTTACATATCCATTTATCAGAAAATCTCCTTCAATTATAGATGTTGGTTTTTTAACCTTAAATACAGCATTTTCTCCATCTGGTGCTATTTTTTTAATTAATGTATCTGCATCATCTTTTGTTGCAGTTGCATATACATTATTACTGAAAAATAGTATAATTGCAAGAATAAAAAATGTTAAAATTAATGTCAATTTTTGAAATTTTTTCATAAGTATAATTCCCCCTTTTTAATATTGATGTAATAATATCATTATTATCGAAAATTGTAAATATATTTCAATAAAATTTGTTTGAAATATAAATTGCATTTACTTTACAGAATAACTTATCGACATCGAATTTTATCAGCAATATCAAGCATTTTCATATATTCATCCAAAGATTAAGACTTTACGGGGGTAAAATCTCCGAGGATGAGAAAATAAAAGAACCCATTGCCCTTTATAATCTGATAATTTTATATTTCCCATTGTGGTTTCTGCTTCAAAATCTGGTGCATATTCACCAATTTTAACATTTCCATTCATGATAATTTCATAATTATTCATAAAATAAACTCCTTTCATATTTCGCTATATTATATGAAAGAAGTCTGTCCTTTGTGAATACATAAATTGTGCCAATATTCCCCGTCCCTAATGGCACATAAATTGTGCCAATATTCCCCGTCCCTAATGGCATAAACTTCTTTTCCATCAATATTTTCAAAAACTGATGATAAACTTTCCTTTTTAGTAACATCTCCATAATAAATTTTACAATTCAAGTTATCCAATG
>SFKS01000005.1 GCA_004554705.1 Clostridiales bacterium | reverse complement strand
GAAGTACGTTCCAAGGGTTGGGCTGTTCGCCCATTAAAGCGGTACGCGAGCTGGGTTCAGAACGTCGTGAGACAGTTCGGTCCTTATCTGTCGCAGGCGTAGGATATTTGAAGGGATCTGTCCTTAGTACGAGAGGACCAGGATGGACGCACCAATGGTACAACAGTTGTCATACCAATGGCATAGCTGTGAAGCTAAGTGCGGAAGGGATAAACGCTGAAAGCATCTAAGTGTGAAGCCCACCCTAAGATAAGATATCCCATACCGTAAGGTAGTAAGATACCAAGAAGACTACTTGGTTGATAGGTTGGAGGTGTAAGTGCAGTAATGCATTAAGCTAACCAATACTAATAAATCGAGGGCTTAACCAAGAAATTGGAAAAGCTGAAGATTCGGTAAAAGAATAGTTTAGAAGTAGTTAATTTATCTGTATATTTTTGAGTGTGCTAAGCAGAAGGATAAAATACATTAAAGGCAAGAAAAGCCGAAAAAAAGTTATATATTTTCTGGTGACAATGATAAAGAGGAACCACCTGTACCCATACCGAACACAGAAGTTAAGCTCTTAGATGCTGAAAATACTTGCGAGTTACCTTGCTGGGAAGATAAGTAGTTGCCAGATTTTTTTTACAAAAAAATTATATAAGTTTAAATTAATTTTTAAATTTATATAATTTTTTGTCATTTTAAAGTCACTTTTGAGTGATAAAATGTTCTTAGTTAGAAGGAGGGAATTTGTCATATGGAAATTTTAAAGGTTGAAAACCTAGTTAAAACTTATGGTAAAGGAGAAAATCAAATTAATGCAGTTGATAATATCTCATTTACTATAAACAAAGGTGAATTTGTTGCTATTGTTGGAGCAAGCGGAAGTGGAAAATCCACCTTATTACATCTAATAGGAGGTGTAGATAGACCAACATCTGGTAAAGTGTATATAGATGGAAAAGACATATATTCTTTAAATAATGATAACTTAGCAATATTTAGAAGAAGGCAGATAGGTTTAATTTATCAATTTTATAACCTAATTCCAATACTTAATGTAGAGGAAAACATAACATTACCTTGTGATTTAGATGGAAGTGAAGTTGATAAACAACGACTACAAGAATTATTAAAAACATTAGGATTAGAAAACAGAAGAACACACCTACCAAATGAACTATCAGGAGGACAACAACAAAGAGTATCAATAGGAAGAGCAATGATAAACAACCCAAGCATAATGCTTGCAGATGAACCAACAGGAAACTTAGATTCAAAAGCAAGTGAGGAAATAATTTCTTTGCTTAAACTTTCAAACAAAAAGTTTAACCAGACAGTAATAATAATTACACATGACTTAGAAATCGCAAAAGAGGCAGAAAGAGTAATTACAATAGAAGATGGAAGAATAAAAAAGGATGAAAGGAATTAAAAATGAATATTTTAAATAGATTTACAATTAAGAGCTTGAAGTTAAATAAAAAAAGAACTATTGTTACTATTATTGGCATAATGCTTTCAACTGCACTTATTTGTGGAGTTGCAGGCCTAGTTTCAAGTTTTAAAACATCACTTATAAATTGGACTAAAATGCATGATGGAAACTACCACGTAGCTTTCCACTATATTCCAAAAGATAAATTAAAATATATAAGTGAAAATCAAAAAATTAAAGATTATTACTTAACTCGGAGAAGTTGGTTGGGCAAACTTAGAAGGCTCTCAAAATGATTATAAACCTTATGTACACATTTTAGAGTATGATAAAAAAGCATTAAATAATTTAGGAATAAGACTTACAGAAGGTAGATTACCAGAAAATGCAGATGAAATAGTAATCTCAGAGCATATTATAACAAATGGTAGGGTAATATTAAATGTTGGAGATAGCATAACACTAAATGTTGGAAAAAGAGTATCATCAGACGGAGCTGAGCTAAATGAAAACAACCCAATAATTGATGAAAACTATGATATAGACTATGAAGAAGGAGAAAAAAAACAGTTTACTACTACAGAGAACATTCAGGACACAACACAAAAAACATATAAAATAGTAGGTATAATGAAAAGACTTTCAAGAGAAAATTATTCATCACCTGGATATACTGTTATAACATATATGGATAAAACCCCAGAAAAAATGAATATTTCAGTTTTATACAAAAATCCAAAAGAATATGAAGAAATTGCAAAAGATATTTGCAAAATATTTGGAATAATGTCTTTAGATGAAATTGATATAAATATTGAGCTTTTAAGACTTGAAGGTGTTATGAGCGAGAGTATGTTAAATGTTTTATATACAATTGCTGGGGTAATTATAGCTATTATTGTTGTAAGCAGTGTATTTGTAATAAGAAATAGTTTTAGTATATCTGTAGCTGAGAAAAATAAACAATATGGAATGCTTTCAAGCATAGGTGCAACATCAAAGCAAATTAAGAGAAATGTAATTTTTGAAGGAATGGTAATTGGTTTAATTGCAATACCTCTAGGAATTATTTTAGGAATAGTTGCAATAATGATTTTACTACAAATAGTAAATTATTTATTAATAGATATGCTAGATGGTATGTTATTTACATATAGCATAAATCCTCTTGCAATAGTAATATCAATAGTAATTTCTATAATTACAATATACTTATCTTGCTTGATACCAGCAATTAGAGCATCAAGAATTTCACCAATTGAATCAATTAGAGGAAATAATGATATAAAAATTAAAGCTAAAAAACTAAAAACATCACGCTTTACAAGAAAGATATTTGGCATAGGTGGGGTAATTGCAAGTAAAAACTTAAAAAGAAGCAAGAAAAAATATAGAACAACTGTAATATCACTAGTAGTTAGTATTTTCATATTTATATCATTATCAAGCATACTAAACTTAGGAACAAAGGTAACAGGGCTTTATTACCAAGATTTTAAATTTAACATGTATGTAGATAATGGAACAAAAGAGATTTATGAAGAACTTGCAAAATTAGATAACATTAAAGATTATTCATATTATTATGAAACAAGTTTAGATTTTGATGGAAATAAATATGCAAGTGAATTTGGTAAAGGACAAATGACTGTTTATGGAGATAATATAATATCTTTGGTTGCATATAATAACGAATATTTTAAAAACTATATGAAAGAAATTGGACTAAATCCTGAAAACTATAAAACTACAGCTCTTTTATTGGATGAGGTTATTAGATATAATGATGATGGTAGTAAAACAGTAGATAGATTATATACAATAAAGCCAAATGATAAAATTAAGGTAGCAAGACTTGATAAAACATATAATATAACAATATCAAAATGTATATCTGATAATAAGCCAATGGGGCAAGAGGCAAGGTATTACAATGGAGGAGTAATAATAGTTTCAGAAGACTTTGTAAAAGAGGTTTTAAGAGAGGAGATAGATGGTTCTTCATATATATTAGGAAGCTTATTAATTAATTCAAAAGATTCACAACAGTTAGAAAATACACTAAACGATTTAATTAAATATAATACAAAATACACAGGTCTTACAGTATATAATTATGATACATATGTAGACCAACAAAGAAGAATGGTTTTAGTTGTAAAAATCTTCCTTTATGGCTTCATAGCAGTAATAACATTAATTGGGGTAACAAACATATTTAATACAATAACAACAAATATGATATTAAGAAGCAAAGAATTTGCAATGCTAAAATCAATAGGAATGTCTAAAAAGGAATTTAACAAGATGATAAGACTAGAAAGCATAATGTATGGAGCAAAATCACTATTAATAGGTATACCACTAGGAATACTAGGCTCTTATGGAGTATATAAAGCCTTTGCACAAGGAGTAGATGTAGGATACGCAATACCATATTTACCAATACTAATATCAATTATATTTGTATTTATAATAGTTGGAATAACAATGAAATATTCATTAGACAAAATAAACAAACAAAATATAATAGAAACAATAAGGAAAGATAATATATAACATTAAGGGCAGGCAACAGGCTTGCCCTATACTATTCTACTAAAATATGTTATAATATTTAAGGAGGAAATTTTATTAAAGCAAATCTAAATTTTTCACTACTAAAATTTTAGTTATATGAAATGAATACTCGAAGCAATGCTCCTATTGACAAAAAGAATTAATTAATATATAATGGCATGCATATAAAGATATTGAAACGTAAAAGATATTTTTATAAAGGATGTGGTTAAAATGAAGCTAAAAGATTTTGAGAACATGACAAGAGAAGAATTAGAATATTTTTTAAACGAAGAAGAATTGCATACAGAAAAGGAAATAATTATAGCATCAGTTGAACTGGGGAAAAGGGATAAAGCAGAAGGTAGATATTATTCTACTGAAGAGGTTTTAGAATCCGTTTTTGGAAAGAATAGAATGGTTTACTAGAGCCAAAAGTGATTTAATTGATATCTATAATTATATTTCAAAAGATTCAATATATTATGCTATAAAAACAGTTAATGAAATAATCAAAAGAACAGAAATACTATACAATTTTCCTTATATGGGAAAAAAGATACAAGAAATTCCAAATAGCAAATATAGAGTAATTATTTATAAGTCGTATAAGATTATTTATGAAGTTGATTCTCAAGTAATTTATATCATAAGAATTTGGCATTCTGCCAGAAAAATCAGCAATATATTTTTAAAGTAAGAAAGTATTACGTTTTAATATCTTTACATTTTTATAAAAAAAT
Organism: Clostridiales bacterium; assembly: GCA_004554705.1. Lineage (GTDB taxonomy): Bacteria > Bacillota > Clostridia > TANB77 > CAG-508 > UMGS1781. The sequence continues at coordinate 59,212 of SFKS01000005.1, read as the reverse complement.
ATGCTATAATATTCTTGTGAAAGAGGTAGTTTATGAAGACGATTTTAATTGTAGAAGATAATGAAGCCATAATTAAAGGTTTAAAATATTTATTAGAACAAGAACAGTTCCAGGTAATAGCTTGCAAAAGCATTGAGGAAACTATGAATATTATTGGCAAACAGGATATTGATTTGGTTGTATTAGATATTACTTTGCCAGATGGAAGCGGATATGAAATGTGTGAGTATATAAAAAAATATACAAATACTCCTATAATCTTTTTAACTGCTAGAGATGAAGAACAAGATGTTGTAAAAGGATTAGATATGGGAGCAGAAGATTATATTATAAAGCCATTCAGAAATAGAGAGTTGGTATCCCGAATTAATAATGTACTAAGAAGATTTAACACAGAGAGCAATAAAATTAAATATAAAAACCTTCAAATAAATTTAGAAGAAAAAACAGCTTGTGTTAATGGCATTGATATTGGCTTAACAGCACTGGAATATAAGATTTTAGTATTGCTATTTACGAACATTGGAAAAACAGTAACACGTGAGCAAATTTTAGAAAAAATATGGGATGTTGCTGGAAACTTTGTAAATGATAATACACTTACTGTATATATAAAAAGAATAAGGAACAAATTAGGTTTTACTGATTGTATAAAAACAATAAAAGGAATAGGTTACCAGATACCAGGAGGGCAAGATAAGTGAAAATATTTAAAAACAGAAATCTTAGAAAAACAATAACACTAGGAATAATACTAATAATTTTATCAACACTTATTTTTGCAATTGTAAACAATATTCAGTATAAGCACTACTTAAAAATTGTAAATGAGAAAATTGATAATATAATAAATAAAGTAATTGAAAAATACCCAGAAATTACTGAAGAAGAAGTTTTAGATATTATAAATAACAACACTACTACATATAATAATGTATTAGATAAATATGGGTATACTCAAGAAATTTCTCATATAAAAAGCTTGGGAGAACAAATTGAAAAAAATAAAATACAGAACATAATATTTGTTATTGTTTTAGGATTACTACCACTTGGAATTTACTCCACATATGTTTTTATCCAAGAAAAAAAGATAGCAGAAATTAATGAATATATTAAACAAGTTAATAACAAGAACTATATTTTAAAAATAGAAGAAAATGATAATAGTGAATTATCAAAACTTAGAAATGAGCTATATAAGACAACAATTCTTTTAAAAGAAACAGCAGAACAAAGTGAAAAAGAAAAAGAGAATCTAAGTACTGCAATTGCAGATATATCGCATCAGCTAAAAACACCTTTGACCTCAATTAGAATAATGCTAGATAACATTAGCGATAATCCAGATATGGAAAAAGAAATAAGAGAGGATTTTTTATCAGATATAAGCAAGCAAATAGATTGGATAAGCTCACTTGTTATATCACTTTTAAAGATAGCAAAATTTGATGCAGGCACAATTAAGATGGAAAACAAAGAAATAAATGTAAAGGACTTAATAAATAACGTAATAGAAAATTTAGCTATTATAATTGAAGTTAAAGAAATAAAAATCATAACCAATATAGATGAAAGTGCTACATTTATAGCAGACTACAAATGGCAATTGGAAGCTTTAACCAATATTTTAAAAAATGCAATAGAGCATAGTAGACAAAGTTCTAAAATTTATATAACAGTAGAAAACACAAGCCTTTTCCTAAAGATAAAGATACAAGATGAAGGGCAGGGAATAAGTAAAAAAGACTTAAAACATATTTTCGAAAGATTTTATAGAACCCAAAACAGTAGTGAAAATAGTATAGGAATAGGTCTAGCACTTGCAAAAACTATAATAGAGCAAAATAATGGATATATAAAAGTAGATTCAGAAATAGATAAGGGAACTACTTTTGAAATAAGATTTTTAAAATAGATAAAAAGGAAGGGAGAATAATATATGTCATTTTCAACTGATGTAAAAGATGAACTAATGACACTTAAAATGTGGGATGTTAATAGTAGCTTGAAACAAGAGGAACAGATAGCTAGACTGCAATTAAGAGAAACATTTATTAAGTGTGGCTCAATGGCTGACCCAAAGAAAGAGTATCACTTAGAGGTGCTTTTTAAAACAAAAAAAAGAGCGACAGAATTTGTCATTTTACTAGAAAACTTTAATATACCAGCAAAAATAATAAAAAAAGGTAATGGCTACATAACCTATATAAAAGACAGTGAAAATATTGTAAACTTTCTTGCTTTAATTGGTGCTAATAATGCTGTTTTAAGATTTGAGGAAACACGTGTACTAAAAGATGCAAGAAACAGTGTGAACAGATTGGTAAATTGTGAAACTGCAAATCTAAATAAAACATTAGGAGCATCAGAAAATCATAAAAAGGTTAAAACAAAGAAATCAATTTAATGGTTTGCCAAACGAATTAAAAGAAATAGCAGAAATAAGGCTAAAAAATCCAGACATGTCGTATGAAGATATAGGAAAACTATTAAAAAATCCTATTAGTAAATCCGGTGTAAGTCACAGATTAAATAAAATAATTAGAATGGAGAAGGAACAAAAAGATGAATAAAAAAGAGATTGGTTTATATATACATATACCATTTTGTGCACATAAGTGTGATTATTGTGATTTTATTTCTTTTACAAATAAAGAAGATAAAATAGAGCAATATATTAAACAGCTAAAGGAGGAAATAAACCAAGAACGTTTAGAACAATATAAGATTACAACAATTTATATAGGCGGAGGAACTCCATCATTTATACAAAGCAAATACATTTTAGAAATATTAAAATTAATAAACAAAAAAGATACAGAGGAAATTACAATAGAAATAAATCCAGGAACTGTCACAAAAGAAAAATTACAGGACTACTATAATGCCGGCATAAACAGATTAAGTATAGGCTTACAAAGCACAGACAATAATATTTTAAAGCAAATTGGTCGTATACATACTTATGAACAATTCTTAGAAACGTATAATCTGGCTCGAGATGTTGGCTTTACAAATATAAATATAGATCTAATGATAGGTTTACCAAATCAAGAACTTTCAAATTTAGAACAATCTTTAGAAAAGATAATAGAGTTAAAGCCACAACATATTTCAGTATATTCTTTAATTTTAGAAGAAGGAACTAAACTAGAGAAACAAGTAAGAGATGGACTATTAAAACCTCCAGATGAAATAAAGGAACGTAAAATGTATTGGCTTGTAAAAAACAAATTAGAAGAAGCGGGATACAAACATTATGAAATATCAAATTTTGCAAAAGAAGGGTTTGAAGCTAAGCATAATAGCAATTGCTGGGAACAGGAGGAATATATAGGAGTAGGCTTGGCTGCTCACTCATATATAAATAAAACAAGATACTCAAATATAAACAATTTTCAAAAATACTTAAATAATATAAAGGGCAATAGAACTATACACGAGATTCAAAACGAAGAAATGCAAAGAAAAGAATACATTATGTTAGGTTTAAGAAAAATTGAAGGTGTAAATATACAAAAGTTTAAGCACAAATTCATTGAAAACCCCATATACTTGTATAGAGAAGAATTAAACAAATTATTTACGAATAATTTAATAGAAATAGATGCAAACTATATAAAATTAACTAAAAAAGGAATAGATTTGGCAAACTTAGTATGGGAGGAATTTGTTTGAAAAATATAAGATATTTTGACCACGCTGCGACAACAGGTGTAAAAGAAGAGGTTTTAAAAGAAATGTTACCATACTTTAATATAGAATATGGTAATCCCTCTTCTATTTATGGGATTGGAAGAAGTGTTAAAAGAGCAATAGAAGGAGCTAGAGAAAAAGTAGCAAAAGCAATAAATGCAAAACCAAATGAGATATATTTTACTGGTTGCGGAAGTGAAAGCGACAATTTGGCAATAAAAGGAATTGCATATGCATTAAAAGAAAAAGGCAATCATATTATTACAAGTAGAATAGAACACCATGCAGTTCTAAACAGTTGTAAATCTTTGGAAAGAGATGGTTTTAAAGTAACCTATCTAAATGTTGATAAAGATGGGCTTATAAATTTGCAAGAACTAAAGGAAACCATTACAGATAAGACAATTCTAATAACAATAATGACCGCAAATAATGAAATAGGAACAATTGAACCAATAGAAGAAATAGGCAAAATTGCAAAAAAGAACAATGTATATTTCCACACAGATAGCGTTCAAGCAATTGGAAACATAAAAATTGATGTGCAAAAAATGAATATTGATAGTTTATCTATGTCTGCCCATAAGTTCTATGGACCTAAAGGTGTTGGAGCATTATATGTAAAAGAAGGAGTACCATTTATAAAACTTCAAGATGGAGGACATCAAGAAAAGAACAAAAGAGCAGGAACAGAAAATACAGCAGGAATTATAGGCCTAGGAAAAGCAATAGAATTAGCCTATAAAAATATAGATGAGTATAATGATAAATTACAAAAACTAAGAGATTATTATATATCAGAAGTGGAAAACAAGATACCAGGAACAATTTTAAATGGACATAGAACAAAAAGATTACCAGGAAATGCAAACATATCATTTAAAGGAGTAAATGGTGGAGACTTATTATTAAAATTAGATGAAAAGGGAATATGTGCATCAACAGGTTCTGCTTGCAATACAGGTTCAACAGAACCGTCCCATGTACTTGTTTCTATAGGACTAAAACCAGAGTACTTGCAGGGTTCACTTAGAACAACTTTTGGATATGAAAACACGAAAGAAGATATAGATTATCTTTTATCAAGCTTAAAAGAAATAATACAATAAAATAGCAAGCTTCTTTACAAAGAGGCTTGCAAGTTTTTTTATACCTTTAATTTTTTCATTTCTTTTAATTCTTCGTTTAACTTAGTTATATTTTCTTTTTTAATTGCATACGCTGTTTTATATTCTTCTAGAACTTGTTTATAGTTTTCTAAAGTCTCTCCATCAGAAAGTAATTGAGACATACCAGCAGAATAATAAGCCTTATCAGAATCTTTTGTAGATTTATTCATTTTTTCTTCATAGTTAGCAATTTGCTCTAAACGCGAAGCTTCTCCTTTTAAATAATCCACGTATAAACCTAAATTATAAAGCTCATATTCTGTATCATCAATAATAACCTTAATTAATGCCTTTACTATTTTAGGATTTACTTTGCCGAATTTCTCATGTTTAGATTTATCAGGACGAGCTTCATCCACAAGATTCCCTAAAGCATCACTTTTTTTCATTGGAACAGTTTCAGAAATCAGTATATTTAAAGTTTCGCATACTCCAACATGCGATTTATACTGCCTTTTACTAGTAATAGCATCAAACTCATCAGCAACTCTAATAATTTGTCCCTCTAAAGGAAGTTCATCTTTAGATATTCCATTTGGATATCCAGTTCCATTTAAAGCTTCATGATGATAAAGAGGACCCGCAGAATAAGGACTTAATTTTTCATCTTTCATACACATATTATATCCAATAGTAGTATGTGTTTTCATTATTTTGTATTCTTCATCGGTAAGCTTACCATTTTTTTGTAAAATTGATGGTGGAATGAATTGCTTACCAATATCATGTAAATAAGCACAAATTGTACAATATACAGTGAAATAATCCTTCATATGCATATATTCACAAATTCTGCAAGTTAAATTTGCGACATTTTCCGAATGTTTTCTTGTAAAAACATCCAAAGTACCAAGTATTGCCAGTTGATACCTCATACTTTCATCTAAATTATAACTCTTTAAGTTAGTTGCATCATAAAAATCCAATTTAAAATCTTTCATAATAAACACCTAAAACGATTTTACAATGAAACATAAAATTCGTCAATAATAAATTAGAAAATTGCAAGTAATTTTTTTACATCTTCCGCATATAATGAAATAGATTTATTATAGGAGGAAAAAAGATGGATTATGAAGATTATATGAGAAGCATTTTAGGATATAGCCCAATGCCAAATAATATTTACACAAATTCATACGATAATTATTACTATGATATGGATTATTTAGATAATCGTAATAGTAATGCTACAACAGAAGTGATAGAAAGTATGTACCCAGATATATATAGAATAGTATACCCAATGGTGTCTCGAATTTGTGCACAAAATAGCCAAAGAGAAATTACAAGAGAATTAGTAGATAGTATGACAGAAGAGATTTATCTAAATGTAGAGCCAGAAGAAAGGCAGAGTACAATATCCACAGCCAGACCAATTCTAAAAAATGGAGATGTAAGAAATCCAAATGCAAAAGAACCAGAGGTAAGAAACGAAACAAGGCAAAGAAATTTTCTGTTAAGGGATTTGATAAGAATATTGATTTTAAGAGAGTTGCTAAGAAGACGTCAAAGACCACCAATGCCACCTATGCGTCCACCGAGACCACCAATGCCACCTATGAGACCATATTAAAAAAAATAGTATAATTTTCCTCAAAAATAACAATAATAAGTTATAGAAAGGGGAAATATTATGAAGGTTAGAGATTGTATGTGCAATCAAGTATCTTGTGTTAATCCACAAACTACAATAAATGATGTCGCAAAATTAATGCAACAAAATCATGTAGGATGTATTCCAGTATGTGACACAAACAAAAATGTAGTAGGGCTAGTTACAGATAGAGACATAGTTTTAAGAGGTGTAGCTTGTAACAAAAATGCCAATACAACGCCAATTAGCGAAATTATGACAACAGCAGTATATACAGTAACACCCGATGAAGAACTAACACAGGCAAGCAAGATAATGTGTGATTGCCAGATTAAAAGAGTTCCTGTAATTGAAAATGATACAATAGTAGGAATCATAACATTAGGAGATTTAGTAAATGCAGAAGGTGTAAATAGTAAGCAAGTAACAACAACAGTAGAAGGAATATGTAGATGCGGAAATGATAGCAAAAATAATCAATAAAAACTTGCAGAGGCAAATAAGGCCTCTGCACAATTAAAATACATATTTAAGGAGATAAATAATAATGATTGTTGATGTTGGATATTGGACAAGAATATTAAAAAACATATTGGTACTTATAGTATCAATTATTTTAATATTTTTGGTTCTAAAACTTGCAATATTTTATATGCCATTTTTAATAGGTTTTATAATATCACTATTTGTTGAACCATTAATAAAGCTTGTCGTAAAAAAAACTAAATTAGAAAGAAAGAAAGGAGCAATAATAGTTCTAGCAATAATTTTTATAATATTACTAGGATTACTTACTTGGGGGGTTGTAACACTACTAACAGAAAGTTCCAATTTACTGCAAAGCTTAAATAAATATATACAATTAATCTATTCAAAGATTAATGAATATATGAAAATAATAAAAGATGGAAATAGTAAAATACCAGTGGAGATAGTAACAATAATTGAAAAATCTACTGATAAAGTAATAGTATTTATTACAAACTATGTATCAACATTTTTAAGTAAAGTTACACAAACAATATCAGCATTACCAACAATTGGAATCTATACATTTATAACTTTACTTGCAACATATTTCATCTGTACAGACAAAATGTATATTATAGACACATTAGAACATCAATTGCCAAAAAGATGGGCTAAAAAGATAGGAATACATTTAAGAGAGATTATAAAATCATTAGGAGGATATTTAAAAGCAGAAGCAATACTTATTATAATATCATTTTTTATAGTTCTAATAGGTCTTTATATACTCCAGTTCCTAAATTTTAATGTTCCATATCCATTTTTAGCAGCCCTAGGAATAGGGTTTGTCGATGCATTACCAATACTTCGGCTCAGGAACGGTAATGATACCTTGGGCAATTATTGTAGCTATCAATGGAGATTTTAATCTAGGAATAGCTATAATTATTATCTATGCTACTATTTTAGTTGTAAGACAATTATTAGAGCCCAAAATAGTAAGTGGAAAGATAGGAATACATCCAATATTTACGCTTATTGCAATGTATACAGGATTTAAAATTATTGGAATACTAGGACTTTTTGTTGGACCAATAATTTTAATCATATTGAAAAATATATTTAGTGTAAGTATAGAAAACGGAATAGTAAAAAGTATATTTTTATAAATATAAAATTTCTTTCAAAAAACTATACAAAATCATGGTTACAGATATGCTATATATAAATAAAAAAATAAAAAGAGAGGATTAATTAATATATTTTAGGATTAAAACAACTAAAATTTGTACAAAAATATATACAAATAAAGGAAAATGTGTTACAATAACCTAAGTGAAAAATCAGTGGACAAAATTGTTTAGAAGTGAACTCTTTACATAATATTTGCAATATAAATTCTGGCACAATTTTGGCACAATTTGTTCAATAAAGAACCACACAAACCCATATAAATCAACAAAGAACAATAAAGAAAATTTTTGGAAAGACATACAAGTGAAAACCTTGAAAAGAGCTTAAACACTGGTATGTAAGAAAGAGGAGGAGAGTTATATGTCAGGACATAGCAAATGGCATAATATTCAAGCAAAAAAAGGTAAAGCAGATGCAGCAAGAGGTAAAATATTTACAAAATTAGGAAGAGAATTATTAATGGCAGTAAAACAAGGTGGTCCAGATCCAGTAGGAAATTCAAAACTAAAAGATGTAATTGCAAAATGCAAAGCAAACAATATGCCAAATGATACAATAAACAATGCTATAAAAAAAGCAGCTGGAGCAGGAAGTAATGAAAATTATGAAGAAATTACATATGAAGGCTATGGACCTAATGGAGTTGCTATTATAGTAAATGCTTCAACAGACAATAAAAATAGAACAGCAGCTGATGTAAGACACATATTTGATAAATTTGGAGGAAACTTAGGAACTTCAGGCTGTGTATCATATATGTTTGAAAAAAAAGGCGTAATAGTAATTGAAAAACAAACTTGCAAAATAGAAGAAGACGATCTAATGATGCTAGCATTAGAAAATGGAGCTGAAAATATGGAAACATCAGAAGAAGTTTATGAGATAACTTCAAATCCAACAGATTTTTCAACGTTAAGCCAAGCTTTAGAAGAGAACGGTATAAGCTTTTTAGAAGCAGACATAAAAATGGTGCCAAATAACTATATATCTTTAGATGAAAATGGTACAAAAAGAATGGAATTAATATTAGAAAAATTAGATGAATTAGATGATGTAATAGACATATATCATAACTGGGAAGAGTAGACAAAAGCAACTGCAAACGCAGTTGCTTTTATGAATAACAAATAATGTTACTCTTAGATAATAAGTTGAAATATTTTACTAAATTACAACTATTTTTTTTGTGTAGTCTAGATTTGCATCTGGATTTTTTTTGTATCCTAATGTATATATATTGGTAGCTAAAATATCCTTCTCAAGCATGTTTTTAAGAATTCTATTAGTGTTATTACTTTTATTATTGTCCATAAATTGTTTTACTGAGGTAATTACATTCAACTTCTTATTTTTACTCAACTCAGACAATAAAAACTTTCCATTTTCACTTATTCCTAATACACGCATATAAGGAACAACTTTTTGAGAGTCAATGAAATCCTGTTTTGTTATATTTAAAAGGGCATACAATAAAATTCTATTGATTCTTGTTAATGTATATCTTTTAGATTTTATCATAAAAACAAGAGCTTCTAAATTGTTACAACTATTTGCAGCATCTTTAATTTTATATTCTAAACCCTCTGAAACATCAGGAAGATTGGCAATTTCATTAATTGTCATACAACGCAACTTATAAATTATTTCTTTTTCAAATTGAGATGTACTTAAAACAAACTTTCCACTTTCAAGTTCTTCCTTCAATATTGAATATGAAGCTCTAGGCATCAACTGTTTTACAGGTTTCTTTTGCAAAAGCATTTCTCGAATAGCTGTACTGCTTGCTATATTTTTATCAGCAGATAAACTATTATATTCAGTTCCAATACGTTTTATTGTAATAGGAGAAATTTTATTTCCAGTTTTTATTATTTGTTTCAAATATTCAATACCCAAGATGTTGTTTGAGCCAGATAAAACACTAGTAGAATTACGAATGTCGTTTATATATAACAGCATAGCATTTTCACGTGCCTTTGGAAAAGATAGACCTTTAGATAATTCATGATTTAGCATAGTAACATATTCAGGAGGTTCTTTAACTAGAATTTCAGCAAACTTATTTAAAGTATTTATATCACCACTTTCACTACCAAAAGAGAGATAAGTATCGCACTTCAAGCTATTTAAGATTTTAATACTACCAGAAGCAAAATTCTCTGCACTAGATATACTGTAAATAGTAGGGAGCTCAATAACCATATCTACGCCGGCATATAATGCCATTTCAGCTCTAGCCCATTTATTAATAAGAGCAGTATTTCCGCGTTCAACAAAATTCCCACTCATTATGCACAGTACAAAATCAGGATTTACGGTTTTAATGGATTCATTTAATTGGTACAGATGCCCATTATGAAATGGGTTGTATTCACAAATAATTGCTAGAACTTTGCTCATTATTTTCTCCTTATATATTGATTTTTTTACTATATTATTGATATAATATCACAAGATAAAAAAAAATACAAATATTTTCGGAGGAAATATGGAAAAAGTAGTAATTTATACAGATGGTGCTTGCTCTGGGAATCCAGGACCAGGAGGCTGGGGAACAATTTTGATGTATAAAAACGTAAAAAAAGAAATAAGTGGATATATGGAAAATACAACAAATAATATAATGGAAATAACAGCAGTAATAGAAGGGTTAAAACTATTAAAATATGAGTGCGAGGTTGAGATATACAGTGATAGTGCATATGTAGTAAACGCCTTTAATAATCATTGGATAGAGGGATGGAGAAAAAAAAATTGGATAAACTCAAGTAAAGAGCCTGTTAAGAATAAAGAACTATGGCAAGAGCTATACAATTTAACTAAACAACACAATGTAAAATTTATTAAAGTAAAAGGACATAGTGATAATGAGTACAACAATAGGTGTGATGAGTTAGCACGCCTTGCAATAAAAGAAAATTCCAAGAGATGACAGAGGTCTCATTGACTTTTCATTTTCGAAACAAATGTTAATTAATGAAAGGAAGATAATAATGTACGAGGTATTTGCAGATTTACATATTCATATTGGAAGAAGCGAAAATAACAAACCAATAAAAATAACAGCAGCAAAGTCACTAAATTTTGCAAACATAGCAAAAGAATGTAGAGATAGAAAGGGAATAAATATAGCAGGAATAATAGATTGTGCATCACCATATGTAATAGAAGATATAGAAAGCTTCTTAAAAACAGGGGAAGCTTACGAAATTAAAGATGGAGGAATAATATATAAAGATAAAGTATGTATAATTCTAGGAAGTGAAATAGAAACATCAGAAACAGGTATAAATGGAAACTGTGGAAGTGCCCATAATATATGTTTTTTTCCGCACCTAAAAGATATAAAAGGTTTCTCCAATGAAATGAGTAAGCATATAAAAAACATAACACTAAGTTCTCAAAGAGCAGATATATCAGCATATGATTTAATAGACATAGTAGAAAAATATAATGGAATACTAATTCCAGCACATTGTTTTACACCCCATAAAAGCTTTTATGGAAATTGTACAGATAGACTAGAAAAAATCTTCAAAGAAAAATATAACAAAGTACTGGCAATAGAATTAGGACTAAGTTCAGATACAAATCTAGCAGATAACATATCAGAACTAGAAGGAAAAACATTCTTAACAAATTCAGATGCACATTCTCTTCCTAAAATAGCTAGAGAATACAACAAACTATTAGTTGAAGATATAAGCTTTAAAGAACTATTAAAAGCCATAAAAAATGAAGATGGAAGAAGAATAGTAACAAACTATGGACTAGACCCAAAACTTGGAAAATACCATAGAACATATTGTGAAGTATGCGAAAAAAATATACCTGGAATAGCACCAGTCACTAAATGCAATACTTGTGATAGTAAAAATATAACAATGGGTGTGTATGATAGAATACAAATTATAAAAGATAAAAAAGAAAGTAAAAGTCCTGAAAATAGACCAGAATATGTATACCAAATACCACTATCCTTTATACCAGGCTTAGGAAATAAAACAATAGAAAAAATGCTTGACCATTTCGAAACAGAAATGAACATTTTACATAAATTATCTTTCGATGATTTGGAGGCAGTTATAGGAGAAAAAAATGCAAGAAACATTATAAACGCCAGAGAAGGTAAAATAAAAGTACAAGAAGGTGGTGGAGGCGTATATGGAAAAATAGGAGCTGAATAATTTTGAAAAAATTATTAATTACAGAAAAACCATCAGTAGCTATGGAGTATGCAAAAGTCTTAAATCTTGAAAGTAATAGAAAAAATGGATACATTGAAAGTAGAGATTGGATAATAACATGGTGTGTAGGCCACTTAGTCACAATGTCATATCCAGAAGTATATGATGAAAAGTTTAAGTTTTGGAGATTAGATACACTCCCATTTATACCAAAAGAATTTAAATACGAAATAAAGCCAGAAGTATCAAAGCAATTTGAAATTGTAAAAGAACTTCTTCAAAGAGAAGATGTTGAGGAAATATACAATGCTCGGAGATTCTGGAAGAGAAGGAGAATACATACAACGACTAGTTTTTATGATGGCAAAACCAAATCCAAAGGCAAAAATGAAAAGGGTTTGGATAGACTCCCAAACAGAAGAAGAAATACGAAGGGGCATAAAAGAGGCAAAGGATTTATCAGAATATGATAGTTTATCAGACTCAGCATATTTAAGGGCAAAAGAGGATTATCTAATAGGTATAAACTTTTCAAGGCTACTTTCAATAATCTTTGGCAAAAAACTTGCAAAAACAATAAATGAAGAAAAGGCTTCAATATCAATAGGCAGAGTAATGACTTGTGTACTCCGGAATGATAGTCGCAAGAGAACGAGAAATAAGAAATTTTGTTAAAACAAAGTATTATAAAATAAATGTAGCTTTTAAAGGATTTACAGCAGAGTGGAAAGTAAATGAAAAATCAAGTGTATTTGAATCTTCAAAACTATATAATGAAACAGGTTTTAAAAAAGAAGAAGATGCAAAGAACTTAATAAAAAGCCTATTAGGGAAAAAGGCAGTTATAACAGAATTGAAGAAATCAAAACAAAAGGAAAATGCACCTTTATTATTCAACTTAGCAGAAATTCAAAATGAATGTACAAAAAAGTTCAAAATAAAACCAGATGAAACCCTAGAAGTAATACAAAACTTATATGAGAAGAAATTAGTAACATACCCAAGAACAGATGCGAGGGTATTATCAACAGCAGTTGCAAAAGAGATATCTAAGAACCTAAACGGATTAGCTAAGAACTTAAAGCAAGATGAAGAAATAAATGGATACATAACAAAGATGATAGAAGAAAAATATCCCACAAACAATTTGGCAAAGACAAAATATGTAAATGATAGTAAAATAACAGACCACTATGCAATAATACCAACAGGACAGGGGTTTGAAAATTATAGTAAACTCCCAGACTTACATAAAGAAATCTATAGAGTAATAGTAAAAAGATTTTTAGCAATATTCTATCCTGCAGCAGAATTTAGTAAAATAAATGTCACCATAAATATAGAAAATGAAACCTTTTATGCTAATGAAAAAGTTTGTACAAAAATAGGATATTTAGAAATATTAAAACAAAAAGATAACAAAGAAGAGTTAAATGTAAATCTGAAAGACTTAAAAAAGGAACAAGAGCTAGAAATAAAAGAAATAAGTACAAAGGAAGCAGAAACAAATCCACCAACAAGATACAATTCAGGCTCCTTAATACTTGCAATGGAAAATGCAGGAAAGCTTATAGAAGATGAAGCTCTAAGAGAGCAAATAAAGGGAGCCGGAATAGGTACAAGTGCAACAAGAGGAGAAATAATAAAAAAACTAGAAAAAATAAAACATATAGATATAAATTCAAAGACACAAATAGTAACACCAACTGAAAAAGGAGAAGCAATATATGACATAGTAAAACAATCAATACCAGATATGCTAAACCCTAAATTGACAGCAAGTTGGGAAAAAGGATTAGAAATGGTTGCAAATAAAGAAATAGAGCCAGAAGAATTTATGAAAAAATTAGAAAAATACATAAAAACAAGGTTTGAAAGGTTCATATATAAATAAGTTAAAAGAATGCCATTTAGTATAGTGTTTAAAATGCTAAAACTTGGGAAAAATATTGCCATAGGAGGAAAACTGTGGCAATTAAGTTTCATATTAAAGAATTTGAATTTCAAAACAATAAAATAGAAAGAATAAAAATAATTATAAGTCTCAATTTGTTTAATAAATTTGATATATTAAAAATTAAATTGAATAGTGAAAAAATAAAAAAGATATTTAACAAAAGTAATAAAAAAATAAAAATTGAAATAGAAGGTGTTAAATATGTAATACAAAAAACATATATAGAAAATATTAGTATTACGGCAAAGATGGGAACAAAAAATCCAACAACTACTGCTATTTTAGTAGGTATTTCATCAAGCGTTTTAGCAATTATACTTGCAAGAAAAGTAAAATATTCAAAATATAGCATTGAGCCAATATACCAAGATAAGAATTATATATATTTATCCATAAATTGTATATTTAAAATAAAATTGGTACATATTATCAATATAATAAAAAAGCTAAGAAAGGAGTACCAATAATATGATGGAACACCCAATAGAAGGGCTTATGGAGACTACAATGGATAGCATAAGAGACATGATAGATGTTAATACTATAATAGGAGAAGCAATACAAATAAACGAAAGTGTAAGTATAATTCCAATTTCAAAAGTATGCTTTGGATTTGCAAGTGGAGGTAGTGAATTTAAAGGAGAATCAATAGAGGGATACAAAAAAATAGAAGATGAAGAAAACATTTCATACAGAAATCCATTTGGAGGAGGAAGCGGAGCCGGGTAGCATTTTTAGTAATACAAGAGGATAAGGTCAAACTACTTCCAGTAGAACACGATTGTGCAATAGATAAAATTTTGGATTATATGCCAGAACTATGCGAAAAAACCGAAAAAGTAATTGAAAAATTAATGAAGAAGGAAGAAACAAAGGAGGAAAATAAACCCCAGAAGCCCAAAATAAAGAAAGTAGGGATTGACTATAAATACAATTACGAGACACCAGAGAAAAAAGAAGACCAATTATAAAAAAACAAACAAATTAAAATGGAAAGAGAAGTAAAAACTCTTTCCATTTTTTCTTCTATTTATTTCCATAAAACATTGACTTTTGACAAAAAAAATTATACAATAATATATGTGAAAAAACACATATATTATGCGAGGAGGAAAGATGTTATGGGAGAAGTAATAGTTATAACATCAGGAAAAGGTGGAGTGGGTAAAACTACAACTACTGCAAACCTTGGTTCTAGTCTAGCAGAAGAAGGAAAAAAAGTTGTATTAGTAGATACAGATATTGGACTTAGAAACCTAGATGTTGTTATGGGACTAGAAAACAGAATAGTATACGACATAGTTGATGTAATAGAAGAAAAATGTAAATTAAGACAAGCCCTAATAAAAGATAAACGCTTTGATGAACTGTTTTTATTACCTGCTGCCCAAACACGAGATAAAAATGCAATAAATGAAGAACAAATGAAGGAATTAACTAAAAAATTAAAAGAGGAGTTTGATTATGTGTTAATAGACTGCCCTGCTGGAATAGAACAAGGCTTTAAAAACGCAGTTTCTGGAGCAGATAGAGCAATAGTAGTAACAACAGCAGAAATATCTGCAATAAGAGATGCTGACAGAATAATAGGATTATTGGAAGCAGCAGAAATAAAGAATCCAGAATTAATAGTAAATCGTTTAAGACCATCTATGGTTAAGAAGGGCGAAATGATGGATGTGGATGATATAGTAGATTTATTATCAATAGATTTAATAGGCGTTGTTCCAGATGATGAAAACATAATTACACAAACAAATAAAGGAGAACCAGTAATAAAGAATAAAAAAGCTCCATCAGGGAAAGCATATATTGAAATAGCAAAAAGAATTTTAGGAGAAAATATTGATATTACAATTCCAGGGAGGGAAAGAGGCTTCTTTGCAAAAATTAAAAGTCTATTAAAGAAAAACTAATTGATATGGGGGAATGGGCATGTTTGAGAATTTACTAAAATTTTTAAAAAAACTAGGAAAAAATGAAAAAAAAGAGACTACAGGCAGTAAAAATAAAGCAAAAGAAAGACTACATTTAGTATTAATGCAAGATAGAGCAAATGTCTCAGCAGACTTTTTAGAAATGATGAAGCAAGAAATCATCGATGTAATAAAAAAATATATAGAAGTTGAAGAAAGCGAAATTGATGTAAGACTTACAAATGAAGTTAAGGAAGACGGAACAACTGGTGCACCATCATTATATGCTAATATTCCAATATTAAATGTAAGAAATGATATGAAAAAAGAAGTAGAAGAAAAAGCAGATAAAGAAGAAAAAAATGAAGATAAACAAGAAAAAACAGACCCAAAAGACAAAGAAGAGAATGAAGAAATAAAAGAAAATACTGAAAACAATCCCCAAGAAGTACAAGAAACAAATGAAAAAGAACAAAAAGAAAATAATGAAAAAGAAGAAAAAACTGAAAACGAAAAAGACAAGGTAGAAGAAACTTAAAAACTTCATATTTTGAGAGGAAAAGTATGAATAAAAAATATTTAAAAAATACAGAGTGGAGCATATTAATTTGTACAATAATTTTGATATCAATAGGGTTGCTTGCACTTTATAGTGCAAGCAAATCATCAGAATTAGGAGACTTAAAAAAACAAGTATTATGGGTAATTATAAGCATACCAGTACTTATAATTACAACACTTGTAGACTATAAAATAATTGCAAAACTAAGCATAGGTTTTTATATACTCTCTATTATCTTACTTATAGCAGTACTATTAACAAGTGCAATAAATGGAGCAACAAGCTGGTTTAATATTGGAACAATTTCTATACAACCAGCAGAATTAGCAAAAATTGCAGTTGTTTTATTTTTAGCAAACATTATGTCAAAGATGTCTAAGGAGGAAATAAATAAACCAATAAAACTAGCAATGATATTAGGTATAGTATTACTCCCAGTAGTACTTATAGTTTTACAACCAGACTATGGAACAGCAATGGCATATATTGTTGCAACAGTTGTAATGCTATATGTATCAGGAATAAAAAAGAGATATATAATAACAGCATTTTTATTAGTAATAATAGCTGTGCCAATATTATACTTTTTTGTACTGCCAGAGCATGCTAAACTAAGAATAGATGTGTATCTAAATCCATATTTAGACCCAAGAGGGGCGGGATACAATATCATACAATCTAAATTAGCAATAGGAGCAGGTAAACTTTTCGGACAAGGTTGGATGAAAGGAACTCAAACACACCTTGGATTTCTATATCCAAAAACTACAGATTTTATATTTGCAGTTATAGGAGAAGAAATGGGGTTTATTACATGCTGTAGTATAATAATATTATATATTACACTAATTACAAGAGCTATTACTGTTGCAAAAACAGCTAAAGATGACTTAGGATCTTATATAGCTGCTGGTATAGTGCGGAATACTAATATTTCATGTTTTAGAAAATATAGGAATGACAATGGGACTTTTACCTATAACAGGTGTGCCATTACCATTTATAAGCTATGGAGGTAGTAGCATGATCACAAACATGATTTGTATAGGACTACTTCTAAATATAAGTTCTCAACGTCAAAAATCAATTTTTAACTAAGAACGACCGCCCCTTCGTTGGGATAATCTGCATAATATAAAGAAAGAATGAAGGAAAAAAATGTATATTAAAAAATTAAAAATAGGAAATGTAGAACTAGATAATAATATATTACTAGCACCAATGGCAGGTGTTACTGATTTAAGCTACAGAAAAATTTGCAAAAAATATGGTAACCCAGGATTGGTATGCACAGAAATGATTAGCAGTAAGGGTTTGTTTTATAATGATAAAAAGACAGAACAATTTTTAGCGTTAAATGAAGAAAAAAGTCCAATAGCAATACAAATATTTGGAAGTGATCCAATTATAATGGGACAGGCTACTAAAATAGTAGAAAAATATGCAGACATTATTGACATTAATATGGGATGCCCAGCACCAAAGGTAGTAAAAAATGGTGACGGAAGCAAACTATTACTTAACTTGGTATTAATAGGACAAATAGTAGAAGAGGTTGTAAAAAGTACTAATAAGCCAGTAACAGTAAAAATAAGAAAAGGTTGGAACGATGAAAACATAGTTGCTGTTGAAGCTGCAAAAATTATTGAAGTAGCAGGTGCAAAAGCTATAACTGTTCATGGTAGAACAAGAGAACAATATTATTCAGGACAAGTAGACTTGGAGATTATAAAAAAAGTAAAAGAAGCTATACATATACCTGTAATAGGAAATGGTGATGTAAAAACATCAGAAGATGCAAAAAAGATGTTTGAATATACAGGTGTAGATGGGATAATGATAGGTAGAGGTGTACTTGGTAGACCATGGGAAATAAATAATATAATTCAAGAATTAAAAACGGGAAAAATAATATCAGATAAAACACCAAAAGAAAAATTAGAGATTATAAAAGAACACATAGAATTTGAAATAAAAGAAAAAGGCGAATATGTAGGAGTACGCGAAATGAGAAAACATATATGTTGGTACTTAAAAACATTACCAAACTCAAGTCAAGTAAGACAAGTTGTAAATCAATTAGAAAGCAAGAATGAAGTAATACATACTTTAGAAAAATATTTTAATGGTATTGCATAAATTTACCACTTTTTCAAAATAATATATTCTTAAAATTGTAATAGAAAACTAAGAAAGGATAAATTAATGGATAAACAGAAACGAATTAGAAATTTTAGCATAATAGCACATATAGACCATGGTAAGTCAACACTAGCAGACAGACTAATTGAAAAAACAGGGCTATTAACAGAAAGAGAAATGGAGAGCCAAATATTAGATAACATGGACATAGAAAAAGAAAGAGGAATTACCATAAAATCTCAAGCAGTTAGGATGGAATACAAAGCAAAAGATGGAGAAACTTACATATTAAATTTAATAGATACTCCAGGACATGTAGACTTCAATTACGAAGTATCAAGAAGTTTGGCAGCTTGTGAAGGAGCTATATTAGTTGTTGATAGCAGCCAAGGAGTAGAAGCTCAAACACTCGCAAATGTATATATAGCATTAGACAATAATTTGGAAATATTACCAGTAATAAACAAAATAGACTTACCAAGTGCGAGACCAGATGAAGTTAAAAAAGAGATAGAAGATATAATAGGAATACCAGCAATGGATGCACCTTGCATTTCAGCGAAGTCAGGAATAAACATAGAAGAGGTGCTAGAAAGAATAGTTAAAGATTTCAAACCACCAACAGGAGATAAAAACAAGCCTTTAAAATGCTTGATATTTGATTCTCTGTATGATAACTATAAAGGTGCGGTAACTTACGTAAAAGTAGTTGAAGGAACAATTAAAGTAGGCGATGAAATTTTATTTATGGCAACAAATAAAAGATTTATTGTTACAGAACTTGGATATCTAGAACCAGGAAGCTATAAACCAGCTCAGCAATTAGAAGCAGGAGAAGTACGGGTATATTGCAGCAAGTATAAAAACAGTATCAGATTTAAGTGTTGGAGATACAATAACATTAGCAAGTAATCCAGCAATGGAACCATTACCAGGATATAAAAAGGCAAATTCAATGGTATATTGTGGCATATACCCATTAGATGGCGGAGACTATGAGAATTTAAAAGATGCATTAGAGAAATTAAAACTAAATGATGCAGCATTAAGCTATGAACCAGAAACATCAATAGCTTTAGGCTTTGGCTTCAGATGTGGTTTCTTAGGGCTACTACATCTAGAAATTGTTCAAGAAAGACTAGAAAGAGAATTTGATTTAAACTTAATTACAACAGCTCCATCGGTTATATACAAAGTATATAAAAAAGATGGAGAAATGATAGAATTGTACAATCCAGTAGATTTACCACCAATGCAGGATATAGACTATATAGAAGAGCCAATGGTAAAAGCAGAGATAATGTTACCAAAAGATTATGTAGGAAACGTAATGGAAATATGTCAAAATAGGCGTGGAATATACCTAGACATGAAATATTTAGATAGCTCAAGAGTAATGTTAGAATATGAAATGCCACTAAATGAAATAATATATGATTTTTTTGATACCCTAAAATCAAATACAAAAGGGTATGCATCATTAGACTATGAACTTAGCGAATACAGAAAATCTGATTTAGTAAAACTAGATATACACATAAATAATGAACAAGTAGATGCATTATCATTCATAGTTCACAAGGACACAGCATACGCAAGAGGTAGAAAAATGGCTGAGAAATTAAAAACAGTAATACCAAGGCAACTATTTGAAGTACCAATACAAGCAATAATTGGTGGAAAAATAATTGCAAGAGAAACAATTTCAGCAATGAGAAAAGACGTTCTGGCAAAATGCTATGGCGGCGACATAACAAGAAAGAAAAAACTGCTAGAAAAACAGAAAAAAGGTAAAAAGAAAATGAGACAAATTGGAAATGTGGAGGTGCCACAAGAAGCATTCTTGGCAGTACTAAAATTAGATGATAAATAGTTTGTTATGCATAGGGTAAATATGCCCTGAAGGGAGATAGTTTATGAAGAACAATAAAAACTTTAGACAAAATTATAAAAAGAAAGATTTTAAAGCTAATGACAAAAAGATGAAAAATGAAAAGATTAAAACAAATAAAACTGAAGACAAAGAGTTTTCAGACCAAATTGAAGGACGAAATTCAGTTTTAGAGCTTTTAGAAACAGACAAAGACATTAATAAAATATTTATAGAAAAAGGAGAAAAACACGGCTCTATAAATAAAATTATCGGTATAGCGAGAGATAAAAAAATTGTAACAATAGAAGTTGATAGAAACAAACTAAATCAAATGGCAAAAACAGAAAATCATCAAGGAGTAATAGCAATTGTTCCACCATTCAATTATTGTGAAGTAGAAGATATACTAGAAGAGGCAAAATCAAAAAATGAAGCTCCCTTTATATTGATTTTAGATGGAATAGAAGATCCACATAATTTAGGTGCAATAATAAGAACAGCAGAAACAGCAGGTGTACATGGAATAATAATTCCAAAAAGACGAGCTTGTTCAGTTAATAGCACAGTATATAAAGTGGCAAGTGGAGCAGTAGAATACGTAAAAATAGCTAGAGTAAACAATCTTAAAGATGAAATACAACATTTAAAAGAAAATGGCGTGTGGGTATATGGAACAGCAATTGAAGCAAAGAAATATTACTATGAAGAAGGCTTAAAGGGTCCGGTTGCAATAGTAGTAGGAAATGAAGGCGAAGGTATGTCAAGATTAGTGCGTGAAAATTGTGATGTCTTACTAAAAATACCAATGAAAGGGAAAATATCATCACTAAATGCATCAGTATCAGCAGGAATAGTGATGTATGAGGTTGTAAAACAGAGATTGACATAACTTTACAAAAGTGTAAATAAGTGCTATACTATATACATAGGTGAATAATCTATTTTTTAAATTTATGCATACGAAAATTTTTGTATGTAAATGATTTAAATGGATTCTTCTTCTAAACAAAAAACAAAGGAGAAAAAACAAAAAATGGTTAATAGTGTGTTTCTAAGAGGTTATCAGGAGGGAGAAACTGTATACAGCCATACGGTTGTTACAGGAGAGTCTTTCTATAAGATTACTTTAGCAATACCACGGCTGAGTGGTATCATGGATCATGTAATGGTGATGGTAAGAGAAAGGACATTGAAAGAGCAAGAGTTCTATAAAGGAATATTAATGGATGTTACAGGAATGATGCGTTCTTACAATAGAATTCAAGAAAATGGAGTAGGAACAAGATTAGAAGTCTATGTTCTAGCTAATAGGGTAGAAACCTATCCCCATGAAAGTTTAGCTCCAGAAATCTCTTCTAATAACATAATAAGTATCTGCGGTGAAATAGAAAAGATGGAACCATTTTTGCGAGATGCAAACGGTGAAGAGTTGCTAAATGTTATGCTTGTCATTCATCGCCCAAAAAATGCAAACATTAAACTTCCTTGTGTCGCTTGGAATAGAATAGGTAATTATATTCTAAGGTCTTGCAACATAGGAGAAAAAGTTTTCTTAAATGGAAGACTTCAAAGCAGAGTTTATAAAGAAAGAGAAACAGAAAAGGAGAGAGAAATTGTGGAACTTACTATATTCCACATGCTTAATCTAACATGATGTAGAAGAAGAAAAAAGGAGGAATACAACGGATAAAGTATTCCTTCTTTCTTTTTATAAGGAATTTCTTGAAAAATATTGACAACAACTTATTTTTCCTATATAATTATACAAGTTATGGAATAATCCCAAAGTAAAAGAGTATCGAGGGGAGGGAATTATATGGCAGAAATAAAAGTAAATAATGGAAATATAGAAGATGCACTAAAAAGGTTTAAAAGACAATGTGTGAGAAACGGAGTACTACAAGAGGTTAGAAAAAGAGAACATTATGAAAAACCTAGTGTTAAAAGAAAGAAAAAATCAGAAGCAGCAAGAAAAAGAAAATTTTAAAATACATATAAAAACAGAGGTTAAAGCACAATTTAAACCTCTGTTTTTTGAATAATTAAAATCAAACTGGAAAAGATAAATAAAATAAGGGGGAAACTTAATAATATGTCATATAAAATAAAAAATATAAAACAAGGAATTAAAGCCCATTTAATAAGAACAAATAAATTTAAAACAAATCTATTTGCCATATTCTTAACATTACCTTTAGATAAGGCTACTATAACAAAAAATGCTCTTATACCAGCAGTTTTGAGAATGGGAACCTCAAACTTAAAAACACAAGAGGAAATCAATATAGAACTAGAAAACATGTATGGTGCAACACTTGATGGAGGAATAGAAAAAATAGGAGATAATCAAGTTATTAAATTCTATTTAGAAACTCTAAATGACAATTTTTTACCAAATAAAGAAAAACTATCAAGTAAAGCTATAAGCCTATTATTAGATGTGCTTTTCAACCCATTGACAGAAAACAAAAAATTCAAAAAAGACTATGTTGAATCAGAAAAAAAGACAATTAAAAGATTAATAGAAGGAAGAATAGACAATAAAGATATGTATGCATATACAAGATGCATAGAAGAAATGTACAAAGAAAAACCATATGGATTGTATAAATATGGATATATAGAGGACTTAAAAGAAATTAATGAAGAAAATCTATACGAATATTATTTAAAACTATTAAATGAAGCAAAAATAGATATATTTGTTTCAGGAGATTTTTTAGATGATAAAATATTAGAAACAATAACTTCAAATGTAAACATACAAAAATTAGAAGGCAGAGAAGACAAGCATGTTATAAACACAGAAGAAACAGAAAAAAAAGAAAAAATAGACATACAAACAATCAAAGAAGAAAAAGATGTTACACAAGGCAAATTAGTCATAGGTATGGATATAGACTATTACAAACCAAATTCTAAATATGCAATGTGTATATACAATGTAATTTTAGGAGAAAGTGCAACCTCAAAAATGTTTCAAAATGTAAGAGAAAAAGCAGGCTTAGCATATTCTGCAAGGTCAACATATCTAAGACAAAAAAACAACATATTTATTAGAGCAGGAATTGAAATAAAAAATTTCGACAAAGCACTTGAAATAATAAGAAAACAAATAGAAGAAATGAAAGATGGAAATTTTACAGATGCGGACATAGAAAATGCAAAAAAATATATGATAGCAGGAATAAAAACAGTGCAAGATGAACAAGACTCAGAGATAACTTACTATATGGGACAGGAAATGTCTGGAAAATTGTTAACATTTGAAGAATATATAAATAAAATTAATGAAGTTACAAAAGAAGATGTTTTAAACATATCAAATAATATACACATAAATACCATATATTTTTTAATGGATAAACATACTCAAAAACAATAGAAAGGATATGAAAATATGCAAATTATTGAAAATTCTAAAGTAAAAGAAAAGTTATATATAGAAAAATTAGAAAATGGTCTAACAGTAATGATAATGCCAAAAGCAAATATTCAAAAAAAATATATGATTTGGGCAACAAACTTTGGTTCAATAGATAATAAATTCATAGCACCAAATGAAAAAGAAGAAACAAATATACCAGATGGAGTGGCACATTTTTTAGAGCATAAAATGTTTGAACAAGAAAATGGAACAAATAGCTTAGATACATTAACGGCATTAGGTGTAAATGCAAATGCGTATACATCAACAGATCAGACATGCTACTTATTTGAATGTACAGATAATTTTTATCCAGCAATGGATGAACTGATGGATTATGTTCAAAATCCATATTTTACAGATGAAAATGTGGAAAAGGAAAAAGGAATAATTGGTCAAGAAATAAAGATGTATGATGATTATCCTAGTTGGTCTGTATATATGAATGCAATAAAATGCATGTACAAAAACAACCCAATTACCATAGATATTGCAGGCTCAATAGAATCTATAAGCAAAATAGATAAAGAGGTACTATATAAATGCTATAACACATTCTATCATCCATCAAATATGGTAATGATGATTTGTGGAGATTTTGAACCAGAAACCTTAATCAAAGAAATTAAGAAACGTTTAAAAAGAACAGAAAAGCATGGGGAAATAAAAAGAATATACCCAGAAGAACCAAAAGAAATAGTTCAAAAAGAAATTACAAAACAAATGGAAGTAAGTATGCCAATATTTGTTATAGGAATAAAAGATGATTCCAATAATATAACTTGTAGCAGTAATACTATCACAAAAAAACATATAGCAATAGAAATTTTATTAAATATGCTAATAGGTAAGAGCTCAAAATTATATAAAAGTTTATATGAAGAGGAACTAATAACAGGAGAGCCTTATTTGGAATATGAATTCTCAAAACAGTATGCACATGTTGCAATAACAGGTCAATCAAAGAACCCAAAAAAAGTGTTAGAAAAATTACAAAAAGAAATAGAAAATATGAAAAATAATGAACTTAACATTCAGCATTTTCAAAGAATTAAAAATATGATATATGGAAACTATGTAAAAGAATATGATGATGTTCAAGAAATATGTAGAATGTTTGTAGCCGATTATATGAAAAATATCAATAGTTTTGAATATATAGAAAACTACGAACAAGTAACCCCAGAATATGCAAAACAAGTTTTAGAAGAAATTTTTAATGAAGAAAAAACTGTAATATCTATAATTGAGAACAACAATTAAAAATATCCTAAGTAAGCATATTGCCTACTTAGGATATTTTATGTAATCTTGACAATATAAAATTTTTGAAATAAAATATACACATAAATTTTGATTGGAGGTAATTTTATGCCATTAGTAACAACTACAAATATGTTTGAAAAATCAATGAAAGAAGGTTTTGCAATAGGAGCTTTTAATATAAATAACATGGAAATAATACAAGGAATAGTAGATGCTGCAAGTGAAAACAACTCACCAGTAATTTTACAGGTATCATCAAGTGCAATAAAATATGCAAGAATGCCATATTTATTAAAAATGGTAGAGGCAGCAGTTGAAACAACAAATATTCCAATTGCATTACATTTGGATCATGGACCAGACTTCGAGACCTGCAAGGAGTGTATTGATGCAGGCTTTACTTCAGTAATGATAGACGGTTCTAAATACAACTTTGAAGAGAATGTAGAATTAACAAAAGAAGTTGTTGGTTATGCACATCCAAGAGGAGTAGTCGTAGAAGCAGAACTTGGAAAATTAGCAGGAATAGAAGATGATGTAAATGTTTCAGCAGAAGATAGCATGTATACAGATCCAAATCAAGCGAAAGAATTCGTAGAAAGAACAGGTTGTGATTCTTTAGCAATAGCAATAGGAACAAGCCATGGAGCGTACAAATTCAAAGGAGAAGCAAAGTTAAGATTTGATATATTAGAAGAGATTAAAAAGAAGATTCCTAATACACCAATAGTATTACATGGAGCATCAACAGTAATTCCAGAATTAGTAGAAATGTGTAATAAATATGGAGGAGAGATACCAGGTGCAAAAGGTGTTCCAAATGATATCTTAAAAGAAGCTGGACGATTAGGAGTATCAAAAATAAATGTGGACACAGATTTAAGATTAGCAATGACTGCCAATATAAGAAAAGTATTTGGAGAAAAACCTTCTGAATTTGATCCTAGAAAGTATTTAGGAGTAGCAAGAGATTCTGTAAAAGATGTAGTAAGCTATAAAATAGCAAATGTGTTTTGTTCAAATAATAAAGCATAAACAAGATTAATTAAAAGTATAATTGACGGTTCAGATTTCTCCGAACCGTCAATTTTTTCTTCAATGTTCTGCCATTTGCTTCTTCATGCGAATTTCAGCATCACGTCTTGCAATATCCTCGCGCTTATCATAAAGTTTTTTGCCTTTTCCAATTCCAAGTTCAACCTTTACAAAGTTTCCCTTAAAGTATAAACTCATAGGTATTAAAGAATACCCTTTTTGTTTAACCTGCCCGAACAAGTTTATTCAATTCATGTTTATTTATTAAAAGCTTTCTATCTCTTAAAGGGTCTTTATTATATATATTTCCAAATTCATAAGGACTTATATGCATATTATAGATAAAAAGCTCGCCATTTTTAATTCCTGCATAGCTATCTTTTAAATTTACCCTCCCATTCCTAATAGACTTAATTTCAGTTCCGGATAAAACAATACCGGTTTCAAGTGTATCTATGATACTATAATTGTGCTTAGCTGTTGGATTTTTTGCAATTAATTTAGACATTACATTTTCCCTTCTAAGTACACAAACTAATACAAAAGAAAAGCAACATGTAAGTATTCTTTTGCATTATGTACTTTTTTAAAATAAATATGGTTAATTATACCATATTTATTTTAAAAAGTGAATATTATTATTCGTCATTATGATGAGTGTTATTTTGAGCACCATAATACCATACTAAACCAATTATAACTATGGCTACAATTGCAACCATTAACCATATCCACAAAGTAGATGTGTTATTACCTGTTAAAGCATTTGTAGCAGTTCTAGTAGCTGTATATCCATTATTTATATTACCTCTTGCAGTAGCAGTATTAACCGTGTTGCTATTATTTGTTTTATTACCGTCTATTTTTAAGGCATCTTCTATACCGTTTTCTGCCGCACCTATACCACCACGAACATCGGCACCTAAATTATTAACACCATCAACTACAGTATTAGTAACATTAGAAATACCATTTTTAACATCATTATTTGCTGCAACAATACCTGAGAATATGCATAGAACAAATAATATTACAGATACTAATATAAAACTCTTTTTATGCATAATTTTTACCTCCTATTTTTAGAATTCAATAATATTATTTAAATTTTTAGAAAAAATTATGCATAAAAAAAATGCCTTTTCATACATAAAAAGGCAAAATATTTTATCTAATTTTAAGTAAAATAGCAATTCCAAGAAAAATTATAACTATCCCAACAGCAATTAAAATTATATCAATTATATTTGAAACAGTTAAGTGAAAATCTTCACTGGTGCTAGTAGTAGAAACTTTCATAGGTGTTTGAATATCAAGATTTTCTTCATCAATATTAGAAGTTGTATTGTCGCTAGTATTTACTATAGCATTATCAACATTCGTGTTATCAGTAGTTAAATCCATATCTATTCCAACTGCATAAACATATGAAACGTTAACTAAAATTAAAATAATAATAATTAAAACAAAATTAAAAATTTTTTGCATTTGATATCCGTCCTTTCAAAGTGTACATATATATAATACACAAAAAAAATGAATTTGTCTATAAAAAAATGAAAAATATAAAAATTATGTTTCAATGAAAAAGATAAAGGTATGGTATCTTGCATATTCCTCAAAACTACACATATATTCTACAAGGAGGTTATATATGGAGAGTAGTTCAAATAGTATAATAAAAATCTTAAAAGGAAGTGCAATTTCAATGATTACAACACTTATTTTGCTGATAATTTTTTCAGTTCTTCTTACATTTACAAATATTAATGAAAGAACAATGCCTACAGTTATAATAATGATTACAGCTCTTAGCATTTTACTTGGAAGTCAAATAACAACACTAAAAATTAAAAAAAAAGGTATTATTAATGGTATGGCAGTTGGCGGAACATATATGATAACTCTATACTTTATATCAAGCATTGTATCTAAAAATTTTTCTTTAAATAAATATTCAATAATTATGATGGCTACAGGCTTATTAATAGGCGGACTTGGAGGCATAATTGGAGTTAATAGAAAATAATTTTTGCAAAAACTATTGACATTTTATTAAAAAAGGTATAAATTATTAGCAGTCGTTCAAATAGACTGCTAATAATTTATAAAAGGAGGAATGAAAAATGATAAAACCAGTAGCAGATAGGATTCTAATAAAAATGGAGGAAGAAGAAAATACGACAAAAAGTGGAATAATACTATCAGGTAATTCAAAAGAAAAACCACAAACAGCTAAAGTAATTGAGGTGGGACCAGGAATTAATAATATACCAGGAAAAGAAGTGAAAATGTATATAAAAAAAGGTGACAGAGTAATAGTTAGCAAATATGCAGGAACAGAAGTTAAATATGAAGGTGAAGATTATATCATAGTAAAGCAAGATGATATACTTGCAATAGTTGAGTAAAAGAAAGGAAGGATTTTAATATGTCAAAAGAAATTAAATTTGGCGAAGATGCCAGAAAGAAAATGTTAGATGGTGTAAATATTTTAGCAGATACAGTAAAGGTAACATTAGGACCAAAAGGAAGAAATGTAGTATTAGATAAAAGTTTTGGGGCACCTTTAATTACAAACGATGGTGTTACAATAGCTAAAGAAATAGAACTAGAGGATCCATATGAAAATATAGGTGCACGATTAGTTAAAGAAGTTGCAACAAAAACAAATGACGTTGCAGGTGATGGAACTACAACAGCAACAGTTTTAGCACAAGCTATTATAAAGGAAGGCGTTAAAAATGTTGCAGCAGGCGGAGATCCAATGGCAATTAAGAGAGGTATTGACAAAGCAGTAGATGCAGCAGTAATAGGATTAAAAGAAATTAGTTCAGAGATTAATGGAAAAGAGGATATTGCAAGAGTTGCAAGCATATCTGCAAACAATCAAGAAATAGGAAATTTAATTGCAGACGCAATGGAAAAAGTTTCTAAAGATGGAGTTATAACAATAGAAGAATCTAAAACAGCAACAACAGGTCTAAATGTAGTAGAAGGTATGCAATTTGACAAAGGTTATATCTCTCCATATTTTGTAACAGATACAGATAAAATGGAAGTAGTAATGGAAAATCCATATATATTAATAACAGACAAAAAAATAAGCAATATTCAAGAAATTTTGCCATTATTAGAAGCTTTAATGCAACAATCAGCAAAATTAGTAATAATTGCAGATGACATAGAAGGAGAGGCACTATCAACACTAGTTCTTAATAAATTAAGAGGAGTTCTAAACATAGTTGCAGTAAAAGCACCAGGCTTTGGAGACAGAAGAAAAGAAATGTTAGAAGACATTGCGATTTTGACAGGTGGAGAAGTTATAACATCAGATTTAGGACTAGAATTAAAAGATACAACAATAGAACAACTTGGTAGAGCAAAACAAATCAAAATAGAAAAAGAAAACACAATAATAGTAGACGGTAATGGTAACAAAGAAGAGATTGCAGCTAGAGTAAAACAAATTAGAACAGGATTGGAAGAAACTCAAAGTGAATATGAAAAAGAAAAATTACAAGAAAGACTAGCCAAAATAGCTGGTGGAGTAGCTGTAATAGAAGTTGGAGCTGCAACAGAAGTAGAAATGAAAGAAAAGAAATTAAGAATAGAAGATGCATTATCTGCAACAAAGGCAGCAGTCGAAGAAGGAATAGTCGCAGGAGGTGGAACAGCTTTAGTCAATGTAATTCCAGAAGTTGAAAAGGTAATGAACAAATTAAGTGAGGATGAAAAAATAGGTGCAAAAATAGTTCTAAAAGCATTAGAAGAGCCTGTAAGACAAATAGCAGTAAATGCTGGACTAGAAGGAGCAGTTATATTAGAAAGAGTTAAAACATCAGAAAAAGGTGTAGGATTTGATAGCAGTAAAGAAGAATATGTAGACATGAAAAAAGCTGGAATTGTCGATCCAACAAAAGTAACAAGAAGTGCTCTTCAAAATGCTGCAAGTATAGCAGGAATGTTCTTAACAACAGAAAGTGTAGTAACAGACAAGAAAGAAAAAGAATGCCATTGTGGAGAACATAATGGAATGCCACAAAGCATGGAAGGAATGTATTAATGAATAAAAATAGTATTGCTATATTTGGCGGGTCATTCAACCCGCCAACAATTGCACATATAAATTTAGCAAAACAAATATTAGATAAAATGAAAAATATAGAAAAAATCATCTTTGTGCCAGTCAGTACAAAATACAACAAACAAGGATTAGCTCCAGATGAAGACAGATTAGAATTATTAAAAACAATATGCCAAGACCATCCAAACATGGAGGTTTCAAGCCTTGAGCTAAACAGCCCAAGACAACTATACACTATAGAAACACTAAAAATAATGCAAAAACAAAATCCGGACAAAACCATATACTTCATTGTAGGAACAGACAATTTAAAAGAACTAGAAACTTGGCATGCAGCGAACGAAATATTGCAACAATTTAAAATAATTGTTCTTGAACGTGATAATGACATAATGGAAAAAATTATAAGCAATAGTTTATTCTTAAAACAATATAGAGAATCGTTCATAAAACTAAATTTCAATAAAATAAAATTAAGTTCAAGTTATATAAGACAAAAAGTTCAAATGGGTGAAGAAATAAAAGAATTAGTACCAGAGAAAATCTACAAAGATATCTTAAAGATATACAAAAAAGAGGAAAAAATTTCCTTAAATTAAATAATTTAAAAAAATATATAATAAATAAAAATACCTGTCAAATAGAATTAACAGATAACCTTCTTTGCTTTTAAATCATATAATAATATATAAAACTTATGTAGGAGGAATTATATGTTATTAGAAAACAAAAGAATAACAATAGGTATAACAAGCTCATTTTATGCAATAGAAAAGATAATTCCTCAAATTAAAAAATTAATCGAAGCAGGTGCTGATATAACACCTATTATGTCATTTAACTGCTATAATCTTGACTTCAGAGGCTTTTCTAAACAAATAGAAGAAATTACTGGAAAAAAAATAATACATACGATAGAAGAAGCAGAACCAATAGGGCATAGAGTTGAAACAGATGTGATGGTAATTATTCCATGCACAGGAAATACTATTGGAAAACTTGCAAATGGAATAATTGACACTCCAGTTTTAGTAGCAGCTAAGACTAATTTAAAAAGTGGAAACAATCTAATCATAGGAATTGCTACTAATGATGGTTTGTCAATAGAAGCAGAAAATATAGGAAAACTCTTAAAACAAAAAAATATTTTTTTTATACCCTTTAGACAAGATAACCCAATAACAAAACCAAATTCATTGTTGTTCAGCTCATTCTATATAGAAGAAACTATCATAAAAGCTATAGATGGAGAACAAATACAACCAATATTGCTATAACTAAAACAAAAAACAATCAATAACATGTAGATAAAATACAATAAATTATAAGAAAACACTTGAAAAGTGTTTTCTTTTGTTATACAATAGGCAAGTAAAATTATAAATATTAAGGAGGAACAATTTATGTCAGTTAAAGTAGGAATTAATGGCTTTGGAAGAATTGGAAAATTAGTATTCCAAGCAGCTTTAGAGAAAGGAGAAATTGATGTTGTAGCAATAAATGATCCTTTTATTACAGCAGATTATATGGCATATATGGTAAAATTTGATACAATACATGGAAGATTTAAAGGGGATGTAAAGGCAGAAGATAATAAATTAATTGTAAATGGAAAAACAATAAATGTATATAATGAAATGGATCCACAAAATATACCTTGGGGAAAAGAAGAGGTGGAATTTGTTCTTGAATGCTCAGGAGTATTTACAACTTTAGAAAAAGCACAAGCTCATATTAATGCAGGAGCTAAAAAAGTTATAATCAGTGCACCTTCAAAAGATGCACCAATGTTTGTTATGGGAGTAAACAATGAGAAATATGATCCAAGTATGACAATAGTATCAAATGCATCTTGTACAACAAACTGTTTAGCACCTTTAGCAAAAGTTATACATGACAACTTTGGAATTAAAGAAGGATTGATGACAACCGTTCATAGCACAACAGCAACACAAAAAACAGTAGATGGAGCCTCAAAGAAAGACTGGAGAGGTGGTAGAGCAGCAGCTGCAAATATTATACCATCATCAACAGGAGCAGCAAAAGCAGTAGGAAAAGTCATACCAGAATTAAACGGAAAGCTAACAGGTATGGCATTTAGAGTACCAACAGTAAACGTGTCTGTTGTAGATTTAACATGCAATTTAGAAAAACCCGCAACATATGAAGAAATATGTAACGCAGTAAAAAAAGCATCAGAAAATGAATTCAAGGGAATAATTGAATATGTTGATGAAGACCTTGTATCTTCAGATTTCATACATGACAGTAACACTTGTATTTTTGATAGTAAAGCAGGTATTCAATTAACAGAAAGCTTTGTTAAACTAGTTGCATGGTATGATAATGAATGGGGTTATTCAAATAAACTTGTTGATTTAGCGATATATATTTCAAAACAATAAAAAGCTATTAGTGATGGGCGAGCACTGCTCGTCCGATACTTATGATAGGAGGAAAAAACAATGAATAAAAAAACAATAAGAGATATTGATGTTTCAGGAAAGAAAGTTCTTGTTAGGTGTGATTTTAATGTCCCTTTAGATAAAGAAACTGGAGAAATTATCGATAATAGAAGAATAAGAGCGGCAATTCCAACAATAAAATATTTGCTAGACAATAATGCAAAAATTATTCTATGCTCACATTTAGGAAGACCAAAAGGAGAATTCAATCTTAAATACTCTTTAAGGCCAGTAGCAGAAGAGCTTTCTAAGTTATTAAATAAAGAGGTAAAGCTTGCAAAAGATGTTATTGGAGAAGATGCTGTAAACTTGAGTTCAAACATAAAAGAGGGAGAAATTGTGCTATTAGAAAATGTTAGATTTCATAAAGAAGAGGAAGAAAACAATCCAGAATTTGCAAAAAAATTAGCTTCATTTGCTGATATATATGTAAATGATGCATTTGGGACAGCACATAGAGCACATGCATCAACAGCAGGTGTTGCAGACTATTTGCCCGCAGTATCTGGCTTTTTAATAGAAAAAGAATTGGAGTTTTTAGGTTCTAGTTTGGAAAACCCAGAAAGACCATTTGTTGCAATACTAGGAGGTGCTAAAGTTTCAGATAAGATCGGTGTTATTGAAAATTTACTAGATAAAGTTGATACATTACTTATAGGTGGAGGTATGGCATATACTTTTTATAAAGCACAAGGCCATAACATAGGTACATCTATATGTGAAGAAGATAAACTAGAATTAGCAAATGAAATTTTAGAAAAGGCAAAACAAAAAGAAGTTAAATTATTGTTACCTATAGATAATCACATATCTTCTGAATACTCAAATGAAGCAGAAGATAGATTTGTAGAGGAACAAGAAATTCCAGAAGGCTTTATGGGATTAGATATTGGACCAAAAACAATTAATCTATTTTGTGAAATCATAAAAGATGCAAAAACAGTATTATGGAATGGACCTCTTGGAGTTACAGAATTCACAAAATTTGAGGAAGGCACGAAAAAAATTGCAAAAGCTTTAGCAGAAAGCAAAGCAGTAACAATAATAGGAGGGGGAGATTCGGCTGCCGCTATAGAAAAAATGGGTCTAGCAGACAAAATGACTCATATTTCTACAGGTGGAGGAGCTTCTTTAGAATTTTTAGAAGGAAAAATTTTACCAGGAATTGCATGCTTAAATAATAAATAATGGAGGAAGAGTATGAAAAATGGTAATAAAAGAATAACTATATCAATAACGGTAATAGCAGTACTTATAATTGCTTTAGCAAGTACAATTATTTTAATTATTAAAATTAATAAATCAAAAGATAACCCTATATTAAATACTAATAAAAATGCAGAGGAAAATATTACTGAGTTTGACAACAATAATGTAAGTGGCTCAAACAATTCACTAGATGATATAGCAAAAACAACATTTAATTCAATGTTTGATCCATATAAAGACACAAATTTATCAAGCACACAAGTGAAATCATTATTATCATTAATTGCTTCAAATAACAGTACAAGGACAGATGGACTGATTATAGACTTGACGCCAGAATGGATAACTTCAGAAGAACAAATTGAAGATGAAAAAATTTACACAGCTGAATTTTTTTATGATTCAAATGGGTATATTAATGAAATAAAAATCACAGAATATAATGGAACACAAGAAAATAATAATGAAACAGACATAACAAATGATTTAGACAAATTAATATTCAATACAAAATTCACTCCATACTTAGGAGAAATAACGGCACAACAATTGGCTGAATTAGTACAAACTATACAAACAACTCTTAATACCGATCAAAGACATAATATTAATTTAACCTCAAACAATCTAAAAAACTTAGATGGAATTACAACAGCAGATGTTTTCATAGTAACACTAACATATGATACAAATGGATATGTAAATCAAATAAATGTAGATAAAAAAAATTAGAAAAAGTCTAGCAAATTTGCTAGACTTTAGATAGGAGTAAAACATAATGAGAGAAAAAATAATTGCAGGAAATTGGAAA
The DNA here is from genome assembly GCA_004554705.1 of Clostridiales bacterium. Taxonomy (GTDB): domain Bacteria; phylum Bacillota; class Clostridia; order TANB77; family CAG-508; genus UMGS1781. The sequence continues at coordinate 24,145 of SFKS01000005.1, read as the reverse complement.
ATGAACAAACTACCAAATGAAACAATAGCCTTTTTTGAAGAAATTATACCTTTTATTTCAAACTCAAAAAATGAAATTGTTATATGTGTGCCATATACAGATTTGTTCTATGCACTATTATCAGTACAGGGAACAAAAATCAAAATAGGTGCCCAAAATATGCATTGGGAAGAAAAAGGTGCATATACAGGAGAAATATCACCACAAATGTTAAAAGCAATAGGAGTAGAATATGTAATTATAGGACACTCTGAAAGAAGAAAACATTTTAGTGAAACTGACGAAAATGTTAACAAAAAAATAAAAGCAGCACATAATGTAGGATTAATACCAATATTATGTATAGGTGAGACACTAGAAGATAACGAAGCAGGAAAGACAAAAGAGATACTTATAAACCAAATAAAATTAGACCTAAAGGACTTGACAAACGACCAAATTGAAAGTACAATAATAGCGTATGAGCCAATTTGGGCAATAGGAACAGGAAAAACAGCGACAAAAGAATATGCAAATAAAACCATAAAATGGATTAGAGAAGAACTAGCTAACATCTATGGAAAAGAAAGTGCAGACAAAGTAATAATTCAATACGGAGGAAGCATAAAACCTGAAAACTCAAAAGAACTATTTGAAATGCCTGATATAGACGGAGGTCTAGTTGGGGGAGCAAGCTTAAAAGCAGAAGAATTTGCAAAGATAGTAAATTATGATAAATAAAGGAAGGATTATATTATGAACAAAAATTTAACAATGCTAATGATATTAGATGGCTTTGGAATAAATGAAAAAACAGAAGGAAATGCAATAGCATTAGCAAACACACCAGTAATAGACAAATTATTTAAGCTTAATCCAAACACAACAATCAAAACGAGTGGATTGGATGTAGGCTTACCAGAAGGTCAAATGGGAAATTCTGAAGTAGGACACACAAACATTGGTGCTGGTAGAATTGTTTATCAGGAATTAACAAGAATAACAAAATCAATAGAAGAAGGAGACTTTTTTAGTATTCCAGAATTAGTTGGAGCAATAGAAAACTGTAAAAAAAATCATTCAAAATTACATATAATGGGGTTATTATCTGATGGTGGTGTACACAGCCATATAAGACATTTATATGCTTTATTAGAGCTTGCAAAACGAAGGGACTTTGAAGATGTATATATACATTGCTTCTTAGACGGAAGAGATACACCTCCAGCATCTGGAGAGGGATTCATAACAGAACTAGAACAAAAAATGGCGGAAAAAGGAGTAGGAAAAATTGCAAGCATTACTGGAAGATTTTATGCCATGGATAGAGATAAAAGATGGGAAAGAGTTCACAAGGCTTATGATGCATTAGTAAATGGAATAGGAGAAAAGTCAACATCAGCAACAAAAGCAATAGAAGATTCTTATCAAAAGGAAATATTTGACGAATTTGTTTTACCTACTGTAATATGCAATGGAGATGAACCAGTAGCAACAATAGGAAAAAATGATTCAGTAATATTTTACAATTTTAGACCTGACAGAGCAAGAGAAATAACTCGAAGCTTAGTAGACAAAGAATTCAAAGGATTTGAAAGAACATATTTTCCATTGCATTATGTATGTTTTACAAACTATGATGAAACAATTCAAGATGTATACATTGTATTTAAAAAAGATGAAATTAGAAATACATTTGGAGAAATAGTTGCAAACAAAGGTCTAACTCAATTAAGAATAGCAGAAACAGAAAAATATGCACATGTAACTTTTTTCTTTAATGGTGGAGAAGAAAAACAATATAAAGGCGAGGATAGAATATTAGTTCCATCACCAAAAGTAGAAACATATGATATGCAACCAGAAATGAGTGCAATAGAAGTTACTGACAAGGCTGTAAAAGCAATTGAAAGTCGAAAATACAATACAATAATTCTAAATTATGCAAATCCAGATATGGTAGGACACACTGGTAATTTAGAAGCAACAATAAAAGCAATAGAAACAATAGACACTTGTGTTGGAAGAGTAGTAGAAGCACTTGAAAAAGTAAATGGAATAGTTTTAATAACAGCAGATCATGGAAACTCAGAGCAAATGATAGATTATACTACAGGAGAACCACACACAGCACATACAACAAATCCAGTACCATTAATATTAGTTGGAAAAAAAGCAACATTAAAATCAGGCAGACTTGCAGATTTAGCACCAACAATGCTTGATATTATGGGAATAGACAAACCAGCAGAAATGACTGGAGAAAGTTTAATAGTTAATAATGAATAATAACTAAATCAAGTATTTGTAAATTTTATTATTCATTAAAATATAAAAAGGAGGAATCTTTTATGAAAGATTATTTAGCAATTGAAGAAATTAGAGCCTTAGAAATATTAGACTCTAGAGGAAATCCAACAGTACAAGTTGAGGTTGTAACAGAAGATGGAACAAATGGAATAGCAATGGTACCATCAGGAGCATCAACTGGAAGTTTTGAAGCAGTAGAATTAAGAGATGGTGACAAATCAAGATACTTAGGCAAAGGTGTAACAAAGGCAGTAGAAAATGTAAACAAAATCATAGCACCTGAATTAGAAGGAATGAATGTATTTGATCAAATAGAAATAGATCATAAGTTAATAGAAATAGACGGCACAGAAAATAAAGGCAAACTAGGAGCAAATGCAACATTAGGAGTATCATTAGCAGTTGCAAGAGCAGCAGCAAACGCATTAGGGATGAGCTTATACAGATATATTGGAGGAACAAATGCGAAAACACTACCAATTCCAATGATGAACATAATGAATGGTGGAAAACATGCAGATAGTACATTAAGTATACAAGAATTTATGATTATGCCAATTGGTGCACCAAGCTTCAAGGAATGTGTTCGAATGTGTGCAGAAGTATATCATAATTTAAAGAAAGTATTAAAAGAAAAAGGACTATCAACAGCAGTTGGAGACGAAGGTGGATTTGCACCAATGGTAAAAGATGAAAAGGAAGCTTTAGATACTATAATAGAGGCTATTGAAAAAGCTGGATATAAACCAGGTAAAGATATATGTTTAGCATTAGATTGTGCAGCAACAGAAATGTATGATGAAGCTAAGAAAATAGGAAAAGATGGAATGTATTATTTCTGGAAGATTGACCACTTAAAAACAGTTGATGAAATGATTGATTTTATGGCTGAATTAGTAGAAAAATATCCAATAATTTCAATAGAAGATGGTTTAGCAGAAGAAGATTGGAAAGGATGGAAAAAACTAACAGATAAATTAGGAGATAAAATCCAAATAGTAGGTGATGACCTATTTGTAACAAATATTAAAAGGCTACAAAAGGGACTAGACAACAAAACAGCAAACAGTATCTTAATAAAATTAAATCAAATAGGAACATTAACAGAAACATTAGATGCAATTGAACTAGCAAAGAAAAATGGCTACACAGCAGTAGTATCACATAGATCTGGCGAAACCGAAGACACAACACTAGCAGATGTAGCAGTAGCAATGAATGCAGGACAAATAAAAACAGGAGCACCATGTAGAACAGACAGAGTTGCAAAATACAACAGACTACTAAACATAGAGGCAGAATTAGGAAGTGTAGCAATTTATCCAAACAAATTAAAATAATTAAGAATGAATAGTTAATAGTTATTGTTAGTTTTTTGTCATTCATGAATGACAAAAAACTAACATAGATTATTCACCATTTACTATTCATTAATAAGACATTGGGGTGTCGCCAAGTGGTAAGGCATCGGACTCTGACTCCGACATTCCGTAGGTTCGAATCCTACCACCCCAGCCATACTCGTCGCAAACGAACTATCGCTTGTGACAATTTTAATGTCGCTTATAGAAAAAAGTATCGCTTCGCTAATAACTTTTTTCTAATGCACACTTTAATTATACTTAACAAAAAATTTTAAGCAATTTTTAATTTATTTTTAATATATTTAATTAATGGTTGTAAAATTAAAGCTAATAAGATATAATATTAGTTACGCAATTAAAGCAGAAAGAGGAGTAATATGAAAGATATTATACACATTGGAATTGATGTGGGTTCAACAACTGTTAAGGTTGTAGCTATGAATACCAATTTAGAAGTACTATATACAACATATAAAAGACATTTTTCAGACACAAAAAATACAGTTTGTAGCTGTTTAGAGGAATTAGTTGACAAGTTCGAAAATTATGACATGACAATAGCTTTAACAGGTTCAGGTGCTTTATCTGTATCAGAATTTTTAGGATTACCTTTCATACAAGAAGTTGTTGCTTGCAAAAGAACAGTCGAAAAGTACATACCACAAACTGATGTAGTAATAGAACTTGGCGGAGAAGATGCTAAAATAATATATTTTGGAAAATCTATAGAACAGAGGATGAATGGGACATGTGCAGGAGGTACAGGAGCATTTTTAGATCAAATGGCAACATTGCTAAACACTACCACTCCTGGACTAAATGAACTTGCAAAAGATTACAATACCATTTATCCAATAGCTTCAAGATGTGGAGTTTTTGCAAAAACAGATATACAACCTTTATTAAATGAAGGAGCAGCAAAGGAAGACATAGCAGCTTCAATATTTCAAGCTGTTGTAAATCAAACTATATCAGGACTAGCTTGTGGAAGACCAATAAGAGGGAAGGTTGCATTTTTAGGCGGACCACTAAGCTATTTATCAGAGTTAAGGAAAAGATTTATAGAAACATTAAATTTAACTCAAGACGAAATAATAGTGCCAGAAGATGCACACCTATTAGTTGCCAAAGGTGCGACATTAGACTCTATAAATTACAAATCAATTACAATTGAAAAATTAAAAAGTAAAATAGAATTATTAAAAAACTATCATGATATGTCATCAGATTCTTTAAAACCATTATTCACAATAGAAAATGAATATAAAGAGTTTAAAGAGCGACATAGTAAACATACTGTACCAAAAAAAGAACTAGATAAATTTAGTGGAGATTGCTTTTTAGGAATAGATGCAGGTTCAACAACAAGTAAAATAGTTTTAATAGATAATGAAGCAAATTTATTATATTCTTCATATAAAAATAATGAAGGAAAACCACTTCAAACAGTTATAAATATGTTGAAAGATTTATATAGTATATTACCTAAAAAAGCAATTATCAGGTACTCTGGCTCAACAGGATATGGCGAAAAACTAATGCAAACTGCCTTAAACCTAGAACTGGGAGAAATAGAGACAATCGCTCACTATACAGCAGCAAAAAAATTTATGCCTAATGCTACAAGCATTGTAGATATTGGTGGACAAGACATGAAATACATAAAAATAAAAAATGGTGCTGTTGATAATATAATGTTAAATGAAGCATGTTCATCAGGTTGTGGTTCATTTATTGAAACCTTTGCAAAGAGTTTAAATTTAAGCATTGAGGAATTTGTAGAAGAAGCAATAAAATCAAATAGACCAGTAGATTTAGGCTCAAGATGTACAGTATTTATGAACTCAAAAATAAAACAGGCACAAAAAGAAGGATACAAAGTTGGAGATATTTCAGCAGGTCTATCATATTCAGTTATAAAAAATGCAATTCAAAAAGTTATGAAAATTAGAGATGTTGAAACTCTAGGAGATTCAATTGTTGTACAAGGTGGAACCTTCTATAATGATGCAGTTTTGAGAGCTTTTGAATTAATAGTAGGCAAAGAAGTTATAAGACCAGATATTGCAGGACTTATGGGAGCCTATGGAATAGCAGTATTAGCCAAAGAGGAATTCGATATAAATAATGATAAACAATATATATCAAAAGTTACAAAAAACGAAGAATTAGATAATTTAAAGGTAACAGTAGTACATACAAGATGCCATGGATGTGAAAACAATTGCTTACTTACAGTCAATGAATTTTCAACAGGTAAAAAATTTATAACAGGAAACAGATGTGAAAGGGGAGCTGGAATAGAAAAAAACAAAACACAACTTCCAAATTTATACAAATATAAATACCAAAGATTATTCGGGTACAAGCCATTAGCTGAAGAAGATGCAAAACGTGGAACAATAGGTATGCCAAGAGTTTTAAATATGTATGAAGATTATCCTTTTTGGTTTACACTATTTACAAACCTAGGCTTTAGAGTAATTTTATCAGAAAAAAGTGATAGAAAAACATATGAAAAAGGTATGGAATCAATGCCATCAGAATCAGTATGCTATCCAGCGAAGTTAAGTCATGGACATATTGTAAGTTTAATTAATCAAGGAATCAAAACTATATTTTATCCATGTATGATGTATTCAAGACAAGAAGATAGTGAAGCAAATAACAAATATAACTGCCCAATCGTTATTTCATACTCTGAGGTTTTGAAAAACAATGTTGAGGATTTAAATGAAAAAGGTATAAAGTTTATTAATCCATTTTTGCCTTTTGATAAACAAGGACTAGTAAAAAGACTTTATGAATTAGAAGAATTTAAAGAATATGGATTTACAAAGAAAGAATTAAGAGAAGCAGTACAAAAAGCAGAAGAAGAATACCAAAGATATAAAGCAGATATAAGACAAAAAGGAGAAGAGGCTTTAAAGTATATTGAAGAAAACAACCTAAAAGCAATAGTACTTGCAGGTAGACCTTATCATATTGACCCTGAAATAAATCATGGAATTGATACAATGATAACCTCACTTGGACTATGTGTTTTATCTGAAGATAGTGTGGCACATTTATCAACAGTACAAAGGCCAATAAGGGTTGTGGACCAATGGGTATTTCATTCACGACTATACAGAGCAGCAGATGTTGTAGGAAGAAATAAAAATTTGGAATTGGTGCAATTAAACTCATTTGGTTGTGGTGTAGATGCTGTTACAACAGACCAAGTTGAAGAAATTTTATCAAGCTTTGGAAAAATGTATACATTAATTAAAATTGATGAAGTAAACAATCTAGGAGCAATCAGAATAAGAATACGCTCTCTAATTGCAAGTATGAATAAAAGAAACAAAATACAACAAAAATGCTGTGCCAACTATGAAATACAAAAAGTAGAATTTACAAAAGAAATGAAAAAAGACTATACCATTTTAATACCACAGATGTCTCCAGTACATTTTGAAATGTTTGAAGTAGCTTTACAATCTGAGGGCTATAAAGTAAAACTTTTAAGAGAATGTACTCGGACACACTGTTGAAACAGGGCTTAAATATGTCAATAATGATGCATGCTATCCATCAATACTAACAATAGGACAATTAATTGAAGAAGTCGAATCTGGAAAATATGATGTAAATAAACTAGCCTTAATGATGTCACAAACAGGTGGAGGATGTAGAGCAACAAACTATATTGGCTTTATCAGAAAAGCACTAAAGGATGCAGGATATCCAAATATACCAGTAATTTCCTTTAACTTTGTTGGACTTGAAAAAAATTCAGGATTTAAAATATCCTTATCTTTAGTTAGAAAATTAGTACAAGCAACAATATATGGTGATTTATTACAAAAACTATTACACAAAAACAAAGCTTATGAAATAAATGAAGGTGAAACAGAAAAACTATATTATACTTGGCTAGAAAAATGTAAAAAATTAGCTGTTAAATCAACAGTTAAGGAATTTAATCAAAGTTTATATGAAATAGTTAATGACTTTGAAAAGATAGAAATAGATACTTCAAAAGAAAAACCAAAAGTAGGTATTGTAGGAGAAATACTAATTAAATATCATCCATTTGGAAACAACTATTGTATAGACCTTCTAGAAAAAGAAGGAGCAGAAGTAATAATGCCAGATTTAATGGGGTTTGTAAAGTATATAATAATAAACAGCATTATCAAAGCAAAAATATTAAAAAATAGAACTTTTAATGCCAAAATATATAAACTAGCATTAAATATTGTAAATAAAATGGAAAAAGACTATAAACAAGCACTGGAAAATTCAAGTAAAGGATATTTACCACCATGCAACATAGAGGAACTTGCAGAAATGGTAAAAGAGATTTTATCAACAGGAAACCAAACAGGGGAAGGCTGGATACTAACAGCAGAAATGTTAGAGTTTATGAAATATGGAATACAAAATATAGTATGCTTACAACCATTTGCATGTTTACCAAACCATGTAGTAGGGAAAGGAGTAATAAAAACAATAAGAAACAAATATCCAGAAGCAAATATAGCACCAATTGACTATGACCCAGGAGCAAGTCAAAGCAATCAAATAAACAGAATAAAACTACTACTAACAATAGCAAAAGATAATATAAAACTAAAAGAAAAAAGAGCAAAAATTGAAGAAGATGAAAACAATATTGAAACTAATACTACTCATCAGGCTACAAACTTCCTGAAATAGTCAAAAAGGCGACCATTGGTCGCTTTTTCTAAATGCTTTTTGTCGTTTTTTGGGACAGTCCCAAAAAACGACAAATAAAAAGACAAACAAATTTTCTAAAATTTATTGACAATACATTTAAAAAGTTATAAAATAATTACGAACAAGATTTTGGGAGGTTTGATATGATATCTACATTACATATAAAAAATATAGGAATAATTGATGATTTATCAATAAATTTTAATGAAGGATTCAATGTATTAACAGGAGAAACAGGAGCAGGCAAAACATTAATTATTGACTCTTTAGGAATAATTTCAGGTGGTAGGTTTTCTAAGGAAATGATAAGAAAAGGAGAAGAATATTCTTTAATAGAGGCAAGTATTTTTTACCCACAAAGTAAATATTCAGAGGATGGAAATATAATTGTTTCCAGAGAAGTATATTCAAATGGCAGAAACAGTTGTAAAATAAATGGCAAACTAGTAACTGTTGCAGAACTGAGAAATGTTATGAGCAAAATAATTGATATACATGGGCAACATGATAATCAAAATTTATTAAATAGCATGCAACATATTTATTATTTAGATAGTTTTATAGGTGAAGATATAAAAAGCATAAAAACGGAATACCAAGAATATTTTAATAAATTCAATGCCATTAAAAATAAGTTAATAAACAACTATGGAGACGATACAGAAAAAGAAAGAAAATTGGACCTATTAAGATACCAATATAATGAAATTGAAATTGCCAATTTAAAAACAGGTGAAGACTTAGACTTAGAAGAAAAACATAGCATTATGATGAATAGCGAAAAGTTAAAGGAAAATTTAGAAATAATAAATGAAAACATTAATTCAAATGCAATTGAATATATATCTACTTCAATTAGATGTTTAGAGAAAATAGAAAACTATGGAGAAACATACAAGAATAAACTTAACGAATTAAAGAGTATATATTATGAATTGCAGGAAACAGCAAGAGATATTACTAACTTAAAAGATGAAATAGATTTTAATAAATATGAAATAGATGAAGTTGAAAGAAGGTTAGATACCATATTTTCACTAAAAAGAAAATATGGAAATACTATTGATGAAATATTAGAATATAAAGATAAATTAGAAAATGAAATAAAAGAAATTGAAAATGCAGAAGAAATGAATAATAAACTTAAATTAGAACAAAAAGATGTTGAAGCCAAAATGAAGAACTTATGCAATAGGCTACAAGAAATGAGAATAAGATATGGACAAGTTTTAGCAGAAAAGGTAAATGAAGAATTAAAAGATCTAGAGATGCCAAATGCCAAGTTTAATATAAAATTTGAAAAAGAAGAAAACTATACAGTAAATGGTAATGATAAAGTTGAATTTGTAATATGTACGAACATAGGTGAAGAATACAAAGAACTTGTAAAAATTGCATCTGGTGGAGAAATGTCTAGAATAATGCTTGCAATAAAAACTGTTCTTGCAAATATAGATGAAGTACCGATAATAGTATTTGATGAAATTGATACGGGAATAAGTGGAAAAGCAGCAAAAGCAGTAGCAGAAAAAATGAAAATAATCTCTAAAAAACATCAAATTCTTTGCATTACACATTTGCCAGCAATTGCTGCACAAGGTGAAAGTAATTACTATATATATAAGGAGATTAAAGATAACAAAACAAAGACAAATATAAAAAGATTAAATGAAGAAGAAACAATATATGAAATAGCTCGTATTTCAAATGGAAACATAAGTGAGATTGCAATAGAAAATGCAAAAGAATTAAGAAAAGTATGTTAAAAAATAATACTTGCAATAGCAAAAAAAATGTTGTATTATTATAATCTAGGAGGATAAATTAAATGGACTTATCAAACGAAAATGTTATACATGTAAAAAAGGAAAACATAGAATATCTCCAATTTAGAAGATTATTAGAATATAATGATGACATATCACATGCTTTTACATTAGGGATAAACAATGACTTCAGGATGCCATTATATAGCAAGCAAACACACTTATTATCTGAAAAACAAATAGAAGAAAATAAGAATAGCTATAGAATACTTTGTAAAAATCTGGGAATAGAATACAAGGATATTGTAAAAACTTGTCAAGTACATAAAGATACAATAAAAAATGTGGAAAGAAAAATAAACTTGGACAAACCTGATTTTCTTGAAAAATGCTATGCAGAAACTGACGGATTAATGACAAATAAAAGACATATAGCAATTTGTGCTACAAATGCAGACTGTATAGTATTAATGTTATATGACAAAAATAAAAGAGTAATCGCAAATATACATTCTGGCTGGAGAGGAACTATCCAAAAAATTGCAGCAAAAGGAATAGACAAAATGCAAGAGTTGTATAATTGTAATCCAAAAGATATTATTTGTTGTATAAGTCCAAGTATAAGAAAATGCCACTTTGAAGTTGGAGAAGATGTAAAAAATATGTATGAGTCAGTTTTCCCTAAATATAAGAAAGAAATAGAACAGATTCAAGAAAAATGGCACATAGATACCGTAAAAATAAATATTGATATGCTAAGAGAAAAAGGACTACAAGCTGAAAATATAATAGACTCAAAAATATGTACAGTTTGCAACTCTAACTCAATACACTCATATAGAGGTGCACATAAACAAAATGGACTGGAAATAGGTATTATAGAATTAAAATAGAAGACGCATTGAATTGTAAATTTTATGTAAATATGATATAATATATTAAACATCGAAAGATGATAAAATAAAAAAGGGAGATTTAAAAAAATGACCAAAACAGTGGAAGTAGAAGCCAAAGAAATTGTTAGAAAATTCTTCCAAAAAGAAGGGTTTTCAGAAGAAGAGATAAATTCTCTTCTGAAAAATGGGTGGATAGACATAGGAAAAAACCCAGAAAATCATGTAGTAATTGTACTACATGAGGAAATTAAGGATACGCCAATAGAAATGGCGTGGTTCGAGAAAAGACTTGGGGAATTCCTCCAGGATGTAGGCTTAAAAGTATCTGAAGCCTATGAAACTGGAGATTACTTCCAGATAATACTTTAATCTTTCTAGTAGAGAACTATCAATAGATAGGTCTCTACTTTTTTATAATATTTGCAATATTGTTGTAAATGTGATAAAATCAAATTAACATCCAAAAGGATGAAATTAAGGAGGAAATTTGCTGTGAAAAACCAAGAAAATGAGACCCTTACTACAAGCCAATGCAAAGCAAAGGCGGAACGAATTTCAAATCTTGTATTTTCAAAATATAATATGAAGTGGCAAGATTTGAAAAATGAAGGGGAATTATTTTGTGGAACTATTCTTGAAAATAATTCTACAATGATAATTATATCATTGCATAAAGAATACTTTCCAAGCAAGATGCTTACTGATATGAAGCATATTTTAGAGTTGAACTTTAAAAATGTTACTAGCAATGATAACGAATGCTGGTATCAGCTTCGCATCACAGCATAACCCAAAAAGCACACTAGGCAACAGACTAGTGTGCTGCTCTTCTTTTTTAAAATATAGAAAATTATTAAAACAATTGATAAAGAGAGGAAAAATTATATGGAAAATAAAAAATTTGTAATTACAAGTACGAATGTACAAGAACAAGCAAATAAAATATCCACATGGATAAAATCACAAGTAAAAGAGGCAAATGCCAAAGGAGTAGTATTAGGAATGAGTGGAGGGATAGATTGTAGTACTGTTGCCAGATTATGCCAAGAAGGAAATGTTAACATTCACTTAATACTCATGCCTTATGGAGAAAATGTAAATTGTAATGATGCAATGGAACTAATAAATAAATTTAATTTTGATTTTCATACATTTAATATTAAACCAGTTGTAGATGCTTTAAAAATAAGCAAAGATAAATCTAAATATGAAAATATTCAATTAGCAGAAGCCAATATACTTCCTCGTGTTAGAATGACATATCTCTACCAATATGCACAGCTAAACAATTTATTAGTAATAGGAACAGGAAACCTATCAGAACGTACTGTAGGATATTTCACAAAATGGGGAGATGGAGCATGTGATATAAATCCTCTAGCTAATGTTACAAAAACAGAAGTATATCTTTTGGCAAATTATCTAAAAATACCAAACTGTATAATAAATAAGGAACCATCTGCAGAGCTTTGGAATGGACAAACTGATGAGGAAGAACTTGGAATAAGTTATGAAAAAATAGATAAATATATATTTAATGGAACATCTGGAGATGTTGAAATAGATAAAAAAATACAGGAAAAGAACAGTAGAAATATGCATAAAGTAAAGTCAATTCCACTATATAATGATTGAAAAATAAAGAGATGGATACTATGAGTAAAATTGCAATAATAACTGCAATGGATGAAGAGCTAGAAGCTATTAAAAATAAATTTAAAGAAGTAGAAAAAAAAGAACTAAGAGAATTAATTTATTATGAAGGAGAAGCAAGCAAAAAAGAATATATACTAATAAAATGTGGAGTAGGTAAAGTAAATGCAGCAAGAGTAACACAAATTCTAATAGATAACTTTGATATTGAATATATTATGAATGTAGGCATAGCAGGTTCTTTAAATGATGAACTAGAAATAGGAGATATTGTAATAGGGGGAAAATTAGTACAACATGACTTTGATATAACTGCTTTTGGACATGAAAAAGGATACATAACAGATACAGGTAGATTCTTCAAAAGTGATGAAAAATTAATAAAAAGATACAAAAAAGATAATAATGAGTATAAAATAATTGTTGGAATAATAGCATCAGGAGATATATTTTGTAATCAAGTAGCAATGAAAGAAAAAATAAGAAGCAAATTTGGAGCTGATTGTGTTGAAATGGAAGGTGCAGCAATTGCACAAGTAGCTACTCTAAACAAAATTCCATTCATAGTAATACGCTCAATTTCTGATAAACCAAATGGAAGAAACCATATAGATATTGAAAAATTTGTAAACATGGCTTCAAAAAGATGTGCGGATTTAGTGATTGAGCCTACTATTCACCCTTAATTTTACTAAATTCTCGCCCAATCTCTATAAAACTACTTGCATTTTAAACAAAAATATAGTAAAATAATAAAGGTAAAAATTACCTTTTACTTAGCTTAATAGAAAAATCCGACTTTAAGTTCAGTTTAAGGCAAATATATTTAAAAGGAGGAATACAAGATGACTAAAGAAAGAAAGCAAGAAATCATTAAAACTTTCGGTAGAGATGAAAAAGATACAGGTTCATCAGAAGTTCAAATTGCACTTTTAACTGAAAGAATTAATGAACTAACAGAACATTTAAAAGTACACAAAAAAGATAATCATTCAAGACGTGGACTTTTACAAATGGTTGGTAAAAGAAGAAATTTATTAAACTATTTATCTAAAAACGATTTACCAAAATATAGAGAAGTAGTTGAAAAATTAAATTTAAGAAAATAATTACAAAAGGCGGACTTCCCGCCTTGTTGTGCTATTTTAAGATAAAATATTATGGAAAGTAGCTTACAAAATGTATTCTAAACTAGAATATATTTTAGAGGTTACTTCATAATAAAGTTATCTTAAAGAATAATATTAGAAAATTAAACTGTATCTTAGTTTTCAAAAAGAGAAAAGGAGAAAAAATTATGTTTAAAACATATTCAATGGAATTAGCAGGAAGAACACTTACAATTGAAACAGGAAAACTAGCAGAATTAGCCAATGCTAATGTACTAGTAAGATATGGCGATACAGTTGTTATGGTGAATGTCGTAGCATCAAAAGAGCCAAGAGAAGGAATAGACTTTTTTCCATTATCAGTAGATTATGAGGAAAAAATGTATGCAGCAGGTAAAATCCCAGGAGGATTTACAAGAAGAGAAGGAAAAGCAGCTGACAAAGCAATATTAGTGTCAAGAGCAATTGACAGACCAATAAGACCACTTTTCCCAAAAGATTTTAGAAATGATGTTGTAGTTACAGCAACAGTATTATCTGTAGAAATAGATTGTTCACCAGAGGTATGTGCAATGATAGGTACATCAGTAGCACTTTCAATATCAGATATACCATTTGGTGGACCAACAGCAGCAGTAAAGGTCGGTTATGTTGATGGAGAATTTGTTATAAATCCAACACTAGAACAAAGAAAAAAATCAGAACTTGATTTATTAGTTGCAGGAACAATGGACAAGATTGCTATGATAGAAGCTGGTGCAAAAGAATTACCAGATGATAAAATGTTAGAAGCAATAAAAGTAGGGCATATAGAAATTAAAAAAGTCTGCGAATTTATTTCAAAAATAAAAGAAGAAATAGGAAAACCAAAATTCGAATACAAATCATTTGAAGTAGATCACGATATATATGAAGAAATAGAAACAAACTTCTATGATAGAATGTACAAAGATGTACAAGCTCTTGATAAAGAAACACGTGATAGCAATATGGATAAATTAGCTGAAGATGTTAAGGCATATTTTGTGGAAAAATATGGAGAAGAAAGAGCAGAAGAAATCAAAACAGATATAGCAGATAGTTTATACAAATTAGAGAAAAAATCTGTAAGAGCAATGATATTAAACGAACATAAAAGACCAGATGGACGTAAAATTGATGAAATCAGACCACTTTCATGCGAAGTAGGAATCCTACCACGCGTACATGGCAGTAGCGTATTTACAAGAGGTCAAACACAAGTTATGTCTGTTGCAACACTTGGAATGACGACAGATGAACAATTGCTAGATGGATTAGATGAAGAAACATCAAAAAGATATATTCACCAATACAACTTCCCAGGATATAGTGTTGGTGAAGCAAAACCAGTAAGAGGACCTGGAAGAAGAGAAATAGGACACGGAGCATTAGCAGAAAGAGCCCTAGTTCCAGTAATTCCAAGTCAAGAAGAATTTCCTTATACAATAAGAGTTGTATCAGAAGTTTTAAGTTCAAATGGTTCAACTTCACAAGCAAGTATATGTGGAAGTACATTAGCATTAATGGATGCAGGCGTTCCAATAAAAAACCCAGTAGCAGGTATATCTACAGGATTAGTAACAGATAGTGAAAATCCAGACAACTATATAATGCTTACAGATATACAAGGATTAGAAGATTTCTTTGGAGATATGGACTTTAAAGTTGGTGGAACAAAGAATGGTATAACAGCAATACAAGTAGATATAAAAGTAGATGGATTATCATATAAAATAATAGAAGAAGCTTTTGCAAGAACAAAAAAAGCACGTCAATATATTTTAGATGAAATAATGCTAAAACAAATTGCAGAACCTAGAAGAGAAGTTTCTAAATATGCACCAAAAATATTAACAATGAAAATTAACCCAGACAAAATAAAAGATGTAATAGGAACAGGCGGAAAAGTAATTAATAAAATAATTGATGAAACCGGCGTAAAAATTGATATTTCTGAAGAAGGTAATGTAATAGTTTACTCTATCGATAAAGAAGCTGCTCAAAAAGCAATAGATAAAATTGAAAATATTGCAAGAGAAATAGAAGTAGGAGAATACTATGATGGTATTGTTACAAAAATAATGCCATTTGGAGCATTTGTAGACTTAGGTGGAGGAAAAGAAGGACTACTTCATATTTCCAAAATATCAAAAGAAAGAGTTGCAAAAATTGAAGATGTATTATCAGTAGGAGATAGAGTGATTGTAAAGGTGCTAGATATTGATAAACAAGGCAAAATAAGCTTAAAGAAAATAGGAGAGCAATCAGAAGAATAATTAAATAGATAAAAGACCTTTTAGAAGAATTTTATAAAGCAGATGATATAATATAAAATATTATATATAGATAATTTTAAGGAGGAAAACATATGAATATAACAATATTAGGAAAAGATTTGTCAGCAACAGAGGCAATAAAAGATTATGTAAATAAAAAAATGGACAGAATTGAAAAATATTTTGGAGAGGATTTTGATGTATCAATAACATTTAGAACAGAAAGAAACGAACAAATTGCAGAAATGACAGTGAAATCAATAGCAGGTGTATTTAGAGCTGTAACGGCTCACAACGATTTATACGCATCAATTGATAAAGACTTTGATATACTTGAAGGTCAAGTTAGAAAAATGAAAACAAAAAAAGATAGAGCAAACAAAGAAGATTCAATTAAAAACTTACCAGTAAATTTACCAGAAGCAGAATTAGAAGGAGAAATCATCAAAACAGTATATTATGATTTAAAACCTATGACACCAGAAGATGCAATCCTAAAACTACAAGAAAAACCAGCAGACAGATTTGTAACATTTATAAACTCAGAAACAAACAAAGTTAATGTATTATTTAAATTGAAAGACAATAAGAACTTTGGATTGTGTGAACCAGACGTGTAAAAACGAAAACTTACTTCTTTTTCGTTTTTGCTTAAGTTAAAAAGGGGGAAAGATTTATGTATTGGGATGAAAAAGTTGTTCAAAAACTAGAATGGAATGGCGAGATTAGTAATTTAGAGGAAAAGCAAAAAATAGCTGATAAAATTGCCGGATTTGCTAAAGATGGTGATGTAATTGGTGTAGGTTCAGGTTCAACCTCCTTTTTAGCTGTACAGGCAATAGCCAAGAGAATTAAGGAGGAAAAGCTAAATATAAAGGCAATACCAACTTCAAAAGAATTAGGTATGGTCTGCACGTATTTAGGAATTCCTGTTCAAACATTACTAACCTCAAAACCAGACTGGTGCTTTGATGGTGCAGACGAAGTGACCCCACAAAAATGGCTCATAAAGGGAAGAGGAGCAGCAATGTTTAGAGAAAAATTAAATATTGCAAATGCTAAAAAAACATATATTTTAGTGGATAGTAGCAAATTTGTTGAAAAACCATGCGAAAAATTTCCAATACCAATAGAAGTATTCCCAGATAGCTTGTATGCAGTAAAAGAAAAGCTGTTTGAATTAGGTGCAACATCTGCAGAGCTTAGATTAGCTAAAAAGAAGGATGGCCCAGTTATAACAGAAAATGGGAACTTAATAATTGATGCAAAATTTGAAAATGTTGATGAATCATTTGAAGCAAAATTAAAAAGCATAGTAGGAGTAATTGAAACAGGATTATTTATTGGATATAATGTTGAAATCATAAGCTAAAACAAGCTGTATGGATTTTATAGTAGTAAGCGAGTCATGTCACTTGGCAAATCTATTATAAAATCCATTTTTTGCTTTGATATTGGGTGAATAAACTTAATTTTATATGCATGTAAAGCTTGCCTAGGAATTAGAGAAGAGGAGGTACCATATAAAGTATCTCCGAAGGAGAGGATGCCCAATATGTGCCATATGTACACGAATTTGATGAGTTCTTCCAGTCTCTAATATACATTTGATAGCAGTATAGTTTGTATAGGATTTTAAAACTTCATAATGTGTAATAGCTATATCTCCTATATCTGAAACACATCTTTCTATTATGCTATTATCTTTTCTTGTAATAGGAGCATTAATAGTCCCTTTTGAATTTTCTAGTTTTCCATCACAAATAGCAATATATTCTTTTATAAATTCCTTATTCTTCATTTGCTTTACTAAACTCTCTTGTACATATTCATTCTTTGCAAAAATAACTAACCCAGAAGTATCTTTATCAAGCCTATTTACAGGACGTATTTTCTTTTTTAAATCAAGCTTATTAAAATAAAACTTAACCCCATTTGATAAACTATCTTCAAAATGATTAATTGAAGGATGTACAGGAATACCAGCAGGCTTGTTAATTACAAGAATAGCAGCATCTTCATATATTATCTCTAAAAACATCTCTGCTGGTACAATATTTGAATTATCTTCAATAAAATCAAGATTAATAGAAACTATGTCTCCAACATTTAATGGAGTACAAACAGAAGCAATTTTACTATTTACAAATATTTTTTGTTCATGTTTTAATTTAACTAATAACCTATCAGAAATTTGAAAATGAAGTTTAATTAATTCTTTTAGATTTATATAATTATCATTTTCTTTAATTTTATATTCTAATATCATAAAACCTCAAAAATCACAATTCTTTGGTGTTCTTGCAAAAGGTATTACATCACGAATATTTTGCATACCTGTTAAATACATCATCATTCTTTCAAAACCTAAACCAAAACCTGCATGACGTGCACTTCCATATCTTCTTAAATCTAAATACCACCAATAATCCTCTTCCTTCATACCATTTTCTTTTATCTTATTTAATAGTATATCTAAGTTATCTTCTCTTTGACTACCACCGATGATTTCTCCAATTCCAGGGGCTAGAAGGTCAACTGCTGCAACTGTTTTTCCATCTGGGTTAAGCTTCATATAAAAAGCTTTTATTTCTGATGGATAGTCTGTTACAAATACAGGCTTTTTAAATAATACTTCACACAAATATCTTTCATGTTCTGTTTGTAAATCTGAACCCCAATGTACAGGAAATTCAAAATTATCATTATTTTTTTCTAATTCCTTAATTGCATCTGTATATGTTATTCTAGCAAAATCAGAATTTACAACATTGTGAAGTTTGTCTAGTAATCCTTTGTCAATAAAATTATTGAAGAATTCCATTTCTTCTGGGCAATGTTCTAACACATAATTAATTATATATTTAATCATATCTTCAGCTAAACACATATCATCATTTAAATCTGCAAAGCATATTTCAGGCTCAATCATCCAAAACTCTGATGCATGCTTTACTGTGTTTGAGTTCTCTGACCTAAAAGTTGGACCAAAAGTGTAAACATTTCTAAAAGCAAAAGCAAATGTTTCAACATCTAATTGTCCACTTACTGTAAGATGTGCAGGCTTTCCAAAAAAGTCTTTTGAATAATCAACTTTGCCATTTTCCAATTTTGGTACATTGTTCATATCTAAAGTAGAAACATTAAACATTTCTCCAGCACCTTCACAATCACTAGAAGTAATTATTGGTGTGTGAACGTATACGAAATCTCTTTCTTGGAAAAATTTGTGTATTGCATAAGACAAAACAGAGCGAACTCTAAATACTGCATTAAAGGTATTTGTTCTTGGGCGTAAATGTGCTACTGTTCTTAAATATTCAAAAGTATGTCTTTTCTTTTGAAGTGGATAGTCTAAGCTTGCTAAAAATTCAATCTCAATATTTGTTGCTTTAATTTCAAATGGTTGCTTAGCTCCCTCTGTTTTAATAAACTTCCCAACTACTTTTATTGAAGAGCTAATAGGAAGTTTGCAAATATAAGCAAAGTTCTTTAATGTATCGTCAAAAACAACTTGTACGTTTTTAAAAAAGCTACCATCATTCAGTTCTAAGAAACCAAAAGTTTTCGAATCTCTAACAGTTTTTACCCAACCTTCAATTGTAACCTCCTTATCTACAAAGTTGTTTGTGTTTGAGAATAAATCCTTGATTTTTTCCATACTAAAAATCCCCCTTTTTAAATTTTATTCGCAGTAGGAACAAAAAAAGCCCTCTGCAACATATGCAGGGACGAATATAATTCGCGGTGCCACCCAGCTTAAGCATCAAAAAATAATGCTTCACTTTTTAAAAATATGCTTCCAATGTGTTTCACTTTGTAATGTTTGCTAAAAGGGCTTTCAGCCTACGACCCTTACTCTCTACTAGTAACTTTTTACAGCTTTGCATTGTACTAACGCATTTAAAATATATATTATTTTATAATATTCTTACCATATTTGTCAATACTTACAAGGAATTTTGCATATTAATTTGTTTAATTGATAATTTTAATTAAATTGTACTTTTTATAAGAAAAGTATTGATTTTTTTGAAAAAAAGTTATACAATATTAGCAGTCGACAAAGTAGAGTGCTAATTTATTTTAAGGGGGAATGTATATGGATATTCAAAAATTTACTCAAAAATCAATTGAAACTATACAAAAAGCACAAAATTTAGCAATAGAGCATGAAAACAGCCAGATAGACCAAGAACACTTACTATATGCATTGCTAATTGGAGAAAATAGTTTAATTAAAGAGCTACTAAAGAAGATGAATGTAAGTGAAGAATTTGAAAGAACAATTAAAAAAGAAATAGATAATAAGCCAAGTATGCATTCAAATGCAAGACAGATGAATCAAGTATATATTTCAAGGGATGTAGATGAAGCATTAACAACTGCAGAAAACACAGCAGAAAAAATGAAAGACGAATATGTCTCTGTTGAGCACATTATGATTGGTTTAATTGATAAAGCAAATTTAAAATTAAAAGAATTATTTAGAACTTTTAACATAAACAAAAATAGTTTTTTAAAAGTTCTATCAGAAGTAAGGGGGAATACAAGAGTGACAACTGATAATCCAGAAGAAACATATGATGCTTTAAAGAAATATGGTACAGACCTAGTAGAAATGGCAAGGAAACAAAAACTTGACCCTGTAATAGGTAGAGATGATGAAATAAGAAATGTAATTAGAATACTTTCAAGAAAAACAAAAAACAATCCATGTTTAATAGGAGAACCTGGTGTTGGTAAAACCGCTATTGCAGAAGGTTTAGCATTAAGAATTGTAAGAGGAGATGTTCCAGAAAACTTAAAAGACTGCACAATTTTCTCACTTGATATGGGTGCATTAGTTGCAGGTGCAAAATACAGAGGAGAATTCGAAGAAAGACTAAAAGCAGTATTACAAGAAGTAAAAAAGAGTGAAGGTAAAATTATCCTATTTATAGATGAGCTTCACACAATAGTAGGAGCAGGAAAAACAGACGGTGCAATGGATGCAGGAAACCTATTAAAACCAATGCTAGCAAGAGGAGAACTTCATTGTATAGGTGCAACAACATTAAATGAATACAGACAATATATAGAAAAAGATCCTGCTTTAGAAAGACGTTTCCAACATGTTTTAGTCGATGAACCATCAGTTGAAGATACAATTTCAATTTTGAGAGGGTTAAAAGAAAGATATGAGGTATATCATGGTGTTGAAATAAGTGATAATGCAATAATTACAGCAGCAACATTGTCACATAGATACATTACAGATAGATTCTTACCAGATAAAGCAATAGACTTAATTGATGAAGCCTGCAGTATGATAAAAACAGAAATGGAATCAATGCCAACAGAACTTGATGAAATATCTCACAAGATAATGCAACATCAAATAGAAGAAACAGCACTTAAAAAAGAAAAAGACGAACAATCACAAAAACGTTTAGCTATAATTCAAAAGGAAATTGCAGAAATGCAAACTAAATTTAACGAAATGAAAGCAAAATGGGAAAACGAAAAAAATGCTATTTCTAAAGTTCAAAAAATACGTGAGGAAATAGAAAAGGTCAATGGTGAAATTGAGAAAGCAGAAAGAAATTATGAACTTAATAGAGCAGCGGAATTAAAATATGGTAAACTACCAGAATTACAAAAAGAATTAAAAAAAGAAGAAGAAATTGCTACAAAATCTAAAGAGAGTAGTTTGCTTAGAACTAAAGTTACAGAAGAGGAAATAACAAAAATAATAGCAAAATGGACAGGAATTCCAGTTTCTAAGTTAATGGAAAGTGAAAGAGAAAAAATACTAAATTTAGGAGAAATTTTGCATAAAAGAGTAATTGGTCAGGATGAGGCAGTAGATAAAGTTACAGATGCAATTATACGTTCAAGAGCAGGCATTCAAGACAGTCGTAGACCAATAGGTTCATTTATGTTTTTAGGACCAACAGGTGTTGGTAAAACAGAGCTTGCAAAAGCATTAGCAGAAAGCCTATTTGATGATGAACACAACATCATAAGAATAGATATGTCTGAATATATGGAAAAATTTTCAGTATCAAGACTAATTGGTGCACCTCCAGGATATGTAGGCTATGAAGAAGGTGGACAATTAACAGAAGCTGTAAGAAGAAAACCATATTCAGTAGTATTATTTGATGAAATCGAAAAAGCACATCCAGATGTATTCAATGTATTACTACAAGTTCTAGATGATGGTAGAATAACAGATTCACAAGGTAGAACAATAGATTTTAAAAACACAATTATAATATTAACCTCAAATTTAGGTTCTGAATATATATTAGAAGGAATAAATGACAAAGGAGAACTAACAGAAGAAGCAAAAGAAAAAGTAGAAAAATTATTAAAACAAAGCTTCAGACCAGAGTTCTTAAACAGACTAGATGAAATAGTATTTTACAAACCGCTAACACAAAACGAAATAGGAAAAATATTAGACTTGCTAATTGTAGACTTAAATAAACGTTTAGAAAATCAAGAAATATCAATAGAATTAACAAAATCAGCAAAAGAATATCTAATAAAAAATGGATACGACCCAGTCTATGGAGCAAGACCATTAAAACGTTTTGTACAAAAGAAACTAGAAACATTAATAGCAAGAGAAATCATAAAACAAACAATATTACCAAAACAAAAAGTAACAATAGACTGCAAGAATGATGATTTAATAATTAAGAAATAAAACTAAAAAGCATAGGAACACTTACATTCCTATGCTTTTATCAACTTCTTTCCAAACCGCTTCTGAATAAATTCTTTTTTCAGAAGAGAAAGGCAAGAATTTTAAATCTTTTAAGGGGTTAAGCTCGTTTTGTAAATCAGCAACAGCTTTATCAACCTTAGTTGTGGCAAGCTTATCAGCTTTATTAGCCAAAACTAAACAAGGAAAACCTGTATTGATTATGTAGTTATACATCATAACATCATTTTCAGTAGGAGAGTGGCGTATGTCAATTAAAAATACAATTAATGCAATTGGTTTTCTGGTAGATAAATAGTGCTCAATAAATTCTCCAACTTTAATTTGTTCAGCTTTAGACATCTTACTAAAGCCATAACCTGGAAGGTCAACAAAATAGAAGCTATTATCTACATTATAAAAATTAATTTGCCTTGTCTTACCTGGTTCACTACTAGTTCTAGCTAAATTTTTTCTACTAAGCATAGTATTAATAAAAGAAGATTTGCCAACATTAGATTTACCAACTAAAACTATTTAATCATATATTCCTCCTATCTTTATCTTTAAAGAGCGGACTTTAGAGCCCGCCACTACATATTAACTATTTTTATTTGTTGGGATATAAAATTTCTTTTCCGCCCATATATGGTCTTAATACTTCTGGTATTGTTATACTTCCATCTTCTTGATAGTGATTTTCTAAAAATGCTATAAGCATACGAGGAGGGGCAACTACTGTATTATTTAATGTATGTGGGAAATAATTTCCTTTTTCTCCTTTAACACGAATACCTAAACGTCTGCTTTGTGCATCTGTTAAATTAGAGCAACTTCCGACTTCAAAATATTTCTTTTGACGAGGAGACCAAGCTTCAACATCACATGATTTTGCTTTTAAATCTGCTAAATCTCCAGAACAACATTCAAGTGTGCGGACTGGAATTTCAAGGCTTCTAAATAATTCTACAGTATAGTTACACATTTTATCATACCATTCGTAACTTTTTTCGGGCTCGCAAACTACTATCATTTCTTGTTTTTCAAATTGATGTATTCTATAAACTCCGACGTTCTTCAATACCATGTGCACCTTTTTCTTTTCTAAAACAAGGAGAGTAAGAAGTCATTGTGTATGGAAGATTTTGTTTTTGCAATATTTGGTCTTTGAATTTACCAATCATTGAATGCTCACTTGTACCAATTAAATACAAATCCTCGCCTTCAATTTTATACATCATAGCATCCATTTCTTCAAAACTCATAACACCTGTTACAACATCACTTCTAATCATAAAAGGTGGCACGCAATAGATAAACCCTTTATTAATCATAAAATCACGTGCATAACT
>SFKS01000004.1 GCA_004554705.1 Clostridiales bacterium | reverse complement strand
ATACTTCTTGCTTCTAATTCTTTATCTGCAAACTTACCATTTCCATACATTTTGCATATTGTTTCAAATTCTTTTTCTCCATTTTTGTATCCTGCCTGTCCCTTTAATTTAAACCCTGTATTACTAGTTGTAGTTATTGGGTCTGCTGTGGTTATTAATATTCTTCCTTCATTATCTTTTCCTAGTATTCTCCAGTTTGTTATACTTGTTAATTTAAAAGTTTGATTTGAGCTACCATTCCCCTTTGTACCATCTAGTGTGCCATCTATTTCTTGAGTTCCTCCTGTGCTAGCACCCTCTGAAGTATATTCTGCTGTTATTGTTTCTCCATTTTTCCCTATAGTAGGATCATATCCTTCTATATATGCACCTATTCTTAGGTATACTATTGACTGTGTTATTGTCTTCCCGCATTTTGCACATTGTTTTTTTCTGGTTCCATTTTCTGTTTCTGTTGCTTCTTGTATTATTTCCCAATCTCCCCATTGATGATCACATTGATTTTGTATTGCTATATCTAGTTCTCCAGTTAAGTAATCTACTCTTGTTTGTTCAGCATCTACTTTATTATTTGTTGTATTTACTGCTTTTTCTGCACTTCCTATTATCTTACCATCTATTAGTATTTTACTGCTAACTCCTAGTAATATGAGCATTATTATTATAGTAATTATCAACACAATTAGCGTTATACCTTTGTTTTTCTCTTTCATCCCTACCATTCTCCTTAAATGTCTTTTTTTGGGACTGTCCCAAAAAAAGACATTTTTTTATTCTTCTTTTTCAGGTATTATTTTTTCTATACTTACCACTTTTCCTTCATTTGTTCTCATTAATGTTACTCCTTGTGTTGAACGTCCTAATACACTTATTTCTGCAACATTTATTCTTATTATTGTACCTGTATCTGTTATTAGCATAACATCGTCTTCTTCATTTACTATTCTTATTCCGACTATTGTTCCTGTTTTTGGTGTTATTTTATAAGTTATAACTCCTTTGCCTCCCCTTGTTTGAACTCTGTATTCTTCTAATTCTGTTCTTTTTCCAAATCCATTTTCTGTTATTGCAAGAAGAGTTGATTTACTTCCCTGTAGAATTGATTCCATACCTATTACACTGTCATTATCATCTAATCTTATTCCTATAACACCTTGTGATACTCTACCAATAGGTCTTACATCTTTTTCACTAAAGGTTATGCACATTCCTTGTTTTGTTACTAATACAACATTGTCTTCTCCATCTGTTAATCTAACATCTATTAATTCATCATCATCTTTTAAAGTTATTGCTAGTAATCCTGTTTTTCTTGCAGAGTTATATTCTGTTAGTGCAGTTTTCTTTATTAAACCATTTCTTGTTGCAAATAATAAATATTTTCCTTCCGCAAAATTTTGTATTGGTATTATTGTTGAAATTTTTTCTCCGGCGTCTAAACTCAATAGATTTACAATTGCTGTTCCTTTTGCTGTTCTTCCAGATTCTGGTATTTCATATCCTCTTAATCTATATAGTTTTCCCTTATTACTAAAGAATAATATTGTATCATGTGTTGAGGCAGTAAATATTTCTTTTACAAAATCTTCTTCTCTTGTTGATATTCCTGTAATGCCCTTGCCTCCACGTTTTTGGCTTTTATATGTATCTATTGGCATTCTTTTAATATATCCAAAATGTGTTAATGCAATTACGCTTTGTTCTTCTTTTATTAAGTCTTCTACTTCAATTTCTCCTTCTGCTGCAATTATTTTTGTTTTTCTTTCATCGCCAAATTTTTCTTTTACTTCAATTAGTTCTTCTTTAATTATTTGATATACTAATGTTTCACTTGATAGTATTTCTTTTAAATGAGCTATTAATTTCATCAATTCATTGTATTCTTCTTCAATTTTTTCTCTCTGTAAGCCTGATAGTGTTTTTAATCTCATATCTAATATTGCTTGTGCTTGAATCTCAGAAAGTCCAAATCGCTCCATTAATCTTTCTTTTGCATCATCATATGAAGAACGGATTATATTAATTACTTCATCGATGTTGTCTAAAGCAATTTTTAATCCTTCTAATATATGTGCTCTTGCTTCTGCTTTATCTAATTCAAACTTTGTTCTTCTTAATATTACTTTTCTTCTATGCTCTATGTAATGATCTAAACATTCTCTTAATGTTAATATTTTAGGAACACCATCAACTAATGCAAGCATTATTATTCCAAAAGTGTCTTGCATTTGTGTGTTTTTATACAATAAATTAAGAACAACTTGTGGATTTGCGTCTCTTTTTAGTTCTATTACTATTCTTACTTTATCTTCTCTATCTGATTCATCTCTTATTGCTGATATTCCTTCTATTCTTTTTTCTTTTACAAGTTCTGCTGTGTATTCTATTAATTTAGCTTTATTTACTTGATATGGAAGTGAAGATACTATTATTCTTTGCTTTCCTCCAGACATTTCTTCAATTTCAGCTTCTGCTCTCAAGGTAATCTTTCCACGTCCTGTTGTGTATGCTTGTTTTATCCCTTCTCGTCCTAGTATTGTTGCTCCTGTTGGAAAATCTGGACCTTTTATAATTGACATCAATTCTTCGTCTGTAACATTATCTTCATCTATTATTTTTATAATTCCATTTACTAATTCAGTTAAGTTGTGTGGTGGGATATTAGTTGCCATACCTACTGCTATTCCTGATGAACCATTTGCAAGTAATGCTGGAATTCTTGCTGGTAATACTGTTGGTTCTTGTAGTCTATCATCAAAGTTTGGCATAAAATCTACAGTATTTTTATCTATATCTGATAACATATATTGTGCAATTTTTGACATTCTTGCTTCTGTGTAACGGTAAGCTGCTGGTGGGTCTCCATCTACAGATCCAAAGTTTCCATGCCCATCTACCATCATATACCTTAATGAAAAATCTTGTGCCATTCTAACTAAAGCATCATAAACTGATGAATCTCCATGTGGATGATATCTTCCTAAAACGTCTCCAACTGTTGTCGCACATTTTCTATATGGCTTGTCTGGTGTGAATCCATCTTCGTTCATAGTATATAAAATTCTTCTATGAACAGGTTTTAGCCCATCTCGTACATCTGGTAATGCACGTGCAACTATAACGCTCATTGCATAATCAATATATGCTGTTCTCATTTCTTCTTCAATATCTCTTCGTATGATTTGTTCCTCTGCTTTGTCCATTATTGTTCCTCTTTTCTTAACTTTTTTAACATACTTATTATATATGAAGAATTCAAAAAATTCAAGCTTTTATTTCTGTTTTCTTTTGTTTTTAATTTGCTAACATTTCAGCAAGTTCTTTTTCTTGCTCTGTTATTTCAAATTTGTTTTCTTTATTTTTTATTCGTTCATGCAGAATTTCTATTGTTCTTGCTTTTTTTAATACTTTTTCTAAAGGGATAACCTCTTTTGTGTATTCTTGAATTTTTTTATATTGATATTCCATATTTTGGAAATTCTTTTCTTCATAATATTTGTTCCATTTGTTTATGTATCCTTCTAATTTTTCTACTGCTTCCACTTGTTTGTCTAATGTATTATCTACTCCATTTTTGATTGTTTTCATCACTGTGTTTTTTCCTTTTTTTATTGCATTTGCTGTTCCTGTTTTAATATATTTATGTTTTTTTGCCCAATTTATAGCATTATCTAATAAACCTGATACAGTATCAATAAGTCCACCTTTTTCAACAGCTTTTTTTATTTGTGATATATTTTCAAATGTTCCTGTTAATATTCCCATTGCACTTTTACCTAAATTTGTCGCTTCCTCTATTGCTGTATCTACAGCAGCAGAAAATCCTTCTGTTAACAAGCTATCTTTTATAGATATAATTTCATCTTCTATGTAATCTGGTAAAACAATTTTTAATCCTATATCTATTGCTCCATTTATTGCTTGCCCTATATTTGTTCTTAAAAAAGAATTTTGTTCCTTTTCTAATTTAGCTTGTTCCATAACTTCTTCCAAATTTAAATTGTTTTTTTTTGCATAGTTTTCCTTCTCTTCAAATAATTTTTGATACATTTTTGCTCTCCTTTTTAATATTTTTTTATTTATTATTTATTTATTATTTATTTATTATTTATTTATTATTTTTTTATTATTTTTTTATTATTTTTTTTATTTATTTTATTATTATTTTTTTAATTGTTTTTTAAATACTTTTTTATTGTTTTTTAATTTCAAAAATTAAAATAATTATTTATTTTATATTATTTTTTCTTTTTTATATGCCCAATTTTTTTATTACTTTCTTATATTGTTTACTAATTTTGTTAGGAACAAATCTCAGATTTGTATTTGTAATAAAATTGTAATAATTGTCATATTGGACTTGTCCTAAAATTTCAAAATCTTCAAATAAATTTCTCAACGTTTTTTTATTTATTGATGTTTTTGTATGTTTATTAAATACAATCTTTATGTTGTCTTTTTGATATTTTTGCTTATGTATTATTTCTTCTAAAATTTCTCTTGTTTCATCTATCCCTAATAAATTTGCTTCTACTAAAAGAATAATTTTATCTATTTTTTTTATATCTATTTCTTCTTCGTTGATATTATTAGAATCTATAATTATATAATCATATTCTTCAAGAAATTGTTCCAAAATTATTTTATTATATCTATTTTTCTGATTATTTATTAATAAATTTTCTTCTCTTGTTTTGTCTTTTTGTGCTAGCAATATGTCTATATTTTTTTTCCATTTTTGTATACTATTTTTTTCTTTTTTTATCATTTTTCCTATAATTATTTTTATATTCTTTTTTTTATCTAAATTAATTATTAATATTTTTTTATTTTTAATATTTAAACTGAAAATTAATGAAAAAATAGTTTTGCCGATTTTGGGTGGGCCTAATATCGCAATTATTTTTTTATTTTTTTCTAATTTTATTTTTTTATTTTTAAAAAACATTATTTTATTTATTATTTTTAATCTTCTATGTAAATATTTCTTGATTTTATTTAATTGTTTTTTTTCTGTGTTTTTTGTTTCTTTATTTTTATAATTTATTTTTGTTTTATTAGTTTTATTTTCTAGTTCTTTTAATTTTTCTAAAATTTCATCAAAAGTTGTTCTATTATTATAGTAAATATTATTTATTCCCTTAGATATTATAAATTTTCTTAACTGTAAATCTTCTTTTTCTAAAATAATAATTATCTCTAAATTAGGAAATTTATATTTAATTATATTTATAAATTCATATATATTTAGGTCTCCTTGTAAAATACTACTAAGTATTAGTAGGTCTACGCTTTTATTTATTTCTAAAATCTGTATTACAGCCTCTTGATATTGAATGTCTTTCCCAATTATTCCCATACCGTTTTCTTTTATTCTTTTATTTATTTCTTCGTTTGCTAATGCAGTTATTATTTTCATAGGTTTCTCCTTTTCTAATAGTGTTTTTTTATTATATTTATTTATTTTATTTAATTTTAATTTATTTTATTTAATTTATTTTATTTAATTTATTTTATTTAATTTATTTTATTTAATTTATTTTATTTAATTTATTTTATTTAATTTATTTTATTTTTTATTTTTAATTAATTTATTTTATTTTTAAAAAATTATTTATTATTATTTTATTTTTAATTAATTTATTTTAATTTAAAAAAATTATTTGTTATTATTTTATTTTTAATTAATTTTTTATTTTTTAAAAATTATTTATTATTTTTAAGTTATTTTAATTATTTTTAATTTTATTTTTAAATTAATTTTTATTTGTCTGTTTTTTATTATTTATTAATTCTCAATAATTTTCTTTTCATGTTCTGCACTTTCTATTTTTGTTAATATGTGTTCGTCTCCTGCAAAGATTAAACATTCTCCTCTTTTTAATGTTCTTATTTCTATTTTTTCTTTTTCTGATAATTTCGTATATTCTCCTAATATATTAATATTTTCCTCTTCTAATGAGAAAAAAACTTTATTACTCGAATTGTTAATTATACTTTTTCCATATATTCCATTTTCAAGACTAAATAAATCTGATATATCTTGTGTAATTGCTATACTGCTTCCACCAAATTTTCTAATTGTTTTAAATATTTTATATATAAAACTTGCAACCTCTTTATTTGAGGTTATTCCAATTAGTCTCCATACTTCATCTAAATATATTGCTTTTTTTATTTTTCTATTTTTTTTTATTTTATCCCAAAATAAGTCTGTGAATAAATACATTCCGTATTTTAAATTTTCTTCTCCTAATTCATAAATATCTGCAATTATTAATTTGTTATTTAATTCAATATTTGTGTAATTGTTAAAAAAATTTAATGATCCCTTTATAAATGGAATTAATTTAATTTGCATTTTTTTTGTTTTTTTATCTTGTCCTAATATTTCATACAAATCTTCTAATAATGGCATATCTTTACTTTCTTTAAATATTGGTTTTATATTTATTTTATTTTTATCATTTTTATAAAGTGTATTGTCATCAAAAGTTATTCCTTTTTGTTTATAACATTCTATTATTTTTTCTTCTAAAATAGCTTTTTCTTCTTCGTCTAGATTTCCAAAGATTAAGTTAAAAAAGCCTATTAATCTACTTATTTTGGTGGCTAGATATCCTTTTTCATCTTCTATGGATTCTTGCCTAATATCTAATATATTTAAATAACTTTGAGTTGATGCTCCTAATTTTATAATTACTCCTTCTAATTCTTGAGCTAGATTTCCATATTCTCTGTCTGGATCTATTACATATTGTTCTATATTTAATAATTTGTATCTTATTATTTGCAATTTTGTAAAAAAAGATTTTCCTGAACCACTTGTTCCAAAAATACACATATTTGCATTCTTATATTTATTTTCATTGTATCTATCTATAAATACCAAAGATTCATTATATATATTTATTCCATAAAAAATTCCTTCTTCATCAAAAATTGCTGAAGAAATAAATGGATATGTACACACTAGACCAGATGTTAAAATATTTCTTTTAGCCGCTGGTTTTAAATCTTTATGATTTATCATAAAAGGAAAACTCGATATTAATACTTGTTCTTGTCTAAAATTTGCTCTTCTTGTTTGCATTCCTGTACTTTCTATTATTCCTTCTATTTTATTTAATAAAAATTCTAGTTCTTTTTCATTGTTTGAAAAAACATTTAAATAAATATATAAATAATAAATATCTTCATTGTTTACTTGTATTTCTTTTCTTATATATTTAGCATCATTATATGTAAATGCTGCTATATCAATATCCATACTATTTGTTTTTCCATCTTTTAAATCAACCCCTACATTTGCTATATGATAACTTAAATCTCTAATTGTTTTATAGCTATTTTGTTTTTCATAAAATATTGAAATATTCATATTTATATTGCTATCAATTATTTTTTTTAGTATTAATTCTATATTTTCTCTATTATAATTTACTATTATTATTCCAGAATAATATATTCCATCAATTTCAATATTTTTTGGATTTCTTGTATTTATATATGCTGGGGAAATTTCATCTTTTTTTGTGAAAATTGCTTCTATTTTTTTTGTAATTTTTTTCATATTATATTTAATTCTTTTCTTAAATTTAAAAAAGAATTAATTATTTTTTCCACCTCCTGTTTTGTATCACATTGTGTTACTATATTTCCGCATCTTGAAAGACTTTCTTTTATTTTATAATATTTTTCATTTAATTTTTCATACATTATTTCTTCTACATTTTCTGTTATTTTTTTATTTTCTGGATTTTCTTTTATTAGAATATAAAAATTTTTAGAAGATGATTTTCTTTTTTGATTAATTTCTTGAATGAACTCAATATATTTTTTTGAAATAATTTTTATTTTTTCATTTTTGTTTAAGTTGTTTTTTTCAATTTTTGAAATATGTTTTGATAAATTTTCTTTATTACTTTGGATTAAAATTTGTATATTGAAATTACAAGTTTTTAAAAATATTTTATATGCATTTAATATGGATTCTTTTTCAAGACTTGATTTTAGATTAAAATTAATTGGTGATACTTTTAGAATTTTTACATAAGAATTATCTTTGAATTTAATAATACCATTCTTCGAGACTTTTTCAAATGGCAACCATTGTTGAACTGTATTTTTTTTATTTTTCAATTTTTCTCCTTTCTTTGAATATTATAATACTCTATTTCTCCTTTTTTGTCAACAAAAATCGTTCGACACATTTCGACAAAATATATTTTCCAGAAATTTCATGAATATATTTTTTAAAAAAATCCATAATATTATCATAAGGTTTATATTAATTGAACTAAGAGCTATATAAGGTCTCTTAAGGTTTTATATGGTTCGAGCTAAGATATTATATAGCTTTTTTAGGTTATATTGTGTCGGAGCTGAAGGTTATAATGTGTATGTGTAAGCTATATTTTGTTTTTTCTTTGTTTATATGGTTAAAATGTATATATTATAGCTGAGTTAAGACTATATTAATATCTAAATTTTGTTTACCTTAGGGATTGCTTTTATTCCCTTTGGGAGGAATGTGGTCTCTTTTGATGTTTTTATAGTCGAGCGACTGATTAAAATAGGTGGCTAATTGCTTGACTGTGTAGCAATATACAGCAGGTGAAAAAGTTATTTATTTTGGTCTTAGCTGAAGATTAATACGAGCTTTATCGATAATAGCTCAGGGGTTTAACCTGAGCTATTAGATTTTTTTAATTATTTTTAAAATTTTTAAACATCCAAATTTTTTACAAATTTTGCATTTTTTTCAATAAATTCTCTCCTTGGTGCAATATCATCTCCCATTAAAACACTAAATATTTCATCCGCTTTTATTGCATCATCCATTGTTACTTGAATTAAGGTTCTTGTTGCTGGATTCATTGTTGTTTCCCATAATTGTTCAGGGTTCATTTCTCCTAAACCTTTATATCTTTGAATATTTATTCCTTCTCTTCCAAGTTCTTGTAAATGTTGCTCTAATTGTTCATCTGTATAACAATATACATCTTTCATTCCTTTTCTTGATAGCTTATATAATGGTGGTTGTGCTAAATATATGTTTCCATTTTCTACTAATGGTCTCATATATCTGAAGAAAAATGTTAATAATAGTGTTCTAATATGTGAACCATCAACATCTGCATCTGCCATTATTATTACTTTTCCATAACGTATTTTTGTTACATCAAAATCTGCTCCTATTCCTGCTCCTATTGCTAATATTACAGGGTTTAATTTTTCATTTCCATATATTTTATCTGCTCTTGCTTTTTCAACATTTAACATTTTACCCCATAATGGCAATATTGCTTGAAATTTTCTATCTCTTCCTTGTTTTGCACTTCCTCCTGCTGAATCTCCCTCTACTATATATACTTCACAAAGAGAAGCATTTTTTTCACTACAATCTGCTAGTTTTCCTGGTAATGTTGAACCTTCTAATGCATTTTTTCTTCTTACTAATTCTCTTGCTTTTCTTGCTGCTTCCCTAGCTCTTGATGCACTTATACATTTTTCTAGAATTGATTTTGCAACTGCTGGATTTTCTTCTAAAAAACTTGATAGTTCTTCTGCCATTGCTGATTGAACAAGTCCTGTAATTTCACTATTTCCTAATTTTGTTTTGGTTTGTCCTTCAAATTGAGGTTCTTTTACTTTTACTGATATGACCGCTGTTATTCCTTCTCTTATATCTTCTCCTTGCAAATTTCCATCTTTTTCTTTTAAAATATTATGACTTTTTGCATAATCATTGAATATTTTTGTTAATGCTCTTTTAAATCCTTCTAAATGTGTTCCTCCTTCTATTGTATTTATATTATTTACAAAAGAATATATATTTTCTGTATATGATGTTGTATATTGAATTGCTATTTCTATAGGAAATTCTCCTTTTTTCTCTATGTATATTGGTTTTTCATGTAATTTTTCTTTATTTTTATTTAGATATTCAACAAAAGAAATTAATCCTCCTTCAAAGCAGAATTCAGCTTCTTTTATTGGTTCTACTCTTTCATCCTTTAATGTTATTTTTAAACCTTTTGTTAAAAATGCCATTTCTCTTAATCTATTTTCCAGTACATCATATTCATATTCTAATGTTTCAAAAATTGTACTATCTGCATAAAATCTAACAGTTGTTCCTGTTTCTTTTGAATCTCCAATTCTTGTTAGTGGCATAACTGTTTTACCTCTTTCAAATTTCATTTGAAAAATTCCACCATCTCTTTTTATTGTAACTTCTGTCCATTCTGATAGTGCATTTACAACAGATGAGCCAACTCCATGTAATCCTCCAGATACTTTGTATCCGCTATCTCCTCCAAATTTTCCGCCTGCATGTAGTACTGTATATACGGTTTCTGCTGCTGATATTTTTGTTTTAGGATGAATGTCTACAGGTATTCCTCTACCATCATCTTCTACTTTTATAATATTTCCTTTTTCTATTGTTATATTTATATTCTTACAGTAACCTGCTAATGCTTCATCAACTGAGTTATCTACAATTTCATATACTAAATGATGTAGTCCTCTTACAGATACACTTCCTATATACATACCAGGTCTTTTTCTTACAGCTTCTAATCCTTCTAGTACTTGAATTTGATCTGCTTTATACTCATGCTCAAATTTTTCCATTTTTATCTATCCTTTCTACTTTTGCTTTTTCTACTTTATACAGATTATACACCACTGTGTCAAGATTTATTTTGTCTGTTGTTGTTATTAAAACTTGATTATTTTTTATGTTTTGTATAAATCCGTTTATTCTTTTTTTATCTAATTCTGACATAAAATCATCTAATAAAACTATTGGATATTCTTCAATTTCATCATAAATAACTTCTGCCTCTGCAAGTTTTAACGAAATTATACTTGTTCTTTGTTGTCCTTGTGATCCAAATATTGCAACATTTTTTTTATTTATATAGATTTCAAAATCATCCCTATGTATTCCTATAGATGTATATCCTTTTTGTATGTCTACACTTTTGTTCTTTAACAAGTTCTCCATGTAATTTTTTTTATCTATATTCGTTTTATATTTTATTTCTATATTTTCTTTATTTTCTGTAGTATTTAAGTGAATTTTTTTTATCTTATTGTTTATTTTTTCTATAAATTCTTTTCTATATTCATAAATTTTAATACCTATTTTTTCTAATTGTTCATCCCATATTGTTAGATATTCTTGTGATTTATTTTCATATTTTATTTTTTTTAAATAATTATTTCTTTGTTCTAAAACTTTATTATATTCTGATAATAAAAAAATATATTTTGGTCTTAATTGACTTATCATTATATTTAAAAATTTTCTTCTTTTTATTGGTTCATTTCTTAATATTTCTATATCTTCTGGAGAAAAAAGAACTATATTTATTTTTCCTACGAGTTCGCTTAATTTTTTTACAGGAATATCATTTATATAAAAATTTTTTTTATCACTTATTTCTGCATTTATTTTTTCTTTTCTATTATTTTTTATAAAATTTATTTCTATTTTTGCTTGGCTTTCGTTTTCCTTTACTATTTCCTTTTCCTTATTTGTTCTAAAGGATTTTCCTAAGCTTGTAAAGTATATTGCTTCTAAAATATTTGTTTTTCCTTGTGCATTATCTCCAAAAATTATATTTATTAGCTTATTTAATTCTATATTTTCATATTTATAGTTTCTAAAATTTTCCAATTTTATTTTTTCTATATACATTGCTTTTTCCTTTATTTTGAGCTATTTTATTCGAATAGGTAATATCATATATACATATTCATTTTCTAATTTTTCTATTGGTTTTATAATATAAGGTGATATTTCACTTCCAAATTCTATATATACTTCCTCATCATCTATTACTTTTAATGCATCTAAGAAATATTTTGGATTTACTCCTATTTCTAAGTTTTTTCCTTCTGTTTCTAAGTAAATTTCTTCCTTTGCATCTCCTGTTTGATTTGTACAAGATAATGTTATTTTTCCAATATCTATTGTTATTTTAACAGGATATTTTTTTTCTTTTTCTATACTTGATGATGATATTAAACTTACTCTTTCTAAACAACTTTGTAAAGTGTTTTTATTTGCTCTTATTCTTGTTTCCCAATTTCCTGGTATTGCACTTTCATATTTAAAAAATTCTCCATCTAATAATCTCGTTACTATTTTGCAATTTTCCATTTCGAAAATTCCTTGATTTTTTGCTATTCCTATTCTAATATTTTCAAAAGAATCTGTTAATATTTTATTTACTTCGTTTAGTGTTTTTCCAGGAATTACTGCTTTGAATTGTTCTGTTTTATTCTCTAAGTTTTTACTTACCCAACCCATTCTAAATCCATCTACTGCAACAATATTTAATTTATTATTTGTTGTTTCAAATAAGCATCCTGTAAAAATTGGCCTGTTTTCTTCATTACTTACAGCAAATATTGTTTTCTTTATCATGTTTCTTAAAGAATTTTGATCTGTTTCTATTGATTTTTCTATTTCTATTGTTGGTAATTCTGGAAATTCTTCTGGATTCATTGTTGATAGTTTATATAAAGAACCTTCACATTCTATTACTAATAAATTATTTTCATTTACTGTGATTTTTATGTCTGAATCTGGTAATCTTCTTATAATTTCACTAAACATTGTGGCATTTACTACTATATTTCCTTCTTCTATTATTTCTGCTTTTATAATATACTCTATACCTAATTCTAAATCATATGTTGTTAATTTTAATTCATTAGTATTTGTTTGTATGTAAATTCCTTCTAATATAGGCATTGTTGTTCTAGTTGGTACTCCTCTTACTACAGCATTTATAGCTTTTAGTAATTTATCCTTTTCACAAATAATTTTCATTTTAATTAACTCCTTTTTTTATTCAAAATTTTTCATTTTATATAATATAAAAAATATATATAGTAATAGTATTAGTAGTTATTGTGGATAATGTGGATAAGTATGTTAATAACTTTATTCCCTAAGAAAAGATCCTGTGTATATTTTTGTGGATAAATATTTTTTTTATTAACATATTTAAATTTTTAGTGTGTATAAACAAGTTTTAAACAGTTTTTCCACAGGTTTTTAACAGCCACCTATGGATAACTCTTCTAGCACTTCCGTAAGTAAAGAATTATTTTTTACTTACAAAAATATGTTTAACAAATCTATTTTTGCAAAAAGTTAAAATTTATTGTATTTTATGCTTGTTTGTTATTTAAAACAATTTTTTTAACACTTTCCACAATCAATTTTGTATTCGGATCTTCTTTTATATCTTTTTCTATTTTTTTAAAAGCGTGCATTACTGTTGTATGATCTCTTTTTCCAAAAGCTTCTCCAACCTTTGGAAAAGACTCATTTGTAAGTATTCTACAAAGATACATTCCAATTTGTCTAGGAAAAGTAATATTATTAGAACGTTGTGAACTTTTTAAATCTTTCATAGTTATATCAAAATAACTGCAAATAACATCCTGTATATACTCTATGGAAATAACTGAAGAGTTTTGTCTTATAATGTCATTTATTGCCTTTTCAGCCATTTCAAAAGATACCGGTGTATGTGTTAAAGAGGCCTGTGCCACAATTTTATTAAAAACGCCTTCTAATTCTCTTATATTTGAATCTATTTTAGCTGCTATATTTTTTAAAATATCATCATCTATAATTGCATGTTTTTCTTCTGCTTTTTTTCTTAAAATTGCTAAACGAACTTCATAATCTGCCATTGCAATATCAGCTAAAATTCCCCATTCAAATCTTGACTTTAATCTATCCTCTAATAAAGGAATATCTCTAGGTAATTTATCACTAGAAATTATTATTTGTTTACCATGTTCTCTTAAATCATTAAAAGTATTAAAAAATTCTTCTTGTAGTCGGTCTTTACCTGCAATAAATTGAATATCATCAATTAAAAGTAAATCAATATTTCTATATTTATTTCTAAAATTTTCCATACCACTGTCTTTAATAAGAGAATTAATAAATTCATTCATAAAATTTTCAGATGTTACATAAAGAATTTTATAATCTTTATGCCTTTTGGCAACTTCATTACCGATAGCATGCATTAAATGAGTTTTCCCTAAACCAACTCCACCATATATATATAATGGATTATACGTAGTTCCAGGTGATTCAGCGACAACAAGTGCAGCAGCATGTGCAAATCTATTATTATCTCCAACAACAAAAGTATCAAAGGAATAATTAGGATTCAAATATGTTTTAGAATAATTAATATTTGAGAAATTTGAAGTTTTATCTTGTGTATCATTTTCATTTTTTAAGACTATTGAAACAGTACATTTTTTTTGTAAAATAATACTAAAAGCATTTTCTAATAAATCTTTAAATCTAGTTTCTACAGCATCTTTTTTGAAAGAATCATCGGAAATAAGAATAACATTATTATTTTCGATTCCTTGAATTTCTAATGGTAGAAGCCAAGTTCTATAAGAAATAGGAGAAAGTTCGCTTTTTAGCAATTCTTTTGCTTCGTTCAATAGATCGTTTAAATTGCATTCCATTGGTATATAAACCCCCAGTATAAACTTTAAGAAAAAAAGGTATTAAAAAATAAATACCAAATTTACAACATTATAATATCAAAAAACAAAAAATTAATCAATAATAAATAAAAAAAATATTATAATATTTAAAAAATTTACTTAAACCCTTGACAAAAAGCGTACTTTTAATATATAATTTTAACACTTATGATTAATTAAAGGAGGGGTTATACTATGAAAATGACATATCAACCAAAAAAGAGACAAGAAAAAAAAGTACATGGTTTTAGAGCAAGAATGAAAACAAAAAGTGGAAAAAATGTTTTAAAAGCAAGAAAAGCAAAAGGAAGAAAGAGAATAGCTGTCTAAAACAATAAAAAATGAGTGGTAGAATTGAAAAAAACAGTAATAATAAAAAAAAATTATGAATTTAGAAATATTTTAAAAAAAGGAATTTGCTACAGAGGAATTCTATTTGATATTTTTATAAAAAAAAATGGTAAAAACATTAATAAATTAGGGGTAGCTATTAGTAAAAAAGCAGGAAATAGTGTAAAGAGAAATAAAATAAAAAGACTTATAAGAGAGAATTATAGATTGCTTGAGGAAAATTTAAAAATGGGGAATAGTATAGTTATACTATGGAAGAAAAATGCAGAATTTAAAAATTTTGATTTTTATAAAATAAAAAAAGAATTAGAAGAATATTTTAAAAAATCAAAAATAATGTAGAGGTAAACATGAAAAAGGTATTTTTATTTTTGATTAAAAAATATAAAAAATATATTTCTCCAATATTTGAGTATAAAGGTATACATTGTAAGTATTATCCAACATGCTCTGAATATGCAAAACAGGCTATAGAAAAATATGGTTCTCTTAAGGGGATTTTTTTAAGTGTACGAAGATTTTTAAAATGCAATCCATTTTCAAAAGGAGGCTATGATCCTGTAAAATAGGAGGAAATAATGATAAATTTTTTTTCTAATATATTTGGTTATTTTTTAAACTGGATATATTCTTTATTTCAAAATTATGGATTATCAATTATAATTTTTTCAATATTAATAAAGCTTTTAATGTTACCATTATCAATAAAACAACAAAAAGCAATGAAAAAAAATGAAAAAGTTCAAAAAGAGATGAAAATACTACAAGTAAAACATAAAGGAAATCCAGAAAAATTAAATCAAGAAATGATGGAATTATATAAAAGAGAAAAAATAAATCCTTTTGGAGGTTGCTTTAGTGTTATAATACAATTTATTTTGATTTTATCAATGTTTTATTTGGTAAGAAGTCCAATTACATATATGAAAAAAATAGATAAAGCGGTAATAGAACAACAAATTGTTGATATTAAAAAAGAAAACGGAGAAGATACCATAAGTAAGGGATATCCAGAAATGAGCATTATTAAATATTTGCAAAAAGAGAAATTGACAGAGAATGATATGTACATTAATATGAGTTTTCTAGGATTAGATTTGAGTGAAGTTCCTCAAGAAAATTATAAAGATATAAAAGTATTTATAATACCTGCATTATATGTTATTTCTTCTATTATATCAATTAAATTTACAACTGCAATGACAAAAAAGAAAACAGAGGAAAAAGACAATAAGGAAATTGATAAAAATAATGACGAAGTTGACAAGAGTAAGGCAAATAAAGAAATTGATCAAGAAGAATTAACAGTACAAATGAATAAAAATATGTCTTTAATGATGCCAATTTTATCAGTATCGATTTCATTAGTAGCACCACTTGGTTTGGCTCTATATTGGTTAGTAAATAATATTATGATGATAATTGAAAGATTATTTTTAAATAAATTATTATCTAAGGAGGAGAAACAAGATGTCTAAGAGTATAATCGTTGAAGGAAAGACAACAACAGAAGCGATAGAAAAAGGCTTGAAACAATTAAATGCAACTAAAAGTATGGTTGAAATTAAAACAATTGATGAAGAGAAAAAAAGAAGCTTTTATAGCATATTAGCACCAAGAATAGTAAAAATTGAGATGACATTAAAAGAAACTGCTGAAAAAACAGAAAAGCCAATAAAGAGAACAAAAAGAGAAATTAATAAAAATTTAGATGAAATAGAAAAAGTAGCTAAAAAAATAAAAGAATTTTTTATTTCAATTCTGGACAAAGATTATACATGTGATGTAACTATAGATAATTATTGTATATATGTAAAAATAAACGGCGAAGATATTAGTCATTTAATTGGTTATAGAGGTTCTACAATAAATGCACTACAAACAATAGCATCAGCAATTGCAAACAAAAATACAAGTTCTAAAATTATTGTTATTGTAGATGTAGAAAATTATAAAGAAAAAAGAGAAAAAACCCTGGAGGAATTAGCAGAAAAAATTTCTGAAAGAGTTATAAAAACGAAAAAATCAGTTACTCTTGATCCAATGTCAGCATATGAGAGAAAAATAATTCATATGAAATTACAAGACAATGATAAAGTAAAAACCTTCAGTAAGGGAGAAGAACCACATAGAAGAATTGTAATTACATTAAAATAAAATCTTAGGCAGATATTTTTATCTGCCAATTTTGTTATTAGGAGGAAAAAAATGTCAACAATAGTAGCAATATCTACGGCACCAGCAATTGGGGGAATTGGAATTGTAAGAATAAGTGGTGATAAATCTTTTGAGATTTTAGAAAAAATATTTATACAAAAAAATCCACAAGATATCAAAGATATAAAAGGATATAGAATTAAATATGGAAAAATTATTAATCCTGAAACAAAAAGAGAAATAGATGAAGTTTTAGTTTCATATTTTAAAAAACCAAAAAGTTATACAACAGAAGATATGTGCGAGATTAATTCACATGGAGGGATGATTGTTCTAAGAGAAATTTTAGAACTATGTTTAAAAAATGGGGCAATATTAGCTGAGCCAGGAGAGTTTACTAAAAGAGCATTTGTAAATGGAAGAATAGATTTAACACAAGCAGAGGCAATAATTGATATTATAAATGCTAAAACCTCTAGGGAGGCACATGAATCGCTAAATCAGCTGGAGGGATTTTTATCTAAAAAAATAAATGCAATTAAAGCAGAAATACTAGATCTTATGGTTAGTATAGAAGCAAATATAGATTATCCAGAATATGATGTAGAGGAAGTTTCTAACAAAGAATCAATAGCAAAACTTGAAAGCATAGAACAAGAACTAGTTAAACTATCGAAATCATTTGAAAATGGAAAAATATTAAAAGAAGGTCTTAAACTTGCTATAATAGGTAGCCCAAACGCAGGAAAATCTTCTTTATTGAACTCAATACTAAAAGAGGATAGAGCAATTGTTACTGATATTGCAGGAACAACAAGAGATATCATAGAGGAACAAGTAATTATAGAGGGTATACCTTTTAAAATAATAGACACTGCAGGCATAAGAAATGCAAAGGATAGAATTGAGCAAATAGGAATAGAAAAATCTAAAAAAGCAGCAAAAGAAAGTGATGTAATTATTGCTGTATTTGATAATTCCGTAGAATTAAATGATGAAGACAAGGAAATATTAAAACTTTTAAGAGATAAAAAAGCAATAATTATTTTAAACAAAACAGATTTAAGTTCAAAAATGTTAGAAAGTAACAAAGAAATTCAAGAAGTAAATAAACCAATTGTAAAGATGTCTGTAAAAAAAGAAGAGGGTTTGGAAAACTTATTTGCAGAATTAGTAAAAATGTTTAACTTAAATGAAATTAACTTGGACAACGAACTAATTATTACTAACATTAGACATCAAGACTTAATTAACAAAGCAATAGAAAGCACGAGAATGGCCATAGAAGACTTAAAAATAAATATGCCGATAGATGTTGTGGCTATAAACATTAAACAGATTTTAGAACACCTAGGAGAAATTACAGGAGATAATGTTTCAGAAGATATAATAAAAAGTATTTTTGCAAAATTTTGCTTAGGAAAGTAGGGAGATGTAATAAAAAATGAAATATAATGCAGGAAAATTTGATATAGCTGTGATTGGTGCAGGTCATGCTGGTTGTGAAGCAGCCTTGGCATGTAGTAGAAAAGGACATAAAACACTACTATTTTCAATAACATTAGATAATATTGCCAATATGCCATGCAACCCAAACATAGGTGGAACTTCAAAGGGGCATTTGGTAAAGGAAATAGATAGTCTAGGTGGAGAAATGGGAAAGAACATAGATAAGTCTTTTATTCAATCTAAAATGCTAAATACTTCTAAAGGGCCAGCAGTATATTCTTTGAGAGCACAAGCAGATAGAAAACAATATCAAAGAGAAATGAAGCATACTTTGGAATTGCAGGAAAATTTATATGTAAAGCAGGCAGAAATTATTGATATTTTTGTGGAAAATGGTAGAGTAACTGGAGTAGAAACAAACCTTGGTGCAATCTATAATGTAAAGGCAGTTATTTTAGCAACAGGGACATATTTGAAAGGAAAAATATATATCGGAGAATCAAGCTTTGAAAGTGGTCCAGACGGTGTATTTCCTGCTAATAAATTATCTGAGTGTTTAAAGAGACTAAATATAGATTTAGTAAGATTTAAAACAGGTACACCAGCAAGAGTAAATAGAAGGAGCCTAGATTTTTCTAAAATGGAAATACAAGATGGAGATGATGAAATAACTGCTTTTTCTTTTGAAAATGAAAATTTAAAGAAAGAGCAAGTGCCATGCTATTTAACATATACAAATAATAAAACTCATGAAATAATTCGAAAAAACTTACATCGTTCTCCATTGTATGCGGGAGAAATTGAAGGAACAGGTCCAAGATATTGTCCATCAATAGAGGATAAAGTGGTAAGATTTAGTGACAAAGAAAGACATCAAATATTCATAGAACCAATGGGCTTGGATACTGAAGAAATGTATGTCCAGGGAATGAGCTCATCTCTCCCAGAAGATGTTCAAATAGCAATG
The DNA here is from genome assembly GCA_004554705.1 of Clostridiales bacterium. GTDB lineage: Bacteria > Bacillota > Clostridia > TANB77 > CAG-508 > UMGS1781. The sequence goes on along the minus strand of SFKS01000004.1, from coordinate 89,564 downwards.
TATAGAACTATTGCAGGACTAGAAAATGTGGAGTTCACTAGACCAGCATATGCAATAGAATATGATTGTATAGATCCCTCTCAACTTAAACTATCACTAGAATTAAAAAAGATAAAAGGAATGTTTTTTGCTGGTCAAATAAATGGCACTTCTGGATATGAAGAAGCTGCTGCACAAGGAATTATTGCAGGAATAAATGCAAGCCTAGAACTAGAGGGAAAAGAGCCTATCATTTTACATAGATCAGATGCATATATAGGGGTACTAATTGATGATATTGTTACAAAAGGAACCAATGAACCTTACAGAATGATGACCTCCAGGGCAGAATATAGATTGCTATTAAGACAAGACAATGCAGATATGAGACTAACAGAAATAGGACATGATGTTGGGCTAATTTCTGAAGAAAGATATACCAGATTTCTTCAAAAAAAAGAAAATATTCAAAAAGAAATAGAAAGACTTAGAAAAACAACCATAAAGCCAACAGAAGAGGTAAATAAGTTTTTAAAAGCACACAATTCATCAGAGCTTAGTAATGGCATTAAATTAATAGAATTATTGAAAAGAACAGAAATAAAGTATGAGGATTTAAAGGAAATTGATCCTTGTAGACCTCAACTAACTAAAATGGAGGCAGAAGAGGTAGAAATAGAAATAAAGTATGAAGGATATATAAAACTACAATTAACACAAGTAGAAAAATTTAAAAAATTGGAAAATAAACTATTACCAGAAGAAATTGATTATTCAAAACTAAAGGGAATTAGCTTAGAGGCAAGGCAAAAATTAAATAAATTCAAACCAAATTCAATAGGACAAGCATCTAGGATTTCTGGAATTTCACCTGCCGATATATCCGTTTTGTTAATATACTTAGAACAGATGAAAAGAAAATAAATTTTAAATGAATTCCTCTTTAATTTCAAGAATGAATAAAAATGAAGACTTGAGCAAAGATAAACTAAGCAAAACTTCACTATAAAAGGAGAAAATTGTATGAATTTTGAAGATTTTAGAAAAGAATTAGTAGAAAAAGCATTAAAAATAAGAATAGAACTTTCAGAACATCAAATAGAACAATTTTATATCTATATGAAGCTATTAACAGAATGGAACGAAAAAATAAACTTAACTGCAATAATAGAACCAAAAGAAATAATATTAAAACATTTCATAGATTCTTTAACTATATCAAGTCAGATACAACAAAGTAGAACAATTGCAGACATCGGCAGTGGGGCTGGTTTTCCAGGAATTCCACTAAAAATAGTTAATCCAGAGAAAGAGCTTGTTTTAATAGATTCATTAAGTAAGAGGGTAAATTTTTTAAATGAAGTAATAAAAAAATGCAATATAAATGGAATAACAGCAATACATGCTAGGGTAGAGGAGATAGGACATAACAGCAAATATAGAGGTCAATTTGATGTAACGACATCACGAGCAGTAGCAAAATTAAATGTTTTACTAGAATATATGATGCCACTAGTGAAATTAGGAGGGAAGTGTATCTGCCTTAAAGGACCTAATATAGACGACGAAATTGAAGAATCAAAAAAAGCATTAAACATTTTAGGAGGGGAAATAAGCAAGATAGAGAAAATAAATTTACCTGATTCAGACAACAAAAGAACAATAATAGAAGTCTTATCCGTGAAACAATTGCCGAACAAATATCCGCGAAAGCCAGGTACACCAACAAGTTCACCGCTTTAAAATCAGTTTCACACATAACTGAAACCGTGAAACACTTGGTATAAGCGAAGTTTACTGTCAGACAATTTAATTTTCTGACAGTAAATTTTTGCAATTTTTTTGTTAATTTTGAAAAATTTATTGACTTTTTTATAAAAAAATTATATGATTGTTATACACTTTCAAGGAGGGATAAAATTGAGTAAAGTCATCGCAATTGTTAATCAAAAAGGTGGAGTTGGAAAGACTACAACAGCAGTTAATTTGTGCACAGTATTAGCTCAAAAGGGTAAGAAGGTATTACTAATAGATGAAGACCCACAGGGGAATGCTACAAGTGGACTAGGAGTAGAGAAAGGTGCTGAAAAATCAATTTATGATGTACTAATAAATGAAACTTCTTTTGAAGATGTAATTAAAAAGACATCAATTAAAAATTTGTATTTATGCCCTTCAAACATAAATCTAGCAGGAGCTGAAGTGGAACTAGTTAACACAATATCAAGAGAATCAAAAATGAAAGAAAAAATAGAAGAAATTCAAGATAATTTTCATTATATAATAATTGATTGTCCGCCATCTTTAGGATTATTAACAATCAATGCATTAACTGCAGCAAATTCTATAATGATACCTATACAATGTGAATATTATGCTTTAGAAGGAGTAGGACAATTAATGAATACAGTAAATTTAATCAAAAGACAGTTAAATAAAGACTTGTATATTGAAGGAGTTGTGCTTACTATGAATGATGCAAGAACAAATTTATCAACACAAGTTATTAATGAAGTGAAAAAGTATTTTAAAGATAATGTATATAAAACAATAATTCCAAGAAATGTAAAATTGAGTGAAGCACCTAGTTATGGTATGCCAATAACAGCATATGCACCACGCTCAAAAGGAGCAAAATGCTATGAAAAATTAGCAAATGAATTATTAAAATCAAAAAAACATGAGTAATAGGAGGAGAAAAAATGGCAGGTAAAACAGGATTAGGAAAAGGGCTAGATGCACTATTTTCAAGCAACATAGCAAATATTTCAGAAGAAGAAAAAATTAAAGAAGGAGAAGCAATAGTTAATTTAAAGCTTATAGAAGTAGAACCAAATAAAAATCAACCAAGAATGAATTTTAATGATGAAAAAATAGAAGATCTAGCTGAATCAATAAAAGAATATGGAGTAATTCAACCAATAATAGTTACAAAAAAGAATGACTACTATCAAATTGTAGCAGGAGAAAGAAGATGGAGAGCAGCAAAAAAAGCAGGGCTTAATGAAATTCCAGCAATAATAAGAAATTATACAGAGCAAAAGAACAAAGAAGTGGCTTTAATAGAAAATATACAAAGAGAAGACTTAAATCCAATTGAAAAAGCTACAGCATTAAAAGAAATAATTGAAAAATATGGGATGAAACAGCATGAACTTGCATCAAAATTAGGTATAAGTAGAAGTGGAATTGCAAACACTATGAGAATACTAAACCTAGACCCAAGAGTTATAGAACTAGTAAAACAAGGGCACATATCAGAAGGTCATTGTAGAAGCCTTTTAAATATTGAAGATCCAGATAAACAATATAGAGCAGCATTATATGTAATAGAAACCGGAGATAGCGTAAGAGAAGTTGAAAAGCAAATGAAAATAAAGAAAAAAGAACAATCAATTGATCAAACAAGATATGAACCAATATATCGAGAAATAGAAGACAGATTTAGAAATTTCTTTGGTTCACAAGTAAAATTAAATGCAGGAAAAAGATCAGGAACAATAGTAATACACTATAATTCAAAGGATGAACTAAATAGCATTATAGACAAGATACAGTAATTATGTAAACTATTTTTAACAAAAAATCATCAAAAAGTATTGACATTTGGCAAGTAGCGTGGTAAACTAATACTTGCTTGCAATGTGGAGAGGTGGTCGAGTTGGTTTATGGCACCAGTCTTGAAAATTGGCGTAGGTTTGTAGCCTACCGTGGGTTCGAATCCCACCCTCTCCGCCAAAATATAATAATGAATAGTGAATAATGAATAATTAATATTGGATAGTTAATTATTAAGATTGAATATTATTTATTATTCACTATTTATTTAAAATCAAATAATCAGATGGAGATTTACCCAAGTAGGTTGAAGGGGACGGTTTGCTAAACCGTTAGGGTTGCGAAAGTGGCCGCGAGGGTTCGAATCCCTCAATCTCCGCCAAGTGAGATAATCAACTTATAAGGAAGCTTGATTATCTTTTTTTACATATTAAAATAAACAAGCAAAAACAAAAATAAAGCAAGTTGAATTAAAAGACATATTATATATACTTTAAATAAAAAAAGGCTTAAAAATGTATCTAATAGCAAACATGAAAGAAGTGATAAAATGTGCGGAAATACTAAAATAGGGGTGTTTGACTCTGGAATAGGTGGAGCAACTGTATTAAAAGAAATTATTAAAATTTTACCAAATCAAGAGTATATTTATTATAGTGACTCTAAGAATAACCCATATGGAGATAAAACAGATAGAGAGATTTTAGAAATATGTGATAAGATTACAAAATATTTATTAAAAGAAAAATGCACAATAATTGTTATAGCATGCAATACGGCAAGTGCAAAATCTGTAAATTTCCTGAGAGAAAAATATAAAAATATTCCTTTTATTGCCATAGAACCGGCATATAAAATGGTATATGATTATGCTTATGAGGATCCTACATTGATAATGGCAACAAAAGGAACCATGGAGAGCGAAAAATTTAATTTATTATATGAAAAATATAACAATAATAAAACATACTTACTTCCTTGTGTAGGACTGGCAGATATTATAGAAAATGGAGACGATAAAGAAATTAAGAAATATTTAAATGACAATATAAAAAAATATAAAGGAATAGTTAAAAATGTTGTTTTAGGATGTACGCATTATCCATTAATACAAAAACAGATTAAAGAAGTTTTAGGAGATGTAAACTTCTTTAATGGTGCTGAAAAGGTGGCAGAGCATCTAAAAAAAACAATGGAAAAAAATGGAAATGCTTTAAATAAAACTCAGACCATTAAGTTTATTGATTCACAAGGATTAGAATCAAAAAAACAGCGCTTTTATGAAATTATAGAAGAAAAAAATTGTTAAAAACAGTAAAAAGGTTCTAAAAAAAAACAAGAGTAATATTATTAAACAAAGTGAGGAAGAATTATGAATAATAAAAAAATATTTATGTACTTTGCTATAATAATGTTAATTATGCTTGTTCTAGGCATAGGATGGATTACAATTAAAAACCATAATAATAACCCAGAAATAAAAGAATATACTCCGGAAGAGGAAATAACGACAGATCAATTAAGGAGGACTAATATAGTTTTATATTTTGCAAACAAAACTACAGGTGAGGTAGAAACAGAAATAAGACAAATAGATTCAAAATTGTTATTAGAAAACCCAGAAAAACAAATAATTAAGTTTTTAATAGAAGGGCCAACAAATGAAAGCTTAACAAAATTAATTCCAGAAGGAACAAAATTAATAAATACTCAAGTATCAAAGGGAGTTTTATATATTGACTTTTCAGAAGATTTTATAAATGTACAAAATCTGGGTAAAGAAGAGGAAGAAAAAATAATAAAATCAATAGTTTGCACAGTGACGCAGATAAATGAAATTAATGGAATTAAAATATTAATTAATGGAGAAGAGAATAAAGAATTTCTAGATGGAGGAGTAAATTTTAAAGAATTGTTCACATTACAAGTATAATTTTAAAATAAAAAAATAAATAAAATAAATTCAGAAAAAATACAAAAAAATAAATAATAAAAAATAACTAAAAAAATACATAAAAATAAAAAATAAACAATAAAAAATAATAAAAAAATATTTTTTAATAAAAATAAAAAATAAACAATAAAAAATAATAAAAAAATATTTTTTAATAAAAATAAAAAATAAATAATAAAAAATAATTAAAAAATATTTATTAATAAAAATAAAAAATAAATAATAAAAAATAACTAAAAAAATATTTATTAACAAAAATAAAAAATAAAAAATAATTGAAAAATATTTATTAATAAAAATAAAAAAATAAATAATAAAAAATAATTGAAAAAATATTTATTAATAAAAACAAAAAAATAAATAATAAAAAAATAATTTAAATAATTATTTATTAATAAAAATAAAATAAATAATAAAAAATAATTTTAATAATTATTTTTTTATTATTTTTTTTATTATACGGGCTTTATTTAAATTTAATAAAAAACAATTTACTTCAGCAATTGATTTTATAGCACAATCTTTTTTTTGCTTAAAATCAAATTTTTTTTTATTTTTTTTATTAGAATCCATTATTACTCCTTGAATTTTTGAAATTTTATTATATAATATTAAATATCTAAAAAAATGTTACTGGAGGTAAAATGGAAAAATTATTAAAGGATAATGAAAGAATAGATGATTTACAAATTAATAATTTAAAAATAATTCAAAACAGCGATGGATTCTGCTTTGGAATTGACAGTGTATTACTATCAGATTTTGCAAAAGGCATTAAAAAAAACTCTAAAATAATAGATTTAGGAACTGGAACAGGAATAATTGCAATTTTATTAACTGCTAAAATAATCCCTAAAATAATACTAGGTGTGGAGTTACAAGAATATGTAGCCAACATGGCAAAGAGAAGTGTAGCCTTGAATAAATTAGAAAATCAAATTAAAATAATCAATGAAGATATAAGGAATTTAGACAAGAAATTAGAATTAGGTGTTTATGATGCAATTGTAACAAATCCACCATATATGAAACAAAATACAGGATTAAAAAATGAAAACAAAAGCAAACTAATTTCTAGACATGAGATAGAATGTACTTTAGACGATATAGCAAAAACATCAAATAAACTGTTGAAGGAAAATGGCGAAATATATATGGTTCATAGACCAGATAGGCTAATGGATATAATGGAAATATTTAGGAAATATAAATTGGAAATAAAAGAAATGCGATTAGTTTTTCCTAATCCACATTCTCAAGCTAATTTAGTACTTCTTAAAGCCGTAAAAAATGCAAATCCATTCTTAAAAGTAGATGAACCCTTATATATCTATAAGGCAAAAGGAGAATACTCAGAAGAAATTTTAAAAATATATAATAAAAATTAATAATAAAGATATAAGGAGAATTTATGAAAGGCATTTTATATTTGGTGGCAACACCAATTGGAAATTTAGAAGATATCACATTAAGGGCGATTAAAATTTTAAAAAATGTGGATATAATTGCAGCAGAAGACACAAGACATACATTAAAATTATTAAATTATTTAAATATTAAAAAACCATTAATAAGCTATTACAAAGAAATAGAAAAAGTAAAATCTGAAATATTAATAAATAAACTACTTGATGGGAAAAATATAGCACTAGTATCAGATGCAGGAACACCAGGAATTTCAGATCCAGGGGAAGAAATCGTAAAAGAAGCAATTGCAAATAATATTGAAATACATCCAATACCAGGAGCATGTGCCTTTATAAATGCATTAATTTGTTCAGGCATTAATAGTAAGGAATTTATTTTTGTTGGATTTTTATCAACAAATAATAAAAATAAAAAGGAAAAACTAGAGGAATTAAAAAATGAAAATAAAACGCTTATATTCTATGAAGCTCCACATAAAATTAATTCTACACTTAAATGTATGCTGGAAATACTTGGAAACAGAAACATTACTTTAGCACGAGAAATAAGTAAAATACATGAGGAATTTATAAGAGGAAAAATCGAAGAAATTTTAGAAAAAACACAGGATACTAAGGGTGAATATGTAATTATAGTAGAAGGCACTAGTAAAAAAGATGAAAAAAAAGAATTTTTAAATACTTTATCTTTAGAGGAACATTATAATTATTATTTAAATCAGAAGATGGATAATAAGGAGATAATAAAAAGAATTGCCAAAGATAGAGATACAAATAAAAATGTAATATATCAATATTTTTTGAAGAATAAGAATAAATAGTATTTAGATAAAATAAATAAAAAGTGATTAAATCACTTTTTATTTATTTTATTCTTCTTCGCTAATTTTATAGATATTATTTGCACATTTTTTACAAATCATTTTTCCACCAAATTCAAGTAATTTTTTTGAACTGCCACAAAAGATACAATTTGGTTCATATTTCTTTAAGACTATAGAAGTTCCATCTACATATATTTCGATAGGATCTTTCTCAGAGATTCTGAATTGTGTTCTTATTTCAATAGGGATAACTACTCTTCCAAGCTCATCTACTCTTCTTATTACGCCTGTTGATTTCATATAACTCCTCCTAAAACATTTTCTGACATTTATTAAGTAACTATTATAATATCATAAAAAATTTTTAAGGTCAATAAAAATTTAGAAAAATTATTGTTTTGGTATTTATTACATAAATTAAGAATAAAATCAATTAAGAGAGGTAGTACAAGATAATGCTAAATATTATATGGCCAATTTTTTTAATAATTTCTTTTGTGTATGGAATTTGTTTTGGAAATATATCAAAAACAAATTCTGCTATTTTCGAATCAACAGAGAATGCAATTAACTTATGCTTACAACTGCTTGGAACTATTTGCTTGTGGAATGGTATAATGAAAATTGCAGAGAAAACTAGTATAATGAATAAGCTAAAAAAGACTTTAAAACCTATTCTTAAGGTTCTATTTCCAAAAATAAAAGAAAACGATGAGGAATATACAGAAATATCAATGAACATGATAGCGAATATTATGGGACTTCGGCAATGCGGCAACACCAATGGGCTTAAAGGCAATGAAATCACTACAGAAAAGGAATAAAGACAAAAATAAATTAAGTGATGAAATGGCAATTTTTATTGTACTTAATACTGCTTCAATACAGATAATTCCAACAACTGTAATTGCGATAAGAAATTCATTAGGGTCAAAAAATCCAACATCTATATTATTACCAGTTTGGATAGCTACAGTTTGTGCAGCAGTAGCAGCTATAAGTGCTGCAAAAATATTGATAAAGAGAAGGTGAATATGAGCTTTGTTAATTATTTATCAAATTCTATAATTCCTATTGTTATTACAATTATAATAATTTATGCTTTAAAAGAAAAGATTAAAATATTTGATACTTTCTTAGAAGGAGCAAAAGAGGGAATGGAAATAGTAGTAACCCTTTTACCAACTTTAATAGGATTATTCGTTGCAATAGGAACTTTGAGAAGTTCTGGATTTATTGATTGTTTAGTAAATAGTGCGTCTCCAATAACTAATATCTTAGGCGTTCCGAAGGAAATAATGCCATTAGCATTTTTGAGACCGATATCGGGAAGTGCTTCTATAGCAATAGGAACAGACATAATGAAACAATACGGAGTAGACAGTAATATAGGTATTATTGCAGCTACAATTATGGGATCAACTGAAACAACATTTTATACAATAGCTATATATACAAGTGTGGTAAAAATAAAGAAAACAAGAGGGATTCTATTTGCTGCACTAATAGGAGACTTAATAGGAATGTTGGTTTCTGTAGCAATATGTCGAATTTTGTCGTAAAGTTTTGATTGACATTTAATGAATTATGTAGTATTATATTCCCATAACATATTATCTTCATATAGAAGTAATATATTAATTTCTTATTATTTATTTCTGTGTTTTTGTATTCAGAAAAAAATGATTTTTATTGTCAAGAATCTAAAAAACAAAACCAAAAACAAAATTTAATTAAGTCATTAATCTTGTAAATTTTTGCTTATAATACTATTGCAGTAGTCCTAAGAATAATTATAAGTAAAATTTTACAAAAATTTATATCTCCTCATATTTTTATCTACAAAGTTTTTCTTTCATGAAGGGCTATCTTATCTTGCCGTACTTTTTTTCTATAAGATGGCTCTTCTTAAATAATTTCAAATAATTTGCTAGGGGAACTTCTTGGAGCAACATTTAAGGATACAGAGGATGCTGAAAATTTTTGTCGTTGTAGCTCTTCGGTTACTGTTTTAAGTGCAAGTTCAGGGAAATTATTTTCTTTACTAAGATGAATTAATAAAGCTTGCTCAAGGCCAGAACCTATCAAGTGTGCAATAGCTTGACCAGTAGCACAATTTTCAAGATGACCTTTTGGTCCGCAAATGCGCTGTTTTAATAAGTATGGATAAGAAGAGTATTGCAAAACATTAGCATCATAATTTGATTCTAACATAACCAGAGAACTGTTTCTTAAGCTTTTAAGTATATCAGCAGAAACATGACCTAAATCAGTCGCTATACTGATTTTCTTTTTATCTTTAAAAATGTTAAATCCGCAAGGATTAGCTGCATCGTGAGGAGTTGAAAATGGTAGTATTTTTAAATCATTTAACTCAAAGGGTTGGTTATTGGTAAAAAAATTAACATTTGCAGTAGATAATTTAGGTAATGTAGAAGTCAACGCATTCCAAGTTTCTAAGTTTGAAAAAATGGGGATATTAAACTTAGAAGATAACGTACCTATACTTTTTGTATGATCAATATGTTCATGAGTAATTAAAAGAGCATCAATATCATAAGGTGTAATCCCAAAAGAATCAAGTGCAACCTCGATTCTTTTACAACTAACACCAGCATCTATTAATATTTTTGTGTTTTCTGTTTGAATAAAAAAACTATTACCACTACTACCACTATATAAACTACAACATTTTAGCATAAATTATCCTTCCTTAAGATACACGCTTTATTTTTGCACCTAAACTAGCAAATTTTTCTTCAATTTTTTCATAGCCTCTGTCAATATGATTCAAATTAAATACTTCTGTAACTCCGTTAGCTGCCATTCCAGCAATAACTAATGCTGCTCCAGCTCTTAAATCAGTAGCATATACAGGGGCTCCAGATAAATTTTCTACACCTTCAAATATTGCAGATTTGCCTTGTACTATTATATTCGCACCCATTTTATTAAGCTCTGCAGTATATTGAAAGCGCGAATCCCAAATAGACTCATTTATAACACTTGTACCAGATGCTAATGAAAGAACTACTCCCATTTGAGGTTGCAAATCTGTAGGGAAACCTGGGTAAGGAAGTGTTTTAACAATCGTCTTATTAGGTCTTTTAGTATACCATACATGAATTGTGTCATCAAAACATTCTACATTACCACCAATTTCAAGTATTTTAGAAGTTAAGGAATCTAAATGCTCAGGAATGCAATTTTTAATTAATAAATCTCCTTTAGTAGCAATTGCTGCAAGCATATAAGTACCTGCTTCTATTTGATCTGGAACTATTGAATATGTAATATTGTTTTTTAAACTTTTAACGCCATTTATTTTAATTAAGTCAGTACCAGCACCACGAATATCTGCACCAAGGGAATTTAGAAAATTAGCAACATCAACTACATGAGGTTCTTTGGCAACATTATCTATAGTTGTAATTCCTTCTGCAAAAACACTTGCTAATAGAACATTTATGGTTGCTCCTACAGAAACCACATCTAAATAAATATTAGTACCGACTAGTTTATTAGCTTTTACATTAATTTTACCTTGAGAAAGATTGACTGTAGCACCTAATGCTGCGAAACCTTTAATATGTTGATCAATAGGTCTTGCTCCTAAATTACAACCTCCAGGCAGACCAACTTCAATCTCTTTACTCCTACCAAGCATTGCACCAATAAGATAATATGATGCTCTAAATTTGCTTGTTAAATCAAGAGGAGCATGAGTTTTATTAACATTTCTATTATCAATAACTAAAGTATTAGAACCAACCCAAGAAATCTTAGAACCAAGCTGTTCTAAAATTTGACATGACAATCTTACATCTATTATATTAGGCACATTATTAAGAGTGCAAATTCCATTACAAAGTAGTGTTGCCGGAAGTATTGCAATGGCAGAATTTTTTGCTCCATGTACAGTAACTTCTCCTTTTAATGGAGTAGCACCAGTTATAACTAATTTTTCCATAATTACTTCAATCCTTTCAGCCGTAGAGTTTTTGTGCTTATACATAGAAAATAGAGTGATTATTACACTCTATAATTCTACATAAATATACCACTTATTGTGAAATTTTGCAAGACTTCAACAATTTTAAATTTTACTTTTACATCTGCACTTTGTTCAGAAATCAAACTGTATTCCTCATCTGAAAGATTGCTTTTCATTACTTCTTTTGATTCATCTGGAACAATTCCAGAGGTTACATCTACGAAGCAAAGAGGCGGGAACATTACACACCACCAATTATGACCAGCCGCATCACCTATTTTAATTCTTAAAGCATCATAATAACCTGGTGGCAAAGTTATATCTCCATATTTTTTTATAGGAAAAGAAAAATTTCCAACTTCAACAGTAACACTGTAATTAAAACCATTTTCCTGTATTGTTTTAATAGCGATAGATTGTATTTCATTTAAATTACTTTGAACAATTTTAACAACTTCTTCCTTTGTACTAGCACCTTTACTAATTTTACTAATATATGATAAAACTTTGTCTCTCACAATATATTTTAAATTCTGATCTTGTTCGGAATCGCTGTTAGCAATAATATGCAACCTAAACACGTTTTGCGAAATATCTGAACAAACAGCATTTGTATAAGATATAGCAGAAATAAAAATATATAATATTAATAATAGAATTAACAAGCAAAAACGTTTAATTTTTGAATTAGATAAAATTTTTGTAATAATTTTCAAACTAAACCTCCTTTTGAAATTTAATATAAATTTGTCAAAAAATATCTCTAAATAAAGTATTAACCATATAAAAAAATATATACATTAAAATAAAAACATAGAAATAGCAATTGTAATAAAATGCCGAAAGCCGTAGAGTTTGTCGAATTAAGACGTACGATTTTTATTGACAAATACCTAAAAAAATGGTAAAATTTACCAGTAGAAAACATAGGGGAGGAACTAGTATGAAAAAATTAAGTAGTACACAAAAAGTGTGTAGTTTTTATGTGAGCAATATGCATTTTGCAACAATGATTTTACCATTTGTAAATAAACAAATAGTAGCAAAAACAAATATTATAACATTTTTTGAAAACAACTTTACTACAAATATAGAACTAGTTTTATCAAGATTAACAATAACAGAAGAAAGAAAAAAAGAACTTTTAAGTCTTAATTGGAAGGACTCAAAAACAATAAAATATTTAAACATTGAAAAAATGCTAAAATCCAAATTAAGTAAACGGAAATAAGAATATAATAATAATAAATGGAGATAAAGAATATATCAGTATAGTAAACGAATGCATAGAAAGATACTTGGAAAAAAACATTAAAAAGGTAGAAACAAGTAATATTAAAATAATTGATTTTTATGAAGTGCGGAAATTTTAATGAAAACATAAGAGAAATATTAGACCAGCATAATGCGATATTAAACACTACTGGGGAACATAAAATAGAGGAGGTTTTTGATGGATACAAAAGAGCAGAAGAAAAACTAAATATATGAAAGGAACCAAAAAAGTTCCTTTTTTTTAATTACACAAAAATAAAAAAATATTGACAAAATAATATGAAATGCTATATACTGTAAATGCAATTAGAGAGAGAATTTTCGATTTTTAGTTAAAATAAAATTAGAAAAATGTCTTGTATTTTTGAAAGGAGGAAATGTTTTGAATAAATTTAATCAAGCACAAGAAATTGTGAAAAAATTTCATCAAGAGCATTTACTTAAATTTTATGATAATTTGGAGGAAGATAAAAAAGAGTTACTTCTAAATCAAATTCTAGAAACTGATTTTGAGCTTTTAAAAGAACTATATGAAAAGAGAAATATTGTAAGTGATTCAAAAGATAAAATAACACCTATAGCATATACAGATAAATCTAAATTATCTAAAGATGAATTAGAAAAATATAAAAAAAATGGCGAGGAAGTTATAAAGAATAATAAATATGCTGTTGTAACAATGGCAGGTGGTCAAGGTACAAGATTAGGACATGACGGACCAAAAGGAACTTTCATGTTAAATATTGATCCTCCAAAATCATTATTTGAAATTTTTTGCGAAAAATTGAATAAAATTAAAAATGAATATGGAGTAATTATACCATGGTATTTGATGACAAGCAAAGAGAATAATAATGATACAATTAAATTTTTTGAAGAGAATAATTACTTTGATTATCCAAAAGAAGCTATAAAGTTTTTTATACAAGGTGAAATTCCTATGATAGATACGAAAGGAAAAGTCATTTTAACAGCAGAAGGACTTATAAAACAAGCTGCTAATGGACATGGAGGAATATTTGAAGCAATGTTTAATAATGATATTGTAGAAGATATCAAAAACAGAGGCATAGAATGGATCTTTATAGGACCTGTAGATAATCCAATAGTACAAATGACAGATGAAGTAATGATAGGATATGCAGTGAACAAAAATGCAGCAGCTATAGGAAAATCCATTGTAAAAGCTAATCCTGGAGAAAAAGTAGGAGTATTTTGTAAAAGAAATGGCAAGCCAAGTGTAGTAGAATATACTGAGATAACGAAAGAAATGGCAGAAGAAACAGATAAAAATGGAGAATTGGTATTTGGAGAATCACATATAAATTGCAATCTATTTAATATTAATGCCATAGAAAAGATAGGGGCAGAGAAACTTCCATATCATACTGCGTTTAAAAAAGCAACATATATGGATGAGAATGGAAAGATTATTGAGCCAAAAGAACCAAACTGTTATAAATTTGAAACTTTTATATTTGATAGTTTCGAAAAGTTAGACAGTATGGAGATTTTAAGAGGGAAAAGAGAAGAGGAATTTGCACCGGTAAAAAATAAAGAAGGTGTAGATAGCCCAGAAACAGCAGTAAGTTTATATAAAGCATATTATAATTTGAAATAGTGGAGGTTTAAAATGGAGAAGTATCAAGAAAAATACGAGAAATGGTGCAATAATCCAATATTTGATGAAGAAACAAAAAGAGAATTGGAAAAAATAAAAGATAATGAAGAAGAAAAAAAAGACAGTTTTTATAAAGATTTAGAGTTTGGAACAGCAGGATTAAGAGGAATTGTAGGAGTAGGCACAAATAGGATGAACAAATATACAGTTGGAAAAGCAACTCAAGGTTTGGCAGAATACATAGTAAAAAAATCTAAACAAGAAAGAGGAGTTGCAATAGCATATGATTCAAGACATATGTCTACAGAATTTAGTGAATTAGCAGCATTAATATTAAATGCTAATGGAATAAAAACGTTTATTTTTGAAACATTAAGACCAACTCCTGAATTATCTTTTGCAGTAAGAAAACTCGGATGCATAGCAGGAATAGTAGTTACAGCAAGCCACAATCCTCCAAAATACAATGGATATAAAGTATACTGGGAAGATGGTTCTCAAATAACAGAACCTATAGATAATGAAATAATAACTGAAGTAAATAATATAGAGGATTTTTCAAAAATAAAAACAATCTCAAAGGAAGAAGCAATATCAAAAGGCTTGTACAATGTAATAAGTTTAGAATTAGATGATATGTATTTAGAAGAATTGAAGAAAAATTCACTAAATCCAGAAGAAATACAAAAAGCAGCAGACACTTTAAAAATAGTATATACTCCATTACATGGAACAGGTGGAAAACTAGTAAAAAAATTACTTCATGATCAAGGATACAAAAATGTTTATATTGTAAAAGAACAAGAAAAACCAGATGGAGATTTCCCAACAGTAAGCTATCCAAACCCAGAAGATCCAAAAGCATTTGAATATGCAATAAACTTGGCAAAAGAAGTGGATGCTGATATTGTTCTTGCCAATGATCCAGATGCAGACAGAATAGGACTTCAAGTAAAAGATTCAAAAACCGGAAATTATATAGTATTTAATGGTAATATGATAGGATTAATGATAGCAGAATACCTAATTTCGCAGAAAAAAGAGAAGGGAATATTACCCAAGAATCCAGCATTAATAAAAACAATAGTATCATCTAATATGACTGATAGAATTTGCGAATATTATGGAGTTGACCTATTTCTTGCATTAACAGGATTTAAAAATATTGCAGCAAGAATAAGACAATTTGAATCAGATAAAAGCCATAATTACATAATGGGATATGAAGAAAGCTATGGTTGTTTAATTGGAACACACGCAAGAGATAAGGATGGAATTATAGCAGTAATGATGCTTTGCGAAATTGCAGCTTACTACAAAAATAGAGGTTTAACATTATGGGAGGCAATACAAAAAATGTATGAAAAGTATGGATACTATAGAGAAGGACAAATTCCAGTTACATTAGAAGGAGCAGATGGTGCAGCTAAAATACAAGAAATGATGAAAAATATGCGCAACAATCCGCCAGAAAAACTAGGCAAATATAGGATATTAAAAATAATGGATTGTAGTATAGGAATAGAAAAAGACATTATTACAGGACAAGAAACAAAAATAGATTTACCAAAATCTAATGTGTTAAGATACTCGTTAGAAAATGACTGCTGGTGTGCAGTAAGACCATCTGGAACAGAACCTAAAATAAAATTCTATATGGGAGTTAGAGGAAACAGCTTAGAAAATGCAGAGAAAGATCTAGCTGACTTAACAGAAGCGATGAGAGAATATACAAAATAAAAATAGTAAGAGCTCAGTTCAATTATGTACTGAGCTCTGTTCTATGTTGACTTTTTCCATCCTTTTATATTGCTTCTTTTAATTGCACCATAAATATTAGTTTTTACAGTTGGAATGTTTTTTTGTAAATCGTGAATTAAGTTTTTCATATCTTCTCTTTTTGAAATTCCATCCATAGGACAGCACTTTGGCATAACCTCGATGCTATTCTTTTTAATAAAAGTTTTTATAGATTTTTCTGGTGCATATATTAAAGGACGAATAAGAGTTATTCCAGATCTGTCCATATAACTCTTTGGTGCGAATGTTCCAATAGAACCACCATATAATAAATTCAAAAAAAATGTCTCTAAAACATCATCTTCATTATGCCCCAAGGCTATTTTATTACATTTCTCACGAATTGCAACACTGTTTAAAATTCCTCTTCTCAGATTAGCACAAAGGGAACAAGGATTTTTTTCCTCTCTAATATCAAAAACAATTTCCTTAATATGTGTTTTTTCTTCAACATATTGAACTCCAATTTTTTCGCAGGTAGACTTTAAAAAAGCACTATTAAAAAAATCAAAACCAGGATTAATACTAATTGCGATTAGATTAAAACTTTTATTATAAAATCTTTGGAGTGCTTTAAGCCCCATAAGTAAAGTAATGGAGTCTTTCCCACCAGATAAACCAACTGCAATTCTATCTCCATCTTCTATCATATTATAATCATCAATTGCTTTACGTATATAACTTAACATTCTTTGCATAAAACTCACAATCCTTTTAAAATAATATACAATAAAATTATTTATTTGTAAATACTTGTTCAAATAAATAATTTACAAAAAATATGAATAAAGTATTTAAAAAAACATAAAAATGTTATAAAATAATAAGAAAAAAATCTATTATAAATACCTTAATGTGAGGAGAAAATCATGGAAAGAAAAAATATCACCGTGGATAAAATAATGGAAATATGCGAAGGTGAACTAATATCAAGGGGAAAAGAATCTACAATTAATTCATTTTGTGCAGACACACGCAAAATAAATGTAGGGGATATTTTCATATCATTAAAATCAGAAAAAGGGTTGGAAATGCAATACATAAAGGAGGCCCTACAAAAAGGTGCAAGAGGATGTATAACCGAGCAAGATATACCCACGGAAATAATAGAAAATTACAAGGATAGAATTATTATAAAAGTAAAAGATATTATATATGCTATCCAAAAATTGGCAATATATAAAAGAAAAATGTATGATATCCCAGTAATTGCAATTACTGGAAGTGTTGGGAAAACAAGCACAAAAGATATTATTGCAAATGTTTTAAAACAGAAATTTGATGTTGCAAAAACAGAAGGAAATTATAATAATCATATAGGTGTGCCAATTACAATACTAAACTGGAGAGAAAATACAAATGCAGCTGTTGTAGAAATGGGGATGAACCATGAAGGAGAAATATCAGTATTAACCAATATTGCAAAGCCAACAATTGCAGTAATTACTAATATTGGAACAGCACATATAGGATTTCTTGGCTCAAGAGAGAATATCTTGAAAGCAAAACTAGAAATTTTAGAAGGGCTAAATAAAAATGGTAAAATTATTATTAATAATGATAATGATATGCTAAGCAATTGTAAAACAGGGGAATATAAAAAAATAACATATGGAATTAAAAACAAAAGCAATTATACAGCATATGATATAAATAGGCTAGATTATGGTTCAAACTATAAAATAAAAATAGATGATAAAGAAGAAAAAATTATGGTACCTATATCTGGAGATCATTTTATATATAACAGTTTATGTGCAATTGCTGTAGGAAGAGAAACAGGAATAGAAATAAATAAAATAATTGAAGGCATAAGAACTTTTTCAATTACAGGAGAAAGGAATGAAACTAAAAAAGTAAATGATTTAATAATAATAAATGATTATTATAATGCAAGTTATGACTCCATGAAGGCAGGATTAGAAGTTTTGAAAAATATAAAGGGAAAAAGAAAAATAGCAATATTAGGAGACATGTTAGAACTAGGTGATCATTCAGAGATTTTGCATAAAAAAGTTGGTGAGGAAGTAGCAAAAAACAAAATAGATATATTATGTACTATTGGGGACTTATCAAAATATATAGCAAAAGAAGCTATGATGCTTGGAACAAAAGAGGTGTATCAATTTAAGACAAACAAAGAGTGTATAAATAAATTAAAAAAAATAATTAAAAAAGGTGATTGTGTTTTATTAAAATCATCAAATAAAATGAATTTTGGTGAAATATCAAATTATTTACAAGGAGAAAGTTTATGGAAAAAATAAAAATAGGTGTAATTTTTGGTGGAATATCAACAGAGCATGAAGTTTCAATTGTTTCTGGGACATCAATTATTAGAAATTTAAATAAGGAAAAATATGAAATTTATCCTATTTATATTAATTTACAAGGAGAATGGTTTGAATATACATACCATAATGAAGAATTTAAGGTTGGAGACGAAATAATAGGAACAAACAAAATAGAAAATATTATTGAATATTTAAAAAAATTAGATATTGTATTTCCAGTTTTACATGGCTTATACGGTGAAGATGGGACAATACAAGGAATGTTAGAATTAATTAAAATACCATATGTAGGTGCAAAGGTATTGAGTTCAAGTATTTGTATGGATAAAGCATATTCAAAGATAATATTTGATAAAGCAAATATTCCACAAGCAGAATATATATATTTAAGGAAATATATGGATAAATATATATACATAGAAAAAGATTTTTCGGAAGAAATTCTTACCATAGACGAAATTGTAAGAAGAACATTAATGAAAATTAAATTTCCAATGTTTGTAAAACCATCAAACTCAGGTTCATCTGTTGGTATAAGTAGAGTAGAAAACGAAAAAGAGTTAATTAAAGCTATAAAATACGCAGGGAAATTTGATAATAAAATCTTAATAGAAGAAAGTTTAAAGGGACGAGAAATAGAATGTGCCGTTTTAGGAAACGAAGATATTGAGACATCATGCTTAGGAGAAATAATATCAGGAAATGAATTTTATAGCTTTAATGCAAAATATCAAAATGAAAAATCAAAAACAATAATGCCAGCGGATTTACCAGAAGAATTATCAAATAAGGTAAGAAACATAGCAAAAAAAGCTTATAAAGCAACTGATTGCAAAGGGTTAGCAAGAGTAGATTTCTTTGTAGATGATAAAAATAACAAAATTTATATCAACGAAATAAATACAATACCAGGCTTTACACAAATAAGTATGTATCCAAAACTATGGGAAAATACAGGTTTGCCTTATGATAAATTGCTAGATAAACTAATTGATTTGGCATACTAGCACATTTTAACTTTACAATTAAATTTCTTGTAGCTCAGTTGTCTTACTGATGTCGCAGAAGTTCTACTAAAATTTGACGGCACCCTTTCAATATAAAATTGAACTATTTCCGTAAAATTTTTTTAGAACTTCTAGCTCCATCAGTTGCGAACCCCTCGCTTTCAGAAATTTAATGGTAAAGTTAATAAAAATAAAGCAAGAAAGGTTTTTTATAAAATATGGAATTAGAAGAAATAAAAGAGATTGTAAAACAAAGACTATCTAAAAAAAGATTTTACCATTGTGAATGTGTAATGAATAGAAGTATAGAACTTGCTAAGAAATTTGGTATAGATATAGAAACTGCTGCGAAAGTTGGAATAGCACATGATATAGCAAAAGAAATACCAGATGATGAAAAATTAAAATATATAGAAAAAAACAATATCAAAATAGATGAAATAGAAAAAGAAAATCCTAGTCTATTGCATGCCAAAATAGGAGAAGACATAGTAATTAAAGAACTAGGGTTCACGTCTGAAATGGGACAAGCAATAAGAACACACACAACAGGAATAGAAAATATGAGCTTACTGGATAAAATATTATTTATAGCAGACAGAACAAGCAATGAAAGAGGCTTTGCAGACATAGAACATTTAAATAGTTTATTAGATGAAAGTATAGATAAAGCAGTTTTGTATATTATAGACAAAAAAATAATGCTACAAATAGAGAAAAAAGCGACTGTGCATCCAGATAGTATTATTGCTAGAAATTACTTAATAAAAAATGGGAAAATTTAAAATTAAATAAAATAGAATAAAATAGAAAAGAGGAGAAAAATGAGATTTATACATATGGCAGATATGCATTTTGATAGTCCATTTACAGTACTTACTAACCATTATAATCTGGGGAATTTAAGAAGGCTAGACCAGAGAAATGCTCTCAAAAAAATAATAGAGAAAATAAAACAAGAAAAAATACCCTATTTATTTATAGCAGGTGATTTATATGAACAACAATATATAAGACAATCCACGATAGAATATATAAATAATTTATTTAAAGAAATACCTAAGACAAAAATATTTATAACACCAGGAAACCATGATCCATTTTTAAAAAATTCATATTATAATAATTATAAATGGGGTGAAAATGTATATATTTTTAATTCTGAAATAAAAAAATACGAGTTTGAAGATTGTGATATATATGGATTTGGGTTTAATGATTTTTACATGCCAGACTCAAATATTAAAAAAATAAAAATAGAAAATAAAAATAAATTAAATATTTTAATAATGCATGGAGCATTAAATGCAAGTAAAAAAATTGATATGCAATATAATCCAATAAATGAAAATGAGCTACAGCTTTTAGGCTTTGATTATATAGCATTAGGACATATCCATAAAAGGGAAATAAAAAAAAATATAGCATATCCTGGATCTACTATCTCTCTGGGATTTGATGAATTGGCAGAACATGGCGTTTTGGATGTTAATTTAGAAAAAAATAAATTAGAAATTAATTTCCAAAAAATAGATGAAAAAGAATTTGCAGAAATAAAATTAAATATTTCAGAGATATATTCCGAAGAAGAATTAATTGAAAAAATTAATTTAATTAATTTAGAAGAAAATAAATTTTATAAAATCATATTAAATGGAGATAAAAATATAGAAATAAATACAAATAATTTATTAAAAGAAATTAATAAAAAAAATATTTTAAAAATAAAAGATTTTTCACAAATTAAAATTGATTTTGAAAAAATAAAAGGTGAGAATAATTTAAAAAGCTATTTTATTCAAGAAATGGAAAAAATAAAAAAAGAAAATAATTATTCAGAAGAGGAAATTAAAAAAGCCATAGAAATAGGAATACAAGCTATTTAATTAAGAGGTGATATTTTGAAAATAAATAAATTAAAAATAAATGGTTTTGGGAAAATAGAAAATAAAGAAATCAATTTAAATAATAATATTAATTTAATTTATGGAGAAAATGAGGCGGGAAAAACAACATTATTAAAATTTATTTCAGGAATGCTTTATGGTATTTCAAAAAATAAAAATAAAAAAGAATTTCCAGATTATGAAAAATATAAACCATGGCAAGCACAAGAATTTTCTGGAAAAATAGAATATACATTAGATAATAATGAAAAATATGAAGTCTTTAGAGATTTTACTAAAAAAAATCCAAAAATATATAAAAATTCAGAAGATATCTCTAAAAATTTTAATATTGATAAAACTAAAGGTAATGAATTTTTTTATGAACAAACAGGTATGGACGAAACGAGTTTTTTATCCACAACATTAATTGAACAAAAAGAAGTGGTTTTAGACAGTATAGAACAAAACACACTAGTACAAAAAATTGCCAATTTATTATCAACAGGAGAGGAAAACATTTCATACAAAAAGACAATAACCACACTAAACAAAAAACAACTAGAAGAGGTTGGAACAAGCAGAACCGTAGGAAAACCGATAAACGTTATTGCAGAAAATATTGAAAAATTAATGAATGAACAGAAAAATGCAACTGCAAGCGATGAACAAAAAAATGAATTGTTAAAAAAACAAAACAGCAACATGGTCAAACTAAAAGACAAGGAAATAAAAACCGAATTGATTAAAAAAATTCTTTTAATTAAGAACGAAGAAATTTTAGAAAATGAAAAAATAAAAATAAATAATGATATAATAAATGAAGAAAAAATTAAAATAAATAATTTTAAAAATAAAAATAAAATAAATAAAATAAATAAAAATAAAATAAATAAATTATTTAATTATATTATTCTTTTTTTATTAATATTAATTAATATATTATTTTTTATTTTTAAAATTAATAAAATTATAAAAATAATTATACTAATTTTTACAGCAATAATTTTCGCATTCATATTTTTAAAAGAAAATAAAAAAATAAAAGCAAAAAAAAATGAACAAGAAAAAATATTATTAGAAATAAAAACAGCTGAAAATAATATTGAAAATATAAAAGAAAAAATTAATAAAATAAATATGGAAAAAATAGAAAAAAATAAAGAAAAATATATTCTATTAAAAAATGAATATAAAGATAAAATTGATAAAGAAGATTTTGAATATTTATGGAACGAAAATAAAACAGAAATTAATAATATTTTAGAAAATTTAGAAAAAGAAATAAATAATATAAAATTACAGATACATACAGGTGAAATTGAATATAACAACTTAGTAAATAAATTAGAAGAAAAAGCAAAAATTGAAGAAGACTTGCAGGGCTTACTTGAAGAAAAAGAGGAATTATTGAAATTAGATAAATCAATAAATATTGCGAAAGAGGCATTAGAAAGAGCATATAACAGAATGAAAGAAGAAATCACACCTAAATTTACAAGCAATCTTTCTAAAATTGTTTCTAAAATATCAAATGAAAAGTATAATAAAATTAAATTTATTGATGGTGAAGGTTTAATAGTTGAATTAGCAAATGGGGAGTACATAAATGCAAATAAGCTAAGTATAGGTACAATAGACCAATTATATTTATCATTAAGACTATCTGCAATGCAAGAAATTACAAAAGAAAAAATGCCAATAATATTAGATGAAACCTTTGCATACTATGATAACCAAAGACTTGAAAATATATTAAAATACTTAAGCACAGAGTTTAGTGAAAATCAAATAATAATATTTACATGTTCAAATAGAGAAAAAGAAATATTAGACAAAAGGAATATTAAATATAATTTTATTTCATTTAATTAACATAAAAACACGACAGATATTGACAAATATACTAGTCTATAGTATAATTTATATGTAATTATACATAGGACAAGTAGCATGAGTTTTGATAAGAGAGGTGCTAAAAGATGGAAAATTTTGAAGGAAAACACTTTAGTATAACAGATCCACAAAATGTTAGAACAGTAGTATACGAAGTAAGTAAGACAGAAAAAGAATTAGAAAAAAATTCTCCCAAGTTTACCATACAAAGATTAGATAGTACAGAAGAATATGTTGGAGAAAAAATACGAAAAACGTTTTATATTGACAATCCAAAGCCAGAAGGAAATAGATTAGCGATATTTTCATTTGGCAAGGATAAAGTTGTTATAAATAATGGTGTATTAGATGGAGACAAAGTTATTATTGAAAAGTCACCTCTTCCATTCAACTTTAAAAAGTACTATGAAGAAGAGGACACTGAAGTAAGGGATTTTACATACACACCAAATTTAAAAAGACCTATTACAATTATAGACTTAGATACAGTTGAAGAAGTAAAACCAGTTTTATACTTTGATGAAGCAACAAATGAAGTAAAAGGAAAATGTAAACTAAAAGCACATAAGAACTATTTTGCCTTTGAAATAAGACAAGGAAAAGATGATGATTATATTTTAGTGGGTGGTAGCCCAGTATTTAAAAAGTAAGGAGGTAGTTGATGATGGGAATTGAAAAATTTGATCCTATTTCTCCACCAAAAGGATTAAAAAGTGCTAAAAAATTAAAAGAATTACCAGAGAATAAAAAATTAGTTCTAGAAGCAGTACCTACTAAAAGAAAAGTAAAAGAAATAGAAGAAAAATAATAAACCAAAGAATAGGTGATTTTAATGGGAGAAAAAATTCGTTTTGCATTAAAAAAATGTAAATCTGTTTTAATAATAGTCTTAATACTATGGGTTATTTTATCCATAGTATTAATTGGTCCTATATCCATAAGCTGGGTAGATGGTACAGTTAAAGGAAATGGTGAATTCATAGAAAATCTATTAAAAAGTGACTTAAGTAATGTTTTTGGCAATTTAAAAAAAGCATTTTCAAATGAGTATAGAAATACATATTTAAAAAATGAGCTATATTTGGCAATAGTACTTACCTTTTTTGCAACAGTAGGTTTTATTAAAACAATGCCAAAACATGAATATGCAAATATTGAACATGGTTCCAGTGATTGGGCAAAAGGAGAACAATATTCGATTTTAAGTAAAAATAAAGGTATTCTGCTTGCTGAAAAACAC
Source organism: Clostridiales bacterium (assembly GCA_004554705.1). GTDB lineage: Bacteria > Bacillota > Clostridia > TANB77 > CAG-508 > UMGS1781. The sequence goes on along the minus strand of SFKS01000004.1, from coordinate 64,809 downwards.
TATTTACCAGTAGATAAAAGAGGAAATGTAAATGTGTTAGTAGTTGGACGGTTCAGGTTCTGGTAAATCTGCTTCATATGTTATTCCAAATGCATATCAATTGCTAGGTTCATACGTATTTACAGACCCTAAAGGAGAGCTTTATGATAAAACATCTGGATATTTACGAGAACAAGGTTATGATATTAAAATATTAAATTTAGTAAATCCAAAAAATAGTGATGGGTATAATCCATTAATGCATATAGAGAGTGAAATAGATGTTGACGTTATTGCAAATACAATAGTAAAAGGTCAAAAAATAGAAGGAAGCACATCAGATCCATATTGGGATGATATGGCAGAAATGCTACTTAAAGCATTAATATATTATTTATTAGCAACAAGACCAGAAGAAGAACAAAATTTAGCAAGCTGTGCAGAATTAGTTAGAGCAGCAAATAGCAATGGAGGAGGAAACCTTCTTACAGAACTTATGAACCAATTACCATATGACCATCCTGCGAGAATGAATTACAAATCTATTGAAATAGCACCAGAAAAAACATATAGTTCAATTTTAAGTACACTTCAATCAAAATTAGGTAAATTTGATTCAAAGGAAATAGCAGAACTAACATCAACAAACACAATAGATTTTGAAGAAATTGGTAAAAAGAAAATGGCAGTATATGTTATATCATCAGATACGCATGCAGCTTATGACTTTTTACTTACAATTTTCTTCTCACAGATGATACAAAGACTATATGACTTTGCAGATAGAAGTGGAGGGGCACTTCCACAACCAACATACTTTATATTAGATGAGTTTGCAAATATTGGTAAAATACCAGATTTTGATAAAAAAATATCTACATCAAGAAGTAGAAAGATATCATTCAGTGTAATTTTACAGAACTTAGACCAATTGGAAGCTGTATATGAAAAATCATATGAAACAATTATTGGTAACTGTGATACATGTATATTCTTAGGAAGTAATTCACAAAAAACGGTTGAATATTTTTCAAAGGAATTAGGAGAAAAAACAATATCACATGAAAGTTGGTCTGTAAATAAAGATAAAAACATGTGGAGACAAGGTTTTAACAAATCAGATCAGATAATGGCAAGGGCTTTAATGACACCAGATGAATTAAGAAGATTAGATAATGATGTGTGCATTATTTTAGAAAAAGGAATAAAACCAATAAAAGCAGAAAAGTATTACTACTTTAAATATGGAACTGCAAAATTAGTAGAAAAATATGAATGTAGCCATAATTCAGTTCCACCAATAGATAGAGGAAAATGGAGAAAGTATAATCCATACAATCCATATGTTGAAGAAAAAGAAGAGAAGGAAAAAGATACCAAAATAGAATCATTAGATGATTTATTCGATGATATACCTGAAAATAAGCAAAAAGAAGAACCTTCAAAAATGGATAAAAATGAAGACTTAACAGACAACAACTTGTTTGAAGGAACATCATCAGATAATATTGAAGTAAAGCCAACTGAAATTAAAGAAGAAAACAGTAATACATATGATTTACAAAAAGAATTAGAAGCAAAATTTGACGAGCTTTTTGGAGCATTTGAAGACAGTAACGATTAAAAAAATTCCCTTTAAGGGAATTTTTTTAATCGTGTTGAAAAAGTAAAAACTTTTGCCAACACTCTTTTCTTTTTTATATATTTTATTAATTAGGAATTTCAATATAGAATGAAGTTCCTTTTCCTTTTCTAGTTTCAAAACGTATATTACCATTGAAATGGGCTTTTATATTAGAATAAGACATAAATAATCCAAGTCCAGTTCCATTTTTACCTTTTGTAGTTGCCATTTCTTTAAAAAGCTTTGATTTAACTGAATCTGGAATTCCATTTGCAAAGTCCTGAATTTTAATTACAAGAATATTATCTTTATTAGAAATAGTTAATATTATTTTCTGGTTAGGCTTACCATCATAAGCTTGAATAGCATTAGAAATAATATTATTCACAACTTGTACTAAACTATTAATATTTCCTTTAACAACAGTATCTGCAGGTAATTCCAAAATTTCTTCAAGCTCTATTAAAGCATGACTTAATTCGTGTTTCATTAATATATTTACTTGTCTTATAAAATCGTCAATTGTAAAGCTTGTAAAGGAGGTATTATCAGAAAATGCAACAGCTTGCCCCTTAACAGTAGTGATAATGTCAGACATATAAGAGAGATGATTCTGAATTTTTTTTATCCATTCCTCCATATCTCCAGCAATTTCTTTATGATCATCTATTGTTACTTCTGGATCACCAATAGAATTTCTATATTCATTTATTAAATCCATAATTCCTTCAGTAGCTCCTGATATAGACATTATAGGAGTTTTAAGATTATGAGCAATTCCCCCTATCATTTGGCCTAAAGTTGCCAAACGTTCTCTTTCAATTAAAATCTCTTGATTATTTTTAATAGTTTGTAAATCGTGCTTATGCTGAGTAACATCTTTCAAAAGAATTAGAGTACCTAAATATGAATCCTTTTCATATATTCGGTTTATTTCAATATGAAAATATTTGTTTACACTTTTGAAGTATTTATCTAAAACAACAGTTATGTCGCTATTTTGGGTTTTCTTAACTGCAGAAGATAATTCCTTTGATATGGCACGAAAGTCTTTAAGTGATGGAATATCAGAAAGTAAGTTCTTATTAATAATTGAAGGCTCAACAACATGAAAAGTATCTAACAAAGTTTTATTAAAATCAACAATTGATAAATCACTATTTAGTACCAAATAGGAATCTGAAATTCTATTTACTATATTTCTTAGCGTAATTGGTGTAACCTTCAAAAAACCAAATTTGAAAATTGACAACGCAAAACAAAGCAAGGTTATAGAAAAACATATAGGTGTAACATATATTGATAAATCAAAAACACCTACTACCCCTAATAAATTTACAATCAAAGGGATTAAAGCTCCAATAAAAATAAATAAAGATTGCAAGAAAAATATTTTGATGTTTTTAACACAATAAATAAACAGATAAATAAGTGCTATTCCAAAAAGAGAATAGGTATATGCACTTGTTATATAAAAGAATAGTCCATTTTGTGCTTTTAAAAAGACAGTAGAGTATCTAACATAAAACAAATGATGGAAATCGTTTGTCCACAAAGCAATCAAGCAAATAATAGGAATGATAGATAGTTTCAAATTAATAAGTTTACTATCTCTTATAATATTTGGATGCACAAATTGTAAAACTAGCTGAATAAAAGTAACTGGCAAAAAGCATATTCCAATATAAGTAATATAGTCAAAATAAATAGGTGGAATAGATAAGATATTACTAAATGCAATTTGAAAAATAAGTGGAATACACCATAATAATAATAATAATAATAATTTTTTAAATGTTTTTTTAAAATCTAGTTTACTGGTGTTGTTCTTAGTAACATAAATGTATAATGCTAAGATTAGAAAAGATGACATAATTAATAATATTAAGCTAACAGTTGAAGTCATAGTACCCTCCTTAAATATATTTAATAGATTTTAAATATGAAATATATTTTAAAATATATTTTTCATTTATCTTTGGCCATCTAAATAACAGTCTTTTTAGATATTTATTTGTAAATGTATTATCCATTTTAATATTAGTAACATATTCTATTTTTTTATTCTTTGAAAAATCATTTATTATACCTGTAACAAGATTTTTAGTATTTTCATTCTGAGCTAAGAATTTAACACGTTTACTGAAATCGGTATCATCAACAAAATCCAGTACTATTCCTAGCTTAGCTAACTTTCTAATTAATTCTTCAAACGTGATAGTATTATTATTAAAAACGTGAAAAATAGTAAAATCATTTTTATATTTCACTAAATTTACAACTGCATCAGCACAAATATCAACAGGTGTAAATTCAACACATAAGTTCCTTAGACTAGTTGGAACACTTCCAATTTGTATAAATGAACGAATTCTATTTATAAATGCATTTTCGGAAATGTTTAGTTGAAAAGCACCATCGGAATATCTGTTAGTTATGTTACCTAAACGTATAATTTTAGCATTTAGATTGTTGTGGATTATGTTTTCTAAAACTAATCTTTCAGATAAAAACTTTGTTTTAATATATATGTTAGATAAATCTTGATTAATAAACAAGTCTTTTTCTGAAAATACAACGTTTTTATTATAATTAATACTACTATTAAATATGTTGCCAGAGACACTGAGTGTAGATAGGTGAATTAATTTACAATTAAAATTTTCACAAAATTTAATTAAATTGTGAGTTCCTGTAATGTTAGTATCATTAAATATAGTAGAATTGCCATAATGCTTAACAATAGCTGCACCATTAATAACACAATTAATAGTGTTACCTATTTCATTGTAATACAAATTATTTAAACCAAGCCTTGGTTTTGAAATATCCCCTTCTATAGCAAAAATTCTCTTAAAAAGAAGCTTATCATACTTATTTCCAAAATAGAATCTTAAGGTATCTAACAATCTAGTTTGAGGATCTTGATTGTTTTTTGCACGAATTAGACAATATATATTGCTTCTAGTATTTTTTATTAAACAATCAAGAATATGACTCCCCATAAATCCAGTTGCTCCAGTAAGGAGAATATTCTTTATATTATCCACCTTCATTCTTGGCTTATTGGGATTACTATTTTTAAGTATTAGGTTATTAATTTCTGTATAATCATAGTCTTCTTCTTGAACAACAACCTCCGTTTTTGTTATGTTTTGTGATAATAACTTTATAGTAGGATAATTAAAAATGTCTTTATAAGATAAATCTATTCCACTGTTAAATGCTTCTATCTGAAGTTTAATTGCAGATAATGAATCTCCACCAATTTCAAAGAAGTTGTCATTTATACTTATTTTTGGAAGATTAAGTATTTTTTTAAATATTTCTGCTAATTCTTTTTGAAAATCAGTAGATGGTTCTTCATATTCAGTAGTTATTTCAATTTTTTGTTTTGCCATTGCTTTTAAGTCAATTTTCCCATTAGGTGTCATTTTAAATTTGGTGACCTGAACAAAAACATTTGGAATAAAATATTTTGGAAGTTTTCTCTGCAAAAAAGACTTCAAATCATTTGTATTTATATTTCTGTTTGCAGAAAAATATGCAATTATCTTTTGGTCACTATTAACTACAACAATACACTTATTAATATCAGGATAAGTAGAAATTGAGGCCTCAATCTCACCTGATTGTCAATTCTTTCTAAATAAGCTATTTCACCATCAGGGAGAAGTTTGCATAAGTCACCTGTCTTATAAATTTTAGCAGCATTTATAAAAGGATTTGGAAAAAAAGTTTTATTTGTTAATTCCATATTTTTTAAATACCCTTTACATACACCATCACCACCAATATATAATTCTCCAGGAACACCTTGAGGAAGGAGTCTATGAAACTTATCTAAGATATACATCTGTGTATTAGCAATAGGTTTACCAATAGTTATAGTATCAACAGAGGTCAAGTCTTTTATTGAAGACCAAACTGCAGTTTCGGTAGGTCCATACATATTATATATTTTACCAGGATAAATAGAATGTAATTCTTTCAATAGTTTTTGTGGAAAAGGTTCTCCACCAATCAACATAAACTTTATGTTATTTATATATTCTAGATGATTTTGACCAAATAAGAAGGCTTGAATTCTAGAAGGTGTTGTTTGGATAATATCAACATTGTGTTTTTGGCATAAATTCCAAAATACATTTGCATCAGTTTGGGCAATTTCGGATGCAATTACAATTTTCATACCATTTGATAAAGGAAGTAAGCTTTCAAGTACAAAAATATCAAAGGATATGGTTGTTATAGAAATTATTGTTTGCTCATGTGTAAAATTTAATTTGTTAATTATTGCATAAATGAAATTTACAATATTTATATTTTTCAACATTACGCCTTTAGGCAAACCTGTTGAGCCAGATGTATAAATAACATAAGATAAATCTTCAGGTTTATTAATATTTTCTAAATTCTTCGATGGCAGGTTATATATATTAGAAGAAGATAAGTCTATAAAAATTTTATTATTAAAGTCAAGCTTATTTTCTAATGATTTCTGAGTAAGAAGGATAGTAGCACCGCTATTTGAAAGCATATATTCAATTCTATCTTGCGGATACTCAGGATCTATTGGAAGATAAGCACCGCCAGCTTTTAACACTGCAAGAATACCAATAATCATTTCGAAAGAACGATTGACCATAATACCTACAATATTATTCCTTCCAACATCATTTTCCCTTAGGTAGTAAGCTAAACTGTTAGCTTTTTCATTTAATTCTCTATAAGTTAAAGTTTTATCTTCAAAAACGAGAGCAATATTATTAGGAGTTTTTTGAACCTGTTCTTCAAAAAGCTGTGAAATTGTTTTATTTTTTGGATAATCTACTTTTGTATTGTTAAATTCATTTAAAATCTTATCTTTTTCTTCTGGTGTAACAATTTCAATATCGTTAATAACAATTTCATTGTTTGATAGAATTTGATTAATTATATTTAGAATTCTCGCATGAATATTTAATATATCTTGAGATGTATGCTTTGCAATTTGATAATCATAAGCGATATTTATATTTCCAGTATCATTCATATCATAAATGTGTATATCAATATTATTCGAAGTATAGTTATTTGGAACCCACTTGATTTTATAAGGTATTTCTGAAGTATTTGCAGTACTTCTAATATTTTGATAAGATATAAGAACATTGTATAAATTAGGAATTGAATTATCCTTTTTTCTTAAATCAGACAACAAAGATAAATAAGGATATTTTTGATGTTTAAAAATACTAAAAAAGTTAGATGAAATATTTGAAGCTAATTCAGTAAAAGTAATATTATTTGTCAAAGAAACTTTTAGTGGGACAGTACTGATAAACATACCAGAGGTATGTTTTTCTTTTACATTTCCGCGATTTAGAATAGGTGAGCCGATAACAAATTCATCAAGCCCTGAAGTTTTGCCAATATAAAGAGAGAAAACGGCCATAAAAAAGTTAAAAGCAGAAATTTTTGAATTTTTACAAAAAGCGTAAATACTATTAATTACCTCATGAGGTATAGTAAATTGCTCTCTATTAGCTTTACCCACTAAAGTATCTCTATTTTCACCTAAAGAAGTTGGAATAGTTGCAACTTCTGGAACTGTTTCAAACATATCATTCCAAAAAGCTTTATCCTTATTAAATTTATCACTTTGTAAATAAGAAGTTTCAGAGTTAATATAATCAATGTAAGAAGGATAAACAATATTATCAATTGATTGATTATTTAGCAAAAGAGTATAAATTTTAATAATTTCAGAAGCACCAAGACCAGCACTCCAAGCATCAGAAATTAAATGGTGCATGTTAATAATAAAACCGCCATGTCCATCTGGGAATTTAATCATTTTAAATAAATATAAAAATGAATCTAGAACATTAAAAACTGTTGAAGATATTTTGCCTTCTACATCCTTTAATTCTTCATCTGATGCAACATTAACAATATCAATAGAAAATTCTGAGAAATTATCTACATATTGATATATATCTGTATTTTTCAGTACAAATTTCAATCTAAAACTATCATTTTTTTCTACAAAAGTATTTATTGCTTTTTCTAACAATTTAAAATCTACTTTTTCAGGAATAATTACAGAGCCAGTGATATTTTCGATAGGTGTTCCTTTAAAAAATTCTTCTGTATACCAAATTGACTTTTGCGGATTTGTCAAATCATACATTTTTTTCTGCATAATAACCACCTTTACGACAATTTTTATTTAGTATATCATTAAACAAAAAACAAATCAAGACAAACTGTTTAAAAAATGCAAAAAAGGAAAAAATAATACGAGGAGGTAGAATATGTATAGATATGAAAAAAAAGAGAGTAAGATAAAAAGGTTTTTAGAGACAATAATGCTAATAGTAGTGGTATCTGCAATTAGCATATTTTCATATAAAATGTATTTAGATATAAATATAGATGGAGACTCTGGAGAAACTGAAAATGCTAGCACAGCAATCCGATTATCAGTAGAAAAAGAAGAAGAAAAAGAAATATCAAATACTTTAGAAGATGCCACAAAATGTGTAGTTGGAATATCAAAAATAAAGAACAAAGGAGAATTAGTATTAGAAGCAAATGCTACAAAAAACTTAAGCCTAGGAACAGGTATGATAATTTCAGACAATGGGTATATTATTACAAATTGGCATTTAGCTGGGAACAAATATAGTTCTTGCTATGTAACACTGGAAAATGGAAGTGTATACAGTGGAAGTGTGGTATGGGCAGATTCAGATCTGGATTTAGCAATAGTAAAAATAAGTGTGAACCGGTCTAAATTATTTCAAATTAGGTGATTCGGACAATATAAAATTAGGAGAGAAGGTATATGCAATAGGAAATCCTATAGGGATTGAATTTCAAAGAACAGTAACATCAGGAATAATAAGTGGTTTAAATAGAACAATAAAAATAGAAGAGGAAAAAAATCTTAGTTATATGGAAGGACTTATACAAACAGATGCAAGTATAAATCAAGGGAATAGTCGGAGGACCATTAATAAATAAGAAAGGGGAAGTAATTGGAATAAATTCAGTAAAAATAGAGACCGCAGAAGGAATGGGATTTGCAATACCAATAAATACAATAAAACCAATAATAGATAGTTTTACAAACAAGGGTGATTTTGAAGAAGCTTATTTAGGAATATTTGCATATGACAAAGAGGTGGTCAAATACCTAAACAACGACCTTGATTTTGAAGGTGGCATATATATTGTAACAATATCAAAGGATGCTCCGATAGCAAAAACGAATATAAAAATAGGAGATATAATAACTAAAATAGATGGTAATAGTGTAAACAGAATGAGTGAGCTAAGAAACTATATATATCAAAAAAAACCAGGAGATAATGTAGAACTAACAGTAAATAGAAATAATAAAGAATATAAAATAGAAGTTAATTTAAGCAAAAGATAGCTTGTGATATATAAAAAATATGTTTTAGTATTGAAAAAAATACGGATTAATGATATATATAAGACAGAGGAGGAATGATGAAAATGAAAAAAAATACAGTATTTTATAGATGCCCTATATGTGGAAATGTAATTGGTTTGATAGAAGGAGATAGTAACAATATCAAATGCTGTGGACAAAAAATGGAACTAATAGTTGCGAATTCTGTAGAGGCATCAACAGAAAAGCATAAACCAGTATATGAAAAGGTAGAAGATGAAATTGTAGTAAGGGTTGGAGAAATAGAACATCCTATGGAAAAAGACCATTATATACAATGGATAGCACAGATGAATGATAATCAAACTACAAGAATAAGATTATATCCCGAACAAGAAACTACAGTAAGATTTAAATATATTCCAGGAGCAACATTATATGCATATTGTAACAAACATGGACTTTGGGAAACAGAAGTAAAATAACAGTAAATAAGGGAGCAGATTATAAAACTGCTCCCAAAACTAATATTCCAATATTATCATTGTATATTTCATCAAATTGAGATATAGGAAGCGGGTTTTCACCAAGACCTGCTTCTATTGTATATCCAGGCTTTTTATAGGTTTGTAAAAACCAATCCTTATAACCAGCAAAGCTTGAATTAAAAGGAACTTCAGCTAAGACATAACCACTAACTTCAGCAAATTTTTCTCCAATTTCTTCAGCTTTTTCTGGAGCATAATTTTGGAATTGCCAATAAATTTCTTGACCTTGTGTATGATATGCAAGTATTAAATTAAAATTATGTTCCAAAGTAAAATCGTATAAAGCCAAACTCTCAGGTTCAGTAAGAGGACCATAACCAACAAAATCTCTAGGTGCAGGTGAAGTAAATCCTTGTGCAAATTTAATTTTACGAGCCTCTTCCCAACCTGCAGGAAATTGTAGATTTAAATCCACACCTGTGGACTTTAAAAACTTCCAACCACAAAAATAATTTAATAAAATGCAGTAATCATCTATATTACAGAGTATTTCAAATTAGTTGAAGTATTCTGTTTTTTTATGCCTAATTTACTGCTAGAATTGGAGTGAAAAAATGGAAGAGAAACAAAGAAATAAAGTTGGATACTATTCAATAATACCATCAAAAATGGACAGGCTATCTATCAAAATATAGAAGATAATAATATAAGATTTAATAATAAAATGAATAATAAAAGGCATAGAAAATTCATATCAAATTATGAAAATCAGAGAGTGTATACTAAAGAATTTTTAGAAAGTTTATATGAGAATTAGAATTAAAAATTTTAAGAAATTAATAAAAATATTTCTTTTTTTATTAATAGAATTAAAGCAAAAAAATTCTCCCAGCGGGCTAAAAAGGGTTTTAGGGATTTCGCCCTAAACAGCAAAAATGGTGTCAAAACACCAAGCTGGCGAATTTTGGTCATCAAAAAATGCTCTCCAAAATTCGGGGTAAAATAAATTTATTTTTGATAAAATGTATATACGAATTTTAATGAAAAATATATCTATGAATAGGTGGAATAAAATTAAGGAGAATGATATAATTATCTCAAGAAAGTTGTAGGTGAGATAAAATGAAAAAACCAATCATAGGAATAATAGGTAAAGTTCAGCCACAATATGGAGAAGATATTTGGCATAGAATTGATGAAGTTGATGAAATAAGATATTTAATTGTAAAAAATGGTGGGACAGCAATAATGCTATTGCCAACAGAAATAACTTTGAAATTTAATGATAATGATATTAAAGATGATACAATTTTAAGTGATGAGGAAAAAGAAGAATTGTACAGACAAATAGATTTATGTGATGGATTTATTTTACAAGGTGGATTATATAGTTCGAATTATGAAATAGAAATGGCTAAAAGAATAATTGAATTGGATAAACCACTTATAGGAATTTGTGCAGGATTTAATAATATATTAAGAGCATTGGGGACAGATGTAATTGAAGATAAGACAAAAAGTCATGATATATATGATAAAGATTATAGACATAAAATATCTGTAATAAAGGGAACAAAAATATATAATTTAATAAATGAAGATGAATATAATGTAAATAGTATTCATAGTATGATTGCTCCCAAAGAAAAAGTTGAAAATTATGCTAGAATATCATCAATATCTTATGACGGATTAGTAGAAAGTTTTGAATTAGATAACAAGAAATTTGTAATAGGAATAAAATGGCATCCAGAATTAATGCTTGAAGATATATTTACTGATAATTTATTTAAAAAATTTATTGGAAAGTGTAAATAGAGTTGTATAAATATAATCAGTAGGTGAAGAAATGGAATTAAGTGAAATAAAAAGTCCTGAAGATGTATACCAATTCATAGATGATAATATAGAATATGGATGGATTGATATTAGTGGTAAGCAACATTTAAATACAATGAAAGATTTTCGCAGAATCTATAGAACAATGTCAATAGAAGAAATATTGAAATACAAAATAGGAACATGTATAGAGCAAGTTAATTTAATGCATGACTTATTAAATAAAATCAATATTAAGAATAAAATGTTTTGTTGTAGAATATTTGAACCAGATGATTATGGAAATCTTGAGGAAGAAGAACATATGCATTGTTTTATATTGTATTATGAGAATGGAAAAGTATATCATATGGAACATCCTAATTTTGAGAAAAAAGGAATTTATGAATATAATTCAGAAGACATAGCAATAAAAGAGATTGTAGAATATTATATAAAATTAAGAGGCGGAAAAGATAGCCCAACAAAAGAATTTTATGAAATACCAGTTGGAATAAGTTTTAAAGAGTTTAATAAATATATTAATCATATATAAAAGTAATAGGAGAGTAGCAATGAAAATAATAACATTATGTGGAAGTTTAAAATTTCAAAAAGAAATGATGATTGTTGCTGAGAAAATGGCATTAGAAGGTAATTGTATACTTACACCTGTTTATTCAACAATAGAGAATTTAAAAAGATCAGAAGAACAATTAAAAAAGTTAAAAGAAGAGCATTTTAAAAGAATAGAGCTATCTGATGCAATATTAGTTATAAATGTAAATAATTATATTGGAAATAGTACAAGTTTGGAAATACAGTATGCTAAAGAATTAGGAAAAGAAATAATATATTATACCGATTTAACAACAAATAAATAAGTTAATGAATCTATTACGGTTTTATAAAAAGAAGAATTTATAGAATGGAGTGATAAAAATGAAATATTTTAAAAAATTAGTGGGAGACAGAATATATTTATCTCCAAAAGGAGTATCAGATGAAGAAATTGAAAAATTTACAGAATGGATGAACGATTTTCAAGTAACAGATTATACAGGGAGAAGTGGACAAATTACAACATTAATTGGAGAAAAAGATTGGCTTGAAAATTCAGCAAAAAATAATGAAAATAGAAATTTTGATATTATTGATTTAAATAATGATAAATTAGTTGGAACAATTGGATTGGAACACTTTAATTGGATTGAAAGAAGCGCTGTACTTGGAATATTTATAGGAGATAAAGAATATAGAAGTAATGGATATGGAACAGAAGCGATAAAAATTTTGCTAGAATATGGATTTAAATATTTAAACTTACATAGCATAAGATTAGATCTTCTTTCTGTAAATGAAAGAGCACATAAGTGTTATTTAAAATGTGGATTTAAAGATACTGGAAAAAGTAGAGAAGAAATTTTTTTAAACGGAAAATATTATGATAAGTTACATATGGACATACTTGAATATGAATTTGAGGGCGATTATATTAGAAATAAAAATGTAAAATAATTGGTTCTTATGAAAATGAAAAATTTTATAAAATTGGATTTGCTGATGCAATGAATTTGACATTGGAATGTATAAATATTAAATGAAAAATAGACCTAATTATTTAAATAATAATATTTGAATAATTAGGTCAAATTTTTACTATACTAATTAACATACTAATTAACAGATATTGACAAATTACTAGAAATAGAATATAATGTTATTATAAATTAAAAAATATACAAAACAAATACAAAACAATAACAAAGAAGGTGAAGAATATGAATATTTGCAAAACTGTTTTAGATTATATAGATCAATATCCTGAAGATGAACCTATATTTATTGAAGATATAAAAAAATATGTAATAGAAAAATGCGAAGAGGGAGAAAAGGAAAGCGTTTTAAAAAATATAAATGTCATTTTAAATAGATTTAAAAATGATGGTATTATCAGAGCAGAATATAAAGGTGTCTATTATAAACCTATTATTAGTATGTTCGGAGAAGTCCCATTAGATACTAATAAATTAAGGAAACTAAAATATTTAGAAGATAGAGATGGTAATATAAAAGGATATATAATAGGTGCAAAATTATTTAATATGATTGGTTTGACAACATTAGTACCAAATGTTACAGACATAGTAACCAACGAATGCAAATATCATAAGCAATATGATGAAAGATTAAGAACTTATATAACAAAACCTAAAATAAAAATAACAAATGAAAATTATAGGTATTTGCAATTTATAGATATATTAGAAAATAAAGACAACATTTATATTGAAGCTGAAAATGCAAATGAAATTTTATATAACATCATAGAAGAATGCAAATTAGATTTTGAAAAAATTATAAAATATGTTAGAGAAACAAATAGCAAAAATGTATTAGACAAGTTATTAGTTCTAGCAAGATAGGAGATATGATGTACTTTCATGAAAATGAATTTGAATTTCAAAGTTTTATACGAATTATAAAAGAAAGAGAGAACATAGATGCAGACATAATAGAAAAAGACTATTATGTCTGTACAGTACTAAAGGAATTAGCAAAACAGCAAGATTACTTAAAAGCTTATTTTAAAGGTGGAACAGCTGTATATAAAATAATAGATACAATGAATAGATTTTCAGAAGATATTGATTTAACAGTTGAAGTAATTAAAGAAGAATCTAACAATAGCAATAAAACTCGATTAAAAAAATCAGCACTAGGATATAAAATACCTGGTTTGGAATTGGATAAAGATAAAACAAAAGATGTTAAACAAAGTGTTACAGCATATTATAGATATAATACTCTTTTTAAGGATGAAGAAAATCCATTACATAAACCGGGAGAAATACAAATAGAAGCTACTTCATTCACAGTTAGTGAGCCGATTGAAATTCATACAATAGAACCAATTATATATAAATATGCAAATAAACAAGAAAAAGAAATGATAAGCCAAAAATTTGATATAGCACCTTTTGAAATAAAAGTTCAAAAATTAGAGAGAATCTTTATAGATAAGCTATTTGCTGCAGAATTATATTTTGAAAAAGAAATGTATATGGATTTATCAAAACATTTATATGACTTAACTATATTATTTAAAACCAAAAGAATACAAGAATTTTTTAATAGTATAAATGAATTTGAAAAAATAGTTGCATATAAAAGAGAAGAAGAGATTTATAGAAAAGGTGGAGTAGATAAGAATATTCAAATTAAAGATTTTGGGTATTTTAGTACAGAATATAATGATGATTTATTAAAAGCCTTTAAGTTAATGCAAGATAAATATATTTTTAAAGATGAATATAGAATAACAATAGAAGATGTAAAAAAGATATTAAATAAGATAAGAGACAAAATAATACTATTAGATCAAATAAAAGATTTAGAGAAACAATTTGGAACTACTGATATAGACAAAGTATTGGAAGAAGCTGAGAACGAAGCAGATAATCTTAATATGAAATATTATTCTCATGAAGAATTCAAAAAAATAGCGAGGAAAATAATTGATAGCAGAAAATAAATTTTAACATTAATAGACATGTGGAATTAACCATATGTTTATTTTTTTTGCTCAAAATTAAAAAAATTATTGTTTCGTCATATTTTCTTGTTTTCAATTGCTGTTTATGTTAGAAAAATAAAAAATTATAAAAATATCGGGACAATTTTAAAATTTCTTACCTATATGTATAGGCAAAATTGCACATTGACAAATACACTTGGTTTTAAGTGTCATATTTAGCCATTTTCTTTAATATTCTGTATTAACCTAAATTAATAATCGCCATTTGGCGTTGTTATTTTGCGAAAGAAAATCCTCGACGTGCAACAAGCACGCCTCCGGTATTTCTTTCTTAAATGCCTAGCCAAATAACAATTCTTAATTTAGGTTTGGTTAGGAGGAAACAATGAATGAGAATAAAAACAACACTAAAGATAATAAACTAGAGTTTAATACATATTGTATTTTTACAGAAGAAAAACAGGATGTGAAGGAAACAGTAGGATTAATTTTTAAAGATTATTTAGAAAGTATAAAAGTAAAGAGTAAGTAATTATTACAAAACATTTGCAAAAATTTAAAGAGTACGTTATAGTATAAACGTAGATGATTACGGATAGGAGGTTAAATGCTGGATTTAAGAAGTCAAAACTTCAAAGTACGGAATGTATATAAGACTATCTAGGGAAGATGGCGACAAACAAGAAAGCGAAAGTATCGGTAATCAAAGAAAAATTTTGCAAAGATATGTAAAGGAGAACAATTTAAATCTTGTAAAGGAATATGTTGATGATGGAATCTCTGGGACTACATTTGACAGACCTTCATTTAATGAGTTATTGCAAGATATAGAAAATCAAAATATTAATATGGTTATAACAAAAGATTTATCAAGACTTGGAAGGGACTATATTAAAACAGGTTTTTATTTAGAGGATTATTTTCCTAAAAATAATATAAGATATGTTGCAATAACAGATGGCATAGATACATATATAGATAGCACAAATAACGATATAACGCCTTTTAAAGCGATAATGAATGATATGTATGCTAAAGATATTTCAAAGAAGATTAGAAGTGTTTTAAAGGAAAAACAACAACAAGGGGAATATATGTGCAGTATTCCAGCTTATGGTTACAAAAGGCATCCTACAATTAAAAATAAATTAATTATAGATGAGCAAGTAAAAGATATTGTAGAAAAGATTTTTAATATGTATGCAAAAGGTCATGGAAGTGTAGAAATAGTAAAATTCTTAAACTCAAATAAATACTTATCTCCAACTGGTTATAGAAAAACAGGAATTGTACAAGATGAAAATAAGAACCTGACCCGACTAAGCAATCAAAGATTGCAGTCGGGTTCCCCAGAACCTTGTTGCTCACGCAATAAAAAAGAATATGACTGGAATGAAGTAACACTATGCAATATGCTAAAAAACGAAGTGTATATCGGAAATACAGTACAAAATAAAAAGTCAGTTATATCATACAAAGTCAAGAAAATAAGAACAGTTGAAAAGGAAAATCAAATAAGAGTTGATAATACACACGAAGCTATTATTGATAAAGATACATTTGAAAAAGTACAATGTATTATTGAAAAAAGAGGAACAAATACAAAACTAAAATATGATTATTTATTAAGAGGATTACTTTACTGTTATCATTGCAAAAGAAAACTGCAAATAGTACTTAAAAGGAACTCTAAAAGAAATGCAAAATCACATCCATATATAACTTGTAGTGATGCAAAAGAACGTGGGTGCTATCCACTAAACATGAATTATGAAAAGTTTGAAAAGCATATTATTTATATTGTAAAAAAGATATGTCAAATATACGCGGATAAAGAAATTTTTTATTCAATTTATGAAAAATATCAAAACAAAACTCTTGATATTCAAGAAGGATATAAGAAAAAAATCGAGCAAATTAATAAGGCTATATTGGATATAAATAATAATTTAGACAAGATGTATATGGATAAATTAAGAGGTGTTTTACAAGAGGAAGATTATATTAGGGTTTCACAAAAATTTAATTTTGAAAGAACAAAACTATGCGAGCAAAAGAAAGAATTAGAACAAAAACTAATTGGAACAGAGGAAAAAATTAATGCTAAAAATCACACAAAAGAAGAAAAAGAATTAGATAAATTAATAGAAGAATTTTTGAAATTAGAGAAGATAGATAAAAT
The DNA here is from genome assembly GCA_004554705.1 of Clostridiales bacterium. Lineage (GTDB taxonomy): Bacteria > Bacillota > Clostridia > TANB77 > CAG-508 > UMGS1781. The sequence continues at coordinate 47,775 of SFKS01000004.1, read as the reverse complement.
TTATTTATATAGATTAATCAATAAAATTGAGATTGATAAAGATAAAAATGTATACATATATTTCAACTTTTCAAAACTAAATTCTATTAATGAAAATCTAGAAGAATTTATAAAAATCGAAGAATTAATAAATGAAAATCAGAAATGCAAAATCGTGTAATTTCAGTAGTTACAAGACTTTGCAAATTAGTTGGTAGTTTTTTAAATCCACACCATTAATATTAGACTTCCATCCCATAGGGAAAGGAATTGCGGGATAATTACGAGAAATATTTTGAGCTCTACTATATACAGAACTACCGTACAGGATAAGCTCCATTTACTAAATTAACCCCATCCGGATTACACATAGGTACTATATAAATTGAAGAATTTTTGAAAATAGTTCTACTATTTATTCCGAAAATATCAGCATTTATTGTATATGCAACACAAAAATCTTCTATAAACTTCATAAGAATATTACAAGTTATAGACTCATTTGCATGAATTGAAGCTGAATAGAATACATGCTTAGGACCATGACCAACTCGTATATACGGAATAGGATTTCCGAAGCACGCTGAAACCAATAATTTCAGATTGCAAAAAAGGATATGTAGAAAGTAAGTCCCTAATATTACTATATAAAAGTTCTGAAGTATAGAATTTATTTGTTGAAACAATAGCCATAAAATCACCCAATATAATATATGCACCAAAATGAAAGTAGTTAACAAAAAACCAGAAGATATATTGAATACCATTAAAAAATTTGGTAAAATAATATAGTTAAGGAGACCAACTATGCAAAAATATGTAATGTCAAAAAACAAAAAAATAATATTAGCATCATTATTACTAGCAATGTTTATAATATTTGATAGATTAATAACAATCAATATGCAATTTTTAGCAATAAACCTAAGTTTGCTACCAATAATGCTTGCAGGGATGCTACTAGGATGGAAATATTCAATATTAATAGGAGTATTACGGAGATTTAATAGGAGCCATTCTATGGCCATTTGGAGCATATTTCCCTGGCTTTACAATTAGTGAAGCATTATCAGGCTTAATATTTGGATTGTTTTTATATGAAACACCAAATAAAGCAAAAAAATATTTTACAATAAAATCTATTATAAGTACGGCAATAGTATTAGTAGTGATAAACTTATTACTAAATTCTTTATGGCTGAAAACCATGTATGGACAAGCGTATATGTATTATTTAAGTGCAAGAGCAATTACACAAGTAGTAGTATTCCCAATATATGTAACATCAATTGTACTATTAGAAAAAGCACTAAAAAAGCCAATAAAAAAATATTTATATAAAGAGGAGCAAATAGAAGAATGAATATAGATGCATATTTATCACATTTTGATAAGTTCACAAAAGATCCAACATTAGAAGCAATGGAATATATAATGTCAAGATTTGATAACCCACACAAAAAAGTAAAATGCATACATATAGCAGGAACAAACGGAAAAGGTAGTGTTTGTGAAATGATAAATAATTGCCTAATAAATGCAAAATATAAAGTTGGAAAATTCATATCACCACATCTTATAACTTTTAATGATGGAATCTGCATAAATAATGAACAGATTCAAGATAAAGAGGTAGAAGAAATATTAATACCTCTTTCAAAAGTTGTTGAAGAATATAATTCTACACATGAAATTCCAGTAAAATGGTTTGAAGTAATTACTTCATTAGCATTTATCTATTTTCAAAAGAAACAATGTGATTTTGCAGTAATTGAAACAGGTTTAGGTGGAACAACAGACTGTACAAATATAGTAGCACCAATAGTATCAGTTATAACAACAATCGGATATGATCACATGAATATTTTAGGTAATACACTAAATGAAATATCAAGACATAAAGCCGGAATTATTAAAAAAAATTCAGAAACAGTATTTATAAATCAACCAGAGGTTGTGGATATTGTTAAAGAAAAATGTAAAAAAGAAAAAAATACTTTGCATTTAATTAAAACAGAGGACATAGAAAATTATGAATATAATGAATATTTTCAAAGTTTTGATTATAAACAATATAAAAATATAGAAATTAATTTGAAGGGAAAAGTTCAAACAATAAATGCAATGGAGGCAATAGAGACAATTGATATATTAAAACAAAAAGGATATATAATCCCTGAGATTGCAATTAGAGAAGGGTTAAAAACAATAATACATAAAGCAAGGATGGAAAAATTAGTAAATAACCCTTGCATAATATTTGATGGAGGACATAACGAGAACGCAATTAGAAATCTAAAACAAAACATAGAGCAATATTATAAAAATAAAAAAAGAGTATATATAATATCAATATTAGAAACAAAAGATTATAATACAATAATAAAAGAACTATCTGAAGACAATGAGTCAATATTTTATTTTACAAATGGTATTCCAGACAAACCATATGTTCCAGCAGAAGTACTTGCTAAAGAAGCTAAAAAATATATAGAAGAGGAAAGAATACTGACGATGGACTTAAAAGGAGCAATAAAAGAAACAAAAGAGAAATATAAAGATAGAACGATTTTTATAATAGGAAGTTTCTATGTATACAAAAATGTTATAGAAGCCTTAAAGGAATGATAAAATAATGATAAAAATAGAAAATCTAAATTTCAGATATAAAAAGGGAGACTACATACTAAAAGATATAAATATAGAAATTAAGCAAGGAGAAAGTGTTGCAATAGTAGGAAAAAATGGATCAGGGAAATCCACTTTGGCTAAGTTAATATCAGGAATAATAAAACCAACTAAAGGTTCAGTAATAGTTGATGAGATTAATACAAAGGATAAAAAAGAATATATAAATCTAAGAAAAAAAATAGGAATAGTTTTTCAAAATCCTGAAAATCAAATACTTTTTAACAATATAGAAGACGAATTATCGTTTTCACTAAGAAATTTAGAACTTGATAATCAAGAACTACGAATTAATCAGGCTTTAGAAAAAGTAAAAATAAAAAAGGAAGAAATAGGTGAAATAGATGAACTATCACTTGGTCAAAAACAGAGAATCGCAATAGCAAGTGTTTTAGCAGTAAATCCTGCTTACATAGTACTTGATGAACCTACAACCATGATAGATAGTGAAGGTAAAGAGGCTGTATATAATGTAATAAAAGCCCTTAATAAAGCTGGATATACAATAATATATATAACAAATAATACAGAAGAAATTATGCTAGCAGATAAAATCTTAATATTAGAAGATGGCAAAATTGTAGAGCAAATAGACAGAAATGAAATATTAGATAAAACAGAAATAATTAAAAAATATAATTTAAAATTACCAACAACTGTTAGAATTTTAGATGAATTAAGAAAAAATAATATAAATATAATGCCTGAAGAATTGACAATTGAAGCAATAGTAAAAAAAATAATAGAGCAGGTGAAAATATGAAAAATGTAATCAAGGTCATATTATTTTTAGCATATACAGTATCAATTTTTATGATAAAACATGACATTTTTACGGTAATTGTTATTGGAATAAACTTAATTTTAACTATTGCATTAAAAATAAGTATAAAAGAGGAAGTAGGCAATATTTTAGGGATAATAGCATTTGTTATATTGACAATCACTATCAATGCAATTGCAGTAAATCCAGAAACAGGCATAAGAATAGGGATAAAGTTAATATTAGTATGTAATATTACATATATTTTTTCAAAAAAAACAAGTTATATGGATTTAGCAGAGGCATTAGAAAAGATATTTTCACTGCTTAGATTCATAAAGGTGAATCCTAGGAACATAAGCATTATGATATGTATAGCAATAGCTTTTATACCCACAATAAAAAAACAGATAAAGCAAGTAACAGATAGCTTAAAAGCAAAGGGCGTAAAAATGAATATGAAAAATTGGAGATTAATATTTGAGCCAGTAACTATATCATTATTAAAAAGAGTAGATGAAATAGAAAATTCACTAAAATCAAAAGCATATCAAGAGTTGTAAATTCACTAAAAATAGTATATAATAAATAAATATTTTAAAGATAAGGAGATAAATATATGTTACAAAAATTAGAAGACGTAGAAAAAAGATATGATGAATTAACAGCTAAAATTAGCGATCCAGAAGTTATTTCAAGAACTTCAGAGTGGCAAAAATATATGAAGGAGCATGCAGGATTAGAAGAAGTTGTTTCAAAATATAGAGAATATAAGAAAGCAAAAAGTGATTTTGAAGAGGCTAAAATGATGGCAAACGATAAAGAACTAAAGGAACTTGCAGAGGCTGAAATGGACGAACTAAGAGAAAAAATTCCTGAATTAGAAGAGGAACTTAAAATATTATTAATTCCAAAAGACCCAGATGATGATAAAAATATTATATGCGAAATTAGAGCAGGAGCAGGAGGAGAGGAAGCAGCATTATTTGCGGGAACATTATTTAGAATGTATACAATGTATGCAGAAGCAAAGCATTGGAAAATAGACATTTTAAATGAAAATGAAACAGAAATGGGTGGCTACAAAGAGGTGACCTTTATGGTAACAGGAAAAGGTGTCTATAGTAGATTAAAATTTGAAAGTGGTGTTCACAGAGTACAAAGAGTTCCAGACACAGAAAGTAGTGGAAGAATACATACATCAACAGCTACAGTTGCAGTATTACCTGTTGTAGAGGATGTAGAAGTAGAAATAAACCCGGCAGATGTAAGAATGGAAGTTTTTAGAGCATCAGGTGCAGGTGGACAAAAAGTAAATAAAACCTCATCTGCAGTCAGATTAATACATGAACCAACAGGAATAGTTGCAGAGTGTCAAACCGAACGTTCGCAAACTCAAAACAGAGAATATGCTATGAATTTATTAAAATCAAGGATATACGAAATAGAAAAGCAAAAACAAGACGAAGCTTTACATAATGAGAGAAAAAGTCAAGTAGGAACAGGAGATAGAAGTGAAAAAATAAGAACATATAACTATCCTCAAGGAAGAATAACAGATCACAGAATTGGCTTTAGTATATTCCAAATGGAGAATTTTCTAAATGGAAACTTAGACGAGATGATAGACAATTTAATAGCAGCAGATAGAGCAGAAAAACTAAAAGGGAATGAAGAATAAATAACACAAAATAACACAAGAAAACAAAGAGGACAGTCTATACTGCCTCTTTGTTCTGTTTCATTTAATTACTATATTGTATATTTTATTTTTTACATAAATTTCTTTTACAATATTTTTACCATCTAACAAATCACATAATTCCTTATGGGCTAATTCTCTAGCTTTTTCTTCATCACAATCAAGAGGAATTTTAATTGCACCTTTAACTTTTCCGTTTATTTGAACAGGGAGTTCTATTTCACTATCAATAGTTTTTTCATCGTCAAATGTAGGCCAAGCTTCATATGCAATTGTTTTATCATGACCGTACATACTCCACAGCTCTTCTGTAATGTGTGGAGCAATCGGATTAAATAATTTTATAATTCCTTCTGCATATTCTCTAGGAATAAGAGTTTCTTTATATGCACTATTTACAAATATCATAATTTGACTGATTGCAGTATTAAAAGATAATTTTTCATAATCATTTGTTACCTTTTTTACAGTCTTATGATATACCTTCTCCAAATTAGAATTTGGTTTATCAGATATTCTAGAAATATCACTAAACAATCTATAAAATCTGTCTAAAAATCTTCTCGTTCCTTCAATTCCTGAATCGCTCCAAGGCTTTGAATCTTCAAGAGGACCCATAAACATTTCATAAACTCTTAAACTATCTGCACCATAAGTTTTAACTATATCATCAGGATTTATAACATTTCCCCTTGATTTACTCATTTTTTCACCATTTGAACCAAGTATCATACCTTGGTGAACTAATTTTTTAAATGGTTCTGCGGTTGGAACAAAACCTTTGTCAAACAAATAATTAGTCCACATTCTTGAATATAGTAAATGACCAGTAGCGTGTTCAACACCACCTAAATATAAATCAACAGGCATCCAATGTTCAAGCAATTTTTTATCTGCAAAAGCTTTATCATTATTAGGATCAATATATCTTAAAAAATACCAACTAGAACCTGCAGAACCAGGCATTGTTGAGGTTTCTCTTTTAGCTTTTTTACCATTTCTTTCAACATTCACCCAAGTAGTTGCTCTTTCAAGAGGAGCTTCTCCTTTTTTGCTTGGGCTATAATTATCAAGTTCTGGTAAAATTAAAGGTAATTCATCATCAGGTAAAGCTTCAATGTGGTCATCAAAATGTAGCACTGGAACTGGTTCTCCCCAATATCTTTGACGGGCAAAAATCCAATCACGAAGTCTGTAGTTAATAGAACTTTTTCCAATTTTGGTTGATTCTAACAATTCCACCATTTTTTCTATAGCTTCTTTCTTAGTTTTAATTCCATTTAAGAAACCAGAATTAATCATTTCTCCGTCACCAGTATATGCTTCTTTAGAGATATCTCCACCATTAATTACTTGTATAATTGGGATATTAAATTTTTTTGCAAAATCATAATCTCTTTGATCATGTGCAGGAACAGCCATAATGGCACCAGTTCCATAATTCATCATAACATAATCAGCAATATAAATAGGTAAAGGCTTTTCATTAATAGGGTTAATAATTTCTAGACCCTCAACCTTAACGCCAGTTTTTTCTTTTGATAAATCTGTTCTTTCAAGTTCACTTTTTAGTGCGGCTTGTTCTCTATATTTTCTTAAAGCATTAATATTTGTAATTTTACTAGCATATTTTTCAATAATTGGATGTTCTGGTGAAAGTACCATAAAGGTTACACCAAATAAAGTATCAGGTCTAGTTGTAAATACCGTAATTTTTTCATCTGTTCCAGCAAGTTTAAAATCAACATTAGCACCGATAGATTTACCTATCCAATTTCTTTGAATTTCCTTTGTAGATTCTGGCCAGTCAAGCTTATCTAAATTATTTAGCAATTTTTCTGCATACTTTGGAATATCAATAACCCACTGTTTCAAATTTTTACGAATAACAGGGTAACCCCCTCTTTCACTTTTGCCATTTATAATTTCATCATTAGAAAGAACAGTCCCTAATTCTTCACACCAATTAACAGGCATATCTACATATTTAGCCAAGTCATCTTCAAATAATTGCTTAAAAATCCATTGTGTCCATTTATAATAGTTTGGATCTGAAGTTGAAATTTCTTTTGACCAATCATAAGAAAAACCAAGCATATTAAGTTGCCTTTTGAATGTTTCTATATTTCTACCGAGTAAAACCATCTGGATGATGTCCTGTTTGAATAGCATATTGTTCTGCAGGAAGTCCGAAAGCATCCCATCCCATAGGGTGAAGAACATTATATCCTTGCATTCTTTTCATACGAGCAACGATATCTGTAGCAGTATAACCTTCAGGATGTCCAACATGTAGGCCTTGCCCAGAAGGGTAAGGGAACATGTCTAAAACATAATATTTTGGTTTGCTAAAATCCCACATATCTGTTTTAAAAGTTTCGTTTTCTTTCCAATATTTTTGCCATTTATTTTCAATTTCATTATGGTTATATTCCATAAAATCACTCCTAAACATAAAGTGAAAATATTATATAACAATTTTAGTAAAAAATAAAGTAAATAAGGCAAAAAAGTAGAAAAACAAGAGATATTTTCCCTTGATTTATTAAATTCTTGCCCAATCTCGTCGGAGCTTTTATATTTATTATAAATTGAGCCCACGATGGATACGCCTATGATGTTTTTCGGGGGTTCTCAATTTATTCTAAATATAAAACTCCTGCATTAGGCTATTTTTTAGCAGTAACAGATATTGAGATAGAATTTTATACAAATATATTGACAAAAAAATAATATGGAATATAATTAAAGTATCGAAAGAAAAAATAGAAGAGGAGAAATAAAAAAGTATGAGAGAGGGAGACAAAGGAATAACATTAGTGGCATTAATAGTAACTATAATAATATTATTAATTTTAATTTCTGTTTCTTTAGGAGCAATAACACAAAAAAATTTTATAAATAAAGCACAAAATGCTGTTGATAAAGCTAGTCAACAGGAAAATGACAGGGCAGAAAAGGAAGATGAAGCAATACAAACATGGAATTATTTACCAGGTAATATAATCAAAAGTCCTACAAGTTACAAATGAATATATATATATCAACACATATATAATTAAAAACAAAATTTAAACAGGCTTATAACCTGTTTTTTTTTCTTGCATAAAATTATTAGGACTTGCATAGAATTTAATATATTAGTTACAAAGGAGTGAAGATTTATGTGGTGCACTTTGGAGGTACAAGATGTAGCAAGAAAACTAAAGACGAATATGCAGTTTGGTCTAAGTGAAGATGAAGTAAAGAAAAGACAATTACAATATGGTAAAAATAAGCTTAATGAAAAAAGAAAGACGAGCCTAGTTGTGAGATTTTTAAAGCAATTTAGTGATTTTATGATAATTATATTACTTATTAGTGCAGGAATTTCTGCAGGTATTTCATATTTTGAACATAGTAATGATTACATAGATTCTATAATAATTGTTGGAATTGTTATTTTAAATGCAATTATGGGAGTAATACAGGAAAGTAAGGCAGAGAAATCAATAGAAGCACTTCAGAAATTATCTAGTCCACAAGCAAAAGTAAAAAGAGGTGGAGAAATAAAGGTAATACCAAGTGAAGAACTAGTTCCTGGTGATTTGGTTATTATAGAAGCCGGAAATTATGTTCCAGCAGATTTAAGACTTATAAATACATATAATTTCAAGGTGGAGGAATCAGCTCTTACAGGGGAAACAATTCCAGTAGAGAAAAATGCAACCAGAATAATAAAAGAAAATGCAAGTTTAGGAGATATGGAAAATTTGAGTTTTTCAACAACTATAGCTGTTAGTGGACATGCAGAAGGAATTGTAACTGAAACAGGAATGAATACAAAAGTTGGAAAGATTGCTCAAATGATTATAACAGATGAGGCTCCAGAAACACCTTTGCAAAAAAGATTACGGAGAAGTAGGTAAAAAACTTGGAATAACTGCACTAGCAATATGTGTGTTAGTTTTTATTATAGGGTTATTTAGACAAATACCAAAAATGGAAATATTTATGTCATCAGTAGGGCTTGCAGTTGCTGCAATTCCAGAGGGATTACCAACAGTAGTTACAATTATGCTCTCAATTGGGATTACTAGAATGGCAAGAAAAAATAGTATAATAAGAAAGCTTCCAGCAGTAGAAACATTAGGCAGTAGTACAGTTATAGCATCAGATAAAACAGGAACTCTTACACAAAATAAGATGCAGGTTGTAGAAATATTCTCTATGGGAGGAAATAATCAAAATCAAATTTTAAGGCTAGGTGCAATGTGTACAGATTGTTCAATATCAAATGGAAAGATAGAAGGAGAAGCAACTGAAAAAGCAATAGTTGAAGCAGCAAGTAATCTCGGAGAAAACAAAAATAGATTATATGAAGAAATGCCAAGAATAAACGATATTCCATTTGACTCTGAAAGAAAAATGATGACAACAATTCATAAGGTTGGAAAGAAATATAGGATTATTACAAAAGGTGCACCAGATGTATTGATAAAAAGATGTTCAAAATACATAAATCAAATAAGACAAGAACAAATAACCACAAGAGAAATTTCTAAGATAGAAAGACAAAATGAACAAATGGCAATGCGAGCATTAAGAGTAATAGCAATTGCTTATAAAGATTTAGATACTTTACCAAATAAAATAGACAACACTTTAGAAAATGATTTAACCTTTTGTGGTTTACTAGGGATGATAGACCCACCACGAGAAGGTGTAAAGGAAGCAATTGCAGAGTGTAAGCGAGCAGGAATAAAAACTGTAATGATTACAGGTGACCACATATTAACAGCAAAAGCAATTGCAGAAAAATTAGGAATATTAAGATTTGGAGATGTAGCAATAACAGGTCAAGAATTAGATAAAATTTCAGATAAAGAATTAGAAAAAAATATAATGAAATATTCAGTATTTGCAAGAGTTTCACCAGAACATAAAGTAAGAATAGTAAAGGCTTTTAGAAGTCAAGGAAATGTTGTTGCAATGACAGGAGACCGGAGTAAATGATGCACCAGCATTAAAAAATGCAGATATAGGAATAGCAATGGGACAAACGGGCACAGATGTTGCGAAAAATGCAGCAGACATGATTTTAACAGATGATAATTTCGTAACAATAATAGAAGCGGTAAAGGAAGGAAGACATATATATGATAATATAAAAAAATCAGTCCATTTCTCAATATCAACAAACGTAGGAGAAATAGTTACAATGTTTATTGGATTACTACTTGGATTTGATGCACCATTTGTAGCGATACAATTATTATGGATAAACTTTGTTACAGATTCACTTCCAGGAATAGCACTAGGATTAGAACCAATGGATGTGGACATAATGAACAAAAAACCGAAGAAGGTAAATGAAAGCTTATTTGCAGGAGGATTATGGGGAAAAATTATCATTGAAGGAATAATGATAGGAACATTAACATTATTCACATTTGCTTTAGGAAAAAATTTATATGGATTGCAAGTAGGAAGAACAATGGCATTTTTCAATTTGAGTGCATTAGAATTGGTTCACAGCTTTAATATAAAAAGTGAAGAATCAATATTCAAAACAGGAATATTTAACAATTTATACCTAGTAGGAGCAGTAATTATAGGACTAATATTACAAGCAGTTGTAATAATTCAGCCAAAACTAGCACAAGTTTTTGACAGCGTACCATTAAACTCTACACAATGGTTACTTGTAGGAATAGTTTCAATATTACCAATAATAATAATAGAAATACAAAAAGCAATAAACACCTTCAAATTTGGTAAAGTAATATACCCTAAAAAAGAGGCAATGGGAAAACTTTAAAAGGTTATGAAAAAACACCTAGAATTATCTAGGTGTTTTTTGCACTTAAAACAAACAAAAATTCGAAAAAACTATTGACTTTTAGTAAAATACATTATATAATAAAAAAGATTTTAAGGAGGTTTATATGTTGCAAAAAATTTTATTGGATACAAATATGCTAATTTATTTGGAAGATGACAATATAGTAGAAGAGGATGTTGCAGAGCTTACTAGAAGATTATATGATTCGTCTGAATATAAAATAGTAATTCACCCTAAATCAATGATTGAAGCATTAAAAATTAAAGATAAAAGAAAACGAGATGTATTTCTATCTAAAATAAGAATATATAAAAAAATAGAAGATCCACCTTTGGCTACAGAAGAGTTTCAAAAAATGGCAGGATTTAAGAATGAAAATGATAGAATCGATAATGAACTTTTATATGCTATAAAACAACACTGTGCTTCATTTTTAATATCCAACGACATAAAGTTAAAGAAAAAAAGCGTAAAATTAGGAATTGGAGAAAAGGTATTTGGAATACAAGAAGCACTAAAATATTTTAAAGAAGAAATAAAGCCCAAATTTGATATACCAGTATTTATAAAAGAAGAATTTCTATATAAAATAGAAGTACAGGATGAATTTTTTGATAGTTTAAGAAAAGATTACTATGAGTTTAATAATTGGTTTCAAAAAAAACAAGAGAGTGAAGCAAAAGCATATGTAACCAGAAACGAACAAAATAAAATAACTTCTTTTTTAATGTTAAAAAAAGAAGATAAAGATGAAAAATATGACGACTTTGAGAACCCCATAGAACCAGATAATAGAATAAAAGTTTCAACTTTTAAAGTTGCTGATACTGGAAAAAGAATAGGAGAAACTTTTATCAAGATAATAATTAGTAAAGCCGTAGAAGAGGGTGTAAATGAAATATATGTAACAATATTTCCAAAACAAAATTTCCTCATAGATTTATTCAAAGAATACGGATTTAAAGAAACTACATATAAAAACACAACCAATGGTCAAGGACAAAATGAAAAAGAAGTAGTACTTGTAAGAAATCTAAAAACAAAGGAATTTTATCCTTTTGTTAAAGCTGACAAACAAAACATATTCATCTTGCCTGTTAAACCAGTATATCATAAACTATTATTCCCAGAAGCAGAAAAAGAAATGCAATTAGAATTTAATGATTATAGTACATTAAATACCTCTGCAAATGCAATTAAAAAAGCCTTTATAACAAATGCTAGAATAAAGAAAATTAGACCTGGAGATATTTTACTATTCTACGCTTCACATGACAAAAAGGCGATTACAACTCTTGGAGTAGTAGATGCGACATTTACAGACTTTAAAACAAATGAGGAAATTTACCAATTAGTTAGAAAAAGAACTGCATATAATGAAGAGGAATTAAAAACCACAACAAGAAAAGAAAGCTTAGTAATAATGTTCAAGCATTACCTTACATTTGATAAGCCAATAGATTTAGATTATTTAAAATCAAAAGAAATTGTAAAAGGAAACATACAAAGACCAATTAGTATAGAAAGTAAAAAAATGAAAGACATTTTAGATTATTCAAAAAAAGATTATGATAAAATAGAAATAAATTAAAAAAATAAAAATTATTTACAAAAAAAGAGTTGTTTGTTATAATCTACAATATGAATTATATAAATGAAAACAAAGGAGAAGGTTATGTGTAAAATATTAATATCAATTAATCCAGAACATGTAATAAATATATTTAATGGAAGCAAAAAGTATGAATACAGAAAGATAAGATGCAGAGAAGATGTAGATAAAATAATTATATATTGTACATATCCTGTGAAAAAAATTGTAGGAGAAGCAAATATTGAAGAGATTTTAGAGGATTCTCCACAGGAGATATGGAAAAGAACAAGAAATGAATCAGGAATAGACTTAGAGTTCTTTAATAAATATTATGATGGTAGAACCAAGGCGGTCGCATATAAATTAGACAATATAAAGAAGTATGACAAACCTTTGGACTTATCATGCATCGGAGTTAAAACAGCACCACAATCATTTATTTATGTATAGAATGACCTAGTTTTCATTAAGAAAGCTAGGTCGTCTTGGCTTTAAATTTCTAATTTTTTGGATCACCTAAGGTATCCATTTAATTAGTATTGCTTTTTGCGGACAAGCAATGCATGTCCCTGCTTTAAGAACAAATATCTTTATAAAACCTAATCTTCAGCAATTACTAAAACATCAGTATTATTAACTAGTAAAGCAAAATATGGAGTTCCTTTATCTTTTTCTTTCATAAATAACACAAATGTATTGGTAAAATTAAATTCTCTTTGTTCCTCTATTGACATACACAAATATCCATCAATAAGAGCTTCGCTTTTTACAAAACCACCATAATTATTTAGTTCAAAATCTACAGTTTGAATTGCCTGGTCAATATAAGCATTTGTACCTTTAATATATTTATTACAAAGTTCATCATAGTTTATATCCGCATTTACTTTGATAAAAGGTATTCTTAGCCTATCTTTTTCCCTTTCCAAATGTTTTTTCCCAGTATATAAAGTAGCTTTTGATAGCATTTCTTCATATAAATTATAGAAAGAATTTTTATTATCTGTTCTATATAAATATAATTCTTCTCCTTCTTTAGTATTTATTTTTACAGCAAAATCGTTAGTAGAGTTATAGAACAATGCTTCTACATTATCAAAAGTATTTTCAATTGTACTATCATCTAATCCGAAATATTTAACTTTTTCTGTACTGTTACCAAAAGTATCAGAATTTCTTTTTGGAAAAGGAACCTCAAAAGTAAATTCCTTTTTCAACATAGAATATATCAAGTAATGACCTTCTGCAACACTCCAATCTACCCTATCTAATATATCACTTTTTTCATTAAACTTTTTTTGAATATCTGTTTCTATCTTTTTCTTAAGTTTATCACTTACAGGTCCTGCAACTGTATAATAGTCTTTTTTAGACAAAAAGTCTTTTGTAAAAGTTTTTTTATTTAATTCATTAGCTATTTCAGGGGTTCCATCTTCAAATTCAATTTTGTCTAATTTTAATTGTTTCAAAAGTTCATTCCAAGCAAGATTAAATGTTCCTACCCAAACCTGATTGCCATTAATGTCTCCATTCACACCTGTAAAAGATGCAACTAATTTAGCATTATTTATTTTCTGTATTATAACCTTTGTAGCAAATACAACTCCAGATACAACAATGGCAACAACTAAAATAAAAGACAATAATCTTATAAATTTGTTATTTTTCATCTCAATAATCCTTTCTCTAATTAATAATCTTTTAAGAGATTTTTTTGCATTATATACCAAGTTTTTAACTTGTTTTTCAGTTTTATCCATAATCAAAGAGGTCTCCTTATAACTTAACCCCTCAATTTGAGTTAGATATATAACTATTTGATAATCTGTTTTTGAATTATTAATTACCTTTTGTATTTTGGCTTTTCGCTCATTGGAAAATATAACATCTTCTAATAAAGTTTGTGTAGCATTATTCTCATATTTACTAATATCCTCTTCAACATTATGTTTTTTAATATAATTTATAGCTTTAGACTTTGCTATTATGTACAAATATGATTTAAAAGAATACTTGGAATCATAAGAAAATCGATTTTCCAACAAATATAAAACAACATCTTGAAAAATGTCTTCTGCAGCATCTAAATCTTTTACATATCTGCTTATAAAGTAAGTTACATTTTTTTGATATTTACCAATCAGATTATCAAAGGCAATTTTATTGCCACTTAAAAACTCATTATATAATTTCTTATCTTCGTCCATTTTCCACCTCTTATATATAATACAATTTTTTTTAGGAAAAGTCTAATAAGATAAAAAAATAATACTATCATACTAAATATACCATTTGAAAAAAGTCATATAATATGTTAAAATAAAATGCGAAATTTAAGAAAAAGAGGGATTAATATTGAAAATACACATTGTGATGGTTGAACCAGAAATTCCACAAAATACTGGAAATATTGCAAGAACATGTGCGATAATAAATGCGAAATTACATTTAGTAAAACCATTAGGATTTGAAATGTCTGATAAATATTTAAAAAGAGCAGGATTAGATTATTGGGATAAATTAGATATAGAAATGCATGAATCTTTTGAAGAATTTTTAGTTAAATATCCACCAGCAAAAAACAATATGTTTTTTGCTACAACAAAGGGTAAGCATTGTTATTCTGATGTAGAATATAACAAAATGGAGGAAATATTTTTGTTGTTTGGTAAAGAAACTAAAGGATTACCAGAGGATATTTTGCAAAAATATTTAGATAGAACAATAAGGATACCAATGAGAGAAAATTTCAGATCGTTAAATTTATCAAATTCTGTTGCAATAGTTGCATATGAAGTATTAAGACAAACAAATTTTAAGAATTTACAGGAAATAAGCAATTATTTTGATAATAAATAGTATCGGATTAATCAGCAGAACATTATCCCTGTAAAAACCATAAAATATATTAATACTTTTATGGAGGAATTTTTATGGCAAAGATAATTGTTTTTAATAATGATACCAACAGAATAGAGACATATTATAGAAACGAAAATGAACCAATGCCTTACAATACAAATAGAAGTTTATTGGTAAGAGAGTTTAGAGGATCTAGTAAAAGCAACACATTATGGACAACAAAAAGGGCAATGCAAAGTTGGAATGCAACAAGATATTTATATGGAGATCCAATTCCAGTAGGCTTTGCATTTAAAAGACCATGGGAAGGTGGTCATAGTAACCAATCACAACACTATGCTGGAGTAGCTTTTGATGTTGGGCAAAGACTAAGTAATAGCGAAAGAAATAGATTAAGAAACATAGCTAGAGAATCTGGAGTATGGAGCTATGTTGAACCAGCTAGTTTAACACCTACCTGGGTTCATTTTGATAAACGTTTCCGGTCGACCAGCTTGTTCAACAGGAATATCCAATAATTAGAAGAGGAAGTATAAGCACTTATGTTTTAATAGCACAAGATGACTTAAACACACTAGGATTTAGAACAGGAGGATTAGACGGAATCTTTGGAGCAAGAACAGAAGAAGCAGTAAGAAACTATCAACGTTCAAGAGGACTTGCAGCAGATGGAATTGTAGGATGTAACACATGGCGCTCATTACAAGAAGATGTAGTAGGCACAGGAAGAACAAGTACAACATTAGATTAAAAAACAACCTAGATGCATAAAGTATCTGGGTTGTTTTTTGTTTTAAAAAAACAATTCAAAATAAAAGCATAAAAAAATAACAAGTGGCTAAAATTATTCTATAAAATTCTTGTAAAATCAAGCATTTTATGATATCCTATAATATGTAAAAAATAAAAGGAAGTGAGCAAATTATGAAAGTTATTTTATTACAAGACATAAAAAATGTTGGAAAAAGGGAACAAATAATAGAAGCAAATGACGGATATGTAAGAAATTACTTGTTTCCAAAGAAACTAGCTATAGAAGCTACAAAAGATAACCTAGCAAAATTACAAGCTAAAAAAACATCAGAAGCAAATAAGAAAAAAGCAGAGATAGAAGCAAATAAAGAAATTGCTAAAAAGTTAGAGAAAATAGAATTAACAATAAAAGCAAAAGCAGGAGAAAATAGCAAAATCTTTGGAGGAATAACCTCAAAGGAAATTTCTGAAGCATTAAAACAAGAACATGGATTTGAAATAGATAAGAAAAAAATAACCATAAAAGAAACTATAAAGAACCTAGGAAGATATACAGCAGAAATAAAATTTGGAGACGGAGTGAATGCTGATTTAACAATAAACGTAACAGCAGAGCAAAAAGTATAAATAACAAGGAGTGAAAAGGATGGAAGTAGGAAAAATTCCACCACATGATATAGAGGCGGAGCAAGCAATTTTAGGGTGCATGTTAATAGATCAAGATGCAACATCAGATGCAATAGAGGTTTTGAAACCAGAAGATTTTTACAGAGATGACCATAAATATATATACGAAGCAATGCTAAATTTATATACAAAAGGAGAACCAATAGATATTATTACAGTAAAAGATGAATTGACCTCAATGCAAAAATTTGAAGCGGTAGGAGGTATAGAATATTTAGCAACCTTACCTGATAGAGCACCATTAGTTGCAAATAGTGATAAATACATAAAAATAGTAGAAGAAAAATCCATATTAAGAAAGCTTATCAAAACAGCAACAGAAATTGAAGGTTTAGGATATGCACAAAATGAAGAGGTTGATAATGTAATAGATCAAGCAGAAAAGAAAATTTTTGACATTATGCAAAATAAAAATCAAAAAGGCTATACTCCAATTAAAGATGTATTAGTAGAAACCTTTGCAGAACTAGAAAAATTGTATAACCAAAAGCAACCTGTAACCGGAATAGCAACAGGATTTACTGATTTAGACAATAGGACGGCAGGACTACATAATTCTGATCTGATTTTAATTGCTGCAAGACCAGCAATGGGAAAATCAGCCTTCGCATTAAATATAGCTACAAATGCAGCAATTAATGAGAAAGTCCCAGTAGCTATTTTTAATTTAGAAATGTCTAAAACACAATTAGTGAACAGAATGTTATGTAGTGAGGCAATGGTAGATAGTAACAAAGTAAGGACTGGGAAAATAGATGAAGAAGATTGGATAAAACTTGCAACAGCTTTAGGACCACTATCAGAAGCACCTATATATATAGATGATACTCCTGGAATATCAATATCAGAAATAAGAGCAAAATGTAGAAAGCTAAAACTAGAAAAAAATATAGGACTAGTTGTAATTGACTATTTACAATTAATTCAAGGTAGTGGAAAGAAAAACTCAAGCCGTGAGCAAGAAATTTCAGAAATAAGTAGATCTTTGAAAATAATAGCAAAAGAATTAGATGTACCAGTAATAGCACTATCACAATTATCAAGAGAATCAGAAAAAAGACAAGACCACAAACCAATGCTTTCAGATTTGCGTGAATCTGGAGCAATAGAGCAGGATGCAGATTTAGTAATGTTTATTTATAGAGATGATTATTATAATCAAGATTCAGAAAAAAAGAATATTGCAGAAATAATCTTGGCAAAGCATAGAGCAGGAGCAACAGGAACAATAGAATTGTTATGGATGGGAAGCTATACAAAATTTGCAAACCTAGATAAATATAGAGAATAGGAGAATAAATGTTAAAGGACGAGGTTTTAAAAACTATTAAAACATATAATTTAATAAACAAAGGAGATAAAGTAGTAGTAGGCGTATCAGGTGGACCAGACTCAATATGCCTACTACATGTGCTTTATACTTTAAAGCAAGAATTGGGAATAGAAATATTTGTTGCACATATAAATCATATGATAAGAGAAGCTGCAGATAGTGAAACACAATATGTTCAAAACTTTTGCAAAAAATTAGACATAAAATGTTTTGTCAAAAAAGAAAATGTTACATATTTAGCAAAACAACAAAAAAAAGGAACAGAAGAGATTGGAAGACAGATTAGATATGAGTTCTTTAATGAAATACTAACAGAAACAGATTCAAACAAAATAGCAACAGCACATAATTCAAATGACAGAGCTGAAACTGTGATTTTAAATATATTAAGAGGAAGCGGAATTTCCGGACTAAAAGGCATAGAAGTGATGCGAGAACAAAAATATATTAGACCACTAATTGATATAAACAGAACAGATATAGAAAAATACTGTAAAGAAAACGGCTTAAATCCTAGATATGATGAATCAAATGATGAAAACATATATAGTAGAAACAAAGTAAGAAACATAATAATTCCATATATAAAAAAAGAATTTAATCCTAACATCATAAAAACGATAAACAGACTATCAGCTGTAGCAACAGAAGAAAATGAATATATACAAAAAATTGTAAAAAAGGAATACTGCCAAATGGCAACAAAAGAAAATGAAAATATAATATTAGACTTAAAGAAATTTAACGATTTAGAATTAGTAATAAAAAGAAGGATAATATTATATACTATAAATGAAGTAGTACATACAACTAGTGGAATAGAAAAAGTAAATATAGATGATATTATAAAATTATGTAACAACAATATAGGAAATAAATATATTATGCCAATAAAAAGCATAAAAGTGTATATAAAAAAAGGAAAAATTTATTTTTTAAAACTTGAAAATTAGTATTGAAATTAACACAAGTGTATGATATATTAATAGACAAACAAGAGAAAAGAAAGGTAAGAAAATATATGAAAAATAGTTTAAAAACAATAGTTATGTGGCTAATAATAGGAATTGCGAGCTTAATACTAATATCAGCAATACTTGAAAATGCTGAAACAAAAATGTCATATGATGAACTAGTAGGTGCAATAAACAATTCCAAAGTAGAAAGCATAAAACTAGAGTCTGATGGAAACAAAGCATATGTAAAAATAAAAAATGATAGAATAGAAAAAGAGGTAAACATACCAAGCATTGACTCATTTATGACAGAAATAAGTGATGACATAGCAGCTCAGAAATTTACATTTGAAGAAAAATCACAATCAGTTTGGATAAAAGTTTTAGGACTACTATCACCATTTACTATAATAATAGTATTCTTTGTATTCTGGTTTTTATTAACAAGTACTGCTCAAAGTGGAGGAAACAAAACAATGTCCTTCGGCAAGAGTAGAGCAAGAGTAATAGGAGTATCAGAAAAGGGGAAAATAACATTTAAAGATGTTGCAGGTGTTGACGAAGAAAAAGAAGAGTTACAAGAAATTGTAGAATTCTTAAAGTCACCAAAGAAATTCACAGATATGGGAGCAAGAATACCAAAAGGAGTTCTACTTGTAGGACATCCAGGAACAGGTAAAACATTACTCGCAAAAGCAGTTGCAGGAGAAGCAGGAGTACCATTCTTTATAATAAGTGGTTCAGACTTTGTAGAAATGTTTGTTGGTGTTGGTGCATCAAGAGTAAGAGATTTATTTAACGAAGCAAAGAAAAATGCCCCATGTATAGTTTTTATAGATGAAATTGATGCAGTAGGACGTCAAAGAGGAGCAGGTTTAGGAGGAGGACATGATGAAAGAGAACAAACCCTAAATCAATTACTAGTTGAAATGGATGGGTTTTCAGCAAATGAAGGGGTAATAGTTTTAGCCGCAACAAATAGACCAGACGTACTAGATAAAGCATTATTAAGACCAGGAAGATTTGACAGACAAATAGTGGTTTCTTCACCAGATGTAAAAGCAAGAGAAGAAATACTAGAGGTTCATAGTAGAAAGAAAAAACTGGGAGAAGATGTTGACCTAAAAATAATAGCAAAAAACACAGCAGGATTCTCAGGAGCAGATTTAGAAAATGTAATGAATGAAGCTTCACTTTTAGCAGCAAGGAGAAATAAACAAGAAATAAATATGCAAGAAGTTGAAGATGCAATGATAAAAGTGACAATGGGTCCGGAAAAAAGAAGTAGAATAAGAAGTGACAAAGAAAATAAACTAGTAGCTTTTCATGAAGCAGGTCATGCGGTAGTAAGCCATTATTTACCAACACAAGATACAATACATCAGATATCAATAGTGCCACGTGGTATGGCTGGTGGATATACAATGTATAGACCAGATGAAGACAAAAACTTTATGTCTAAAATAGAAATGGAAGAAAGTATAGTATCTTTACTAGGAGGAAGAGTTGCTGAAAGTATAGTGTTAGATGACATATCAACAGGAGCAAGCAATGATATTGAAAGAGCATCAAAAATAGCAAGAGATATGGTAACTAAATATGGTATGAGTGATACTTTAGGAACAATAACATTTGGATCAGGTCAAGAAGAGGTATTCCTTGGAAGAGATTGGACTCAAACAAGAAATTATAGTGAAGAAACATCAGCAAAAATAGATGAGGAAGTAAAGAAAATAATAGATAATGGATATAATAAAGCAAAAGAAATATTAACAATGCACAGTGACAAATTACACACAGTTGCAAACTTATTATTAGAAAAAGAAAAAGTGGACGGTGAAGAATTTGCAGCAATATTTACTGATTAGTGTTTAGTATTTGAAATTAACATAGAAGCTAGGATTCGTCCTAGCTTCTAAAATAGTGCAGTTTTTTCTAAAAAATCTTGAGAAATTATTGCTATTATGTAAAGAATGTGGTAAGATAATTAGTATTAGTTTAAAGAAAGCGAGTGTATATATTATGAAAAAAGTTGAACCAAATTTTAATTTTATTAATATGGAACATAACGTTATGAAATTTTGGGAGGATGAAGAATGTTTTCAAGAACTTTTAAAGAAAAACAAAGATGGAAAAAAGTTTAGATTTTTAGATGGACCAATTACAGCAAATAATCCAATGGGAATTCACCACGCATGGGGTAGAACTTTAAAAGATATATACATACGTTACAAAGGAATGAATGGATATACTTCACACTATAGAAATGGTTTTGATGGACAAGGCCTATGGATAGAAGTTGAAGTGGAAAAGGAATTAGGATTTAAAGACAAAAAAGATATTGAAAAATACGGATTAGATAAATTTACTAAAAAATGTTTAGAAAGAGTTGATCACTTTTCAAAAACAATTACAGCACAATCAAAACGACTAGGTCAATGGATGGACTGGGACAATTCATACTATACAAATACTGAAGAAAACATTACATCTATTTGGTACTTTTTAAAAAAATGCCATGAAAAAGGTATGATAGAGAAATCTTTTAGGCCAATGCCATGGTGTCCTAGATGTGGAACATCTTTATCAGAGCATGAAATGGCAGGTTCATATAAACAATTAGTACATAAAGCAGTATACTTTAAATTACCTCTTGTTGGAACAGATAGTAAAATGGTAGTATGGACAACAACCCCATGGACTTTGTCTTCAAACGTAGCATTAGCAGTAAATCCAGAGAATGATTATGTAAAAGTTAAGGTCAAATCTGATGATAAATACTTAATAATGGGAAAAAATGCTTTATCTATGATAGGAAATGACAAAATCGAAGTTGTAGATAGTTTTAAGGGTGAAAAACTAGTAGGATTAAAATATGAGACATGTTTCCCAGAATTTGAAAAACAAAAAGACATAGACCATAAGATAGTAGCATGGGAAGATGTTTCAGCAGAAGATGGTACTGGAGTTGTACACATTGCTCCAGGATGTGGTGCAGAAGATTATGAACTAGGGAAAAGAGAAGGATTAGACGTTGTAGTTCCAATAGATGATGAGGGAATAATATTAGAAGGATTTGGATTTATGACAGGTCATAATACAAAAGAAGTAGCTGAGCTTGTATTTGATGAATTAGAAAAAAGGAATAAATTATATAAGGTAGAAGAACATGAACATAGCTATCCAGTATGTTGGAGATGTAAGAGCGAGGTAGTATTTAAGGCAGTTCAAGAATGGCATATAAACAGTGATAAAATAAGACCTGACTTAATAGAAGCAGCAAGACAAGTAAAATGGACTCCGGATTTTGCAGGAAAAAGAATGGAAGACTGGCTAAACAACATGGGTAATTGGGCAATTTCAAGAAAAAGATTTTACGGATTACCTCTTCCAATATATCCTTGTGAGGAATGTGGAGAAGTAACAGTAGTGGGTTCTAGAGAAGAACTTAAAAAGTTTGCAGTAGACCCTAAAAAGGTTGATGAGCTACCAGATTTACATAGACCATGGATAGACAGTATTGAAATAGTTTGCCCACACTGTGGAAAACACATTCAAAGAATAAAAGACGTTGGAGATTGCTGGCTAGATGCAGGTATAGTACCATTCTCAACACTAAAATACTTTACAGATAAAGAATATTGGAAACAATATTTCCCAGCAGAATGGGTAACAGAAATGAAGGAACAAATAAGATTATGGTTCTACTCATTACTATTTATGTCAGTAGTGCTAGAAGGAAGAGCACCATATGAATCAGTATTAACATATAGTGCAGTTGTTAAAGAAGATGGAGGAAAATTCTCTAAATCAGGTTACATGATAAAATTTGACGAAGCAGCTGAAGAAATAGGAGCAGATCCAATAAGATATTTATATGCAGGAGCACAAGTAAATAATGATGTAAGATTCGGTTTCAATTTAGGAGACGAATCAAGAAGAAAACTACTAAACTTCTGGAATATATATGTATTCTTCAACACTTATGCAATATTAGACATGCCAAATTTAAAAGATTACAAATTAGACATATCAAAGCTAGAAAAATCAGATAAATGGTTGCTAGCAAGATTGAACAAATTCATCGAAGTAGCGAGAAAATCAATGGATAGCTATCAAGTTCAAAACTTAGTAAAAGAATTTGAAATATTCGTAGATGATATATCAAATTTCTATGTAAGAGTAAACAGAAAAAGATTCTGGAAAATTGGAGAAGATAGTGACAAAACTTTAGTATATTATTTATTATATACAACAATTAAAAAAATGTCTCAGGCAATCGCACCAGTAATACCATTTATGACCGAAGAAATTTGGCAAAACATGGTAAGAAGTTTTGAACCAAACGAAGTAAAATCAATACACTTAAGCGATTACCCAACACCAGTAGCAGAATATGATGATGAAGAAATCTTAAAAGAAGTAGAAGAAATAAGAAAAATAATAGCACTAGGATTAATGCTTAGAAACGAAAAACAATTAAAGGTAAGACAGCCATTAAATACAATGTATGTATCAAGTGAAAAAAACATTGAAAAATCAATAAAAGATTTTGAACAAATCATCAAGGAAGAATTAAATGTTAAGAAAATAGAATTAATAAAAGATGAGTCAATATTAAATGATGAATACTTAATGGTAAACTTCAAAGTTGCAGGAAGATTATTAAAAGAAAAAATCCAGGATTTCAAAGCGAAAATAGAAGGTTTAACTAATAGCCAAATACATGATTTAGTCACAAAATTCAATGATGAAACAGTAGCTGAAATAGAAGTACCAGACTTTGGAACCTTTGAAAAAGAAGTATTCCTAAAAAATATGAAGCCAAAATCACATATAGTTGTAATAAAAGAAGGAGATTATACAATAGCCTTAGATACAATTTTAACAGAAAATTTAATTGTAGAAGGAATGTATAGAGATTTAGTAAGAACACTTCAAGTTCTAAGAAAAGATGCAGGACTAAAAGTTGAACAACGCATAACTTTAAGTCTACAAACAGAAGGAAAACTGATGCAAAAAGTTCTAGAACAATACTTAGACAAAATTACAACAGATACATTAACAGACAATTTTGTAAAAACACCAATAGAAAATGATATAGAAAAAGAACTAGAAATAAACGGAGAAAAAGTAAAAGTACAAATAAAAGGAATATAATTTTAAAATGTCCTTTTTTGGGACTGTCCCAAAAAAGGACAAAAAAATTTATGAATTTTGCTTGACAATTGAATTTCAATATGATATATTATGAATAACAAAAATAGGAATAATTCCTATTTTAGAAAGGCAAAAATATGGAGAAATATTCTAGACAAAGACAGGAAATTCTTGATTTTCTAATTGAGTCATATGATCATCCTACAGCTGAAGAAGTGTATAAAGAGGTCAAAGAAAGAGGCTCTACTGCAAGTAAGGGAACAGTATATAGAAATTTGAATTTTCTGGTAGAAAAAGGGATAATAGAAAAGGTTTCTATGAGCAACGGAGCAGATAGATATGATTATAAAAAAACGCCACATAATCATGCTATATGTGTAAAGTGTAATACAGTATTTGATTTTGAATATGATTTTAATATGAAAAAGATATCAAAAGAAATTTCAAAACAAGTAAAAATAGAAAAACTTTCAGAATACGTAACCGTACAAGGAATATGCAAAAAATGTTTAGAAAATTAAAAAATTAAGGGGGTATTTTTATGGAACTAAAAGGTTCAAAGACAGAAAAAAATTTAATGGAGGCTTTTGCAGGAGAATCACAAGCAAGAAATAAGTATACTTATTTTGCTTCAAAAGCTAAAAAAGAGGGATATGAGCAAATTGCTGCAATCTTTCAAGAAACTGCTGATAACGAGAAAGAACATGCAAAATTATGGTTTAAATTATTACATGATGGAGAGGTTCCAACTACAAAAGAAAATCTAAAAGCAGCAGCAGAGGGAGAAAATTTTGAATGGACAGATATGTATGACAGAATGGCAAAAGAAGCTAAAGAAGAAGGCTTTGATAGAATCGCATACTTATTTGAGGCAGTTGGAAAAATAGAAAAAGAGCATGAAGAAAGATATAAAAAATTATTAGAAAATGTAGAAGAAGGATTAGTATTCTCAAGAGATGGAGATAAAATTTGGAAATGTAGAAATTGTGGACACATAGTGATTGGAAAATCAGCACCAGAAATTTGTCCAGTATGTAGCCATCCAAAGGCTTATTTTGAAATTAAAGCTGAGAACTATTAAAATATTACCCCAGATCGCAAAACGACTGGGGTATTTTCTATTGTATAGGAAAAATCGACTTTTATCGTGACCATATATAAGATTTTTCCGTATACAACAAGGTTAAGTTACATTGAGTCGTCCGAGCGTAGCAAGTGACATATGGCGAAGCCATTTTTCTTATTTTTTAAATCTTATATCATCTCCGAAAAAATCTATAAATATTGTAGTTACCAACAAATCTTGAAACAAGTCTTTCGTCATAAGTATTAAATAGACCTTGTAAATCTAAATTAGTTGAGATGATTGTCTTTGTTATTTTTCCATTTTGATTAAGAAGTCTAGTATTTATGATTTTGTACAGTTCTGTAAATTTCATACTATTCATCGTTTCTGTTCCTAAATCATCTATTACAAGCAAATCTACGGTTAGTAGGCTTTGAGAAAATGAGTTGTCAGAGTTTTTGCTAAACATTTCATTTATTAGTGTATCCAACATTACAGGTGCTGTTTGATACAATACGGTTTTACCGAGCTGGTAAAAGTTCTGCGACAATACAATTTGACAAAAACGTTTTTCCCAAACCTGTTCCACCTGAGAATAGAAGATTTTTTTCAGTCGGATTGTCAAAATCTTTAATAAACTTTTTTATGGCTTTCACAATAAACTTTATATTTTCTCTTGGAGAAATCTTTTCTCCATAGTTTTCCTCATTAATTTCATCTGAATATAGACTAATATTAAATTTTTTGAAATTTTCATTTTCTAAGTTACCAATATTAGAATTATTATACTTACTATTTAACAATTTCTGCCTTAAACAACTACACATTAAAGTTTTTCCATTACATAATATATATCCAGTATCTTTGCAATTTTCACATTCATAAATAGGAGACAAATAGCTTAAATCTTTACCATCACTTTTTAAAATTGATATACGTTCTTTATTTAATGTATTAACTTTTTTTTGCAAATCATCTAAAATAGTATCATTATTATTAGCTAAAATTGCTTTTGCAGAGTTTATTGCACATGTGTTTAATTCGTTTTCAATTTCTCTTAAACGAGGTAGTTTATTATATAATTCTTCTTTTCTATTATTTAAATCAGAAATTGCATGCATTTGCTTTATATCATATTCCTTTAGCAAATCACTCAAAACCATATTAATCACTCCACTTATTAATTGCTGTTGGCATATAAATTATTTAAATTGTCATATTTCCTTTGAGTATAGTTATTATAATTTGTCTTTTTTTCAAGTTCTTTAATATTCTTATTTTGATTCCTAAAATCTGATAAGAAAGCTTGAATCTCATCTGCTGTTTTTAATTTTCTATCATGCCAATCGGTTAGCAATTTATCAAAATAATCAAAAGTTGGATTTGCTTTGGAAGTAGTCTTTTTCAAGGCAATAGTTATAACATCCAAATTATAACCGTATTCCAAAATCCACTTTTCAATATATTCTTCTTCAAATTCTGTAAAAGCAGTATACCTACCAAGTTTCTTTGCAATAGCTTTTTTAATTTTATTCATACTATCATGTTTTTGAAAATAGTTTTCTAAATCATTAAATGTTTTAATATTATTTTTAGACCATGCTTCTGCAACTGTCTGAACATAGTTTTTGTGAAGGGCAGATTTGCTGAAACAATAGTCAAATAAAGAAACCATAACTTGTTCATCAAACTCATATTTCTTAAACCACAAGTCAATATCGCTATACCAAGATGGAGACATAATGCCCTGGAAATATTGATTATTAATACTTTCAATAGCTTTTGCTCTATATTGATTACTAGCATTGTTTTGAATAGCTTCTGGTGTTAAAGTTAAATTTGGGGTATATGATTTATGAAGCTCAAGTTCTTGCAAATTATTTAAAATATATCCAGTAGGCTTTTTTGTAATAACGCCATTTTTTTCCCAAAATGTAAGCCCTGCTTGAATAACGTTAAAAGGAATATTTAGCCTTTTAGATAAATCAGCAATTTTAATATCCTTATCATATTTAGACAAAAACATCAAACACAGGTATATTTTAATAAAATCTCCACTAGCACAAGACAAATACTCGGTAAAAAATATATCAGGTATTTCTGTATGTGAAAATAAAATAGATTTATCTTTGCAATCCAACTTCATAATAACCAACCGCTCCTTTTAGTTTTAATATTATATCATTTAAATTGTAAGAAAACAATAAGAAAAAGGAAAATAAATTGGATTACTGTTACTATTCGGGAATTTTTTAGTAGTAAGTCTGAATTGGTAACAAAAATTTCAAAAAAAATCCTTGAAACGCTTGACTTTTTAAACAAAATATGGTAAATTATATAAGCTATGTTCTATAAATCGGGACATAGCTTAAAAAACGCATCGTTAAAACCCAAAAATAAAGTCGGAGGTGGAGCTAAAATGGCTGCAAAAGGACCAAGAGAAAATATAACATTAGAATGCACAGAGTGTAAAAGAAGAAATTATATGACAAGCAAAAACAAAAGAAATAATACAGAAAGATTAGAGGTTGAAAAATATTGCAAATTCTGCAAAAAGAGAACAACACATAAAGAAACAAAATAGGCAATAGGCTATTTTAAGGAGGAAATAAAATGGCTAGTGAAAAAGAAACAAAAAACAAAAAGGAAACAAAAAACAAAAAAAGTTTTTTCAAGGATTTCAAAGCAGAATTGAAAAAAGTTATTTGGCCAACGCCAAAGCAACTTGTAAACAATACAATTGCGGTTGTTGTTATAGTAATAATTACAGCAGCCATAGTATTCGTATTAGATGTAATATTTGATTTATTTAACAAATATGGAATAAACAATTTGAAATCACATGTTAGAGGCTATAACACAGTTCAAGTTCAAGATAACCACGATCACGACCATGATCACGACCATGATAATGAAGAAGAGAGCACAATTGATACTGCGGAAAATAGCAATAACAATATAAATGAATAGTAAAAGGTTTTATATTACTTTAAAAAGGAGGCTTAAATAAAGATGTCTCAAGTAGAAGAAAATCTAGAACCAAGATGGTATGTTGTACATACATATTCAGGATATGAAAACAAAGTAAAAACAGACTTAGAAAAAACTGTGAAGAACAGAGAACTTGAGGATTACTTCTTTGATATTGTAGTTCCCATGGAAGAGCAAATAGAAATCAAAGATGGCAAGAGAAAAGCAAATTTAAAGAAGGTTTTTCCAGGATATGTATTAATTAAAATGATAGTAACTGAAGAATCTTGGTATATAGTAAGAAATACTAGAGGAGTTACAGGATTTGTTGGTTCAGGCACAGACCCAATACCTCTTACAAATGAAGAAATAAGAAGTATGGGATTTGAAACATCTGTGGTTGAAGTAGACTATGATGTAAACGATTCAGTTAAAATATTAAATGGAGCATTATCAGGATTTATTGGTACAGTTCAAGAAATAAACAAAGAAAAGGGAAAAGTAAAAGTACTTGTTTCAATGTTTGGTAGAGAAACACCAGTAGAACTAGAATTTGCTCAAGTAGAAAAGGTATAAATATAATTTATAAATTGAAAGGAAGTTTTTTAAATGGCTCAAAAAGAAATTACTAATGTAGTAAAATTACAAATTGAAGCTGGAAAAGCAACACCAGCACCACCAGTAGGTCCAGCTCTAGGTTCAACAGGTATAAACATTATGCAATTCACAAAGGAATTTAATGAAAAAACAGCAAATCAACCAGGTATGATAATTCCAGTTGTTATAACAGTATATTCAGACAAATCATTTACTTTTATAACAAAAGTACCACCAGTTGCTGTATTAATTAAAAAAGCAATTAAATTAGAAAAAGGTTCTGGAAAACCAAACAAAGATAAAGTTGCAACAATTACAAAAGAACAAGTTAAAGCTATTGCAGAACAAAAAATGGAAGACTTAAATGCAGCATCAATAGAAGCTGCAATGAGTATGGTAGCTGGTACTGCTCGTTCTATGGGTGTTACAGTGATTGAATAAATAAAAATCAGCATCTTACGTTGTCAAACTGCGTAAAAATTTTATCGACATACCCTATGTATAGTCTCAAAAATTTTTACTAGTTTTCCTAGTAATATACTAATTTTAATTTATTTAATAATTTCAAAATGATATATAGTAAATATATATAAATTATTGGGAGGAGAAATCCGTTATTACCAAAAGGAGGATATTATGAAAAGAGGTAAGTTATATCAAGAAAGCGAAAAGCTTATTGATAAAACAAAAAATTACAATGCCAAAGAGGCAATTGAGGTATTAACAAAAATGCCTAAAAGAAAATTTGATGAAACAATAGAATTACATGTAAAGCTAGGTGTAGATTCAAAACAAGCTGACCAACAAGTTAGAGGAACAGTAGTTCTTCCAAATGGAACAGGTAAAACACAGAAAGTTTTAGTATTTGCAAAAGGTGATAAAGCTAAAGAAGCTGAAGCAGCTGGAGCAGACTTTGTTGGAGCAGAAGAATTAGTTCCAAAAATTGAAAAAGAAAATTGGTTTGACTATGATGTAATCGTAGCAACACCAGATATGATGGGTGTTATAGGAAGATTAGGTAAAGTATTAGGACCAAAAGGATTAATGCCAAACCCAAAATCTGGAACAGTTACAATGGATGTAACAAAAGCTATAAATGAGATTAAATCTGGTAAAGTTGAATATAGATTAGATAAATCTAACATAATTCACTTAGGATTTGGAAAAGTATCTTTTGGAGCAGACAAATTATTTGAAAACTATGAAACAGTTATGGATGCTATAATAAAAGCAAAACCAGCAGCAGCAAAAGGACAATATGTTAAGAGTATTGCAATTTCAACAACAATGGGACCTGGAATTTATGTTGGTTAATTAAATACTGCCAAAGACAGTAGGCAAAAAATAAGTCCTACCGAGGTAAGTTCGTAAGAGATTTAAAACTCTTGATTTGCCTCGAGATTTGGCTTTCAAGAGTTTTTAATTTTAATAATATTAAATAATTTGGAGGTGAAAACAGAAAATGGCAAGTGAAAAAATTCTAAACCAAAAGAAAAAAGAAGTTGAAGAACTAGCTGAAAAATTTAAAAAAGCTAAATTAGTTCTTTTAACAGATTATAAAGGAATTAATGTTGAAGATGTGACAAAATTAAGAGCATCTTTAAGAACAACAGATACAGAATACAAAGTTATAAAAAACAATATAACAAGAAGAGCACTTGAAGTATGTAATGTAGAAGGGTTAGAAGAACAGCTACTAGGAACAACAGCGGTTATCATAGGATATGAAGATTATTTAGAACCATTAAAAGCAATCTACAAATATTCTAAAGATAATGAATTCTACAAAATAAAAGGTGGAATTATTGAAGGAAAGGTAGTTCCAGTAGAAGAATTAATAACTTTAGCAAAACTACCATCAAGAGAGACACTTATTGCTCAGCTTGCTGGTGCATTACTTGGCAATATTTCAAAACTTGCAGTTGCACTTAGTGAGGTAGCTAAACAAAAAGTAGAACAAAATTAAATAGGGTTGTGACCAACACAAAAAATAAAAATTTAAATTAAAAAGGAGAGATTAATAATGGCAGACATTGCAAAATTATTAGAAGAAATAGATAGCTTAACAGTTATCGAATTATCAGAATTAGTAAAAGGAATTGAAGAAAAATATGGAGTATCAGCTCAAGCAGTAGCAGCACCAGTAGCAGGAGCAGCCGGAGCAGCAGCAGCTGAAGAAAAAACATCATTCAACGTAGTATTAAAAGAAGCAGGTGCTAACAAAATAGCAGTTATAAAAGTTGTTAGAGATGTTACAGGATTAGGATTAAAAGAAGCTAAAGACTTAGTAGATGGAGCACCAAAAACAGTTAAAGAAGGAGCATCAAAAGAAGATGCTGAAGCAATGAAAGCAAAATTCGAAGAAGCAGGAGCAGTAGTAGAATTAGCTTAAACTTATGTAAGTTAATATAATAAAGGACTTAAAGGTAAGAAACTTTAAGTCTTTTTTATTATATGGGAAAAATAAACTTCTATCTTGATCATCTATAAAATGTTTCCAAATACAAAACTATTTATATAAATCCCTAAAAACCCTTGTTAGTGTAAGGCTTTTGTGCTATAATTGATAGGTATTGAATTAATCAAAATGTAAAAAATAAGGAGGGGTGAAAATTATGTTAAAGATTTATAATACAAATATGGAAACAAATAAGTTAGAAGAAATTGAAGAATTCAAGAAAGGCTCATGGATTAATCTAGTAAACCCTTCTGAGTCGGATATAAAGAGAGTGTGCACAGAAATTAAAATAGAAGAAGATTTTATAAGATATCCTTTGGATTATGAAGAACAACCCAGAATTGACATTGATGATGAATGTATGCTTTTTGTTATAGACGTTCCAATTATCGAAGACATAAAAGATGATACTACATATACAACAATGCCACTTGGAGTAATAATTGTAAGAGATGATTTTTTAATAACAGTAACTTTAAAGAAAAATAAAATAATTGATGCCTTTGAAAAGGGTAAAGTAAAAAACTTTTATACATATAAAAAAACAAGATTTTTATTACAAATTTTATATTTAAACTCAGCATGTTATTTAGACAACTTAAAGAAAATTAATAAAGAACAAGAAGCAACAGTGTTTCTATTACAACAAAGTATGAAAAATAGAGATCTAATTCAATTATTAAATTTACAAAACAGTTTAATATATATAACAACATCACTAAAGTCAAATGAAATAGTTATGGAGAAGACGCTAAGAGGTAAAATAATCAAGATGTATGAAGAAGATGAAGATATACTTGAAGATGCAATTATTGAAAACAGGCAGGCTATTGAAATGAGTAAGACTTATAGTGATATCCTTACAAGTACAATGGATGCCTATTCTTCAATAATTTCAAACAACTTAAATGGTGTAATGAAATTTTTAACATCACTTACAATACTAATTTCAGTACCTACATTGATAGCAAGTATTTGGGGAATGAATGTAGATTTGCCATTTGCAAGGAGTCAGCATGGTTTCATAATACTTATGATAATATCAGTTGCAGTAGCTTTAATTGCCTTCGTTTGGCTTAAGAAAAAAGATATGATTTAAATTTTAAAAGTAACAAAGATAACTAAATATAGGAGAAAAAAATGATAAATTCAATAGGAGTAACAGTAAGATTTGGGAAAAGAGTTTTATTTGAAGATGTAAATATTAAATTTACAAAAGGAAATTGCTATGGATTAATAGGTGCAAATGGTGCTGGAAAATCAACATTTCTAAAAGTACTTTCAGGTGAAATAGAGCCAAGTAAAGGTGAAATTACAATTGATAAAGGTGCAAGAATTTCCGTATTAAAGCAAAATCACTTCGAATATGAGGATTACACAGTAATAGACACAGTTATAATGGGAAACAAGGAATTATACGATATAATGAAAGAAAAAGAGGCTTTATATTCAAAAACTGATTTTAATGAAGAAGATGGTATAAAAGCCGCAAAACTAGAAGAAAGATTTGGGAATTTAGATGGGTGGAATGCAGAGTCTAATAGTGCAATACTTTTAAACAATTTAGGAATACCTGCAGTAAATCATTATAAATTAATGAAAGAACTAGAGGCAAAAGATAAAGTAAAAGTATTATTGGCACAAAGCTTATTTGGAAACCCAGATATTCTACTATTAGATGAACCAACAAACGATTTAGACATAAAAAGCATAGAATGGTTACAAGAATTCTTAATTAATTTTGAAAATACAGTAATAGTGGTATCGCATGATAGATATTTTTTAAATAAAGTATGTACACATATTGCAGACGTAGATTTTGGCAAAATAAAGATTTATCCAGGAAACTATGATTTCTGGTATGAATCTAGTCAATTAGCATTAAAACAAGCTAAAGAGCAAAACAAGAAAAAGGAAGAAAAAATAAAGGAATTACAAGAATTTATTGCAAGATTCAGTGCAAATGCTTCAAAATCTAAACAAGCAACTTCAAGAAAAAAATCATTAGAAAAAATAGAGTTAGAAGAAATTAAGGCATCAAATAGAAAATATCCATATATTGACTTTAAAGTAGATAGATTACCAGGGAATGAAATTCTAAAAGTAAAAAACATTTCAAAAACGATAGATGGAGAGAAAATCTTAGATAATATTTCATTTAATGTAAGACCAGGAAATAAAATTGCAGTTATATCAGATAATGAATTAAGAACTACTATATTGTTTCAAATAATTGCTGGGGAATTAGAACCGGATGAAGGAGAAATAGAATGGGGGCAAACAATTACAAATGATTATTTCCCAAAAGATAGTAACTACTTATTTGAGAAAAGTGAAAGCATAGTAGATTGGCTAAGAAAATACTCAAAAGACCCAGATGAAACCTACATTAGAGGGTTTCTTGGAAGAATGCTATTTTCAGGAGATGAAGCATTAAAAAATGTAGATGTTTTATCAGGGGGAGAAAGAGTTAGATGTGTTTTATCAAAACTAATGTTATCTGGTGCAAACTTCCTTGCCTTTGATGAGCCAACCAATCACCTAGATATGGAAGCAATAACAGCATTAAATGAAGGACTAAAAAAATTCAAAGGCAACTTGATATTTACTTCACATGACCATCAACTAACAGAAACAGTAGCAAATAGAATAATAGAATTAGGACCAGAGAAAAAATTCGATAAAGACATTACATATGATGAGTATTTAGAAAAAAAGAGGGTCATCCAGTAAGGATGACCCTCTTCCCTTAATCGTGGTAGGACATGATGCCACCATCAAGTCGTACCTTAATGTATGGCACAATATTAGAAGGAATGTCCTTCTTCTCTACCCGAATCTCGTTGTGACAATTCGGGCAAATGATAAAATACTCAGAATGCCCGTTGCAATGCCTTGCAACGAAATCAGCAGAACAATCTGCTGCACCTTCAAGAGTGCAAACTGGACATTCAAAATCCAAAGAATCACTATAGATGTACATATTATTTCCTTTCACCCAATTAAGGGTAATAAATAGTATTTAGCTAAAAGCTAAACCTAAGTATATTGTATCATAATTAACATAAAGATGCAAATTTTAATGTAATTTTTAGCAAAACCCTTGACAAATGTGTAAAAATAGTGTAAAGTAGAATAGCATTACAAATTTTAGAAGGTGAAGTAGTTATGGATAGAAAAGTTGAAATTAGTATGCTTTGCGAAATTTATGGAAAGCTATTAACTGAAAAACAATTAGATATTATGGATAACTATTACAACCTAGATTTGTCTCTTTCAGAAATAGCAGAGAACGAAGGAATTACAAGGCAAGCTGTAAGAGATATAATAAAAAAGGGGGAAAATAAACTTTTCGAATTTGAAGAAAAGCTAGGAATTATGAAGAAAAGAATGTTACAAGAAGAAAAAATAGCAGATATATTATCTGAGCTGACAAAAATTCAAACAAGGTTTACAGATGAACAAATTGCAGAAATACTAGAACATATCAAAAACGAATTAAATTGCGTTGTATAAGGAGGAAGACATATGGCTTTTGAGGGTTTATCTACAAGATTACAAGAAATAACAAGAAAACTTGGTGGTAAAGCAAGAATTACTGAGAATGATTTGAAGGATGTAATGCGTGAGGTAAAATTAGCTTTACTAGAAGCAGATGTTAACTATAAGATTGTAAAAGAATTTATAGCAGAAGTAGAAAAGAAAGCCTTAGGTCAGGATGTATTAAAATCATTAACTCCAGGACAACAAGTAGTAAAGATTGTAAGAGATGAAATGACAGAACTTCTGGGAGGAGTAACAAGCAAAATTAATTTTACTCCAAACCCACCTACAATTATAATGCTTGTAGGACTTCAAGGTTCTGGTAAAACCACAACTTGTGGGAAGCTTGCAAATTTATTAAGGAAACAAGGCAAAAAACCACTACTTGTAGCCTGTGACGTATATAGACCAGCTGCTATTAAACAATTACAAGTAGTCGGAGGACAATTAAATATTCCAGTATTTGCAAACGAAAATTCAAAAGATGTAGTGCATATAGCAAAACAAGCGATATCACAGGCTTATTCAAAATTAAATGATGTTATTATTCTAGATACGGCAGGACGTCTTCATATAGATGAAGAATTAATGCAAGAATTGAAAAATGTAAAAACAAATGTTAAGCCGCATGAAATACTATTAGTGGTAGATTCAATGACAGGTCAAGATGCAGTAAATGTAGCACAAACTTTTAACGAAAACTTAGGAATAGACGGGGTTATACTTACAAAACTAGATGGCGATACACGTGGTGGTGCAGCACTTTCTGTTAAGAAAATTACAGGAAGACCAATAAAATTTGTAGCAACTGGAGAAAAATTAAGCGATATAGAAGAATTCCACCCAGATAGAATGACATCAAGAATTTTAGGAATGGGAGATATGCTTTCGGTAATAGAAAAAGCAGAAGAGGCTTTTGATGAAGAGGAAGCATTAAAATTAGAAAAGAAGCTTAAAAAACAAGAATTTGATTTAGATGATTATTTAAATCAATTAAGACAAGTAAAGAAAATGGGTTCATTTTCATCAATTTTAAAAATGATACCAGGAATGAATAAGTTTGGAGATATAAAAGTAGATGATAAGGAATTTGTAAAGATTGAAGCAATAATATGCTCAATGACTCAAAAAGAAAAAAGAAATACAAGACTTCTAAATGCAAGTAGACGTCAAAGAATTGCAAAAGGAAGTGGAACAACTGTACAAGACATAAATAAATTTATAAGCTCATATGAAACAACACAGAAATTAATGAAAAAAATGCAAAACAATAAGGGTGGTATGAGGAATGCCCTAAAAGGTATTGACATGAATGCACTAAAAAAACTTAAATAGTTATTAATTTTTTAAAGTTATATAAATACTATAAATTGAATTTGAATTGTAATTATTTATGAATGAGGTTGACACTAACATTGCTTAGAATTTGAAAATAATTACAATTAACATTCAATGAAAAGTAAAAAATAAAAAAAAAAAAGGGAGGATTTAAAATGGTAAAAATTAGATTACAAAGAGTAGGAAAGAAAAAAGCACCATTCTATCATATAGTTGTTGCTGATTCAAAATCTCCAAGGGATGGAAAAATAATTGAACAAATTGGAACATATAACCCAATGTGTGAACCATCTGAAGTTATTTTAGACAAAGAAAAAGTCGAAAAATGGATCAAAAACGGAGCAAAACCAACAGACACAGTGAAACGTCTAATTGAGAAATAGGAGGTAATCATGCAAACAACACTAGAAACAATAATAAAAAGCCTAGTAGAATTTCCTGAACAAGTTTCTGTTACAGAAGTTGCAGGAGAAAAATCAGTTGTATTTGAAGTAAAAGTAGCAGATACAGATATGGGAAAAGTAATTGGTAGAGAAGGTAAAATAGCTGCCGCAATAAGAACAGTTATGAAGGCTTTAGCTGCTAAAGAACAGAAAAAAGTTTCTGTGGAATTTATAGGGTAAGATATGGAAGGATATTTAGAAATAGGTCAGATTGTAAACACAAATGGTTTAAAGGGTTTTTTAAAAGTAAAACCTTTAACAGATGATATTACTAGATTTGAGAAATTAAAAACCATATACATTCAAAAAGCAAAAGAATTAATAGGATTTAAGATTCAAGAAGTTAAATATAATAAACAGTCAGTACTGTTAAAGCTTGAAGGAATAGATGATATAACTGAGGCTGAGAAATATAAGAATTTTTATATAAAAATAAGCAAGGAAAATGCAGTAGAACTTGAGAAAAACTCATATTTTATTGTAGATATCATAGGTTGCCAAGTTTATACAGATGAAAATGAATATTTAGGGAATGTTGTGGATGTATTTCAAACGGGAAGTAATGATGTATATACATTGAAAAATTCAGAAGGAAAAGAAATTTTGATTCCAGCAATAAAAGAAGTTATAAAAAACGTAGATATTAAAAATAAAAAAATAGTAATTCATTTAATGGATGGTTTAATATGAGAATTGATATATTAACTTTGTTCCCAGAAGGTTTTGAACCTATAAAGCAAAGCATTATAGGAAGAGCTAGTCAGAACAAAATAATAGATATTAATTTAATAAATATGAGAGAATTTTCAAAGGATAAACATAAAAAAGTAGACGATACTCCATATGGTGGAGGTGCAGGAATGGTGATAAGACCAGATGTTGTATATGATAGTTACAAAAGTGTTTATAAAGAAAATTCAAAGACAATATATTTAACACCTCAAGGAAAAACTTTAAATCAGAAAAAAGTTCAAGAATTAAGTAAAGAACAGCATTTAATTTTGATTTGTGGACATTATGAAGGAATAGATCAAAGAGTTATTGATGAAATAGCACCAGAGGAAATATCAATAGGAGATTATGTGTTAACAGGAGGAGAACTTCCTGCAATGGTGCTTGTAGATGCAGTTTCAAGATATATAGATGGGGTTCTGAACAAGGCTTCAATAGAAGAAGAATCATTTACAAATAACCTTTTGGAATATCCACAATATACAAGACCAGAAAAATTTTTAGGAAGAGAAGTACCAGAAATATTAAAATCTCGGAAATCATCGAAAAATAGATGAATGGAGAAAAGAACAATCAATGAAAATAACAAAACAAAAAAGACCAGATTTATTCTAGAGATTAGAATTCAAAGGTTAGAATTTAGAAATAAAGAAGGGAGGATATCAAATGGATATCATAAAATCAATAGAACATGAACAAATAAAAAATAAAATACCAGATTTGAAAGTTGGTAATACAGTAAAAGTTCATGTAAGAGTAAAAGAAGGAAACAGAGAAAGAATCCAAGTTTTCGAAGGAATAATAATAAAAGTACAAGGTGGAGGAATAAACAAAACATTTACAGTTAGAAGAATAGCTTCAGGTGTAGGTGTAGAAAAAACATTTTTAATACATTCACCAGCAGTTGAAAAAGTAGAGGTAACAAGAGTAGGTAAAGCAAGAAGAGCAAAATTATTTTATTTAAGAGACAGAGTTGGAAAATCTGCTAAAACAAAAGAACAAGTAGGAGCAAGAATTGTAACAAGTGAAATTACACTTAAAGAAGATTTAACTGAAGAAGAAGTTGCTTCAGCTCCTGAAGAAGCTCCAAGTGTTGAAACAGAAAATCCAGTTGTAGAAGAGACAGTTGATACAGTAACAGAAGAGACTACAGATACAGTAGCAGAAGAAAAATAATAAAATTGTAATAAGTACAAGTTTACATGAGTAACCTATTAATGTAAGTTTAGGAGGAAAACATGAATTATTTACTTAAAACTACATTAATAGGTTTATTTTTTGGTACTTTTGGAACAACAATTGGAGGCATTGTAGGTGTTACATGGAAGAGAAATTCTAATAGATTTTTGAGTTTTATTTTGCAACTTGCAGCAGGGCTTATGATGGCCATAATATGTTTTGATTTGATTCCAGAAGCGATAGGCATGTCAAGGCTTGTAAATACTATAATTGGCACTTTATGTGGAGTTATAATAATGCTTTTTTGTGATAGCTTTATTAAAAACAGACATACAAAGGTTGGGAATAATTCATTATTAAATACAGGCATCATAGTAGGGATAGGTTTAGCGTTGCATAACTTCCCAGAAGGATTGGCAATAGGGTCAGGATTCGAAGCATCAGTCAAACTAGGATATTCATTAGCAATTGCAATACTTCTACATGACATACCAGAAGGGTTATCAATGTCTATTCCAATGAAAAATGGAGGAATGAGTAAAACAAAGGCCTTAAATTATACATTTTTATCAGGAATTACAACAGGAATAGGAGCTTTTTTCGGAGCATGGGTTGGTCAAATTTCAGAGGGGATGATCAGCACTTGTTTGGCAATTGCAGCAGGTGCAATGCTATATATAGTTTCAGGAGAGCTAATACCAGAATCCAATAAGTTATATAAGGGAAGAATAGGATCTATAGGAAATATTATAGGATTTGTTTTAGGTATAATTGCATTTAACATATAGAATTTTAAAAACCATATTTTGAAATATGTTTTTTTACAAAAATAAATTGATGCAGTTTCAGTCACTGTAACGACATAGAAATTTATATAAAAATATATTACAACATTATTACAAAAATATTACAAAAATATTACAAATACTCTTGACTTTTTTCAAAAAACATAATATTATTATAGCGGTAATTTATAAAAATGGAGGAAGTATTTTGGCTTGTCGGAGATATAATTGTAGGTATAGATATTGGAACCTCCAAAGTAGCAAGTGTTATAGCTGAAATTAATAATTTTAATCAATTAGAAATTATAGCAACAGCAGAGTGCAAATGCTTTGGAATGAAAAAATCTAAAATTACAGATGAAAACGAAATTGCTTCTGCAATAGAAAAGACAATTTCAGAAGTAGAGATACAATCAAATATTAAAATAAATTCAGCTTATGTAACTATACCTGGAAAGTATGTGCAAATAGTTCAAAACAGCATTGTTAAAGAGGCAAAGGATAAATTTGCAGGTATAACATCAAAAGATGTAAATTCAGCGATGCTTCAACTTAGAGATATTGATCTTCCAGAAGATAAGGTTATTATTGATATCATTAAAAATCAGTTTTCATTAGATAATGGAAGAATTATTGAAGACCCAGTAGGTGCTCTAAGTTCTACGGTTACACTAACTGGACAAGTTATACTTGCTGATAAAGATTATGTAAGACAATTAACAAGTATATTTAAGAAAGCAGGAATAGAAATAGATGGCATCATACCAAATGTTCTTGCTCAAAGGTCAGTTATATTAGATGTAAATGAGTTAAATGATAATGTAATGATAGTAGATATTGGTGCAGGAAATACAGATATTGGTGTATTTAATGCTGGAACTTTCGTATATGCAAATACAATTCCTTTAGGAGGAGATAACATAACTAGTGATATTGCACAAATTTTTTACATAACAGAGGACGAAGCGGAAAGGCTAAAAAAGCAATATTCTCTAGCATTAAAATCATTTATTGATAATGATACAGACATACTTCTTACTACATATAAGGGTGATCAGAAGAATAAAACCATAAAAAGTTCTGAGCTTATAGAGGTTATAGAGGCGAGAATAGAGGAGATTTTTGCATTAATTAATAAACAAATAACAAATATGGGAATTAAATCAAATATCAATAATGTAATATTAACAGGGCAAGGAATAACTAGTATAAGCAAAAGTGATGTTGCAGGTAAAATTGTTTTAAATATACCAGTTAAAATAGCGACAGGAAGAATGATAAGTATTGTGAAGCCAGCATATAGATCAAGTTATGCAGTAGTTAGATATGTTTCTAATAGGCCATATGCAAAAAACATAGCAAGCAAAATTGATATTAAATCAAATGAAAGTTTTATGAAAACAATACTTGAAAGAATTAAAGAATTCTTTTATACTTAGTTTTTAATTTTTAATATATATAAGAAAGGGAGGAATTTGCATTATGATGGAATCAGAATACGAAGAAAATAATTATATGATGGATGGAACAGCATTGATAAAAGTTGTTGGAGTAGGAGGAGCAGGAAATAACGCTATAAATAGAATGATAGAATCAGGAATCAAAAGTGTGGAATTTATAGCAGTTAACACAGATAGACAGGATCTTCAAAAATCAAAAGCAAGTACAAGAATACAAATAGGAGAAAAATTAACGAGAGGATTAGGAGCGGGAGCTAATCCAGATATTGGTAGTCAAGCTGCAGAAGAAAGTAAATCTGAAATAGCAGAGGTTTTACGTGGTGCAGATATGGTATTTGTTACAGCAGGTATGGGAGGAGGAACTGGAACAGGAGCAGCCCCAATAGTAGCAGCAACTGCAAAAGAATTAGGGATTTTAACAATAGGTGTTGTTACTAAACCATTTACTTTTGAAGGTAAAAAGAGACTTACTCAAGCAGAAAAAGGAATTGCAAATTTAAAAGATAAAGTTGATACATTAGTAGTAATTCCAAATGATAAGCTATTACAAATTATTGATAGAAAAACATCAATTGTTGAAGCATTTAAAATGGCAGATGATGTTTTAAGACAAGGTGTTCAAGGAATATCAGATTTAATTTCAGTGCCAGGATTAATAAACTTGGACTTTGCAGATGTTAAAGCAGTGATGCTAAATACTGGTATGGCACATATGGGAATTGGTAGAGCAAGTGGAGAAAACAGAGCAGAAGATGCTGCAAAACAAGCAATTCAAAGTCCTTTATTAGAAACTTCAATTGAAGGTGCAAGAGGAGTAATAATAAATATTACTGGTGGACCAGATTTAGGATTACAAGAAGCTAATACAGCAGCAGAACTTGTTCAACGCAATGTGGATCCAGAAGCAAATATCATTTTTGGTGTTGTAACAGATGAGAATTTAGGAGATGAGATTCAGATTACAGTAATTGCAACAGGATTTGAAAAAAATGATAATATATCTACAATAGGTGTTGAAAATTTAGTAAATAATACTTGGAATAAGAAAATAAATTCAATACCAACTTCTCAAGACAATAAATCAGATAATCAAAATGATTTAGATATACCATCTTTCTTGAGAAAAAAGGGAAATAAAATATAAGTAAATAGAATTTAAACTAATAAAAAAAGAAATAGTCTATTTTAGTAGATTATTTCTTTTTTTCGTGCCTATAAACTGACAGACTTTGCATAATTAAAGTGATAGAATACCCAAGAGGAAAGAAAATGACCTTATATGTAGATATAATTTTTTTAGAAAATGTATTTATGAATTCAATAATACTACTTGCAACAGGTATTATTTTAAAAGATAAGACAAAAATCATAAGAAATCTTATATCTAGTTCAATAGGTGCAATATATGCAATTATAATCTATACTTCACACATAGAATTATACTCAAATATATTCTTAAAAATAATGCTATCTTTAGTAATAGTGTACATATCATTTAAACCGCAAAACACAAAATCAATGCTGAAACATATAATTATTTTTTACTTGACTTCTTTTACTTTTGGAGGAGTAGCTTTTGCATTATTATACTTTATACGACCTCAGGATATACTGTTCCAAAATGGGGTTTTAACAGGGACATATCCAATAAAGATGATTTTAGCAGGGGGAATTGTTGGCTTTGCAATTGTTGTAATTTCATTTAAAAATATAAAAGGTAAATTAAATAAAAAGGATATGTATTGCAATGTAAAATTATGCGAAAGAGAAAATAAAAAAGTTATAACAGCAATAATAGATACTGGAAATTTTTTAAAAGATCCAATAACGAAAATACCAGTAATTGTTGCAGAAATAAACAGTTTAGATGGACTATTTCCGAGTAAGATATTGCACAATGCCTCAAAGATTATAAATGGTGGTGATATAGATTTAGGAGAATATGCATCAAAAATAAGAGTTATTCCTTTTAAATCTTTAGGAAAAGATAATGGCTTGCTTTTAGGGATAAAAATAGATAAAGCATATATTGAATATCAGGATAATGTACATGAAATCAAAAACATTATTGTCGGAATTTATAATGGAAATCTAAGTAGAAGTGGAAAATATGAGGGGCTTGTAGGACTAGATAGTATTAATGAATAGTAAAGAATGAATAATGATATTAAGGTATGTATTTATAGCATTTTTTTGAAAGGATGGGAAGATATGGATTTTTTGGAAATTTTAAAGAGTAAGATTAGAAAGCATTTTGGATGTGTTGAGGTTGATGATGATGGAATGTTTTATATTGCAGGAAGTCAAACCTTACCACCTCCACTACCTCCTGAAGAAGAGGAGGAAATGCTACAAAGATTGGAAAATCAAGATTTTGAGGCAAGACAAGTTTTAGTGGAGCACAATTTAAGATTAGTCGTATATATAGCTAAAAAGTTCGAAAATACAGGCATAGGGATAGAAGATTTAATATCTATAGGAACAATTGGACTTATGAAGGCTATAAATACTTTTAATAATGGAAAAAATATCAAGCTTGCCACATATGCTTCTCGTTGCATAGAAAATGAAATCTTGATGTATTTAAGGCGAAGTAGCAAAACTAAAGGTGAGGTATCTATTGATGAACCACTAAATCAAGATGGAGACGGAAATGAATTGCTATTATCAGATATACTTCGGAACAGATAATGATGTTACATCAAGGGCTATAGAAGAAGAGGTAGATAGGGTATTATTGAAATCAGCAATATTAAAATTAAATTCAAGGGAAAAAGATATAATGGAATTGAGATTTGGATTTAAGAGTGGGGTAGAAAAAACACAAAAGGAAGTGGCAGATATGATGCGGAATTTCACAAAGTTATATATCAAGGCTAGAAAAAAAAATAATGAATAAAATGAAAAAAGATATAATAAGTAAAACTGGATAAAAAAAGAACAATATACTTGCAAAAATTCATATAATGAAGTAAAATATATATATACCAAAAAGAGAGAAGTGATAAGTATGAAAGTGTATGATAAAGAAATGTATAACAAACAAGAAAGTATAAGAACAGTAATAATTTTTATAGTAGTGTTTTTATTAGGATTTTTTGCTGGTTATATGGCTCACTCTTTTAATGAAACTCACAAGCCAGAGAATACAAATAGTACTTATATTATGAATTATAAGTAAGATAATAATAAAATTTAAAAGGGTTTTATGCCCTTTTTTTTATGTTTTAAAGTATATTTATAACGAATTAAGCATAATATTATTATGGGAGGATAAGGTAAGGAGGAAAATCTCATTTAAGTAAACAATTTGTAACAGTAGATTAATTAGGAGAGTAT
This sequence comes from Clostridiales bacterium, assembly GCA_004554705.1. GTDB lineage: Bacteria > Bacillota > Clostridia > TANB77 > CAG-508 > UMGS1781. The sequence goes on along the minus strand of SFKS01000004.1, from coordinate 3,564 downwards.
TATGCAAAGTGCAATTATTAGTATAATTAATAGATTTGGCTATTTAGGAATAGTGTCATTAATATCAATTGAAAATATTTTTCCTCCAATACCGTCAGAAGTGATTTTAACATTTGGAGGTTTTGCTACAACTATATCAAATATAACAGTATTTGGTGCTATTATTGCATCTACAATTGGTTCTGTTTTAGGAGCAATTATACTATATTGGGCAGGCAGAGTTTTAAATGAAGAGAGAATAGATAGATTTACAGAAGGAAAAACCGGAAAAATATTAGGATTAAAGAGAGAAAATATTCATAAGTCATTTAAATGGTTTAATAGCAAAGGAAAATATGCAGTGTTCTTTGGACGTTTTATTCCAATTATAAGAAGTTTAGTATCGATTCCAGCGGGTATGTCAAAGATGCCAATGATACCATTTTTAGCATTAACAACAATTGGAAGTGTAATTTGGAATACGGTATTAATACTACTAGGGAGAATAGCAGGAGAGTCATGGAACAGGATTGCTAAGATGGTAGGAAGATATTCAGATATTGTTTTAGTGGGGTTTATTTTTATATTTGTATTTGGAACATTAATGTTTTATTTCAAAAAGTGTAAAAAAATAAAAATAATTAGAATAAAACGAAGCAAATAGTGGAAATATTCTTGAAACTACTACTAAAATTTTAAAATATATCCTAGACATTAATCTAGGATATATTATTCACATTCGACATAATTTACATTTAAGTTGTTTAGTGCTTTTATATTAATATATACGCCTGCACCTACAAAATTTCCTTCACATTTTGCAATTAGTTGTTTAGAAGCTTCTAAAGTTCCGCCTGTTGCAAGTACATCATCTATAAAATAGAAATTTTTATTTTTATATGCAGTATTTGTTGGTAAGCATAAAGAATCTTTACCATATTCTTTATAATAATCTACAGATAAAACTAAGTTATCTGGAAGCTTGCCAGGTTTTCTAATAGGAACAAACCCTATATTTAATTTGTTTGCAACAGCAGTTCCAAAAATGTATCCTCTAGATTCAGGAGCTATAATATAATCCGTATTTGCTGGTACTTTTGAACTCATCTCATCAATGATTTTTGAAAAGTCATCTTTATCAGCAAGTTTAGGGGAAATATCGATAAATCGTACTCCTTTTACAGGGAAATCTTCAATAAATCTTAATTCAGCCATAAAAAAACACACCTATCTTTCAAAAAAATTACATATTAATTATAGCATAAAAAGACATAATAATACAATATAAAATAAGTAAATAATTAATAATTATAAATACAGTTAGTGCAATACTTACTTGTATCCATTTATATTAAAAGTAAATTTTACTTTTACAATCTACTCTCAATTTATAATTTTTAGAAAATAGGTATAAATGCTTGACAAGAGAATACTCATAGTAGTATAATAAATATGTTATTACATCGCGGGGTGGAGCAGTTGGCAGCTCGTCGGGCTCATAACCCGAAGGTCGATAGTTCGAGTCTATCCCCCGCAACCATATTGAAATAAGCATTTTGTAGAAATACAGAGTGCTTGTTTTTTGTGTTTTGACCACTTAATTGACCACAACCAGAATGAGATATAATGGATATATTGTTAATATATGGAATTAATGATATTATATTATAAATAATTAGTGTTGTAGGTGAAGAAATGCGTAGAAATAATATATTAAGTAAAAATAAAGAAAAAGGAAGAATTTTAGAACAAAATTATAAATGGCTTTGGGAATTAGGAGTAAATAAGAATTGCATAATAACAACAAATAAATATTATAAAGATTCAGTAACAGGAGAAGATAGGGAGTTAGACGTTTTTATTGAGAACTATGATGATAAAGGAAATTTAATAAATACTACAATGGTGGAATGCAGAAATAGAAAAAATATACAAGATGTAAGATGGGTTGAAGAAGTTGTAACAAAGAAAAAAGATTTAAAAATAGATAGAGCAATTATAGTAACAACTTCTGATTTTACAGAACCAGCGAGAAAGAAGGCTAAATATTATAATATAGAAGTTGAAAGATCATCACCTTTAACTAATGAATTTATTGAAAATCAAAAAAAAGAATGTAAAGCATTAGCTAAGTTTATCTTTATGGAATGTGTTGATTTATCAATTATAACAAGTACTGGATTTTATAACTATAAGCAGTTAAGTGAATCTAAGGAAATTAAAAAATATATTAAACGACAAATTAATGAGTTTGTAAGATGTAATGGATTTGTAACAGATTTACAAAGGAATATATTATCAGGCGGAACTGAAAAGAATTTTTACAAAAATCTTAATAATTTGATAACTGCAGATTTTAATTTTTCACCTAGAACAGAACATGATAATAGTATTTGTATTGAAAATTTAAATAATAACTTCTTAAATTTTGGAACTGTACATACGATATTTTTTAGACTGATAATTAGACCTAAAATTATTGAGTTTCCATTATCAAAGGTTATAACTATATTTGATGATGAAGTAGAAAAAATAAATAGTAATAAGAGACATAAATCATTGTACGAAAATGAAAAAATAGAAGTTTCATGCCAATTTCATAATGAAAAAATTCATTATCATATGAAATTAAAACAAATAAATAGATATTGGAGATATATTGGTGGTGATATGACATTATATGCTTTACTAGAAAATATAGATAAAGAAAAAACAACTTTTGATATAGAAAATTCACCCGAAGATATTCTAGGTGAAATATATTTTGGAGATTTATTGGATTAAATATATTAAGTTTCGAGGTATAATATGAAATTATCAAATACAATTTATGCTATGAATATTGCAATAGATACATTAATAAAAAGAATAGACTCAAAAGAATGCAATGATAAAGAGATACATTATTATTTAGGTACAGCTCTGTTATGGACAGGATTAACACTAGAAAAAATTGAAAATTCAGGAATAGAATTTACTATAGAAGAAAAAGGTAAAACTACAGCATTTAAAGGGGCAAACAATGCATTAAAACATTTAGAAAACTTGGTTAAATTAGATTTAACTGAATACGGATTTAGATTTGATGAATCACATTGGCCATTAGTTTTTGAACAATATATTCGTTGGGGATCAGTAGATAATATAAAAGAGATAGCCCATGATTATCAGAAAAAAGCATATAAAAAATATCTTGAAGGTAAATCAATTGAAAATACTTTTAAAGATATTAAAGAAATTATAAATAAAAAATGTATTTTATTAGAAAACCTAGATTAACTCTAGGCTTTCTTCGTTTCATCTAACAAAATTTCTCTAGCAACTTCATTAACTCTATTACTTAATTGCTCTAGTGTAAGAGTAGGCTCAGTTTTTTGAAAATGTTCTCGAAGTTGTTTTTTTATAAGAATAACATGTTCATCTGTTTCTGTATTATTAAATTTCATAGCAAATATCTCCTATACAAAATATAATTCTCTTATTTTTTCCATATTATCTTTTTTATGATTTGGTAAGGCATGACCATATTTATTTAATGTTGTACTAGGATCAGAATGTCCTAATATTTTACTTAAAACTAATATG
>SFKS01000003.1 GCA_004554705.1 Clostridiales bacterium | reverse complement strand
CAAGGTTTCTGAAAACACTAAGTTGTCTATTACAAATCCTTTTAATATTTCTCCTTCTATAGGATATGTGAATTCCAGTTCTTTTACTGGTTCTTCTACAACTGCTACTTGTGTTGTTGTCTGGGGTTCTTCATTTGTGTTTTCTGTTATTGCAGATATATTTGTTTCTTCTATTTCTTCTTGATTTTTAACTTCTTGACTTGTAGTTTCCTCAATGGTTTCATCTATTGTTTTGCTTATTTGAGAGCTTGCTTCTTCTAGTATATCATTATTTGGTACTAAATCAGTTATTTTTTCTGCTGCTAGTAAACTTTGTTTAGTAGCTTCTTTTATTTTATTGTTGTACGCAAAATATACTACAATGCATGTTGTAATTAATACTATTAGAATTCCTCCATATATTATTAATACTTTTTTAAAATCACTACTTTTTCTTCTTTTCACTTTTGTTTCCTCCCTTGTATATTTTCTTTAGTTTAATTATGTACCTGTTTTTTTGATTTTATTCAAATTTTTTCTATTTTTATATCTGTATAGTAATGATTTATTATTTGTTCTGCATCGGCACCAGTTTTTGCCATCGCATCTGCACCAGTTTGACTTAAACCTACTCCATGACCGTATCCAACAACATTAAAAGTTATGTTTTCATCTGTTTCAATATTAAATTTTGCTGATTTTAAACCAAATATTTTTCTTGCTTCTACTCCTGATATGTTTACATTTCCAAATTTGATTGTTTTAATTCTTCCACTTTCTGTATATTCTAAAATTTGTATAGAATTTTCTTCATCCCAGTTTATTGATATTTCAGGATAATAGGCTTGTAATTTTTGTATAAGTTCATCTTTTGTTAAAGTTACTGTTGAGCTATATTGTGTATATCCATCTTCGCCTATGGTTTCTACGCTTTGTAAATATGGGTAATTATTTCCTCCCCACACATTATTAGCGGTTTCTGTTGTTCCTCCACTATTTGAATGAAAGAAAGCATTTATTGGCTCTCCATTATATGTTATTATACTTCCAGCTGTTTCGTCTACAGCAGTTGTAATCTTATTCCAATTGCTTTCTCTTTCCTCTTCATTCCATTTTTCAAATCTTTTTTCTTTTGAAATCCAAGCTTGACAACATTTTGAAGAATCACAGATGTCTGCATTTTCGTGTTTACTTCCTTTATATACTTTATATGCTGAGAAGGTTCTTGCAACTATTGCTTGTGCTTTTAATGCCTCTATTTCATAGTTTGCTGGCATTTCTGCTGATACTACTCCATACAAGTATTCGTTCATTGGAAGTTCTTCTATTTCCCCTGTTTCTGTATGTAATAGTTTAATTGTTCCATAATTTGTACTACTTTGTTTTTCTTCTATAATATTAGTATTTTGTTGTCCTTCAAAAGCTGTTTTTTCTGTTTCTGGTCTCTTTGTAAATATTAATGGAATCATAAAGCATAGAAGAACAAAAGTTAAAATGTATAATAAGACTCTCTTCATTATAGCCTCCTCCTTTAAGCAATTTTTTTCCTCATCTCTTGTAATATTTTCTTTTCTATTCGTGACACTTGAACTTGCGTTATTCCAAGCATTTTGGCAACCTCACTTTGTGTTTTTCCCTTATAGTACCTGAGTATTATTATTTCCTTTTCTCTTTGATTTAAAGCATTGATTAATTCTTGAACACATATTTTATTTATCACAAATCCTGTTTCATCTTTATTTGTACTTATTTTTGAAATTTTAGTTTCTCCTTTTCCATCTTCATATATCTCTTCATCTATTGATTCTAGCCTCTGATTTGCATCTAAAGCTACTATTATTTCCTCTTTACTTACATTCAATTTTTCTGCAAGTTCGCTAATCTTTAGTTCTTCTCCTGTTTTATTAATATGTTGCCTTTGTATTTCATTTATTTTAGTTGATAACTCTTTTATGCTTCTGCTTATTTTTATTGGTCCATCATCTCTTATAAATCTTTTTATTTCTCCGAATAATATACGGAACTGCATATGTAGATATTCGTACATTATAGCTTGTGTCAAATCTTTGGATTGCTTTTATCATGCCAATACATCCTATCTGGTAAAGGTCTTCCAAAGGCTGCCCTCTCCCTGCAAATCGTTTTACTACATTCCATATTAAGCCTGTATTTGCTTCTATAATTTTTGTTAGAGCTTCTTCAGATTGGTTTTGTGCTTTTATAATATCTTCTGTTTCTATTTCGTACATGTTTCCTCCGCTTTAATTATTAATTACCTTTTTCATAGTAACTTTTGTGCCGACCCCTTTAACAGATTCTATTTTTAATTCATCCATAAAGTTTTCCATTATGGTGAAGCCCATTCCAGACCTTTCTAATTCTGGTTTAGTTGTGTATAGTGGTTCTTTTGCTTTTTCAATATCCTCTATTCCTTTTCCATTATCTGTAATTTCTATGTATATAGAATTTGAAAATAGAGTACACTCAATTTTTATAATTCCTACTTTGTCTTCATACCCATGAATTATACAATTTGTAACTGCTTCAGATACTGCTGTTTTTATATCTGATATTTCTTCTATGCTTGGGTCTAATTGTGATGCAAAGCTTGCTACTGTTATTCTTGCAAAAGCTTCATTTGATGATTTACTTAAAAATTCTAATTTCATTTTATTTTCATACACATTTTCCAATTTTTGTTCCTCCTAAATCTCCAATTATTGGTATTATTTTTGTTATTCCTGCCATTTCTAATACTTTCTTTACGCTTGGTTTTACATTTGTTATAAACATTTCTCCGCCAAACATAGTCATCATTTTGTATCTTCCTAAAATCATTCCTATCCCGGCACTATCCATGAAGTTTACATTTTCGAAATCTATAATTAGTTTTTTAGGTATGTATTTTTGTATTTCGAAATCTGCTCTTGTTCTTATCTTTTCAGATGAATGATGATCTATCTCTTCTGAGATTTTTAATGTTAAGAGCTTGTCTTTTTCATTATATGTAGTTTTCAAACTAATCCCTCCTATGTATTCATATATCTTATATATTCTAGTTTTCTAATTTTTTTCCTTCGATGAAAAATGGGAAGTTTTGATGAAAAAAGGCTCAGACCTTATGTCTGAGTCCTGTTTAAACTTATTCTAGATATAGTTCGCACTCGTTTAAGAAGAATTTGTCTGTTTGACCTGCTATATAATCTATTATTACCCTTTTTATATTCTCTCCTGGTTTTTCCATCATTTTATTTACAAAATGATATAGTGTCCTTTCTGATGAAGTTATTGTGCTTTTTTGCAGTTCTTCTTTTATTTCTACTTCACTTATTTTTTTCAAATAAAAGTAATATAATTTTGTAAATAGTTTTTCTATTTTGTCATAATTTACATTTGCTTTTTCTGAATTATATATCTTTTCTTGATTCCAATTTTTTAGTTCTATTAATGCTGTAAAAATATCTTCTGAAAAAGTTAAGTATGGCTTATCTAAACTATTTATTATCACATCTTTAATTAATGTATCAACTATTTTTGAATTGTTATTTCCTATAATTCTACCTGGAAATTCTGGTATATCTTTTCTTTCTATTATTCCTAATATTATAGCATCTTCTATGTCTCTACCTATATATGCTATTACATCTGATAGTCTTACTACACTTCCTTCTATTGTTGTTGGAATTATTTTTTTGCTATAGTCTTTTTCGTGAAAGGCATTGTATAAATCTTTTTCGAATTCCTCACATGTTTTGTTTATATTATGTTCATATTTGTTCTTCAATATTTCTCCATTGTGTGCTAAAATTCCATCTAATGTTTGCATACTGATATTTAGTCCTTCTATGTTTTCCAATATTCTTACGCTTTGAGCATTATGGCAAAAATATCCTATGTTTTCTTTTTCACATATTGAATTTAGTAAGCTTTCTCCTTTATGTCCAAATGGAGTGTGCCCTATATCATGTCCTAGTGCAATTGCTTCGATTAAATCTTCATTTAGTTTTAGGCTTCTCCCTATTGTTCTTGCTATCTTTGAAACTAGTTGAACATGCAATACTCTACGGGTTATATGGTCGTTTTGAATAAATGAATACACTTGTGTCTTATCTATATATCTTGTATATCCTGAAGAATGTATTATTCTATCTATATCTCTATAAAATATTGGTCTAATGTCTTCATTGTCTTCTTTTAACCATATTCCATTTTCTGATTTACACGCAAATTCTGACAAGTCTTTTTCTTTTAATAACATATTTTGTTTTGCTTTTTCTAATATTTCATTCATAAATTTTCTATTCCGCCTTCTACATTATATAAATTTTCATATCCTAGTTTTTCTAGTATTTGTATTGCTCTTTTACTTCTTATTCCAGCACTGCAATATACTATTATTATGCTATTTTTATTTAGCTTGTTTTTAGCTTGTTTTTCAATATCATATACTGGAATGTTTATACTTCCACGTATATGTCCTTCTATATATTCTTGAGAACTTCTAACATCTAGCAATACTGCATTGCTATTTGTTTTTAATATTTCTAACATTTCTTTTATAGTAATATTTTCTTTATGTCTATATATTTTTTTGATTAACTTTTTAAACACTTTAATTCATCTCCTAAAAAATCCCTAATATAATATATTAAGGATTTCTATTTTTTGTGAATATTAAGTGTTTTCTTCAAAACTTGCTGATAGAACTATTATACTGGCAACATATGTTGCAAGCATTATTGGAAAAAACAATCTGTTTATTGGCATTTGTATTATTGACATTAAAGAAAGTGTAAATAATATACTGCCTAGCATTCCTAATACTGAAGTAGCAAGAACTTTTATAATTCCTTTTTTAAAATATCTTATTGCATAATATAATAAGATTATTGCTGTTGATATTCCTACATATAAGGTATATTCATTTATGGTTTTTAGCAACATTTTTTTACTATATCCATCAATATAGTTTAGTCCATTTTTCCATAGTATTAATAGACCTACTATTATTACTATTAAACTTACTACTATTAATATTTTTTGAATTGTTTTCATTTTGACCCCCTACTCAAGTTTTCAAATATAAATTTTGTAAATATAAAATTATATGCATAAATTACAACTATTCCCCAAAATAGAGACATTCCAAAACTATTGATATTAGCTTTTGTTGCAAATGTAAATATTATTGATATTGCATATACTGGAAGTGTATTTAAGAAAAACTCTAGATTTGCCTTTTTATACATTCCTTCTATTTGTTTGTCTAGATTTCTTAGAACTATATATGTGAATATATATTCTAATACCATTGCCACTATTATACCTGCTATTCCTTCCATTGTTATAGTTATACCAATAATTCTTAGAATTAATAGTAATGTTCCTAAAAATCCTATTTGGAAATATACAGCTATAAAGCCTTTTGCTTTAAACTTTATGACTAAATAAATGTATGCAATGAAAAATACTATTCCTATTGATATACCAAATAAAAGTAAATCTTGATTTGATATATTTGTATTTTTTGTTGTATTTGAGTAATTATATATTACTGGAGATGTTCCTGAGTTTAATAATATTGCTGCTTGTTCTGCTGATTCTTTTGCTTCTTCAAGTTCTTTAGAATTGCTTGATATTCCAAATGGCAAGATAATTTTATCATTATAAACTATGTTAGGCAATACAGTTGTTCCTAATATTGAGCCATTTAGTACTACCCAAACTGTTTTTGAGTTGTCAACAGTTTCAGTTTTTCCATCTTCATTTGTTTTTTCTTCGGTTTTTTCTATGTAGATTTTATTCAATTCTTGTATTCTTTTTGTCCCTTCTTCATTAAAGCTTAATTGTAAAAATATCCCTGCTTCAAGATCTCCTTGTCTACTTATTACTTCTGCTTTTTCAAAATAAATATTATCAAATACAAGTTCAAATGTTTCTGCATCTAGTAATATGAAATTTCCTTTAGCTTGTATGATGGATTGTATTTCGTCTGCTTTATCATCTTCTGGAATTTCTATTTCTATGGTTCCAGTTGACTCATCTATGTTAATAAAGTATTGAGATATTCCATTTTTATTAAGTTTGTTTTCAATTATTTTTTCTGTTTTTCTGTAGTTTTCTATTGTTTTTACATTTTCAGGATTTATTTCAGTTTCAACTGTTTTATATCCTGCTTCTTCTGTGTATTCTTCTCCTTCTTTAGGTGTTACAATATTTCCTTCAGAATCATATATTGTTTTTGTTGTTTCTTGATTTACTGTTGCTGTAATTACTCTAGTTTTCCCAAATTCCATACCTAATTTCAAATTAGGTAATATGCCTATTTTTTCGCCATTTTCACCTTTTTTGTATACTCCAAAAAAAGCTGCAAACATCATAATTGCTACAATTAAAATAATAATAACTGTTAAGGTTTTTTTGTATTTTTTCACTTTTTTCAATCCTTTCTCTATTTTTTTAACAGGGTTAATTCATCTTATAATAGTCTTGTATTGTTTATAATAAGTTCGAACCATATTTGTAGATATTTTGCAGCATATTTGCTCATCATAGTTCTATCCATAAATATTTCAAAATAATCCAATACTGGGCATATTTTTGTGTCTATTGTTAAGTCTAAAATCACTTTTTTATCTACATTGTCAACTTCCAAATTTGCTTGTGTTACCGCAAAGTTTACTCTGTCATGAATGTCAAATGTTGCCATATTTTGATTTACAACTCTATCTCTATGGACATCTGATTTGTCTGCAAGTATTAGTGCTGCCGAAATGTCACTAACTGCTGTTCCTGTTGTTTCATCATGATTTCCTATTGCAGACATTATTTCTGTTCTGTCTTTTACATTCATTCCCATATCTTTTAAAATATTATAAGCAAGTATTGCGCCTGTGTGTGCATGGTCAACTCTATTTACTCCATTTCCTATGTCATGCAAATATCCTGCAATTTGAGCAAGTTCTATCCTGTGTTTATCATATCCTAATGTTTTTAATATTCTACCTGCTCTACTAGATACGATACTAACATGTCTTTGTGAATGTTCTGTATATCCTAAAGCATTCAGTTGTTTTTGTGCTCCAATCACTAATTCCTGAACCTCTGGATTATTTTTAACATCTTCTAAAGTTACCATTTATTTCCTCCTTTTTCTATGGAGTATTATATCAAAAAAACATATCAATTACAATATATCTTTTGAAAAATCGCGTTCTGTGGATTATCTTCCACCTCCGACCTCCGCCGCCTCCGCCGAAGCCTCCGCCGCCTGAAAAGCCTCCGCCTCCGCCAGAGCCTGATGAATATGTGCTAGAATACATTCTTGAGGTTGATGTGTTTATTGAATTTATGAACTTTGTATTAAATCCGTTTGAATTATACATACTATTAAATAATATCATACTATGAATTGTATCTGGATCATTTAACTCTGGATATTTTACTTTTAATTGTTTTAATACTTTATCTGCTATTCCAAATGCTGTTGCAAATACTAAATATTTCTCCCATAACACTAATTCTGGAACTTCCTTTTCATTTAAGTATGAAAAGTCTTCCATGTATTTTTTAAAAGCTTTCCACTGTTCTTGTTCATTAATCCCTTTCTGAGTAAAGCCATTAAAGCTGGTGGTTATTTTTATATTTAATATTAAATTTATAATAGTTACTACTATAAAAAATGCTAATGAGATTATAGTGCATGTGATAAGCATACTTTGAACATTTTTATAAGCATACCCTATTGTAAATATTGAAGCAGTTATAATTATAATTAATAAAAAAATATATCCAACATTTTTTTCTGCATAAACTATTTGCTTATTGAACCTATTTGTATCAAATTTTCCTTTTTCACTTGCTTGTGTTTTTGATACCTTTTCAAAAGTTGAATTCAAATTCATTAATTTTGATGGATAATTTTTGATGTATTTTTCCAGTTCTGCCATTGTAAGTTCATTATTATTACTTGCGGCTCTTAATATTTCTAATACCTTTTTTTCATCCCTCGTTAACTCATCCGTTTTTATTTTGTTTAATAGAATTTTTATTGTTTTTCCCTCTTGCTCTATCCTTACATATCCTTTCAGAGCAAAATTTAAGATAGTTGCAGAAAAAACATTTGGTAAGCAACTTTGCTTATATCCAGTTTTTAGAATAAATACTGCCTCTAATGGTGTTTCTTCTTTATCTGGTAGTTCCCTATAATATTCTAATTGTTGTTCTGGTAAAATGTTTGGGTTTTTCTCAAGGAATTGCTTGTTTTTCTTTATTTTTTTAGAAAACATTATTCCAATACTAGTATTTACAAAAATTGTTGCTAAAATTAACAGTTTGAAATTTTTATTTCTCCTATCTCTTCTTGCATTTGCCTCATTTGCCCATTCAGTTTCTTCTTTTATAATATCATCTAGTTTTTCTTCTTGTGATATGTTTTCAGAGGATACTTTTTCAAATAAATATGTTGGCATTGCTATTCTTACTTCAACAAAGTTTCCTGATTTGTATTTATTAACATTGAATTCTACAATATCTAAATCTGTTACATATATCTCTCCATTTAAATATTCTGTATGTCCCCAAACTTTTAATTCATCTTTGTCTGAAACTTTGTTTGGTAATTTTATTATTCCTGTAATGCTATCTGCTGATATTTCAAATTCACTTCCTACAAATTGCCAATAAAGTTCAGCACAATCATTATATTTTTTTATAACATCTTTTACTGTATAACTTATTAAATATTGTTTCCTTGTGGTAGTATCAATACTTACTCCCCAAGCTATTTCATATTCCCAAAATAATGTCCTTTATCTAAATGATATTGCCATATATCTGATTTTTTGAAATTTTTATTTGTTCCAGATGTTATATCCTGTACAAAAACATTACTAATTCCTGAATATTTAGTTTTATCAATTTTAAAGGTTTTGTATAAAGTATTTGTGTCTGAAATATTAATATCCCAAGTTTCTACAACATCCATACTTCCATCCTCATTTATTTGTGCAGTAAAGTCTAGATTTTTTAAGTGTAAACTAGCTTCTGAACTTGTTGAATTTAATAAAATCAAGGTTATAGTTATAATGAATCCTGTTAAAATTTTCTTTAATTTCATAATATCACCCTTTCGGCATTTATTATATTATATATTCTTTTGATTTGCAATCGTAAATTAAAAGTTATTTTTTTTTTTAAAAAAAGCGAACTTTAATTCGCTTTTTTTATTTGTTTGTTATTTCTTCTAATCTCAACAATTCTTCCCATCTGTTGTCTACTTCTTTTTGGAATTCTTCTATCATCCACTCGTTTCCTTCTTTAAACATATGCTTGAATCTTTTTTGTGGTCTTAAGAATTCTTCTACTGGTAGTTTTTTTGCTGGTTTGTAATTTACTATATATTTACCATCTATTACTTCATATAATGGCCAATAACAAGTTTCTACTGCTAGTTTGTTTATTTTCATTAAGTCTTCTGTTGGATATCCCCATCCCCTTGGACATGGTGCTAATACATTAAGGAAACATGGTCCTTCTGTGTATATTGCTTTTTCTGATTTTTCATATAAATCTTTAAAGTTGTTTACCGCTATTGTTTGAGCTACATAAGGTAAATGATGTGAAGCCATTATTTCTGTCAAATCTTTTCTTGATTGCATTTTCCCTGGTATTACCTTTCCCGCTGGAGATGTTGTTGTATCTGCAAATTTGGGTGTTGCTGATGAACGTTGAATACCAGTATTCATGTATGCACCATTATCATAGCATACATATACCATGTCATGCCCTCTTTCCATTGCTCCTGATAGGCTTTGAAGTCCAATATCATATGTTCCTCCATCTCCTCCAAAAGCTATGAACTTTGTATCTTTTCCAGGTAGTTTCCCTTGTTTTTTCATTGACTGATATGCAGCTTCTACACCTGATAATGTTGCTCCTGCACATTCAAATGCTGTGTGTATAAATGAATCTGTCCAAGAGGTGTATGGATATATAAATGTTGAAACCTCCATACAGCCTGTTGCATTACAAATTACTGCATGGTCTTCATTTTTTAGGGCTCTTAATACCATTCTGCCAACTACTGGTGCTCCACAACCTGCACACATTCTGTGTCCTGATGTAAATCTTGATTTTTTTTCTGCTACTACTTCTTTTAAATTATATGCCATTAGTCTTCCCTCCTTAAACCTAAATATCTATATGGGTTTACTACGTTTCCTGACTTTACAATTTCTTGTAAATCTATATATACTTTCTCTATATCGTCTGATTTTGTGTCTCTTCCACCTATTCCATAGATGTAACTTACTGTTGGGACTTTAATATTATTTACATACATGCCTGATGTTACATCTGTAAATAGTGGTCCACCAACTGCATTTAATCCATCTGCTTTATCTAATACAGCCACTGCTTTTGCTTTTGATAAGGCTCTTGAAATTTCTTCTGCTGGAAATGGTCTAAATACTCTAAGTTTTAAAACTCCCGCTTTTATGCCTTGTTCTCTTAATTTATCAGCTGTAAACTTTGCTGTACCTGCAGTTGAGTTCATACATACGATAACATATTCAGCATCTTCCATTTTATACTCTTCAAAGAAGCTATATTTTCTGCCTGTAACTTTTTCAAATTCTTCAGCTACTTCTAATATTACTTTCTTTGCGTTTCTCATTGCTTCTGCTTGTTGAGCTTTATGTTCAAATAAATAAGCTTGTAAGTCTAGTGGTCCTACTGCTATTGGTTCTTTATCATTTAATAAATAATGCTCTGGTTTGTATGTTCCTACAAAATTCTTAACAAGTTCATCTTCTTCTAATTCTATGTTTTCAATTGAATGTGATGTTATAAATCCATCTTGGCATACCATTAAAGGTAATCTTACTTTTGGATTTTCTGCTATTCTGTGAGCCATAAGAAGATTATCATAAGCTTCTTGGTTGTTTTCTGAAAATAGCATTATCCAACCACTATCTCTTACACCCATTGCATCTGATTGATCGTTATGAATATTAAGGGGGCCTGATACTGCCCTATTTACTAATGACATTACTATTGGTAATCTTAAGCTTGACGCAATATATATCATCTCCCACATTAAAGATAATCCATTTGCAGAGGTGGCTGTCATGGCTCTTGCACCAGCTGCTTCTGCTCCTATACAAGCACTCATTGCACTGTGTTCACTTTCAACTGCAACAAATTCCGTATCTACTGTTCCGTTACTAACAAATGTTGAAAAATATTGTGGTATTTCTGTTGATGGTGTTATTGGGAATGCTGCAACAACATCTGGATTTATTTGTTTCATAGCTGTAGCAGCTGCTTCATTACCACTTAAACGTTCTCTAATTGACATATTATTTCTCTCCTTTTTTATTTTTTCTTTTCTAGTTTGCCCAATCTTATTGGGATTTAATTACTCCTTTTAATTAATTTCATCTTATTCCATTGTAATTGCTCCAAAAGGACACACCTTTGCACATACTCCGCAACCCTTACAATAATCATAGTTAAAGTCTGTTCTTTTTTGGTCTTTTCCTACTGGTATTGCATCATCTGGGCATACTGGGAAGCATAGCCCGCATTGTTTGCATTTCTCACTTAAGTAAACTGGTTTTGTACTTCTCCAATCTCCTGTTTTAAATTTTCTTGCATTTCCTGCTGTATAAATTGTTCCACCCTCTGTTAATTTTTCCATTGGTGTTTTTGAATTTATTTCTGTCATACTTCTTCTACCTCCTTTAATGCCATTTCTAGTGCCTTCATGTTTCCATCTATAACTTCTGGTTTTTTAGCAAATTTATGCTTAAATGAACCTTGCATGTCATTTAAAAATTCTTCATCTGTCATAACTTTGCTTACTTTTACAATCGCTGCAAGCATTGGCGTATTAGGAAAATATTTTCCCAATGTCTCCATTGATATTTTCCTTGCATCTATTTTATATATTTTTCCTTCATATCCCTTTAGCTGTTTTTTCAAATATTCACTATCCTTTGTAGTATTAATTACAATTGCTCCTGTTTTTTTCAAACCTGCTGTTACATCTACGCTTTCTAATAAAGTGTCATCAACAACTACAACATAATCTGGTTCGTATATATTACTATGAATTGTTATTGGCTTTGTACTAATTCTGTTATATGCAGTTATTGGAGCCCCCATTCTTTCTGGTCCATATTCGGGAAAACCTTGAATATATTTGCCTGTATTAAAAGCTGCATCTGCAAGTAGTAATGATGCTGTTTTTGCTCCTTGTCCGCCACGTCCATGCCATCTAATTTCGATTAAATCATTCATTAAAATAACCCTCCTCTAAGTTTTTTACGTTCACAGTATATATCTAAAAGGGAAAAAAGTCAATGGGTCCAGAAGTTTTTGAGCAAAAAAAGATGAGCAAAGCCTGTCCATCAAAGAATGCCAATGGAAACTTGCCGTCTCCATTGGCATATTAGTAATGAAATCATTCTAAACTTCCATTATTATTGGAATTAACATTGGTTGACGTTTTGTTTTTTTGTATATATAGTCTCCTAATTCTTCTCTTACAACTAATTTTAATGTGGCCCAATCTGTTATGTGTTTTTCTTCACATTTTCCTAATTCTTCTCTTAATAATCGTTTGATTTCTTCCATTAAATTTTCTGATTCTCTTACATATACAAATCCACGGCTTATTACGTCCGGTCCTGCAACAATTTTTCCATTTCTTGAATCCATTGTTATTACTACAATTATTAGTCCATCTTGAGATAGTTTCTGTCTATCTTTTAATACTATGTTTCCAACATCTCCTACACCTAAACCATCTACTAATACATTTCCTGATTGTACATGTCCTGTAAATTTAGCTTCTTCCTCGTTTAATTCTAGCACTTTTCCATTTTCTGTTATGAATATATTTTCGTGAGATATTCCTAATGTTTTTGCAGTTTCTGCATGTGCTATTAATTGTCTAAATTCTCCATGCACTGGTATAAAGTATTTTGGTTTTATAAGTGTTAACATTAATTTTTGTTCTTCCTGACATGCATGTCCTGAAACATGTATGTCTTGAAGTGCATTGTATATAACTTCTGCACCTATTGTCATTAAATCGTCTATTACTTTTGAAATGTATTTTTCGTTTCCTGGTATTGGGTTTGCTGATATTATTATTAAGTCATTTGGTGTTATTTGAACTTTTTTATGTTCTCCTGCAGCCATTCTTGTTAAGGCTGACATTGGTTCTCCTTGGCTTCCTGTTGTTATTATTACTAAACTGTCATCTGGATATGATTTTATCATATCAATATCAATAAATACATTGTCTGGTACTTTTATATATCCTAATTTTCTTGCAGTTTCTATCATGTTGCACATACTTCTTCCACATACTGCAATTTTTCTTTTGTATTTTACTGCTGAATTTACTATTTGTTGAACTCTGTGTACATTTGATGAGAAGGTAGCTACTACTATTCTCTTTATACAGTTCACAAATAGTTTGTCTAATATGTCTCCAACTGTACTTTCTGACATGGTATAGCCTTTTCTTTCTGCGTTTGTACTATCAGACATTAAGGCTAAAACACCTTTATTTCCTATTGCTGCTAGTCTTCCTAAATCTATTATTTCTCCATCTATTGGGGTATAATCTATCTTAAAGTCTCCCGTATGCACTATAGTTCCAACTGGTGTGGTAATTGCTAGTGCACATGCATCTGGTATACTATGTGTTATTCTTATAAATTCTACCTTCATACACCCTAAGGTAATTGTTTGTCCTTGTTTTACTTCTTTTAATCGTGTACTTCTCAACAGATTGTGTTCTTCTAATTTGTTTGATATTAGTCCTGCTGTTAATCTTGTTGCATATATTGGCACATTTATCTGTTTTAATAAATATGGTATGCCTCCTATGTGATCCTCATGTCCATGTGTTATAACTAGCCCTCTTATTTTATCTTTGTTTTTTTCTAAGTATGTTATGTCTGGTATAACTAAGTCTACTCCCAACATATCATCTTCTGGAAATCCTAATCCACAATCTACTAGAATTATATCATCTTCATATTCTATAACTGTGATGTTTTTTCCTATTTCCAATAATCCTCCAAGTGGTATTATTTTCAAATTTGATTTTTTAAAAATGCTTTTCTCCTCTCTTTTGTTTTGTCGTGTTTTTCTTTTTGTTTTCGTTTGTTTTTTATTGTCTTCCATTTTAAAATTTTCTCCTCCTAGTTTTATCTCTGATTTATTCTTATGCTTTTAAAAGCTCCTTTCTTTTATTTTTTTCGTTTTCACTATAATTAGAACAAAAAGGGGTTCTTTTCGTTTTATTTTTTTATATTTTAAATTTCTCCGAATACTACTTTTATTAAACATATATAAATCTCATTTTTGCCAATACTTGGCACTACTTTTTTATTATACTACTTTTTTTGGAATAAGTCAAATTATTTGTCCTTTTTGGGGACAGTCCCAAAAAAGGACATTTTTGGGGACTGTCCCAAAAAAGGACATAATAAAAGACCCACTTTTAAGTAAGTGAGTCTTTTGGTTTATTTTGCATAATCAATTGCTCTTGTTTCTCTTATTACATTTACTTTTATTTGTCCTGGATATTCCATTTCACTTTCTACTTTTTGTGCAACTTCTCTTGCCATTGTAACCATTTCACTGTCTGTCACTTTTTCTGGTTTTACAATCAAGCGCACTTCACGTCCTGCTTGTATTGCATAAGATTTTTCCACACCTTCAAATGAGTCTGCAATTGATTCAAGTTTTTCCAATCTTTTAATATATGTTTCTAATGTTTCCCTTCTTGCTCCTGGTCTTGATGCTGATATTGCGTCTGCTGCCTGTACTAGAACTGCTTCTAGTGATTTTGGTTCAACATCTCCATGATGTGCTTCTACTGCATTTAAAATCATATCATTTTCTTTGTATTTTTTTAATACGTCTACACCTATTTGTACATGAGTTCCTTCCATGTCATGGTCTAAAGCTTTTCCTATATCATGCAATAATCCTGCTCTTCTTGCAATTTTAGGATCCAAGCCTAATTCTTCTGCCATTATTCTTGCAAGGTTTGACACCTCAATTGAGTGATTTAGTACATTTTGTCCATAACTTGTTCTGTATTTTAATTTTCCTAGTAATCTTACTAAGTCTGGTGAAACCCCATGTACTCCTGTTTCTAATACAGCTCTTTCTCCCTCTTCTTTTATGGTTTCTTCCACTTCTTCTTTTGCTTTTTCTACCATTTCTTCTATTTTTGCTGGATGTATTCTTCCGTCTTCTATCAATTTTTCTAAGGCAATTCTTGCTACTTCTCTTCTTAGTGGGTCAAATCCTGAAATAATTACTGCTTCAGGTGTGTCATCAATTATTAAGTCTATACCTGTTAGAGTTTCTAACATTTTTATGTTACGACCTTCTCTTCCTATTATTCTTCCTTTCATATCGTCATTTGGAAGTGCTACTACTGACACTGTAGTTTCTGATGTATGGTCTGCTGCACATTTTTGTATTGCATATCCTATGATTTCTTTTGCCTTTTTGTTAGCAGTTTCTTTGGCTGATTGTTCTACTGATTTTATTAAGGCTGCTTTTTCATCATTTAAAGTTTTGTCTAATTGTTGTAATAAAATCTTTTTTGCTTCCTCTCTTGATAGTCCTGAGATTCTTTGTAATTCTGCGATTTGTTTGCTATACATTTCATCTAATGTTTTTTTTCTTCTGTCTGCTTCTTGAAGATTTTTTTCCAATTCTTTTTCTTTTCTTTCAAAGTTATCTGAGCGTCTCTCTAACGCTTCCTCTCTTTGAAATAATCTCTTTTCTTGTTGTTGTACTTCGCCTCTTCTCTCTTTAATCTCCTTATCTAATTCATTTCTTGTTTGTAAAATTTCTTCTTTAGCCTTTAGAATTTCTTCTTTTTTTGCATTTTCCGCTTCTTTTTTTGCATTTGATAAAATTCTATTTGCTTCACTTTCTGCACTTTTAATTTTAGATTCAGCTGATTTTTTTCTAATATATATTCCTATTGGGATAAAAATCGCTGCTGAGATAAAAAGGGTGATTATGGCTATTGTTGTTTCGTTCATAAAAACACCTTGTTGTTTCGTTCATAAAAACACCTCTTTACTAATTAAATTTTCAATGTTCAGATTTATTATATATTTTTATAATTTCTATATATTAATTTCTGTACTATTATATTTTACATTTAATATTGGTTTCTGTCAATAGTAATATACAAATTTTATGTAAAAAAATGGTTGCAATATATTCCTTTTTTCGTGTTTTTATGATAGAATATTATAAATAGTTTATTATAAGGAGCTGATATAAATGGAATTTAAAAGGTGTGCTAGATGTGGATGTTTTTTTGAATCATCTAATAGTGTTTGCTGTAATTGCGAAGCTAAAGATAAACAAGATATTTATACTTTAAATAATTATTTGTTGGATTTTCCTTCAGTTTCTTCTATTGATAATTTATCTTATAATACAGGAGTATCTACTAAAAATATATCTCGTTTTATTGAAAATAATATTATATCTAATCTTTAAAATTGTAAAGTCCAAAGTGTGTTTTTTGGGCTTTTCAATTTTTTTGTATCATATCTTTTAGATTTGCTCTCCTAATTCTTCGCCTAGTTTCTTAATTGCTTTTGTTTCTATTCTAGATACATATGAACGTGATATTCCTAATATTTGTGCTACCTCATTTTGTGTTTTTGGTTTTTTTCCTCCGTAGTCCAAATCTTAATTCAATTATTATTTGTTCTCGTGTTTTGAGTACAGATTTTATTTTTTGATATATTTGTTTCATTTTCATTTTAAAGTCTATCTCTTCTTCTATGTTTTTTTCATCTTTTTCTAATATATCTATAAGAGTTATTTCATTGTCGTCTTTATCCTTTCCTATTGGTTCATTTAAATATACTTCTGCTCCTAATTTTTTTGTGCTTCTTAAATACATTAATATTTCATTTTCTATACATCTTGAAGCATATGTAGCGAGTTTTACATTTTTTTCTATATCAAATGTATTAATTCCCTTTATTAGTCCTATTGTCCCTATTGAAATTAAATCATCCATTTCTAGATTTGGTATACTATATTTTTTACATATGTGTGCTACTAATCGCAAGTTTCTTTCTATCAATACATTTCTTGCCTCTTGGTCGCCATGGATGTATTTTTCCAAATATTCTTTTTCCTCATCTTGTGATAGTGGTTCTGGAAATAAACTATTATTAGATATGTATCCTAATATAAAAACTGCTGTTTTGCAAAATTCTATAAAGCCAGCTAAAAAAGTTAACAAAAAAAGCACCTCCATTTATCTATAACAAATTATATGTTATAAATAAATAAATGTGCATGGACTATGTAAAGTTCGGCTTTTCCCAATTTTAACTGTTATTTATTAAATTTTTTATTTCTTTATATATCCTATTTTCAACATTTTTTATTGCTATTTTTTTTGCATTTTCTCCCATTTGTGTCAATTTTTCTTTGTTTTGCAAGATTCCATTAATTGTATCATTTAGTTTATTACTATTTAATTCTTTATCTAATATGATTTTTGCGGCATCTACATCTGCTAAAACTTTAGCATTATATTTCTGATGATTTTCTGTTGCATATGGATATGGTATGAATATTGCAGGTTTGCCGCATTTTGCAACTTCTGTTATTGTCATTGCTCCGCTTCTGCTAACTACTAAGTCTGCTAAGTTTAGTACCTCCTCCATATTGTATATATATGGCACTATGCAGGCATTATATTGTATCTTGATATTGTTTCTTACTTCTTCATAGTTTTTTTGTCCTACTGCCCAAATTATTTGATATTTTTTATTTATTTTTTTGTTTATAAGTTCTATTAAGCATTTGTTAATTGACTCTGCTCCTTGGCTACCACCAAATACTGCCACAATTGGTAGATTGTTTTTTATATTGAACTGCTTTTTAATTGTCAATTTTTGTTCTTCTGTTAAATATAGTTTGCTAACTTTAGTTGGTGTTCCTGTAACAACAACTTTTTTTGCTTTTGGAAGTCTTTTTTTTGCATCTTCAAAGCCTACTAAAATTATATCCGCTTTTTTTGATAACATTTTTACTGCCATGCCAGGGAATGCATTGCTTTCATGTAAAATTGTTGGAATTTTATATTTAAATCCTGCTGAAAATACTGGCCCACATATATATCCTCCTGTACCTATTATTATATTTGGTTTTATTTCTTGAATAATTTGTTTTGCCACTTTATAGCTTTTTAGTGTTTTATATGCATTTATGAAATTTTGCATTGTTATTTGTCTTTTTATTCCATAAGCTTCAATTACTTTTAGTTTATACCCTGCTCTTGATACTAAATCATTTTCTAATCCTCTTGGTGTTCCGATAAAAGTAATCTCAGCATGTGAATTATGTTTTTTTATTTCATTAGCTATTGCTATTCCTGGATTAATATGCCCTCCAGTTCCGGCTGCTGCAATAATTACATTCATAAATTGCTTCCTCCTATATTTTAATAATGGATGAGCAATGCTCTCCTCATACATATATTATATTTTGCTACTTTGCCTTGATATGTTGAGTAGTACTCCGAACCGATGCAAGTAGAATTATGAGTGATGTTCCTCCATAGCTAAAAAACGGTAAAGCTATTCCTGTTACTGGTATTGATGATGTTACAACTGCAATATTCATAATAGCTTGAAAACCTATAAGTGCTGTAATGCCACATGCTAGTAAACTTCCAAACATATCTGGAGCTCTCATGGCTGTTATTATTCCTCTCCAAATAAATATTGCAAATAGTAATATAACAATCACACATCCTACAAATCCTAATTCTTCTGCTAATACAGCAAATATGTAATCATTGTGTGGTTCAGATATATATAGATATTTTTGTCTACTATTACCAAGTCCTACACCAAACAATCCTCCTGTTCCTATGGCATATAGTCCTTGTATAATTTGCCAGCCTGAGTCCAATGGGTCTTTCCATGGATCTATAAATGCTCCTAATCTTTGTAATCTATCTGCTCTTATTTGGAAGTATTTTGCAAGTACATATAGAAGTCCTCCACCTGCTACTGCTCCTGCCCCTCCAAATATTATGAAATGTGAGAATTTACAACCTGCCATAATCATCATAACAGATATTGTTAATATTATTACTACTGATGCACTTAAATGTGACTGTACTCCTAAAAGTATTGCTATTATAGGTAGTACAAAAAATACTAATGGTTTAAAGAAGCCTTTCCATAATTCTTTGAGCTCACTCCTATGTATTGTTAAATATGCTGCAAAAAAGATTATTAGTCCTAATTTTGTTATTTCTGAGGGTTGTATCCTACCAAAAACGGGGAAGATTATCCATCTTTTTGCTCCATTTACTGATACCCCTATCCCTGGAATTAATACTGCTGCTACTCCTAACACTGAGATTATCCAAATTGGTTTATAAAATTTTGATAATATTTTGTAATCTATTTTTGATATGATTAGCATAACGATTATTCCTAATACTGCAGCAATGGCTTGTTTATATACATATGTATAGCTACTAGATGTAGTGGATAAAGCTAGTGGTGAACTCGCAGAAAGCACCATTGTTATTCCCATTCCTAAAAGTATTAATACATCTATAAATAAAATAAAATCAAATGGTTTGTTTTTACCTTTTTGTAGGCGAGTACTACTCGCACCTACATTTGTTTTGTTTTTCATAAATACCTCTCTTATCTATACTATGTTTCTTTTGTTTAGATAGAACACAGTCCAATAATACATAACATTAATGTAAATATGCAAAATATTGATACTACCTTATTTTCCTTCCATCCTGATAATTCAAAATGATGGTGTAAAGGTGCCATCTTGAATAGTCTTTTTCCTCCTGTTTTCTTGAAATATATTACTTGAAGTACAACCGATATTGTTTCTACAACAGGGATAGCTGCAATTATTAGAAGTATCAATGGCATCTGTAAGTATAGTGCCATTGCTGATATTACACCTCCTAATAATAGTGAGCCTGTATCTCCCATGAATACTTGTGCAGTATTTAAGTTGAATATTAAAAATCCTAAGCATGCACCTACTATAATACTGCCAAATACTACTATTTCTTTTACGTCTAGAATTATTGCGATTACAGTTAAGCAAGTTGTAATAATTGCAGATATGCTAGTACTTAGTCCATCTATTCCATCTGTCAAGTTTACTGCATTTGTAGTACCTAGCATAACAAAGATTGCAAATGGTATATATATAAGAACAGGTAATATTAGTACTTGCTTTGTAAAAGGTATTATTGTAGCAGTTCCTAAGTTTGCTCCTTTTAATAAATACAATGTGAATAGTACTGATATTATAAGCAATCCTAACATCTTGCTTGATGGTTTTAATCCCTTTGTATTCTTTAGAACTAATTTTTTATAGTCATCTATAAATCCAATAGCACCAAAGCCTATGGAGATAAGTAATAGTGGAAATAGTTTCTTTCCTATTATTGGATCTGTTGTGGAATAGTATATATATCCTCCTATTGTACCTACTATTATACCAGCTGCAATAATTATTCCTCCCATAGTTGGTGTTCCTTTTTTGCCTAAATGACTTTCTGGTCCCTCTTTACGTTCTATTTGGCCAATTTTAAGCTTTTTTAATATTGGTATTATAAATATTGCTAGAATTACTGTTGCTATAAATGAAACAAACAGTATTCTTGTTTGAAAGTACAATTTAGGTTACCTCCTTTATAATTTTTCTTTCATCATAACGTTTTTTTACGCCATTTATTTCTTGATATGTTTCATGACCTTTTCCTGCTAAAACTATTATATCATTTTTTGTAGCCATATTCATAGCATATTTTATAGCTTCAGTTCTATCTACTATAGTAGTATATTTGCCATTTCCTTTTTTTGCACCAGCTTCTATTTCTTTAACTATCTTTTCTGGTTCTTCTGTTCTTGGGTTATCTGATGTTATTATTGTAAAGTCTGCAATGCTTGTCGAGATTTGTCCCATTATTGGTCTTTTTGTTCTGTCCCTATCTCCTCCGCATCCAAATACTGAAATTACTTTTCCTCTAGTATAACTTTTTACTGCACGTAATATGCTTTGTAAACTCTCTGGAGAATGTGCAAAATCTATCATTATTGTTAATCCTTTTTTATTATCTACTAGTTCACTTCTTCCTGGAACTCTAACTGTTAATAGTGCTTCTTTAATGTTTTCAGCACTTGCTCCAAGTTTAGTTGTAACACTTATTGCTGCTAATGAATTATATACACTAAATCTTCCTGGTATTCCTGTTTTTACTCTTTCATTTTTGCCATTTATTTTAACTTTAAAGTCTACGCTTGAATTTGTTATTGTAATATCTTTTGCTATCAAATTTGCTTCGTTATCTATTCCATATGTTTTTATTTCTTTATCTGGTAGCATTTTTTTTATTCTTGATAATTTAAAATTATCTACATTTATATAGCTTATTTTACTTGCCTTTATAAGTTTTAATTTTGAATTAAAATAGTCCTCCATATCTGGATGTTCATTTGGACTTATATGGTCTTCTGAAAAGTTTGTAAACACTCCTATGTCAAAATCGCATCCATCCACTCTATGTAGTTTTAAGGCCTGAGATGAAACCTCCATAACTACACAATCTACTTTTTCTTCTACCATAGTATTAAATAATTTTTGAAGCTCTAAGCTATCTGGTGTAGTTCGTGAGCTTTCTCCTAAATTTTTGTTTCCTATATAATTTGCAATTGTTCCTACTAGTCCTACCTTTTTCCCCTGTTTCTCAAGTATAGATTTTATCATAAATGTTGTTGTTGTTTTACCTTTAGTTCCTGTTACTCCTATTAGTTTAAATTTTGTTGATGGGTTTTTATAAAAATTGCATGCCATTTTAGCAACAGCAATTCTTGTATCTGGTGCCATAATAATTGTTAAATCATCTACAAAGTCTTTTTTGTTTATTTTAGCTCCCTCCTGAAACATAATTGCAATTGCTCCATTTTCTATTGCTTGTTTAATAAATTGATGACCATCTGTTTTAAATCCTTCTATTGCTACAAATATACTGTTTTGAGTAACTTTTCTTGAATCAGTTTCTATTGATTTTATATCTATATCAAGATTTCCCTTTGCTTTTAATCCATCTATTCCCGAAATGAGAGTTTTTAATTCCATGCTCTTTTCCTCCATAACTTCTTTTTTATCATTATCTATTATAATATTTTTTTTTTGTTTTGTATAGGTTTTTTGAAAAAATTAGTTTTTTTGTTGTTACCATTCAGACTTACTACTAAAAATTTTGCCCAATTTTGTCGGGGCTTTTATTAATTCTTTTTAAAAAAATAGAACCTAAATTTAGGTTCTACTTACTTGTTTCCTTTTTGTAATACTCCGCTATTAGTTCATCTAATTCGACGCTTATTTTGTATATTGTTTCGTAATCTTCTCCGTTTATAATGCTATTATTTAGTTCTTCTCTTAATTTTAGGATTTGTTTATCTATCATATTATGCACTCTCCTTTTTTCTTTTTTTCATCTTATGTTAATTATTTATATATAGAATCATTAGATTTTCTATACAATAAAATACCATATTTTTACAGAAACGTCAATATAAAAACAGCAAAAAATCCTTTTTTTGTATAACTTTCGTACGCGTTTATTCTCGTTTTTTCAATGTTTCCTTCCATTTTTTGTTTTTTTATTTTGCATTATGTCAATTTATTTTAATTTACGACATTATTTTAACATTTTTAATACTATCCAAAATAGTTGTTGTTTTGACTAAATATATATTTATGTGTATCTTAGTATAAATAAAAACTTCACTGCATGTGAAGTTTTTATTTTATTCAATTCCGTATTTCTTTTTAAATCTATCTGCTCTTCCTCCTGTTGTATCTCTTTTTAAGTTACCTGTCCAGAAAGCATGACAGTTAGAGCATATATCTACTTTTAAGTCTTTTTTTGTTGAACCAACTTTATATACTTTTCCGCAAGCACATGTTATTGTTGTTTCTTCATATTGTGGTTGTATGTTCTTTTTCATTTTAGATTTCACTCCTTTTTATCAATCTTAGCTACTAGCACAATTTTTAGCTATACTTTATTAGTGTTTTGTTGTTCTTGTTTATATTTTTCTTTCAAAGTTTCTGTTACTTCATAGAAAGATACTTTATATACAATTTTTGAAATTATGTTCCACAAGCATGAGATAATTAAAATAATTAAACATATTTTTTTCCATGATTTTGCAAGCATAATTTTCATCCCCTTTATACTAATTCAATTATAACTACTTCTGCTGAGTCTCCTCTTCTTGGACCCATTTTATATATTCTTGTATATCCGCCTTGTCTTCCTGCATATTTTTCAGCGATTTCTCCAAAAAGCTTTGCTGGTAGGTCTATTTTGTTTCCTTCTTTATCTTTTACTTTATTTGTTTTTGCCATTATTTTTCTTCTTGCATTTAATCTTGATGGCATATCTTTTTGCCTTTTTTCCATTTTTTCTTCTTTTACAACTCTTAAATATTCCTTACCATTCTTGCTTGTAACTTTTTCCAATTCTTTGTTACCTTTACTATCTAATTTTGCTTTAACAACTTTTTGTTCGACCATTTCAAAATTGTCTTTTTCTTTTATTGCAAGAGCTATTAGATTTTCTGCTAAGCTTCTTACTTCTTTTGCTCTAGCTTCAGTTGTTTCTATTCTTCCATATACTAATAAATCAGTTGTTAAATTTTTTAACATTGCCATTCTTTGGTCTGTTGTTTTACCTAATTTTCTAGCCAATTTTTTCAGCCTCCCCTTTTCTTATTCTTCTTCAGAAGCAAAATCTAAGTCTAATGAATGTAATTTATTTGTTACTTCGTCTAGTGATTTTTTACCTAAATTTCTTACCTTCATCATATCTGCTTCTGTTTTATTTGCTAAATCTTGTACTGTTGATATATTCGCTCTCTTCAAGCAATTGTATGATCTTACAGATAATTCTAAGTCTTCTATTGGCATTTCCAATATTTTTTCTCTCTTTGATTCAGCTTTTTCTACCATTACTTTAGTGTTCTTTGCTGCTTCAGATAAATCTATAAATAGTTCTAAATGTCCTGTCATTACTTTTGCTGCTAAGCTTAATGCCTCATAAGCTTTTAAGCTTCCATCTGTCCAAACTTCTATTGTTAACTTATCATAATCTACAGTTTGACCAACTCTTGTGTTTTCTACTTGATAATTTACTTTTTTTACTGGTGTAAATATTGAATCTATAGGTAACACATCTATGGCTTGATTTGGAAGTTTGTTTTTTTCAGCAACATTATATCCTCTACCTTTATCAACAGTCATTTCTATGTGTAAAAATCCACCTTCTGCTACTGTTGCTATATGTAAATCTGGATTTAGTATTTCTATAGATGAATCTGTAATTATATCTCCTGCTTTAACTTCGCCTTCATTGTTAAAGTCTATTTTTATAGTTTTGGTTTCATTATCATGCATTTTTAGTCTTACACTCTTTAGGTTTACTATGATTTCTGGAACATCTTCTATTACATTTGGTATTGTAGAAAATTCATGTAATGCACCTTCTATTTTTACAGTTGTTATTGCTGCTCCTGGTAATGATGATAATAGTATTCTTCTTAGTGAATTTCCTATCGTCATTCCGTATCCTCTTTCTAATGGTTCACATACGAATTTTCCATAGCTTTCATCTTCACTTATTGCTAGACATTCAATATTTGGTTTTTCGAATTCAATCATTAATTTTAACCTCCTAATTTAGTTTTGTATTTAGAATTTTAAAGAAGTAAAATTCTAAATTCCAAACTCTAAATTCTAAATTCTATTTAGAATATAACTCTACAATTAAGTGCTCTTCTACTGTGATGTCTACGTCTTCTCTTGCTGCTAATCTAATTACTTTAACTTGTAGCTTATCATTATCTTTTTCTAACCATTCTGGAATTGGTCTTGTTTTATTAGCCTCAATATTTTCTTTAATTGTTTTATTGTCTTGTTTGATTTCTCTAACTGATATTACATCTCCTTCTTTAATTAAGTATGATGGTATATCTACTTTTTTACCATTTACATCAAAATGCCCATGGTTAACAAGTTGTCTTGCTTGTGCTCTAGATGTTCCAAAGCCTGCTCTATACACTACGTTGTCCAATCTGCTTTCTAATATTTGTAGTAAATTTTCACCTGTAATTCCTTTTTTGTTTTCAGCCATCTCGAAATATTTTCTGAATTGTTTTTCTCCTACTCCGTAAAAAGATTTTGTTTTTTGCTTTTCTCTTAATTGTGTTCCATATTCAGATAATTTTTTCTTTCCTTGTCCATGCTCTCCTGGTGCATAGTTTCTTCTTGTTATACTGCATTTATCTGTATAACATCTTGAACCTTTTAAGAACAATTTTTGCCCTTCTCTACGGCAAATACGACATTGTTCATCTTTATATCTTGACATTGTCTTTCCTCCATTTCTTTATTTTAATTAATGAATAATGAAGAGTTAATAATTTGGTTTTTGACGAAGGGTCAAAATTCCTTATTCATTATTAATTAGTAATAATTAAACTCTTCTTCTTTTTGGTGGTCTACAACCATTATGTGGTATTGGTGTTACATCCTTTATTGCTGTGATTTCTAATCCAGCTGTTTGTAATGATCTGATAGCAGCTTCTCTTCCAGAACCTGGACCTTTTACAAATACTGCTACACTTTTTAATCCATGTTCCATACCTGCTTTTGCAGCTGTAAGTGCAGCTTCTCCGGCAGCAAATGGTGTGCTTTTTCTAGAACCTTTAAATCCTAATTCTCCAGCACTTGCCCATGAAATTACATTTCCTTTTTCGTCTGTAATTGTAACTATTGTATTGTTAAAACTAGAATGAATATGTGCTTCTCCTTTTTCAATGTTTTTTCTATCTCTTCTTCTAGTTACTTTTTGTGTTGTTGGTTTTGCCATTTAGCTCTTCCTCCTTTTAATTTCTAAACTTTACACTTTCTATTTGCTACTTTTTTTGCTTACTACTTTTCTTGGCCCTTTTCTTGTTCTTGCATTAGTTTTTGTTCTTTGACCTCTTACTGGTAAGCTTCTTTTATGTCTCATTCCTCTAAAGCATCCTATTTCTGTAAGTCTTTTAATGTTTAAAGCTACTTCTCTTTTTAGGTCTCCTTCAACCTTGTATCCTTCCATAGCTTTTCTTATTGCTTGAACTTGATCATCTGATAAGTCTTTTACTCTAATATCTGGATTTACTTTAGCTTCTGCTAAAATCTTGTTAGAGCTTGCTCTACCAATTCCATAGATATATGTTAGTCCTATTTCTACCCTTTTTTCTTTAGGTAAATCAACACCTGCTATACGTGCCATACTTTTTTTCACCTCTTTAATAAAATTACTTTTTTTTTTTGGATTGTATATATTAATAAATAAAAATAGATATTCTTTAAAACAAGACAGCCGCACTATTTTTATATATTAGCTAATTTAAAATTACCCTTGTCTTTGTTTATGTTTAGGGTTTTCGCAAATTACTCTTGTTACACCTTTTCTTTTAATTATTTTGCATTTTTCACACATTTTTTTTACTGATGGTCTTACTTTCATTTTTTTCACCTCGTTTTAGAATTTAGAAGTTGTATTATTGATTTCTAAATTCAGATTTATTTATTTTTTATTTATCACGCCATGTAATACGACCTTTTGTTAAGTCATATGGTGATAATTCTAATCTTACTTTATCTCCTGGAAGTATTTTAATGTAATTCATTCTAAGCTTTCCTGAAATATGAGCTAATACTTGATGTCCATTTTCAAGTTCTACTTTAAATTCAGTATTAGGTAAACTTTCTATTACTTTTCCTTCTACTTCTATAACATCTTCTTTAGACAAAATAAATTCCTCCTATTTAAAATTTGCATTAAATAACTTGTTTATTATATACCATTTTCTTCAAATTGTCAATATCTCTGGCTCTTTTTCTGTAATTAAAATTGTGTTTTCATAATGTGCAGCTAAACTTCCATCTTCTGTTACTATTGTCCAGCCATCTTCAAGTTCACATATTCTTACATCTTTCATAATTACCATTGGCTCTACTGCAATAGTCATTCCTGGTGTAAGTCTTACTCCTTTTCCAGCTTTTCCATAATTGGGTACAGCTGGTTCTTCATGCATTTGCCTTCCTATTCCATGTCCTTCAAATTCTTTGACAACTGAATATCCATTTTTATTTACAAATTCGCCTATAGCATGTGAAACATCGCCTATTCTATTACCTGCTTTAGCATATTTTATGCCTTCAAAAAATGCTTGTTTTGTAATATCCACTAGTTTCTTTGCTTCATGGCTTGCTTCTCCTACAATATATGTTCTTGCACAATCTCCATGAAATCCGTTTTTGAACACAACTAAGTCTACACTTACTATATCTCCATTTTTTAAAATGATTTTTTTTGATGGAATTCCATGAATTACAGTATCATTTATAGAAATACATAGTGTTGCTGGAAATGGTTTCACACCTTTTTCTGGATGTGGATAGTTTTTTTGTGCTGGAAGTGCCTTCTGAGCTTTTATAAAATTTTCTGCAATTCTATCTAATTCTATTGTTGATATTCCTGGTTTTATGTGTTTTTCCACTTCTTTTTGAGTTAGATTGGCAATTTTGCAAGCTTCTTTCATTATTTCCATTTCTCTTTTTGATTTTAGTTCAACCAATTCTATTACCTCATTTATTATTTTCTAATAATATTTTTACTTTTTCTGCTACATCATAAGATGTTCTACCTTCTTTGTGTCCAGCTTTTTCTGTTCTTAATACTTTTTTTTCTTCATAATATTTTATTAATTCTTCTGAAGTATGTTTATATATTTCCAATCTGTTTTGAACTATTTCTGGTTTCTGATCTTCTCTTTGATATAAATCTCCTCCACATTCATTGCATTTTCCTTCATGTTTTGGTGGATTGAATTCCATGTTATATATTGCAGAACATTTTGTGCAACTCTTCCTTTGTGAAATTCTTTGAACTATTTCATCAAATGGTACTTCTATATTTAATGCCATATCTACTTTGTTTCCTTTTTCCTCTAATAGTTTTTCTAATGTAATTGCTTGTTTTTTTGTTCTTGGAAAACCATCCAATATAGCTCCATTTTTTACATCTTTCTCTTCTATTCTTTCTGCAAGCATTTTTATTGTTATTTCATCAGGAACTAATTGACCTTTATCTATATATTCTTTCGCTTTTTTCCCTAGTTCTGTTTCATTTTTTATATTTTCTCTGAATAAATCTCCTGTTGAAATATGTGCTAACTTTAAATCTTTTGCTATTATTTTTCCTACAGTTCCTTTTCCACTTCCTGGTGCACCTAGTAATACTATGAACATAAATATTTCTCCTTTACTTGTTAAAAAGCAAATATTAGAGTTAGACCTAAAGCCAGTAAGCTCATTTTATTTTGATTTTAAAGCCATACCTTAGTTCTAACTTCTAATCTTTAAATTCTAACCTCTATTCTAAGAATCCTTTATAGTGTCTCATTACTAATCTTGATTCTAATTGTTGCACTGTTTCTAAAGCAACACCTACTACTATTAGTATTGAAGTTCCTCCAAAAGTTATATTTAATTTTGTAAAGCTTAATAACATTGGTAATATAGCAATTAAGCTCAAAAACATTCCTCCAAATAGTGTTAGTTTTTTCATGATTGATGATAGGTATTCTGCTGTTGGTTTTCCTGCTCTGATACCTGGTATGAATCCGCCATTTTTCTTTATATTGTTTGATACTTCGGCCGGATTAAATGTTGCATAAGTATAAAAATACGTAAATGCTATTATTAGTATTAAATATATTATAGCATTTGCTATTGTGTATCCCATTCCAAATTGTGCAGATGAAGTTGACATTGAAAATTTATAGACTCCTGCCCAAAAACCTGTTGATGTTGCAATGTCATTATTAAACATTGGTAGAATCATTGCTGGAAATGTTAATAATGATGATGCAAATATAACTGGCATTACACCTGCCATTGCAAGTTTTAATGGTATATGTGTGTTTTGCCCACCATACATTTTTCTGCCAACTACTTTTTTAGCATATTGTACTGGTACTCTTCTTTCAGCTTCCTGTACGAATACAACTCCTGAAACTAATATTAATGCTCCAATAATTATAGCAATTGCAGTTATTATTCCTGTTGTGCTGATTCCAACTTCAGTAGTATAGATTAATCTATAAATAGTTGTAACAGCTGTTGGTAGTGAAGATATAATACCTATAAAGATTATTAGAGATATTCCATTTCCAATACCTTTACTTGTTATTTGTTCTCCAAGCCACATTAAAAATGCTGTACCTGCTACTAGAGATAATACAAATAGGGCTCCTGTTCCAAATCCTGGATTTACAAAAACTCCATAGTTTTTGTATGTATTGCTGTATGTTAGATAAAGTCCTAATGCTTCTACTAGTGCTAATATTAATGTAAGCATTTTTGTATATTTGTTTATTTTTTCTTTTCCTTCTTCTCCGCCTTCTTTAATTAGTTTTTCTAAAGAAGGTATTACCATACCTAATAATTGGATAACTATTGATGCTGTAATGTATGGTGTAATTGTCATTGCAAATACTGATAATTTTGAAAAAGCTCCACCGGAAATTATATCAATCAAGCCAGAAATTGAATTTGTGGCACTTGATTTTATGTTTTCTAGTGCAACACTATCCACTCCTGGAACTGTAATATAACATCCAAATCTAAATATTACTATTAAAAGTAATGTATATAACATTCTTTTTCTGATTTCTGGAGTTTTTAAAGCGTTTTTAATTGTCTTAAACAAATTAAATCACCTCTACTTTTCCACCAGCTGCTTCTATAGCTTTTGCTGCTGAAGTAGTAAATCTAGTTGCTTTTACTGTTAGTTTCTTTTCTAATTTTCCTGTTCCTAACACAACTATTCCGTCATTTGCTTTGCTGATTATTCCATCTTTTATTAAACTTTCAGCTGTAACTTCTTCAGTTGTTGCTTTGTTTAGCATTGTCAAAGTTACTTCTGTATAATTTTTAGCAAAGATGTTTTTAAATCCTCTTTTAGGTAGTCTTCTATATAATGGTGTTTGACCACCTTCAAATCCACGTCTTACTCCTCCGCCTGTTCTTGCTTTTTGTCCTTTATGTCCTCTACCAGAAGTTTTGCCAAGACCTGAACCCATTCCACGTCCTACTCTTTTTTTTGTTTCTTTTTCAGTAGCTGACTTTATGTTTCCTAATTCCATGTGTGTTTTCCCTCCTTTAAAATTCGCAAAGAGCAAAATTAGTGATATTAGTTTTTCACTCTTCACTATATATTCACGCGAAGCGTGTGTCTATACTATTTCTTCTATTTTTTTACCTCTTTTTTTAGCTATGTTTTCAGCTGTTGACATATTTTCTAGAGCATTCATTGTAGCATATCCTACGTTTCTTGGATTATTTGTACCAATTACTTTAGTTTTGATATCTCTATATCCTGCAAGTTCAAGTATTGGTCTTACGCTACCTCCTGCAATAAGTCCTGTACCTTCTGCTCCTGGTTTTATAAGTACGCTTGCTGATCCAAATGTACCTAAATATTCATGTGGCACTGTTGTTCCAACGATTGGAACTTCTATTAAATTCTTTTTAGCGTCTTCAATAGCTTTTTTGATTGCATCTGGAACTTCAGTTGCTTTACCATTTCCAATGCCTACGTGTCCATTTTCGTCTCCAACAACTACTACAGCACTAAATCTAAAATTTCTTCCACCTTTAACAACTTTTGCAACTCTGTTGATAGCTACAACTTTCTCTTTGAATTCCATTGTTTTTTCTTCCATTTAAAACTAATACTCCTTTCTTTTTTTAGAGTTTGAAATTCTGTATTTTGATTTTCTAAATTCTAAACTCTAAATTCTAAATTCTATTTTAAAATTCTAGTCCTGCTTCTCTTGCAGCTTCTGCTAATTCCTTTACAACACCATGATATACATATCCGCCTCTATCATAAACTACTGTTTTAATATTTTTTTCTATTGCTCTTTTTGCAACTAGTGTTCCAACTTCTTTGGCTGCTTCTTTATTTGAATGTTTTGTTTTAACTTCTTTATCCAATGTTGATGCTTGAACTAATGTTACTCCTTTAGTGTCATCAATTATTTGTGCATATACATTTGTGTTACTTCTAAATACACATAATCTTGGGCATTCAGATGTTCCACTTATTTTTGTACGAACTCTTTTATGTCTTCTTTCTCTTTCTAATTTTCTATTAGTTTTAGAAACCATTACTTTTATCCTCCTTTTTTCAATTATTAAACATATGTTTTTTGGACCAAATTAGGAATTTGAAGCAAGTATAACAAGGCAACCGAACTTAAAAATCCGGAAGCGTATATAGATACGCTGAGGAATTTTTAATGTGAAGGTTAACGCAGTTAGACGATGCTTAAAATTTCTAATTTTATTTTTTACCAGTTTTACCTTCCTTACGTCTAATATGTTCTTCAGCATATTTAATACCTTTGCCTCTATAAACCTCTGGTGGTCTTTTTGTTCTTATAACTGCAGCCATTTGTCCTACAAGTTCTTTATCCATACCTCTTACAATTATTTGATTTGGTGATGGAACTTCATATTTAATTCCTGCTGGTTCTATCATTTCTACTGGATGTGAATATCCTAATGTAAGAACTAATTTATTTCCTTGCTTTGCTGCTCTATAACCTACACCATTTATTTCTAGCTCTCTAGTATATTCATTTACAACACCTTCTATCATATTGTTTATTAATGTTCTTGTTAGCCCATGTAGACTTCTATTTTGAGGTTCGTCATTTGGTCTTGTAACTGTTATAACATTATTTTCTATTGTTATTTTCATATTTGGGTGTAATTCTTTTTCTAGAGTTCCCTTAGGTCCTTTTGCAATCATTTTGTTTCCTTCTAGTTTTATTTCAACATTTTCTGGAATTGCAATTGGTTTATTTCCTATTCTTGACATAACTAAATATCTCCTTCCTTTTAATTAGGGTCTTTAAATTCTCTTTCAAGTCTGACCTCTTTAACTTCTAATCTATAACTTACCATATATATGCTAATACTTCTCCACCAACACCTAATTCACGTGCTTTCTTATCTGTCATTATTCCTTTTGATGTTGATATAAGAGCTATTCCTAAACCATTTAATACTTTAGGAAGTTCTTCTTTAGAAGCATATATTCTTAAACCTGGTTTGCTTATTCTTTTTAGCCCAGATATAACTTTTTTGCCTTTATCTGTATATTTTAGGCTTACTCTGATAATTCCTTGATTATCATTTTTAATTTCTTCATAAGCCTTAATATAGCCTTCATTAAATAATATTTCTGCAATGTCTCTTTTCATATTTGATGCTGGAATATCAACTGTTTTGAATTTTGCTTGACTTGCATTTCTAATTCTTGTTAACATATCTGCAATTGGATCTGTTGTAACCATTTTTTATCCTCCTTCTTTTTTATTTTTCATATTTTACCAACTAGATTTTTTAACTCCTGGTATCTCTCCTTTATGTGCTAATTCTCTAAAGCATATACGACAGATTCCATATTTTCTAATATAACCATGAGGTCTTCCGCATAATTTGCATCTATTATATTCTCTAGTTTTGTATTTTTGTTCTTTTTGTTGTTTTACTATCATAGATTTCTTAGCCATATTTTTTATTTTCCTCCTTTTAAATTAGTTTAAGCCCTGAAAGGCATTCCTAATAAGCTCAATAATTCTTTAGCTTCTTCATCAGAATTAGCTGTAGTAACGAATATAATATCCATACCTCTTATTTTATCTATTTTTTCATATTCAATTTCTGGGAATATTATTTGTTCTTTAATTCCTAAAGAGTAATTCCCTTTTCCGTCAAATGAATTGCTAGATAACCCTCTAAAGTCTCTTACTCTTGGTAAAGACACATTAAATAGTTTGTATGCAAAATCATACATTTTGTTATTTCTTAATGTAACTTTACATCCAACATTTGCACCTTCTCTTAGTTTGAATGCCGCAATTGATTTTTTAGCTTTTGTTATAACTGGTTTTTGTCCTGTTATAGCGGTTAAATCTGCAATTGCATTATCTAGTGTTTTAGGATTTTCTTTTGTGTCTCCTAAACCTATATTTATAACTATTTTTTCTAGTTTTGGAACTTGCATAACTGATTTGTAATTAAATTTTTTCATTAATGCAGGTATAACTTCTTTTTCATATTGTTCTCTTAACACTTCCATGATTTACTTTTCCCTCCTTTATTTAATAACTGTTCCACATCTTTTACAAATACGAACTTTCCCATCTTTTTCCACTTTATAGCCTATTCTTGCTGGCTTATTACATTTTGAACATACAATGTTAACTTTGCTTGTATGTATTGCAACTTCTACTGGTACTATTCCGCCTTCATCGCCTTGTTTTCTAGGTTTAATGTGTTTTTTTCTTATATTTACGCCTTTAACAACTACTTTTTCTTGTTTTGGCATTACTTCTAAAACTTCACCAGTTTTTCCTTTATCATTTCCTGATAAAACTTGAACTGTATCACCTTTTTTTATTTTCATAAAGGTTTTCCCTCCTTCTTGATTAATTCTTTAATTTTTAATTATAGAACTTCTGGAGCTAAAGATAGAATTTTCATATAATCTTTATCTCTTAATTCTCTAGCTATAGGTCCAAATATACGTGTACCTTTTGGAGTTCCATCATCACGTATTATAACAGCTGCATTTTCATCAAATCTTATATAAGATCCATCAGCTCTTTTTATAGGTTTTTTTGTTCTAACTATAACAGCTTTAACTACATCACCTTTTTTTACAACACCTGTTGGGATAGCACTTTTAACTGATGCTACTATAACATCACCTACACCAGCAAATTTTCTATGTGAACCACCTAAGCATCTGATACACATTAATTCTTTTGCTCCTGTGTTGTCTGCCACTTTTAATCTTGATTGTTGTTGAATCATTCTAGGTTTCCTCCTTTTATTTTTATTTACTAACCATTTCTTTGTATAGTTCTGTAAAATAACTCAAAAACATTTTTCATTTATTTTACGATTGCTTTTTCTACAATCTCAACTACTCTCCATCTCTTATCTTTTGATAGAGGTCTAGTTTCCATTACTTTTACTTTGTCACCAATTTGGCATTCATTATTTTCGTCATGTGCTTTTAATTTATATGTTCTTTTAACAATCTTGCCATATAGTTTGTGTTTAACACTTGTTTCAACTGATACAACTACGGTTTTGTCCATTTTGTTTGATGTTACTGTACCAATCATAACTTTACGAAGATTTCTTTCTTCCATTATTTAATCCTCCTTATTTTTACTTAGCTAGCTCTCTTTCTTTTAATACTGTATTTATTCTAGCTATATCTTTCTTTGTTTCTTTTATTTTCATAGGATTATCTAATCCGTTTGTAGCTAAATTAAATCTTAGTTTGAATAACTCTGTTTTTAATTCACCTAATTCTTTATTTAAGTCTTCTGAAGACATTTCTCTTATTTTATCTATCTTCATTGGGCATCACCACCTTGATTATTTTCTCTTGTTACAAACTTTGTTTTTACTGGTAATTTGTGTGAAGCTAATCTTAAAGCTTCTCTTGCAACTTCCTCTGAAACTTCTGCTATTTCAAATAGTATTCTTCCTGGTTTTACTGGTGCTACCCAATATTCAACAGCACCTTTACCTTTACCCATACGAGTTTCAGCAGGTTTTTTGCTTATTGGTTTGTTTGGGAATATTTTAATCCAAACTTTACCACCTCTTTTTATATAACGTGTCATAGCAATACGTGCAGCTTCTATTTGGTTTGCTGTAATTAATCCAGCTTCTACTGTTTGTAATCCGAATTCACCTTCATTTACAACATTTCCTCTTGTTGCTTTTCCTCTATTTCTACCTTTTTGCATTTTTCTATATTTTGTTCTTTTTGGCATTACTGGCATTATTGTTCTCCTCCTTCTGTATTATTTTTTTTAGTTGGAAGAACTTCTCCTTTATATATCCAAACTTTTACACCTATTTTTCCATAGGTTGTATCTGCTTCATAGAATCCATAATCTATATCTGCTCTTAATGTTTGTAGTGGAATTGTTCCTTCTTTGTAGAATTCTGTTCTTGCCATGTCAGCTCCACCTAAACGTCCTGATACAGATGTTTTTATTCCTAAAGCTCCTGCTTTCATTGCTTTTTGCATACATTGTTTCATTGCTCTTCTGAATGAAATTCTTCTTTCTAGTTGGTTACATATGTTTTCTGCTACTAGTTGTGCATTTGTATCAATATCTTTAACTTCAACTATATTTAAATTTACTTCTTTGTTTATCATTTTTGATAATTCTTGTTTTAAATTTTCTGCTAAACTACCACCTTTTCCTATAACTACACCTGGTTTAGCTGTATAAACATTTACTTTTACAAATTTAGCTGTTCTTTCTATTTCTATTTTAGAAATACCGCTAACAAATAATTTTTTCTTTACATATTCACGGATTTTGTGGTCTTCTATTAAATATTCACTAAAATGTTTTGAATCTGCGTACCATTTTGAATCCCAATCTTTAATAACACCAACTCTTAATCCATGTGGATGCATTTTTTGTCCCATATTTTTAAATTCCCTCCTTAAACTTCTCTTAATTTAATTGTTATATGACTTGTTCTTTTTCTAATTCTTGAAGCTGAACCTTTTGCTGCTGGTCTTATTCTTTTCATTGTAGGTCCTTGATTTGCGTAAATCTCGCTAACAATTAGGTTGCCTCTGTTCATACCGTGATTGTTTTCTGCATTTGCAATTGCAGATTTTAATAATTTTTCTATTATCTCAGATGATGCTTTTGGTGTAAATTTTACAATTGCTAAGGCTTCATCAACTTTTTTTCCTCTTATAAGGTCTGCTACTATTTTAACTTTTCTAGCTGATATTCTAGCAAATCTTAATATAGCTGTTGCTTCTAGTACTTTATTTTCTTCTGGCATTTAAGTTCCCTCCTTTTAATATTTATGACTATTTCACGTCTGTTTTCTTCTCTCCTGAATGTCCTCTAAATGTTCTTGTTGGAGCAAATTCTCCTAATTTGTGTCCTATCATTTCTTCTGATATATATACTGGAACATGTTTTCTTCCATCATGTACTGCAATTGTGTGTCCTACCATTTGTGGGTAGATTGTAGAAGATCTTGACCAAGTTTTCAAAACTTGTTTTTTTCCATTTTCATTCATAGCTTCAATTCTCTTTAAAAGTCTTTCTTCTATGAATGGTTTTTTCTTACTAGATCTTGACATTAGATTTTCCTCCTTTTTCTTTTCTTCTCGGATGAGCAATGCTCACCCCCCTACATATATAATGTATTATTTTCTATTTTCTTCTCTTTACAATATATTTATCTGTTCTGTTGTTTTTCTTTCTTGTCTTATATCCTAATGCTGGTTTGCCCCAAGGAGTAAGTGGTCCACTGTGTCCTACTGGTGCTCTACCTTCACCACCACCATGTGGGTGATCTACTGGGTTCATAACAGAACCTCTAACTGTTGGTCTTACGCCCATGTGTCTTGTTCTTCCTGCTTTTCCTATTTTAACATTACTATGATCCGTATTTCCTATTGTTCCTATTGTTGCTCTACATTTTGCTCTTACCAATCTCATTTCTCCTGATGGTAATCTTATATGTGCATATTCTCCTTCTTTAGCCATAAGTTGTGCTTCTCCACCTGCAGCTTTTACCATTTTTCCACCTTGGCCTGGGTTTAATTCTATATTGTGAATTAAAGTACCAACTGGTATGTTTGCTATTGGTAAACAGTTGCCTGGTTTTATATCTACGTTTTCCCCAGATACAATTTTGTCTCCATCTTTTAGTCCTACTGGAGCTAATATATATGCTTTTTCTCCATCTTCATATTGGATTAAAGCTATGTTACTTGTACGATTTGGATCGTATTCAATTCCGATAACTGTTGCTACAATGTTATCTTTTTTTCTTTTAAAGTCTATTATTCTATATTTTTGTCTGTTTCCTCCGCCTTGATGTCTAACTGTTATTCTACCATAAGAATTTCTACCTGCATTTTTCTTTTTCTTTGTTAACAAAGATTTTTCAGGTGTCTTTTTTGTTATTTCTTCGTTTGTCAATGTTGTCATATTTCTTCTTGATGGTGTGTATGGTCTGTATGTTTTTATTCCCATTTTCTTTTCCTTTCTCGAATTTATGAAAAACTTCGTATTACGTTGTCAAGCCTCAAGAAAAAATGCTCGACATACTTTTGTATAGTCTGTGTTTTTTCTTTTGCTTCCTAGCACTACTCGTTTTTGGTAAATTCTCTTACTTTCTTTTATTTGTGGATTTTTTCCTGCTCCACATAGCAGATATTTATTTTTTATCCCAGTTTACTCTGGATAATTTCTAGGTAATTTAAGCACCCATAAATTCATCTATTGAGTCTTTGTATTTTTTGTCTAATTTAACTTCTTTTCCACCTTTGCTTAGGTATGTTACTTCAGCTGGGTTTGTATCGATTGTTACAATTGCTTTTTTCCAATCTGGTCTTCTGCCTGTGTTTGCTCCAACTCTTTTTTCTTTTCCTTTACACATCATTGTATTTACGTTTAATACTTTAACATTAAATATAGTTTCTACAGCTTTTGCTATCTGAACTTTTGTTGCTTTTTTTGCAACACGGAATGTATACTTTCCTTCTTCTAAGCCTTGATTACTTTTTTCTGTTATTATAGGTTTTATTATTATTTCTTCTGGTTTCATTTAAGCATACACCTCCTCTAAGTTTTTAACGCTATCTACTGTTAATATTAGTTTGTTGTATTTTAATAAATCATAAACGTTTATTGTATTTGTTAGTGTTGTTTTAACTCCATCAATGTTTCTTGCTGAAGCTTGAACATTAAGGTTCTTTTCTGGTAATACTATTAGAGTTTTTCCTTCTACATTTAAGTTTTCTAATGTTTTTACCATATTTTTAGTTTTAATTTCTTTTAAGTCTAATTTATCTACAACTACTATGTTGTTTTCTAATATCTTAGAACTCAACACTGATTTTATAGCTAGTTGTCTTTCTTTTTTATTGATTTTGTAGCTGTAATCACGTGGTTTTGGTCCTAATGCTATACCACCTTTAATCCATTGTGGTGCTCTTATACTTCCTTGTCTTGCTCTACCTGTTCCTTTTTGTCTCCATGGCTTTTTTCCACCACCAGCAACTTCTGCTCTTGTTTTTGTATTTGCTGTACCTTGTCTTTGATTTGCCATGTAATTTACTAAAGCAATGTGAACTATTTTTTTGTTTGGTTTGATTCCAAATACATTTTCATTTAGTTCTATATCACTTACTTTTTTACCTTGCATATTGTATACATCTATTTTAGGCATTTTGTTTTCTCTCCCTTCTTATTCTATTTTGTACTCTTACTTGAATTTCTTATTTTTAGGATAGCACCTTTGTTTCCTGGAACACTACCTTTTATTAATAGTACATTCTTATCTGAATCTACCTTTACTATTTCTAGATTTTGAACTGTAACAGTTTCAACACCCATGTGTCCTGGTAAGTTTTTGCCTTTATAAACTCTACCTGGTGTTGATGTTGATCCCATTGAACCTGGTCTTCTGTGGTACATTGAACCATGTCCCATAGGTCCTCTTGATTGTCCATGACGTTTAATAACACCTTGGAAACCTTTACCTTTTGATGTTCCTGTAACATCTACAGTTTCACCTTTATTAAATATATCTACTTTTATTTCATCTCCAACATTACAAGAAATTTCTTCTAATCTGAATTCTCTTAAATGTTTTTTTGGAGTTATATTTGCTTTTGTAAAGTGTCCTTTTATAGGTCTTATAAGTTTTTTTTCTTTAACTTCTCCAAAACCTAATTGAACTGCTTCATATCCATCACTATCTTTTGTTTTTATTTGTACTACAGTGCATGGACCTGCTTCAACTACTGTAACAGGAATTGCTCTTCCTTTTTCATCAAATATTTGAGTCATTCCTATTTTCTTTCCTAAAATTGCTTTTTTCATTTTTAAATCCTCCTAACTATTGGCTAACTCACAAAACAATATTTTTTTTTACTTGTTCTGTCTTTAGCTTGGTTATATTTTAACCTATTAATTAAATTAAAGTTTTATTTCGATATCAACACCTGCAGGCAATTCTAATTTCATTAGATTGTCAATTGTAGCTTGAGTTGGGTATAAGATGTCGATAACTCTTTTATGTGTTCTCATTTCGAACTGTTCTCTTGAATCTTTGTCTTTATGTGGTGAACGAATTATTGTAACTACTTCTTTTTTTGTTGGTAGTGGAATAGGACCTGAAACTTTAGCTCCTGTTCTTTTAGCAGTATCTACTATCTTTTCAGCAGACTGGTCTATAAGAACATGATCATAAGCTTTTAATCTTATTCTTATTTTTTCGCTTGTAGCTGTCACCTTTTTTGTTGTTTTTGTAGCTTTTTCGGTTGTTTTTTTAGTTGTTGGTTTCTTAGCTACCCCTTTTGCTACTGTTTTTTTAGTTTCTTTTTGAACTTTTTCTTTTTTTTCAACTTTTTCTGTTGAATTTGCCATGTTAAATTCCCTCCTTTTAAAATCTTGCGTATGTGTGTTTTTGTTGATGAGGAAAGTTATTAACGCACCCTGGTGTTTCATTGTTTTCCATTTTTTTATCCTAGTTTGAGCTAGGACAAGTGCTATTTTTATAACTTATCCGCCTAGGTCTTAGCCAAGACATACTCCACGAAAGTTCCCTCCACCGTAATGATGTAGCCACATTTCGCTTCAACGCAAATCTAC
The DNA here is from genome assembly GCA_004554705.1 of Clostridiales bacterium. Taxonomy (GTDB): domain Bacteria; phylum Bacillota; class Clostridia; order TANB77; family CAG-508; genus UMGS1781. Next base: position 54,823 of record SFKS01000003.1, on the reverse strand, counting down.
ACGCAATATTTATTATACTGCGTGTAGAGTAGGTTTGTCAATACTTTTTAGTAAATTTTAGTAATTTTCAGTTACTATTCACCATATTTTAACTTCTTAGTTCTGCTCCTAAATTTGTTTGTAGCTCTTTTGTTATTGCCTCCATTGTGTTCTTTATTTCATCATCTGTTAGTGTTCTGTCTTTTGTTCTAAAAATTAGCTCATATGCTACACTCTTTTTGTTTTCTCCTAATTTATCGCTTCTATATATATCAAATAATTTTGCTTTTTCCAATATGTTTTTTGCTTTTTTTGATATTATATTTTCTATCTGTCCAACCTCTATCTGTTCATCTACAACTAATGCAATATCTCTTTCTACTGCTGGATATTTTGGTATTGGAGTATATTTTTTATTTTCTTTTCCATATTTTCCTAATTTTTCTATATCTATTACTCCAAAATACACTTTTTCGTTTATTCCATAGTTGTCTAATACTTGTGGGTGAACTTCCCCAAAGCTAGCAATTGTATCTTTTCCAATTAGTATTTTTGCACTTCTACCTGGATGTAAGTTTGTAGTGTTTTCTCTTTCCAGTTGGTATCTAGATATATTGGATATTTCTAGTAAGTTTTCTATTATTCCCTTGATAATATAAAAATCTGCTTTTTCGCCATATACTGCAAAAGCTACTTTTGTTTGTTCATTTGCTATTTCACCTTTTTTAATGTTTTCTTCTTCATCTTCGTATATTTTGCCTATTTCGAATAATGCCACATTTTTGTTTTTCTTATTATAATTTGTGGCTATTGATTGCATTATTGTTGGCATCAAAGATGTTCTCATTAAGGAATATTCTTCTCCTAATGGATTTGTTATTTTTATAGCTTTACTACTATCAAGCTTACATTTTTCAAAGTCTTTTTTACCAATGAAGCTAAATGCATACATTTCTGAAAAGCCTTTTTCTATTAATAAGTTTTTAATTTTGTCTTGCAATTTTTGTGTCTTTGTTTTCAATCCTACTGTGCTTTCTGCATTTATTAAAGTACTGTTTAATGTATTATATCCATGTATTCTTATAATTTCTTCTGCAATGTCTGCTGTTCCTTCTAAATCAACTCTAAAATATGGTATTTCTAAGTTGTCTCCTTGCACTTTTATTTCTAATTTTTCTAATATGCTTATCATTTCATCTTTTGATATGTTCATCCCTAATAGTGCATTTACTTTTTCTGGTTCAAAAGGAATTACTTTTTTTGTTTCTTTTTTTGGATATATATCTATTTGTTTATCTACTGCTTCCCCTGCACCAATCATTTCTGCAAGTTCTGTTGCTCTATTTGCTGCACGAATTGCTATTTCTGGAGACAGTCCTTTTTCAAAACGACTTGAGCTTTCTGTTCTTAATCCTAATTTTTTTGCTGTTAAACGCACTGTTCCTCTATTAAATACTGCTGCCTCAAATACTACAGTGTTTGTATTTTCTGTTATTCCTGAATTTAATCCTCCCATAACACCTGCAATTGCAACTGGTTTTTCATCATCTGCAATTACTAAATTATCAACATCTAGATTTCTTTCTATTTCATCTAATGTTGTTATTTTTTCATTTGGCTTTGCACGTCTCACTATTATGTGCTTTCCTTTAACATTATTTATATCAAAGGCATGCATTGGCTCTCCAAGTTCTAGCATTACATAATTTGTTATATCTACTATATTGTTTATTGCCCTTATACCACATGCATTTAATCTTCTTTTCATCCATTCTGGTGAAGGGCCTATTTTTACATTTTTTATAACTCTTGCTACATATCTATAACATAAGTCTTGTGCTTCTATATCTACCTTTAGCCCTTCTAGATTATTTATTGTTTCGATTTCTTTCTCTAAATTTTTATGAGGATTTTTAAATTCTTCTCCTAGTGCTATAGCAGTTTCTCTACCTAATCCTTCTATTGAGAAGCAATCTGGTCTGTTTGATGTTATTTCAAAATCTAATATATCTTCTCTTAAGTTTAGTGCCTCAACGATGTCTTTGCCTATATATTTTTCATATATTTCTGGCAATATCATTATTCCATCTGCAATTTGTTCTGGATAGTCTGATAATTCTAATCCTAGTTCTGTTACAGCACACATCATTCCACAAGATTCTATTCCTCTTAACATTCCTGTTTTAATTTTGATATCTCCTGGTAACTCTGAACCATCTTTTGCAATTGGTACAAGGTCTCCAACTTTTACATTTTTGGCACCTGTTACTATTTGGATTATTCCTTCTCCTATATCTACTTTTGTAACAATTAATTTGTCAGCATCTGGATGTTTTGTTATTTCTAGAATTTTGCCTACAACAACATTTTTAATATTATTACCCTTTTGCTCGATTGTTTCCACTTTTGAGCCTGTCATTGTCAATCTCTCTGCTAGTTTGTTTACATCTACATTTATATCAGAGTATTCTTTTAACCATTCTACACTAGTTTTCATTTTTATTTTCCTTTCTATCTTGGAATTTTGTTTGTTTTTGAATTAGAATTGTTTCAAAAAGCGAACATCATTCTCATATAATAGTCTCATATCATCTATTCCATATTTTGCCATTGCAATTCTTTCTGCTCCAAATCCAAATGCAAATCCTGAATATATATTGTGGTCTATTCCACAATTTTCCAAAACTTTAGGATGTACCATTCCACAGCCTAAAAGTTCTATCCAGCCTTCATTTTTACATACTCTACAGCCTTTTCCTTTGCAGACAAAACAAGATACATCTACCTCTGCACTTGGTTCTGTATATGGAAAATGGTGTGGTCTAAATCTGATTTCAGTATTTTCGCCTAAGCATCTTTTTGCAAAAGTTTCAAGAGTTCCTTTTAAATCTGACATTGTGATTCCTTTATCTACAACAAGTCCTTCTATTTGGTGGAATACTGGTGAATGTGTTGGGTCTACGCTGTCTGATCTATATACTGTTCCTGGACATATTATCTTTATTGGTGGTTTTTGTGCTTCCATAGTTCTTATTTGTACTGAAGATGTTTGAGATCTCAATACTATGTTTTCATTAATATAGAAAGTGTCTTGCAAATCTCTTGCAGGGTGGTCTATTGGTGTGTTTAGTTGATCAAATACATAATATGTTTTTTCTATTTCTGGACCGTCTACAATTTCATATCCTAATCCTAAAAAGATTTCTTTTATATTGTCTATTATTCCTGTTATTGGATGAATTGAACCTAATTCTGTTTTTTTACTTGGCATTGTTATGTCTATTTTTTCTTTTTGTAATTTTTCTGCAATTAAACTTTCTTTTAATTCTTTTTCTTTTAGTGCTATTTTATTTTCTATTTCGTCTCTTGCTTCATTTACAAAAGTACCTACAGCTGGTCTTTCTTCAGGCGGTAATGCTCCCATTCCTCTTAAAACAGCTGTGAGTTCACCTTTTTTCCCTAAAAATTTAACTCTAACATCATTTAGTTCTTGTAGGGTATTAGTTCTTTCAATTTCCTTTTTTGCATTTTCTTTAATTTCTAAAATTTGGTCTTTCATCTAATTCACTCTCCAATTTTTACATACTATATAGAATATCATAAAATTGCTTGTTTTACAATATTTACATTATATTTTTATGAAAATTTATGTTAATGACATAGGTTATGCCTGTTTAGTTTCCATATAGTATTACTTTTGTTCCTTTGGTTATTTGTATTCCTGCTTTTGGCAATTGTTCTGTTATTATTGTTTCTGCATCTAATTGGCTATTTGTTCCTAGGTCTAATTCATTTAAAATTTTCTTTGCTTCTGCAAAGCTTAAGTTTGTTACATTTGGCATATTTACAGTTTCTTTATTTTCTTGTTCTTTTGTTTGTATTTCCATGTATGGTAATACTTCTTTTAAAATTTCTCCCGCTACAGGTGCAGCAACACCACCTCCTTGGGTGATTATAACAACACAATTTTTTAAACTGCTTTTGCTTTTAGCTCTGGCACATTTCTGTTATTTTCTATGTAATCTTGACATCTCTTAAACTCATCTTCAAACTTAAATCTTATCGTTATATTTCCATTATCATGCACATAAATACCATCTATTAGTTCCATCATTATATCTCTTGAAAGTTCTGTAATTCCTTTTTGCTCTCTAAATTTCTCTATCCATTTATTACTACTTTGATGCTGGTTTTCATATTTTTGTTTTTCATTTTGCAGTCTTTCTATATTTAGTTTTAGTCTTTCAATATCATTTTCATATTTTTGCTTATATTCCAAATATTCTTCTCTTGTTATATCTGCATTTTTCCAATCTTCATAAAGGGTCCTTTTAAAATTTGATATTTTAGAAATCTCATTTTGTTTTGTCATTATCATATTTTCTATGTTTTCATTTTTTAAATTTTGAAAGCTACTTTGATTTATTTGTTTTATTATTTCTTCTGTATTAATTAATAAATCAATATGTAAATTAATTGCTTGAACCACAGCCTTTTCTAACAATTCTTCTTTTATTGTATGTTTTGTACATAACTTATTAGATTTTTTTCTGTATGTGCTACAAATATAATATTCATACTTACTTCCACTCTTATTTGTACTACTTTTCTTGTTCATTGCTCTCCCACAGTCTGCACATTTTAAGAAACCTGCCCATATTGATAATTCATTTGTTTTTTGAGATACTTTAGTGTCCCTTCTACTTAATTCTTGTGCTTTTTTAAAAGTTTCTTTATCTATAATTGCTTCATGCGTATTTTCTACTCTTACCCATTCTTCTTTTGGAACTGCCTCAACTTTATGCACTTTGTAGCTTTTTGTTCTTCTTTTCCCTTGAACAGTATTGCCTATGTACACTTCATTATTTAAAATATTTCGTACTGTAGAAGGTGTCCAAGTATATGTATTATCTTGAATTCCATAATTATTGTAATTTTGTCCTAATTCTAATTTCTTATGTCCTGTGGGATTTAAAATTCCTAATTCATTTAATCTATGACATATTGCTATTTTTCCTAATCCTTCATTTACATTCCAATAAAATATTTTTCTTACAATATCTGCTGCTACCTCATCTATGGCTAGTTTGTGTTTATCCTTTGGATCTTTAATATATCCATAAGAGGGAAAAGCTCCTACAAATTCCCCTTTTTTCTTTTTTCCGTTCAATGATGTTCTTATTTTAGTTGATGTATCTCGTGCATACTCATCATTTATCAAATTTTTAAATGGCACTAAAATTGTATTTGTACTTGCTGGATTTTTAAAACTATCTACTGAATCATTAATGGCAATAAATCTTATATTAAATAACGGAAAAACTTGCTCTATGTAATTTCCTACTTCTATATAGTTCCTTCCAAGTCTTGATAAGTCCTTTACAATTACACAATTAATATTTCCATTTCTCATATCCTCTAATAATCTTTGAAATGAAGGTCTATTAAAATCTGTTCCTGTAAATCCATCATCTATATATGTATCATAAACTATCAAATCATCATGTTCTTCTATGAATTCATTTAATAGTGTCTTTTGGCTTGTTACACTATTACTTTCTTGCTTATCTTGTCCATTATCTTCATCTTCTTGTGAAAGCCTTATATATAATGCAGCAGACCATATTTTTTTATTTATGATATTCTCATCAGAATAATACTTTGATTTTCTTCCCGCCATTAATTCATCTTCTTCCTTTCAGTATAAAGTATAACGTGCTCATAAAAAAATGTCAGCCCGTTTTTGCTGAAACTGTTAAAAATTTATTTGTTACAGCTTCAGTATGCAAAATTATGAAATAATTTTGTACTACCTTTTTACCTTTTTTTTAGAATATTTAATATACATTCTTTAAATGTTTTATTATTGTTTGAATATTCAAAGAATACTTTTGTATCTCCAACTTTTAGCTTATATGGCTTTTCATTATCAATAGTACATTTAGAACTTTGCTTTATCTCCAACATCATCTCTCCTAATTTTTGATATTTGGCTACTGTATAAGTTATCTGTAACTCGCTATTACTCGAACAGCTCACTTAAGTTTATTATCTCTTCCAAAACTTTATGCCTCAATTACCCCTCTACTAGTTAAATGGTATCGGCACATATAAAAAGTACAAAATTTCGAAAAGTTTTTTAAAAATTTTTATCCCTCTACTATGTAAATGGTATGCTCACGCATAAAAAGTACGAAATTTTGAAAAAATTGCAAAAAATAACTAGAAATTAGTTTCTTACTAATTCCTAGTTATTTTCAAGCATCTAATTTCATCCTTAATTCAATGCTTTCATTATATTTTCGGCAATTCTATTTATAACCGGTACAACAACACTATTTCCTGCTTGTTTATATAATCTGCTATCTGCCATATCTGTTGGTAATTCATAGTATTTGGGATATCCTTGTGCATAAAAACACTCTATTGGTGTTAACTTTCTTATTCCAAATTTTGTTTTTATTAGTGGTACGTTGTGCCCACCTTCTCCCATATTAGCTGTTAGTGTTGGTACTAAATTACTTTGATTTTTTCTTACATACTTTCTTCTCCATTGATATACTGTGTTGTCATCATCCATTTCTTCTGTTAATAATTTATATATATTACCTTTATATTTTCCTTCTGTATAATAATATTTTTCATCAACTTTAGTTTCAAAATTAAATACATCTTTTATACTCTTATTTAATGTTGTTGGTAATGGCATTTGAAATCTATTAAAATCCTCTTTATCTCTAAATGCTACAATATATATCCTTTCTCTATTTTGAGGTATATTACCATATTCACAGGCATTTAGAACTTGACATTTTATTTTATCTTTATATCCTGCTTTTTCTAGCCTATCAATTAAAGTTTTGAATGTATTTCCTTTATCATGTCCTACCAAGTTTTTTACATTTTCTAAAAATATTACTCTAGGCTTCCTTTCTTTAAATATTCTTTCCATTTCGAAGAATAAGTCTCCTGTTCTATCATCTTCAAACCCTTTTCTGTATCCTGCTACTGAAAATGAAGTACATGGAAATCCTCCTACCATAATATCAAACTCTGGTATCTCATTATTTTTTACATCATGAATATCTCTACAATCTACTTTTGTATTAAAGTTTTTCTCATATGTTTCCACCGCATATTTATCAAATTCATTAGCATATGCTATTTCACATTTATTTGTTTCTAAAAATCCTAAATCTATCCCACCAACGCCTGCAAAAAGGCTACAAATTTTATACATAATCATCTCTCCTTTGTTTTTTGCGGCGCGCCGCAATTATTAGCTTATATTAACAGAGTAATTAACACTCTGCCTTTCATCCTTTTTCAACTATCTTACCTCTTCTAATATTAAATATTACAGTAGGTTCTAGTTTTTTTGCTTCAATAATTGATTGTATTAGACTAAAATGTGGTCTCTTACCTGCCTCTTGATAATCTCCAACTGTTGCTGTTTTTGATACTGGAATTTTCTTTAATTCTTCTGAATTAACCCCCGTATCATATACAAACAACATATTTAGGTCTAGATCAAACCTTAAAAATACTAAATCATCAAAATCACATTTTGGTCCAAAGCTACTTAAATCATAAGCATAATTACTTGTAGCTTTGAACTCTATCTTTCTGCCATCAAGAGATTTTGCATCTCCACCAGAACTTTTATTCCAAAGAAGGTTTAAACAATAGCAACCCATAGGCTCACTAATTGCATCTGGCATATTGATTCCTCTTGACACTAAACTTTTAACATATGTATTTAAGTCTTTCCACTTAAAATATGCATCACATGTTTCTTGAATTCTTGGCTCGTCTATTTTTATTAAATATTCGTCATTCATTTATTCACCTTCAGAGTGTTATTACTCTTGATAGGCATTATATAATAAATTTCAAATTTTTTCCACCTATTTTGCCAAATTCTTTAATTTTTTTTGTATTTTTATATATTTCATTTGATAATTCATATAGTATAATAAATAATCTTTTTAATCATTTTAACATTTTCCTATACATTCAAAAATCAAATTCATTGCATCCATAAAATCTATATTATAGCACTTTTCATTTTCATAAGATCCAATTATATTTATTCTATCTATGTAACTATCTAAACTATCTTTTATCACTTGTTTAGCTTTTTCATCATCTGATAATTTATCAATTTTGTCTAACAACATTTGATAAGTATCATTTTTTGTGACTAATCTTTTAATCCTTTTCTTATCATATTCTGTTAAAGTACATAAATTTTCCTCTCGACATTCAAACAATTCATTTAATACTGTTTTTTCTACATTATACATATTTACTACCTCCATTTATAATTTACTGGTAGTATAACGTGCTCAATTTAATTTGTCAGCCCATTTTTAAAATTTTATAAATATTTTTAATCTAGTTTACTAGATTAAAAATCCGAATTTTCACTGTCACTTTTTTTATGACTAAAATTCGCCAGCATGGTGTATCGACACCTCTATTACTGTTTAGGTAAAAATCCCTAATACCATTTTTGCTCTCCGAGGGATAAAACTTTATAATAATTTTGATAAATTTCCACAAAAAAATTGCTATATTATTTATATAATATAACAATTTTTTATTTAAAATATATACATATTTTATACTTTTAGCATATTTTTTTTGCATAACTAGAATTATTTTTGGTATTTGTTTAGGATAAATTTATGTACTTTTATGTTCTAACTTCTTCAATTTTATTAGTATAAATCTGCTCTACAACTTGTAATTTATTTGTTTGTTTCTTTCAATTTTATAAAAATTGTAACTGCTAGATATCCAATAATACTTCCAATAAAATTCATGATTATATCGTCAATATCAAAACTTCTACCAACTATCGGTTGTAATATTTCAATTGACAAAGTAATTAAAATAGCAATAACAAATATATTCTTTTTATTTATGTTTTTGAAAACTAATGGCAACATAATTCCCATTGGAATAAACATCAACATATTACCTATTAGCATATCTCGTATCCAAGTACCTATCGAAAGTTCACCTTTAATTAAATATTTGTATAATGATGGAACAAAATTGAAACTTCCAGAAAACCAACCTAAACTATCCCCTGTAGAGTATCCATTTTTTACATAAAACCAAAAATGCGACCAAAGATTGCTTGGAACGAGTACAAGATTTATTAATCCAGTTAAATAACATACAAAAATAAATTTAACTATTTCATAAAAATAATTAACTGATAATTTGTTTTTCTTAATTTTAATAATTCTATAAATAACATATATTATTCCCACTATTATAGTAATAGGAACAACATTCAAAAATGTTTCTAACATATAATTGTTACCACCTTTCGAAATACAAATTACTATTCTTCGAAATAATTGTAACATATTTTTATTGATTAATCAAACAAAAGAGAAAGCAACTTTAATTACTTTCCCTTGATTTAATAGTTTATATCATTGCTGATTTTTCGATAATTCCATAGTGTGTTGTTAAAACTAACCACGCACCTCCTTGGTGTCCTCCCTCTCCTGTTGGATTATATAATATTACTACTATTACTATTTCTGGGGCTGTGATATCTGCTACTCCTACAAATGATGCTATACGCTTTCCTGTATTTACACCATCTTCTGATGTTCCTGTTTTTCCACCTATATTATAACCTTCTACTTTGGCATTTTTTCCTGTTCCTTCATCTACAACTGATTGCATCATACTAAGTACCTTTTCGGCATTTTCTTTTGATATTACTTGTTCCCCTGATTTTACTGCTATTTCATTTATTTTGCCTGTTTTTGAATCTATTATTGCTCTCACTAATCGTGGGTTTACAGCCTTCCCCCCATTTGCAATTGTTCCTACTATCTTTGCCATGTGTATTGGTGTTATTTCAAATCTCTGCCCAAAGCTAATGGTTGCAAGTTCTACAGGGCCTACCTTTTCTTCTTTTAAAAATATGCTACTTGCTTCTCCTGGCAAGTCTATTCCTGTTCTTGATAAAAGTCCATACTTCTCTAAATAGCTATAATATGTATGAATTCCCAATTTTTGCCCTATTCCAATAAATACTGGATTACATGAATTCATTAGTGCCTGTCTTAAGCTTTGTGCTCCATGTGGTCTATAATATCTCCAGCATTTGATTCTTGCTCCTGCTATTGTAATTGATCCTGAGCAATTATATTCTCCTGCTTTATCGGTCTCTGTTATACCCTCTTCAAGTGCTGCTGATGTAGTAACTAATTTAAATGTTGAACCTGGTTCATATGTGTCTGATATTGCTTTGTTTCTCCACATTTGTAATAAATAATTGTTTTTTTCACTGTTGCTTAAAGTATCCCAAATTGTTTTTAATTCTTCATCATTTATTTCGTAGGGAGAGTTTAAATCATAATTTGGATAAGTTGCCATTGCAAGAATATCACCAGTCTTTGGATTCATTATGATAACATTTCCTCCATCTGTACATTTGTTATCTATGCATGCTTGCTTTAAATACTTCTCTGTTATGGATTGTATTGTCATGTCTATTGTTAAAACTATATCATTTCCATCTTCTGCAGCGATATAATCTTCTCCTTCTATTCCCATGTCTGTTCCGTTTGCATCTGTAAGTTTTAAAATTTTTCCGTGAGTTCCTCTTAATATGTCATCATAGTAGCTTTCTAATCCCTCCAAGCCTTGATTATCGCTACCTGTGAATCCTATTATATTTGATGCTAAAGAGCTATGAGGATAATATCTTTTTGTATCTTCGTCTATGTTTACTCCTGTTGTTATATTGTTTTCAGATAGCCATATTCGTAGCTTATCTGTCTGTTCTTTATCTACTTTTTTTACTATTATTTCTATTGAAGTTCTCTTACTTATTTTTTTTAATGTTTTCTCATAGTCGATATTAAATATATCTGACATTGCTCTTGCAACTTTTTCTTTGTTTTTTGCTGATATATTTGTTGGATTTACAGAAACTGTTTCTGTACTTGCGCTTACTGCAAGTTCAATATTTCCTGTTCTATCTAGTATTCTCCCTCGTTTAGGGCTGATTGCTCTATTTAAAGTTTGCTGACTATATGCCATTGCTTGTAATTCTGCTCCTTGCACAAATTGTATAAATCCAATTCGTATAATTAAGACTAGTTGTATAGCAAAAACAACAAATAGCATATTTCTTAGTTTTCTTTTCCTTCCTATACCTGAATCCCACATAAAAAACACCTCTTTTAACTTTATGTTTTAAAAGGTGTTTATATGATTTCATTATTTGAATAACATTTTTATATAATCATTTATTGTATCTATTAATCTTTTATGTTCTTTTATTACTACTTGCTCTGCTGCTGGCTCTATATAATCTGTTTTTGGCAGTGATATATATTGAGTTTGTTTATTTGTTAGTTTTTGCATTCCTAGTATAGTTCTTGCTTGTTGTTCTAAATTTGTAAGATTTAAATTGCTTTCTATTGATACTTCTAATTGTGAATTTCCCTTTTCTAATGTTGCTAATTCTGATTTTAAATTTTGTACTTTTTCAAAATTTTCATCTATTTCAGCATTTCTATAGCTTATTGCAAAAAATATTGCAAAAGTTATTCCTAATAGCTTAATAATTTTAATCTTAAGCTTTTTTTCCGTTTTCTGTTTGTTTATACTTTTCGTCTTTTGGGTGTTTTTTTGCTTTACTTCTGTTATATTTTTTTTAGGTGCATAATTGGGCTCAAGTTTTCTTGGACTTGTTTCGTATTGATATTTATTATAACTTTTTGCCATCTCAGCACCTCCTTAAAATTTTTCAAATATTCTCAATTTTGCACTTTTGCTTCTACTATTTATTTTCATTTCCTCTTCTGTTGGTAATATTGGTTTTTTAGTTATTATTTTTCCTTTGCTTTCATTACCACATACACAATATGGTAAATCTGGTGGGCATATGCATTTACCACTGCTTTCTATATATGCCTCTTTAACTGTTCTATCTTCTAATGAGTGGAATGTTATTGTGCATAATCTTCCGCCTTTATTTAGCACATCTATTGAATTTAATATAGTTTTGTGTAGTGGTTCTATTTCATTATTAACTTCTATTCGTATTGCTTGAAAGGTTCTTTTAGCTGGATGCCCTTGTGCTTGCTTTGGAACACATTTTTCTATTATTTCTACTAATTCCAGAGTTGTTTCTATTTTTTTATTTTTTCTGTATTCGCAAATTTCCTTAGATATTCGTCTTGAAAACTTTTCTTCTCCGTATTTATATATTATATTGGCTAGTTCTTCTTCTGAATAGTTATTTATTATTTTTTCTGCTGTTAGTTTTTGTTTTTTATCCATTCTCATATCTAATGGACTATCCTTCATATAGCTAAAGCCTCGTGTTTCTTCGTCTATTTGATAGGAAGAAACTCCCAAGTCTAAAAGTATTCCATCTACTCTTTTTATGTCTAGTTTATTTAGTATTTCTTTTATGTTGTCATGATTATCTTGAACATATATTATATTGCTAAAGTTTTTTAATGTATGTTTTGCTTTATTAATTGCTTCTTCATCTCTATCTATTCCTATTAGTTTGCCTGTATTCTCTAGTTTTGTTGCTATTTTTAAGCTATGTCCGGCTCCTCCTAAGGTTCCATCTATATATATGCCGTTTTTTCTTATATTTAAGCCATTAATACACTCATCTAATAGTACTGGGATATGTTCAAATTCTTTCATTTATTTTGACCTCTATTTGTGATTTCAATAACGTTTAAGCAGCTGGCAAATATGTATACCAACTGCTGTCCATTGTTTTTTTCAAAATCTTTAGTATATATAAATTTACTTTTGTAATTATCACGATTCATTTGTATTATAATTTAAAATTGATTTTTATCTTTTGTTTCACACATTTTCTTCTTTAGCTTAATATTTCATCTTTTGTTTCACACATTTTCTTCTTTAGTTTAATATTTTATCTTTTGTTTCATATTATTTTTATCTTTAGTTTTTCCTAATTTCATTTTTTCTTTTGTTTTTAATCTTTTTTATATTTCTTTAGTTTCTTAATACTTTATCTTTAGTTTTTTATATAAACTTTTGCAAGTTATATACCTAAATCTAAGTTTGCCATTTTTTCTGCTATGTCGTCTGCTTCATTGTTTTCTTTTTCACTATATTGTAGCCATTTATCTTTACTCCAAATTTCTATTTTATTTAGAACTCCTATTATAACTACTTCTTTTTCTAGTCCTGCAAACTCTCTTAAATTTCCTGCTATTAGAAATCTTCCTTGTTTATCTATTTCACATTCCATTGCTCCTGCTAAGAAAAATCTCATTAATGCTCTGGCATCTTTATTTGTAAGTGGGAAGGTTCTTAATTTTTCTTCAAAGTTTTGCCATTCTTTTTTTGAATATACAAACAAGCATCCATCTAGTCCTTTAGTAATTACAAATTTTTCTCCTATGTCTTCTTTTAATTTAGAAGGCATTATTAATCTACCTTTTGTATCAATTGAATGCTCATATTCACCTATTAGCAAAGCTTTTCACCTCTTTTTCTGTTTACCACTTTCTACCACTTTCCTCCACTTCGTTACCATTTTACACTATAAATTATAAAAAAGCAATACTTTTTTTAATTTTTTTTATTTTTTTTATTTTTTTCTTGTGTTAAAAAGCAAAAAGGCAAATAGAACAAAAGTTCTGTTTACCTTTTTGCTTTGCTTGGATTTTTTATTCTGGTCCCGATGGTGGGACTCCTCTTTCAGAGCCGCGTCGCAAAATGGTCCTCTGGACCATTTTCCCTCGTTTCATGCAAGCCTTAACTTGCCTGAAACTTCGGTACAGCTCCTTTTCGAGCCCCACTTTTTTAATTCTACAAAAAAAATCCTAGCTTTGCTTGGATTTTTTTTTCTGGTCCCGATGGTGGGACTCGAACCCACATGGTTTCCCGCACGATTTTGAGTCGTGTGCGTCTGCCAGTTCCGCCACATCGGGGTGTTTTAGGGCATTATATTTGCCCTTTGCTTATGCTTTATAGGCATTTTTTGGATTTCTTCTATCTTCTTTTCTTCTGTCAGATTTTCTGTTGTCTTTTGCCACGTTTTCATTTTCTTTTCTTCTGTCTTCTCCTGATCTTCTTTCTTTTTTTCTTCTTTCTTCGAACATTTTTCCTTTAGGATCAATTACCATAGTTAATCTCCTCCCTTATAATTTTTTCACTAGTTCTTTGAATTTATTTCCTCTTTCTTCAAAGTTCTTAAACATATCGAAACTTGCACTCGCTGGTGAGAACAGTACTACTTGATTTGGTTTTGCGTTTTCTTTTGCTTTTTCTATTGCTTCTTCTAGTGTTTTTACTTTATATATATTTATTTGTTTGTTTTGTTCTTCTTTTTTTTGTTTTACAACTCCAAATATTTTTTCTGCTGTTTGCCCCATTAATATTAAGGTTTTTACTTTATTGAGTATTGGCTCTGCTATTGGTTCATAATCCAAGTGTTTATCATATCCACCTGCTATTAGTATTATTTCTTCTTCGAAAGAATTTAAACCTGCAATTGTTCTTGTTGGGCTTGATGCAATTGAGTCATTATACCATTTGCTTCCATTTATTTCTCTTACAAATTCGATTCTATGTGCTACTCCTTCAAAATTTGTTATTGCTTTTATTTGAGTTTCAATGTCTACTAAACCGTTTGTGGCTGCTATAGCAGCACAAATATTTTCCGCATTATGTTTTCCTCTTAGTTTAGTATCTTTTAGTTTTAGTACATGTCGTCTAAGTCCATCTTCTGCAATTTTTACTGTTCCATCATCATAAATAACTCCATTTTCTAATTTTTCTTTGCTACTAAAGAATACCACCTTCCCTGGTGCTTGTTTTGAAAATTCTCTAGTTATTTCATTATCATAATTTAATACTAGCTTATTGTCTTCATTTTGATTCTTAAATATGTTTGTCTTTGCCTCGATATATTCTTGATATGATTTATGTATATCTAAGTGATTTGGTGTTATATTTGTTACTACTGCTATGTCAGGGCTTTTCTTCATTGTCATTAATTGAAAGCTACTTAGTTCTAGTACTACAATATCCTCTGGCTTAATTTCTTGTATTTTAGTAAATAATGGAATTCCAATATTGCCTCCTAAAAAACATTTATATTTATTTTTTAATATTTCATATATTAATGAAGTTGTAGTTGTTTTTCCATCACTACCAGTTACTGCAATTGTTTTGCAAGGAGATAACTCTATTACAAGTTCTATTTCTGATGTTAATTTTGCTCCTTTTTTTACTTCTTCCTGAATTTCTGGTAAATCTGGTCTAACTGATGGTGATTTAAAGATTATATCAAAGTCTTTTAAATTTGACAAGTAATTTTCTCCAAAATGTTTTTCAATTTTATATTGTTCTATTTTTTGTAAAATACTTTTGTCTATTTTATCTTCTGTTTTATTGTTAAATACTGTAATATTTGCATTCATCTTATACATATAATCTATAAGAGGGCTATTGCTTACTCCTAATCCAATTATAGCCACTTTTTTATTTTTTAACCAGTTATTAAATTCCTCTAATTTTGTATTTACAAAACTCATAATTTTTGTATTCCTTTCTAGTAACAAGTTGAATTTTTTTTATATGCTTTCAAATAAATCTTCCAATACTTTCTCTGCAACCTTTTTCTTCATTTCCTTTCTTTCGTTTCCTGTTACTTCTATTATTTTATTAATATATTTATTGTTTTCTGCAAAGTATATTGTGTAATATACTTTTGGCTTTTTATTGATTGTATTCCCTAATTCTCCTGTTATTCCTACTCCAATATCGCTATTTGCAAATTTGCTTACATTCCTTGCCATTTCCATTGATGTTTGGTTACTATATACAGTATAATTGTCTAAAACATTTTTGTCAACACCAAATTTCAATTTATATTCAGATGAATATGTAACAAGACTTACTTTTAAAATATTTGATGCACCAGATATATTGGTTATACTGTTTGCTAAAAATCCTCCTGTGCATGATTCCATAAAAGCTATTGTTTTATTCTGTTTTTCTAATTTTTCTACTATTTTTATACATATCTTTTCCATAATAATTCCAAGGGTATTAAGAGTAAACTACCCTAGATTCCTTTCAACTAGTTATCATTCAAATATTTCTCCTGTTTGTATTAGATTCCCTCTTAGGAAATCTTGAATACACATCTTCTTTGCATTTTCTGCCTGAACCTCTTGCAGTATCAATATACTATTTTTCGCTTTTACATATAGTCCTTTTTTTATGTCTGAATAGACTATAGTTCCTCCTATCATGCCTTCAAATTTTGATATATGCTCTTCAAATTCTGGATATTTTTCTATAAATGTTTTTAGGTTTTCTGCTTCTGCCTTCCATATTTTTATTTTTTTACCTTTGTAGGTGGTATATGCACCTAAAATTGGATTTAAACCTCTTATCAAATTTTTAATTTCTATAGCTGTTTTATTCTTCCAATCTATTTTTGCAATTTCCTTGCTTAACATTGGTGCTAAAGTAAACTCTGGGGCTTGCTTTATTCTTGGTGCTGTTCCGTCTTCTATTTTTTCTAGGGTTTTAACTAGAAGTTCTCCACCTATTTTAGATAATCTGTTCCATAATTCACCTGTTGTCTCATTTTCTGAGATTTCTAATTCTTGCTTTAGGATTATATCTCCGGTATCCATACCTTCATCCATATACATTGTAGTAATTCCTGTTTGTTTATCCCCATTTATTACTGCCCATTGTATTGGAGCTGCACCCCTATATTTAGGAAGTAGTGATCCATGAACATTTATTGAACCTAATTTAGGAATTTCTAAAATGTCCTTTGGTAAAATTTTCCCATATGCTACTACGCAAAATAAATCTGGTTTTAATTGTACTAAAGTATCCTTGATTTCTTTTATTTTTTCTGGTTGAAGCACTTGAATGTTTTTTTCTATTGCAAATTCTTTTACAGGTGATGCTATTAGCTTCATGCCTCTTCCTTTTGGTCGATCTGGATTTGTTATAACTGCTATTATATTATGCCCCGCATTATATATCGCCTCCAAAGATTCTTTCGCAAAATCTGGAGTTCCCATGAAAATTATATTTAACATTGTTTATCTCCTTAAAACTAAATAGGATATCTATTTAGAAAATTTCTAATTTTCTTGTCTGATTATTTCTAGTGTGCCTGGTACTATTTTGTCTATGAATACCTCACCATTTAAATGGTCTATTTCATGGCTTATTGCTTGTGCAAGTAATTTTTCTCCTGTTATTTTTATTTTCTTACCATTTTCATCTAATGCTTGTATTGATATTTTCTCTGGTCTTTTAATTTTTGCAAATTTATTTGGGAAGCTCAGGCAACCTTCTTCAACTATCTGTGTACCACTTTGTGATATTATTTCTGGATTTATTAATACATATATCGGTTCATCTTCACTTTCATGTATTACTACTATCTGTTTAAGTATTCCAACTTGAACTGCCGCTAATCCCACTCCATCATATTTATGCAAAGTTTCTTTCATATCTTGAATTAGTTCTCTTATTTTTTCATCAATCACTTCAACTTTTTTAGATTTTTTTCTTAAAATTTCGTCTCCTTCTGTTCTAATTGTTCTAATTGCCATTTTTTTCTCCCTTCTATATTATATTTCCTCAAGCTATGTACTTGCTTTTTATGACATATTATTAGGATTTACATCTACAATAACTCTAGTTTTTTTAAATTTTTGTTTATAGTATTCATCTAATGCATCATTTATAATAGTTATAATTTTGCTGTTTAATTTACATTTTGCAATTATTCTCCACCTATATCTGTATTTTATTTTATCTATTGGTGCTGGAAGTGGTGGCATTATTTGCATTTGTTCTTGTCCATGTTTTTTGAGTATTTTATATAGCTTATTTGAAGCTTGTTCTATTTCTTCTTTATCTGAAGAATTAATTCCAAACATTATTATATCGCAAAATGGTGGATATTTCAATTGTTTTCTTATTTCTATTTCAGTTTTATAGAATTCATCATAGTTTTGTTTTTTACTACATTCTATACAAAAGTTTTCTGTAGAATATGTTTGTATTATTACTTTTCCTGGAAGCTTTTCTCTTCCTGCTCTTCCTGCTACTTGTACTAACAAATCGAAAGTTTTTTCATTTGCTCTAAAGTCTTCAGCATTTAAACTTGCATCAGCTGCTATTACTCCTACTAGTGTTACATTTGGAAAATGATGCCCTTTTACTATCATCTGTGTTCCTATTAGTATATCTATTTTTTCATCTTTAAATCTATTTAAAATTTGTTCATGAGAATTTTTTCTGCTAACTGTGTCTATGTCCATCCTGATTGTAGTTGCCTGTGGATAAAGGCTGTGGATAACCTCCTCTAATTTCTGAGTTCCACTTCCAAAATGTTTTATATTTTTACTTTTGCATTTTGGACATATTGTTATATTATTCATTTCATATCCACAATAATGGCATTTTAGTTTGTTTTCCTTGCTGTGATATGTTAGGCTGATATTACATCTTTTACATTTCACTGTATAGCCACAATCTCTACACATTACAAAAGTTGAAAATCCTCTTCTATTTAAAAATAATATTGTTTGTTTTTTGTTCTCTAAATTTTTGGCAATTTCTTCTTTTAATCTTTCACTTAAAATTGAACGATTTCCATTTGCTAATTCTTTTCTTAAATCTACTACTTCCACCTCTGGTAAGTTGGAGTTATTCGCTCTTTTAGTTAGTTTAATAATATTCTTTGCATTGTAGTATGTTGAAATATCTGGAGTAGCACTTCCTAAAACTAGTGGAATCTCATGCTTTTTAGCAATATATCTAGCTATCTCTTTAGCATTAAATCTTGGCGACATATCTGATTTATATGATATATCATGTTCTTCATCTATTATTATTATACCTAAATCATCTATGGGTGCAAATATTGCAGACCTTGCACCTATTACTATTCTACATTTTCCTGTTTTGATATTTTTCCATTGGTCGTTTCTCTCACCAATTGATAATTTGCTATGAAGTACACATATGCAATTTCCAAATCGCCTTGAAAATCTATCTACCATTTGAGGAGTAAGTGAAATTTCCGGAACTAATACAATAGCCTTTTTACCTTTATTTAGTGTGCTTTGTATAAGTTGTAAATACACTTCAGTTTTGCCCGAACCTGTAACCCCATAAATTAAAAATTCATTAAATCCACTATTATTAATTTTGTTAAATGCTATTTGTTGTTCTTCTGTTAATTGTAGGGGCTTATCTCTTTCTATTTTTCTATTTTTAAATGGATTTCTCTCTATTTTTTGTTCTATAATCTCTATATATCCATTTTTTTCTAAGGTCTTTACTGTTGCCCTTGCTACCTCCAAAAACATTTCCAAATCAGCTATATGTATTCCATTATTTTCTTCTAAAAATCTTAGAATTTTTATATGTTTCGAATTCTTTATTTTACCTATCTCTATATCCAGCTCTATCTCATCATCTTCTTTTTTTAAATATACAAAATTAGCAGTCTTATCTTTTATCCTATTTTCTAGATTTGTAGTTTTTTCACCTGGTGGAAGCATTAATTTTATACATTCTGATATGTTACAAAAATATCTTCTAGACATAAGTTTTGCAAGTTCTATATTTTCTTCTGTTAGGGGAAAATCTTCTATTTTTAGAATATATTTATTTGCAAATTCAGAAACATTTTTTAGACCTATAACAAATGCTTCTGTAGGTGAATTTTTAGAGCCAAAAGGCACAAAAACTCTTGCTCCAACTTTTATAGTTTTAACCATGCTGTCTGGAACAAGATAATCAAATATTCTATTCAAATCTTTTGCTAGTCTATTAATTATAATTTCTGCTACCATTTCAAACTCCTCTTTTTGCCAATGTGACGGAGATTTCTGACATTTTTTTATTGCCAAAAAACTCCGTCCCCAATGGCAGCAATTAATTTGATTGTGCAATTGCAGTCTTTAAGCTTCTTCCTTCAGAAATTGTAGAGTAGAAATCAGTTGGCGCAATTCGTCCTCCTGCAGGATTCGTACCTAAATAATAGCTTTTAGAATTTGCTCTGTAGCGTGTACTCCAAACAACATATCCATCTATATCTACTTCTGGCTTTGTATTTTTGTAAATTAGACCTACTATATACAATGGATCAGATTCGTCCTCGCTGAATGTCTGTCTTGAACACCAATCAGCTAAAGTTTCTCCCTCATACGCTTCATATGTATTGCCATTAATTTTAAAGTTTATTTTTCTTTTTGTTGCATTTACATATTCTGTTAATGTTTTTTGCTTGGTTATATGCTGTTGCTGTTTTTTCTGCTGCTCCTATCAAGTTGCTATTTATTAATATGCTTACACTTACTCCTACTAATATTAGCATTACAACTATTGTTATTATCAACGCTATTAATGTTATTCCTTTGTTTTTCTCTTTCATACCTATCCTTCTCCTTTAGTCACACATAAGTAGTGTGATATTTGTTTTAATTTTTTATTTTCTTTGTTGTAATTTTATTTTATATTAAAATTTTACAAATTGCAATACCTTGTTGCAATTTATAATAAAATTGTCCTTTTTTGGGACTGTCCCAAAAAAGGACATTAGAGAACTTCTATTTTCTTACTCAAATATGTTGAATATATAAATGTTTTGTCAACTTGCTTATTTAGTGCATGTTCTATAGCTCGTTTATATAATTTTAATTGCGGTGTGTATTTTTCTTTTAAATAATCTTCATTGCCTTCTAGTACATAGTCTGTTTTATAATCTACTAATATAACTTGTCCTTCTTTTGTTATATAATATAGGTCTATTATTCCTTGTACTAATATACTCTCTTCTGAATCACTTTCATATAATTCTTTTACAGGTATGTTTAAATAAAAAGGTTGTTCTTTATATATTTCTTTTGCCTCTGATATCTCTTTAAATAGATCGCTATTTGTAAATTTTTGTATTTCTTGTTTTGGTATAGCTTGTTTCTGTTTTGTTGTGATTATTTCTTTTTGTTCTAACTTTTCTAGCAAATCTTCTATTTCTTTCATTGTGTAATTTTGCCTAAAATCTAGTTTTTGGATTATTAAGTGTACTACTGTTCCTATTTCTGCTTTACTTAAAGGAAGTTCTCCTACTAAAAATCTTGGTTTTTTTATCTCAAAGTTTGTTTCTGCATTTTCTATTTTTTTCGAAAGTTTGCTTACTGAGCTTTTCCCTTCTATTTTTGTTAAATCTTTATATGGATATTCCCATGTTAATATTTCATTTATTTTTGGATTTACCTCTCTTTTTTCTATTTCAATTATTTGTTCTTCATTTTCTAAAGTTTCTGCTGTAAGATTTTCATTTTTTTTATGTTCATATACATCAATAAGCTCCTTAATTTTATCATCTGACAAATATACCGCTTCCAACCAATCCAAATATGATTTTGCCTTTTTTGCTATTGTTTTTGTTATTTTTCCATCACTTGTTTGAAGCATTTCCGTCTTTGTTTCAATTGATTCTTTTAGATTTTTATCAACTCCTGTTATAATTAATTTTTCTCTACTTCTTGTTAATGCCACATATAGCAGTCTCATTTCCTCTTCTTGTAATTCTTTTTTTAACTGATGCTTTATTGCTTCTTTAGCTAAAGTATTATACGTTATTTTTCTTTCATAATTTATATATTTTGGTCCAAGTCCTAACTCAGAGTGTATTAATATATTATCATTTAAATCCATCATGTTGAATTGATTTCCAGTTCCGCATAAAAATACTACTGGAAATTCAAGTCCTTTACTTTTGTGTATACTCATTATTCTTATAACATCTTCATTTTCTCCTATTAATTTAGGTGCACCCATATCTGTATTGCCTTTTGTTACTTTATCTATAAAATTTATAAAGTTATATAATCCTTTAAAGCTTCCCTGTTCGTAATCCTTAGCTTTTTCAAACAACATTCTCAAATTTGCTGTTTTAATATTTCCATTATTCATGAGACTCACATAGTTATAATATCCTGTTTTTTCATATATGTACCAAATAAGTTCATCTAATTTTAAGTATTCTTGTTTTGTTCTAAAATCTTCTAATAATTTTAAAAAGATATTTATTTTTTCTTTATGCTTTTCACTTGTAATTAATGCACTGTAAAAGCTCTCTTTTTTGTTTTCTAGTCTTATTTCTATCAATTCATTGTCTGTAAATTTGCCTATAGGGCTTCTTAGTACTGCTACTAATGCAATATCATTATCTGGATTACTGATGATTTTTAGCAAATTCATTATAGTTTGTATTTCTATTGTTTCAAAATAATTTGTTCCTATATCACTAAATACTGGATATTCTAATTCTGTTATTTCTTTTTCATATATTGGTGCTACCTTATTTGTCTTTCTTAAAAGTATCACGATATCTCTAAATTGTAATTTTCTATATCCTTGTTTTTTGTCAAATACATAATAATTTCCTTGTATTATTTCTTGTATTTTTTTTGCTACGAATTTTGCTTCTACTACGCTGTTTTCTAGTATTTCTTCTGCTTCATCTGTTTTTATTTCTTCTGCTACATCTATTATATGTAGTTCTGCTTTGTCTAGTTTTTTTTGATTTGTTTCTAAGTATTCTTGTCCTACATTTAAAAACTCGTTTTCATCATATTCTATACTTCCAAAATCTTTACTCATTATATTTTTAAATATTGTATTTGTTAAATCTAATATATTCCTTCTGCTTCTAAAGTTTGCAAAAAGTTGAATTTTATTATCTATATATGTATCATATTTAGCTAAAAATAATTCTGGCTTTGCTTGTCTAAACTTATATATACTTTGTTTTACATCTCCTACCATAAATATGTTATTGCCTCTTGATACTTGTTTTAATAATTCTTCTTGTATTTCATTACTATCTTGATATTCATCTATTGCAATTTCTTCAAACATTTTTTGATATTCAATTGCAACTTCTGTTGGTTCATATCTTCCTTCTTTATTTTTTTTAACTAGAATTTGAAGTGCCATATGCTCAATATCATTAAAATCTATAATATTTCTTTCAAGCTTTGCTTTTTTGTATTCCTCTATAAATTTTAATATAATAATTTGTATTTCCTTTAGTATTTTATACATTTCATATATATCTGCATTTGCTTGATATGATTTATATATAAACACCTTGTTTTTAATACAATTATCACCTGTTATTATTGCTTCTTTCATTTTATCTCTAGTTTTTTTTGCTTTATCTTTTATTTCTGAATCATAGTTCTTTTTTGATGGCCAAGTTGAAAAGGATAGTTCTTGAATATATGTGTAAAGTTCATCCCACTTCTCTAGTTTTAACAATTGATTTAATTTATTTATGTCCTCTAATATTGTTAAATGCCATTTTTGTAATTCAATGTCCTGTTTTAGCTTTTTGTCTACATTAATCAGCGAAGCTATGTGGTCAGTGACTTCTTCTTTTATTTCTTTAATTATGATTTTTCCCCATATTGTTTCAGAAAAATCTTCTTCCAAATTCAAATTGAATCTTTCTATTTCTTTTTCTAACCATTCTTCTGGATATGGCATGCTTTGTATATATCTATATATTTTTAGAACTATATCCTTTAAATTTTCATCACTTCTATAGTTGCAGTATGTATCAATTAGTTTTATGAAGTCTTGATTTTTTTCTTCATACAAGCTATCAAATACTTCTTCTAATACCTCCATTTTTAGGAGCTCTATCTCAGGTGTATTTGCTAGCCTAAAGTTTGGTGATATATTTGTTTTATAAAAATTGTTTTTTATTACTTCTAAACAAAATGCATGTATTGTTGATATATGAGCTTTATTTATAAGAATAATCTGTTTTTGTAATCTTAAATTATCTGGTTCGTTTTCTAGCTTTTTATATATAGCATCTAATATGCGTTCTCTCATTTCTGTTGCTGCAGCATTTGTAAATGTCACCACTAATAATTTGTCTACATCTATATTTTCATTTGTTATTTTATTTATAATTCTTTCAACTAGTACCGCTGTTTTTCCACTTCCTGCTGCAGCTGCTACTAATATATTATCGCCTTTTTGATATATTGCTTTTTCTTGTTCTTTAGTCCAAGCCATGTTTTTTTCTCCTTTATATTTTTGCTAATATTATTATACTTCAACCTACATTTAATTGCTAGTTTTTTGATAAAAAATATTATAAAACACAAAAAAGCAAGGCGAACCTTGCTTTTTTAATTTTTTAATTAAGCTATTATTTCAGAAACGATTCCTGAACCTACTGTTCTACCACCTTCACGGATAGCAAATCTTAGTCCTTTTTCCATAGCTATTGGTGTGATTAATTCGATTGTCATATCGATGTTATCACCTGGCATTACCATTTCTGTTCCTGCTGGTAAATCTATAACTCCAGTAACGTCTGTTGTTCTGAAGTAGAATTGTGGTCTATATCCATTGAAGAATGGTGTATGACGTCCACCCTCTTCTTTTGTTAATACATAAACTTGTGCTTTGAATTTTGTGTGTGGATGTATTGATCCTGGTTTTGCTAATACTTGACCTCTTTCTATTTCATTTCTTTGGATACCTCTTAATAGTAATCCAACATTATCTCCAGCTTGTGCTTGGTCTAATAATTTTCTGAACATTTCAACACCTGTGATAACTGTTTTCTTAGCCTCTGTTGCTAATCCAACAATTTCAACTTCGTCTGAAACTTTTACAACTCCTCTTTCTACTCTACCTGTTGCAACTGTTCCTCTACCTGTGATAGAGAATACGTCTTCTACTGGCATTAAGAAGTCTCCATCTGTTGGTCTATCTGGAGTTGGTATATAAGAATCTACTGCATCCATTAATTCTTTCATGCATTGATATTCTGGTGCATTTGGATCTGTTGATGTACATTCTAATACTTTTAATGATGATCCTTTTATAATTGGGATTTCATCTCCTGGGAAATCATAGCTTGATAATAAGTCTCTAACTTCCATTTCAACTAATTCTAATAATTCTGGATCGTCAACCATATCGCATTTATTTAGGTAAACAACAATATATTTTACACCAACTTGTCTTGCAAGTAATATATGCTCTCTTGTTTGAGGCATTGGTCCATCTGCTGCTGAAACTACTAATATTGCTCCATCCATTTGTGCAGCACCTGTAATCATGTTCTTTACATAGTCTGCGTGACCTGGACAGTCAACATGTGCATAGTGTCTTTTTTCTGTTTCATATTCTACGTGAGCTGTATTGATTGTGATTCCTCTTGCTTTTTCTTCTGGTGCTCCATCAATTTGGTCATAAGCTGTGAATTTAGCTTTTCCTAATAATCCTAAGTATTTTGTAATAGCTGCTGTTGTTGTTGTTTTACCATGGTCAACGTGACCAATTGTACCAATATTTACGTGTGGTTTGGTTCTTTCAAATTTTTCCTTTGCCATTTAAAAATCCTCCTTCAAATTGGAATTTAGAATTTTGATTTTGGAATTTGGAATTAATAATTCTTATTTCCATTCTAATTCCTTTATATTTTTTAAATTTAATGACTTTTTAGTAATTGCTATTTTATAACAATTTTGCTTTTTTTGCAATACCTTTGAAGAAAATTATTCTTCTTTTTTAGTTCTAGAAGCTACGATTGTTTCTAGAATTGATTTTGGAACTTCTTCATAATGAGATGGTTCCATTGCGTATGTTCCTCTTCCTTGTGTTTTTGAACGTAGGTCTGTTGCATAGCCAAACATTTCTGATAGTGGTATGAATGCTCTTATTATTTGCATTCCATTTCTTGCTTCCATTCCTTCCATTTTTCCACGTCTAGAGTTTACATCTCCTATAACATCTCCCATGTATTCTTCTGGAACTGTTATTTCAACTTTCATTATAGGCTCTAGAATAACTGATTTCGCTTGTCTACATCCCTCTTTGAAAGCCATAGAACCAGCTATTTTAAACGCCATTTCTGATGAGTCAACATCATGGTATGAACCATCAACTAATGTTGCTTTAAAGTCTATAACTGGGTAACCTGCTAGTATTCCGCTTTCTGCTGCTTCACGGATACCTTCTTCTGTTGGTTTAACATATTCTTTTGGAACAACTCCTCCAACGATTTTGCTTTCGAATTCAATTCCTTTACCTGGCTCTAATGGTTCCATTTCTAACCATACGTGTCCATATTGTCCACGTCCACCAGATTGACGTATGAATTTTCCTTCTACTCTTACTTTGTTTCTAATTGTTTCTTTGTAAGAAACTTGTGGTTTACCTACATTACATTCAACTTTAAATTCTCTTTTTAGTCTGTCTACTATGATGTCTAAGTGTAGTTCTCCCATACCTGCAATTATTGTTTGACCAGTTTCATGATTTGTATATGTTTTAAATGTTGGGTCCTCTTCGGCTAGTTTTGCTAAAGCTATACCCATTTTCTCTTGAGCAACTTTATCTTTTGGCTCAATTGCTATTTCTATAACTGGTTCTGGGAATTCCATAGATTCTAGTACAACGGGATGTTCTATATCGCATAATGTATCACCTGTTGTTACATCTTTTAGTCCAACTGCTGCTGCTATATCTCCTGAATATACTTTATCTATGTCTTCTCTATGGTTTGCATGCATTTGAAGAATTCTTCCGATTCTTTCTTTTTTGTCTTTATTTGCATTTAATACTGTTGAACCAGACTCTAATGTTCCTGAATAAACTCTAAAGAAACATAGTTTTCCAACAAATGGATCTGTTGCAATTTTAAATGCTAATGCTGCGAATGGTTCAGAATCTGATGTTTTTCTTTCTACTTCGTTACCATCTAAGTCAACGCCTTTAATGTGTGGTACATCTAGTGGTGATGGCATAAATGCAACTATATAGTTTAATAATTCTTGAACACCTTTGTTTTTATATGATGAACCGCAACAAACTGGTACTATTTTATTTGCTATTGTACCAATTCTTAAACCTTTTTTGATTTCGTCTTCAGAAAGTTCTTCACCTTCTAAATATTTCATCATTAATTCATCATCTTGTTCTGCTGCAGCTTCTACCATTTCTGCTCTATACTTTTCAGCAATTTCTTTTAAATCTTCAGGTATATCTGTTTCTTCAATAACCTTTCCTAAATCATCTTTATGAATAAATGCTTTCATTTTTATTAAGTCAACTATACCTTTGAATGTATCTTCTGCTCCTACTGGTATTTCTACTGGAATAGCATTTGCATTTAATCTGTTTCTCATTTGCTCTACACATCCAAAGAAATCTGCTCCTGTAGTATCCATTTTATTTACATATGCCATTCTTGGTACTTGATACTTATCAGCTTGTCTCCAAACTGTTTCTGATTGTGGTTGAACTCCACCTTTAGCACAAAATACTGTTACAGAACCATCTAGTACTCTTAGAGATCTTTCAACTTCAACTGTAAAGTCAACGTGACCTGGGGTATCAATTATGTTTATTCTATGATTTAACCAGTGGCATGTTGTAGCAGCAGAAGTAATTGTTATACCTCTTTCTTGTTCTTGTTCCATCCAGTCCATAGTAGCAGCACCTTCATGTACTTCTCCTATTTTATGTGTTCTACCTGTATAGAAAAGAATTCTTTCTGTAGTAGTAGTTTTCCCTGCATCAATATGAGCCATTATCCCTATATTTCTTGTTCTCTCTAATGGAAATTCTCTACCTGCCATTAATTTTTCCTCCTATTTTATTTTTATTATTTATTAATTTTTATCAAAACCAAGTGATTCTAGAAAAGCAAGTTGAAATTTTTAAAACTATACAAATGTATGTCGCAAAAATTTTCTTGTTTTTAGCATAACTTACTTTTGATAAATCGAAGCAAATTGGGTATATTACAAGGAAAACGAATAAAATTTTTTGAGACTATACAAAAAAGTATGTCGATAAAAATTTTATGAAGTTTGACGCCGTAAGATGCCCGATTTCATTCGATTTTTACCATTTGTAATGTGCGAAAGCCTTATTAGCTTCTGCCATTCTATGTGTTTCTTCTTTTTTCTTAACTGCTCCACCTGTCATGTTAACAGCATCAATTAATTCACCAGCTAATTTTTCAGCCATTGTTTTTTCATGTCTGTTTCTAGCATAGTTAACTAACCATCTTAGTCCTAAAGTTTGTCTTCTTTCTTGTCTTATTTCGATAGGAACTTGGTATGTTGCTCCACCTACTCTTCTTGCTTTAACTTCAAGGACAGGCATTATATTGTTAAGAGCTGTTTCAAAAATTTCTAATGCATCTTTATTTTCTTTTTCTTTAACTATATTAAATGCATCATAAACTATTTTTTGAGCAACTGTTTTTTTACCATCTAACATAATGTTGTTTATTAATTTTGTAACTATTTTACTATTATATATTGGATCTGGTAAAACATCTCTTTTTGCTATATATCCTCTTCTTGGCACTTTTCTTCACTCCTTTTTATTTAAATAATAGATATTTTACTTGAAAAATATCAAAGTTACTCTGAAGTTTCTACTTCAGTCAGTGCTAACTCTATCTATATAAATTTTATTACATATCTTCATTAACACTTAATCTCTTTTTTTAATCAAAGACGCCTATTTTTTAGGACGTTTTGCACCATACTTAGATCTAGCTTGCATTCTATCTTTAACACCTGCTGTATCTAATGTGCCTCTGATGATGTGGTATCTAACACCTGGAATATCTTTTACCCTTCCACCTCTTATTAAAACAACACTGTGTTCTTGTAAGTTATGTCCTATACCTGGAATATATGATGTTACTTCATATCCATTTGATAGTCTAACCCTTGCAACTTTTCTTAAAGCTGAGTTTGGTTTTTTAGGTGTAACTGTTTTAACTACTGTGCATACTCCTCTTTTTTGTGGTGATCTTGCATTTGTTTGTCTATTTAATTTTGAGTTAAATCCCTTTTGTAAAGCTGGAGCTGTTGATTTTGTAACTGATGTTTTTCTACCTTTTCTTACTAATTGATTAATTGTTGGCACTATTTTTCACCTCCTGAAAATAAACATTAACGCTTTATATTATACCACTTAACTTAGGAGAACGTCAACAGTTTTTGTGATTTTTTTTACGATTACGGGTTACCATTCAGACTTACTACTAAAAAAGCAAAAAAGAAAGAGTATTGGCAAAAGTTTTTTAACTTTGTCAACACTCTGTAGAAACTGTAAAAGTCTCTTTTTTTGGTCGGGGTGACAGGAAAATAGCATGTAATTTTAGCTATTTTCAAGCACTTCGACCATTTTTGAATGTGGTTTGAATGCAACTAGCTCTCTTTTTGAGCTTGACACATTTTTTGCACTTTTTCGAAAATATTTGTATTTTTTGTTGCAGATGAAGGACTCATTTTAGGTATACTAGAAATTATATCTTTACTGATATTTATAATTTTAACTAGATTCTCTTTTTTGAATTTTCCATCTGAAATATTTGCATACGCGTTTAGAAATAATATGTCAGATGTGTTTACAAATATAAATTTTTCCATTTGTTTTGTATATTCATCAATATCATTTACTTTTATGCCCATATAGTCTAGAAACTCATCATTTCTGTTTACTCTTCTACATTTTCTATACATAGTTATTACTTTACATATTTCTTTATATATATCATATACTTTTAATACTTTATCAGAATTAATCTCTGAAATTAAGTCATTTATACTTTGTTTATCAAATAATTCGTTTTTACCTCTTTTGGCTTTTGCGGCTGATTGATTATTATAATAAGCAACATATATTTGTATGGTTTTTTCTAGTTGTAAAATATGATCTTTATTATAATCAGAAACACTATTTAAATTATGTTTATAGTTATATTCATTAGCCAATCTTTCTAAAAAATATCCTTTTTTAGCCAATTCTTCCTGTAGTTCTCTAACGAAAGTATTATTGGCTAAGAAATAACTATCTCTAATTTTGGTTTGTGAATTTAAAAACTCAGTTATTTTTGCCCTTAAATCTATATCTCTTGTTTCAATTATTCTAATTGGTAAAAAGACATTTTCTTTTAAACCTTTTTCTGACTTGCTTGCCTTATCTAAAGCAACAACAGTTTGACATCCATTAACTATTGCTGCTGCTGATAAATTAGTGATCTGATTACCAGTACTAATTTTACACTCATCACAAATAAAAACAATTCCATTATGGTAAAAGTAAAAATTTTCTGCTTCATGTTCATCTGTAGCTGTATTAATAATTCCTTGATTAACAGAATTATCTCCTTCATAATTCCTAATATTTTCATCAAATATAATGTCCATATTATTTTCTACAGCTTTTAATATATCTTTAGCTGTTGTAAAACCAACCCAAGATTTTACATTATCGTCAATATTATAACTTGGTGCCAAAGAATTATATTTCATATTAAGATTAACTATATTCTTTTTTTGTAATCTATCAATTTTATCACATATTCTTTTTTTATCTTCTACTTGAATTTTAAGACTATTTCCTGTTAATTTTTTTATATTTTCCAGTTCAGTTTGAAGTGCATCATCTGAATTATCACTTAATCCATCCGAAAATGATACAAAAACAAATTCGTAATTAAATATACTTTTGTTTTTTACAGTATCTCTAAAATTTAAGAAATTATCGTTTGCTTTTCTTGGTTTTCGTCCACTGGTTAATTTCTTATAGCCATTTATTAGTTTTAATGCTGTCTTTTCATCTATTTGTTTAGATAAATTAGTAATTTTATCAGGAAACTTAAATTGAAATAGTTTCATAGTGTCATTCTTATAAATTATAGCATCTATTCCGTTATCTCCATCTCCATCAATTACAATCTCTCCAAGTTCATGTGCATCGATATCCAAAAAATTTAATAAATACCAGTGTGCAAATGCTTTTGACAAACTCATATAATTGTTTGAAGCTTGTATATCTTCTAATTCACTTTTTACTCTTTTATAATATACTTGAAATTTTCCTGTCTGTACCATTTTTATCCTCCATTATTAATTAATTTATATTATGACAAAATATCATTAAGTATTCTTATACCCAAACTTCTCCATTCTTTCTTTTTCTTCTGTAGATAATTCTTTTAACCATTCAGCTAAGCCTGTACTATCATTATTCTTTAAAAATTCAAAATATTTTACCCTTTCCTCTTTGCTAATTACAACAGGTGGAATATCATTTTTAAGTAATTCATAATTTAGTAATAATCTACCAGTTCTACCATTTCCATCTTCAAAAGGATGAATCTTTTCAAATTCAATATGGTATCTTGCAATTTTGGTAAAAATATCTTCTTCATCATGGTTATAATTATAAACAAAATAAGTCATTAAATTAGGTATTTTTTCAGGAGCTGGTGGAATATGCTCACTACCCCTAATAAATACTTGAACAGTCCTATATCCTTCTGTATCTTTAATATCTCTATTTATTGTTTCATTTAATTTCTTAATAAATCTTTCATCAAATCCATTTTCATTTTGTAAATTCTTGAAAACCAATTCTAAGGCTTTTTTATGGTTAATAGCCTCATATATTTCTCTTGGCTCTTTTCCTTCAATTTTAAAGCTATTGTCGTTGTATAGAATAGCATAAGTTTCAGCATAAGTTAACGTGCTTCCTTCAATAGCATTTGAATGATAAGTACTTCTTGTAATTAAATCCTCTAAATAATCATTGTTATTTAAAATAAATTCTAAAATAGTCATAATTCTACCTCTTTTCTATAATCTACTCATTACATCTATATACTCAACTGCAGTTAAAACAGTTCTAGGCAAATGTAATTGTGTATAATATTTATCTCCTTGTTTTTGATAACCAGCATAATTCAATTTACAAATTTCATCTTTTTCAATTGAAATAGCCAATCCCAATACATTATATTCTTTAGATAATTTTGCTGAATAAAGCCATAGTCTTTCGGTAGCTTCAATTGGTATTTCTTCATCATCAAAAGAATCTATTTCTACTATAATAATCCAATTTTCCATATCTCTAGATTTTAATAAAATTTGAGGGTTTGGATTTTTAGCAGTATCGATATTTTCAAATAAATCTTCTATTTCTTTTAAGGAAATTATTGGATTTGTTTTTGATTCTCCATAAGTTGTTTTGCCAACTCCAGCACAAAGTTCGTTTATTGCTATATTTGTTGCATTTACATTTTTATATTCTTCTTTAACTTTATCCATTCTGCCTTTTAATAAATTATATTTTCTTTTTAAAACTGAAATGTCTATAATATCTCTATCAACTTCACTAACTAAAACATCCGGCGTTCTTCCTAGTAAATAGTCGATAGAAACATTAAATAATGTTGCTAATTTTTTTAAAGCTTCTATATTGGGCTCACGCATATCTAATTCATATTTAGATATTGCTGCAGATTCTACTCCTAGTCTATTAGCTACTTCTTTTTGAGTAAAACCATTTTTTTCTCTTAAATATCTTATTCTTTCTCCATTTGTCATGATTTTTTCTCCTTCTTCTATCGTATGCTTAAATTTTATCATATCCATTTTGGAAAGTCAATCAAGTCTCGATAATTTAAGGAAAACAGGCTAACAAAGTTTTATAAAGGATAAAAATATTTAAAAACTTTTGAAAAAGGTATTGACTTATTATCCATTTTGGATTATTATATAAATATCCAAAACGGATAGCTGGAATTTGAAAGGAGGTTTTTAATAAAATAAAAGAGTTTATTTTTTTTACTTACTTGTTATCCAAAATGGATATATAAAATTTCAAAGGAGGACAAAAATTATGAATGATAGTTTTAGTGAAGAACTTAAGAAAGAATTAGTAAAACAAGCTGTAAAGAGCTTAGAAGATCCATTTAAAATGCTAACAGTAAAAGATGTTGCAAAAGATTTATATATGGGAGAGAACAAAACAAACGAGATATTTAATCGTGCAGACTTTCCTTCTGTAAATATAGGCAAAACAAGAAAAATACAAAAAATCGCTTATATTTTATGGAAGATGGAAAAAAGGATTGATGTTATATGAAAAGAAAAAGCATTTATACAAAAGCCTACTTTTGCGAGCTAACTTTTGCACAAATGCCACATAAAGACTTACGAAATCTTTATAAAAGTAGTATATCATTTTTCCCTAATTTTAACAATAGAAAAAGAGTAGAAATACTAGAAAGTGAGTAAATTATGGAAAAAACAAAAAGGTATTATTGGATTAAATTAAAAACAGATTTCTTTAATCTAGCAGAAATTGATTTTTTATTATCACAACAGGATGGCTGTAAATATATAGTTTTATATCAAATGCTATGCCTACAAACTGCAAATAATAATGGAGAACTCGCTTCAAGACTTGGAGAAATGATAATTCCTTATGATGCAGATAAAATTGTTAGAGATACAAAATATTTTAGTAGAGATACTGTTATTGTAGCAATGGAATTATTTAAAAAGCTGAATCTAATATATACAGAAGAAGGAAATTGCTTTAAAATAGCAGGATTTGAGAATATGGTAGGTAGTGAAACTGGTTGGGCAAAGCAAAAAAGAGAACAAAGAGAAAAACAAAAATTATTAAGTGGACAATGTCCACCAAATAGTCCACTAGAGATAGATATAGATAAAGAGTTAGATATAGAGATAGATAAAGATATAGAAAATAATGAATTGAAAGAAAGATTAAATATTATTTATTTAAAAATAAAAAATGAAAATTTGGTACAAGCAGAAACATCAAGCTATAATGCAATATTTAATCAAAAGAAAATATTTATTCAAAACGCAGAGTATTTACCAGAAAATCTATTAAATCAAATAAAACTATATCAAATTGCAGTAAAAAGACTATGTGATAATAATCAACTAGAATTGCTAGATAAAGTAACTTTACCAATACTAGAGAAAGTATTTGGTAAGATTTTAAAATGCGAAAAAATCGAGAATATAAAAGAATATTATATTTCAAGTTTAGTAAATGAAATATCAAAATAAGAAAATGGAGGACAAAATTATGAAGAAAAAAAGAAGAAGAGGAAATGGAGAAGGCACAATATTTGAAGATAAGAAAAATAAAAGATGGATAGGTCAATATATATTAGGGATAGCTGAAGATGGAAAAGCTATTAGAAAATCGGTATATGGCAAAACTCAAAAAGAAATTATAAATAAATTAAATGAAGTAAAATATCAAATGAATAATGATATTTATGTAGAGAAAAATGGAATTAAGCTAGTAAAAATAATGGAAGATATTAGAGAAGAAAAACTTGCTTCTAATACAATTTCTGGTGGGCAATACGCAAGGCTTAAATGGACTATAAACAAAATAAAAAATAGCAAACTGGGAGAAATGAAAATTCAAGATGTAACAAAAAATGATATTCAAGAATTTTTAAATTCCATAAAAGATTTAAGCGATTCATATATTAAAAAATTGTATGAACAATTTGTACAAGCATATCGTAGAGCAGAGATTAAGAAATATATTACATATAACCCAATGTATGAAGTTATTAAGCCTAAAAGTGATAAACAAACCAAAGTTGTAGAGGCTTTAGATATTAATGTGCAAAAAGCTTTTACAGAATATTTAAATAAGGTTTCAATAGAAAATGAGCCATATAAAAATATATTTTTAATTCAGATGTATATGGGATTAAGAATTGAAGAGGTATTAGCACTAAGTACCGAAAACATTGATTTAGAAAATAAACTTCTATATGTAAAAAGAACACTTACAAATGACAAAGAATTTGCCATTATTTTAGGAAATAAGACAAAAACTTATGCAGGTAATAGAACTTTACCTATCCCAGATTTTTTAATGCCAATTTTTGAAGAACAGATAAAATATTCAAATGAGAATTTACACAATTTAATATTTACAACAAATGATAATTACATAAGAACATCAGCAATTAATAAAGAACTAAAAAGAATATTTGAAGAAGAATTAAAAACAAGTTCTAAAAATATAAGTACACATTGTTTAAGGCATACTTATGGAACGAGATGTATTGAAGCTGGAATGACAGCAGTAGTTTTACAAAGATTAATGGGGCATAAAGATGTAACAGTTACTTTAAATACATATACATCAGTATTCAATAAATTCAAAGAAGATGAACTTAAAAAAGTAAATAATTATTTAACAAATAACCAATTAAATTTTATAAATAGTGTTAAATAATTTTACTATTTATAGTATTGCAAGCTTCCTATTTGTAGGTACAAGTACCATCAAATAGAGCCTGCAAAATTGTGAGAACCCAAACCCCTTTAATTTGTTTTAGGTATTTCAAGGAGGAGTGATATGTCAAAAGATAAGAAAATAAATATACGATTAACAGTGCAAGAAAAGAATTTAATTGAGAAAAAAGCAAATAAATGTAATATGACAATAACAAAATTTATTCTAAGTTCATGCTTAAAAGATAAAATAGTTATAATAAATGGATTAGATAAAGTTGATAGTGAACTTAGAAGAATTGGAAATAATATTAATCAACTTACAAAGCTGGCAAATGAAAGAGTAATTACAGCAGTAGATTTAAAAGAGGTACGAATGGAAGTGATTAATATATGGCAGTTATTGAAGCAATTAGCTCAAAAGCAAACATAAAAAGAATTATAACTTATGTTATACAAGATAAGAAAACAACTACAGATTTAATTACAGGTAAAGACTGCATGGCAGAGAGTTGTTTGGAAGAAATGTTATATACAAAAGATTTATACAATAAAACTGGTGGTAGGCAATATATACATATTATACAGTCATTTGATCCAAAAGATAATTTGACACCAACCCAAGTACATAATGCAGGTTTAAAACTAGCAAATACATTTAACGGATTCCAAGTATTAGTTGCAACACATATAGATAAAGAGCATTTGCATAATCATTTGGTTGTAAATTCTGTATCATTTGAAAATGGATATAAAATTCAAATGAATAAAAAGGACTTGCAATATTTAAAAGATTATTCAGATAAAATTTGTTTAGAAATGGGAGCTTCGGTTATCCCTAAAAAAGATAAAACAAATTATATAAAAAGAAATGAATATAGAGTTGCAGAACGAGGAGAAAGCTGGAAATTCAAACTTATAAATGCAATAGATTTATCAATAGCAGAAAGTACATGTAAAGATGATTTTATAAAAACTATGAACAAGTTAGGTTATCAAGTTAATTGGACAGATACAAGAAAATATATTACATATACTACACCAGAAGGTTATAAATGTAGAGATAATAAATTATTTGAAGAAAAATATTTGAAAGGAAACATGGAAGATGAATTTAGAAAAATTGAAAGAGAACAACAAAATAGTACAGGAAAATCAAATAGTTCCAACAGTAGTACAAATGCACTATTATCTAATAGAGCCAACGGTGCTACAGAATATATACGATTGGAACAAACAAATGAAGGAAGAAAATGTGAATATAAGAGCACTAATTCGAAAAATTTCTTCGGATATAGAGATGGACAACACGAAGTTGAAAGAAAGACTACCAAAAATAATATCAGAAAGTATGGAGAAAGAATTTCAAATTATGAAGCAGAAATTACAAGATTCAGAGGAAGAGCAAACTTTGAAATTCAAAAAAATAAAATGGAAAACAAGGTTGATAGCATTCTCTCTGGGATTATTGCTATCAGCAATATGGTTTCTAACTCACAAATAAATAATAGACCTAGAAGGCGAATTAGAAGATATAGAACTTTATCTAAACAGGCTATGAAAGAATATGCAATGAAACAGGCTAATTCTAGTGGGTTTGATTGGTTTGATGAAGAGGAAGATGAGATGTAATTTAAACTTGATGGATAAATAATGATTAAAATGATGAAGTAGATTACTTGAAAAAGTAGTCTATTTTTGTTGGGAAAATGTCAAAAATAATAAAAAAGTTGCTATGATGTAACTTTGTTCAGTTAATGCTCTTTTTTCGGCTGTAATGTCCATAAAAGCGTTGACTGAAGAGGTTGCAAATATCCAAAGTTATGATATAATTTTGATAAATGTAACAGAGAAGAAAAAGTTATGAAAGGGTAGGTTGATAACTATTATGAATGAGCAAGAAGTAAAATATCTTGAAGATCTTACTAAAAATAGAGAAAAACTTATAAATGAATTAGGTGAAAAAGAGTATGCCAGAAGACTTGGAGAACATGTTGCAAAGTTAATGAATAATGGATATGTGTGTGCAAATTTTGCACATAATGAAGCATATGGAACTTTTGAAGTAAATGATACTTTGTATCTAGATATAAAAAATATAATTAATAATAGTGATTTGAAAAGTGATGAAATTAATATGCAATGTGCAGAATTGAAAAAGAATAATCCAATTCTAATTCGATATTTCGATATAGATGAA
Source organism: Clostridiales bacterium (assembly GCA_004554705.1). Classification (GTDB taxonomy): domain Bacteria; phylum Bacillota; class Clostridia; order TANB77; family CAG-508; genus UMGS1781. The sequence goes on along the minus strand of SFKS01000003.1, from coordinate 17,455 downwards.
CAATTATATTATCTAAAAGGTGCAGTGGATGATGCAGAAACAAAAAAGATTGTTGATGAGAAAAGAAGAAAACTTGAAGAGAAAATAAAAAATATACTTGAAGAAGACAAAATGGAAAATAATGTAATTGAAAAGTATTTAGAGTTAAGAAGTAAACAAAGTGAAATACAATCTGGTGCATATAATCAAATGAGTAGATATATAAGACAATTTTTTTACATTGGCTCTTTAATTTCAGATTTGCAAAGTCAAATGAATAAAGAAGGGAAAAGTAAGATTGAACAAGAAAGTGTTATTGAAGCTTATATAGAAGGGTTTAAATCTAGTTTGAATTTTGAAGAACTTGCTGAAGTTATAGGCGGTAATCCAATAGGAGCACAAAATGAATTTAAAAGGATTTTTCAATCAAAACAAGACATCGCTCAAGAAATTGCGAGTGAAGAACAAGGAAACAAATCTAGTTTAAATGGTTTAATATATCAAGCAAATGAAAGATACAATGACTTTTACAAGATGTTATCAGAATCTATGATTAAAAAATATGGGATTAAAGAAAAAACAGATGAAAGAGAAGAAAACGATGAAGAAATTGGAGGAATAATCCAAGGAATAAAGAAAATTAAGTTGTCAGAAATTCCTGAAAGTCATGATTTCTTTCATTTTACTAGAGAAACAGCAATCCCTAAAATTGCAAAGCAGGGACTAAGAGGAGATTTAGAAAATCGAGAAAATGCTGTAGGGAAAGATTATGAGAATCCATCAATTTATTTTTCAAAAGGAGAAACAGGATTACTAAAAACGGTAGATGTATGGTTAAGATGGGAATATGGAAGAATAGCAAGAGAAAAAAAATCACCAGATGGAAGTATGATAACTGTTCCAAGTGTACTTGAAGCTACTTTTAAAAGAGTACTTGAAGATTTTAAAGAACGAAGATATTTTCAATTAGATTTGATTGAAGGAGAAGATAAGGAAAATACTGATTTTTCTTATGAGAGTGAAGATTTTAAAAAGAAAGGTGCTATAGATAATGGTGGACCTACACGAAGAACAAGATGGATGTTAGGTTCGTACACTAACTGGGAAACGCCCAAATTAGAAGATTGGAATATGATGACGCATGTCGGTGGAAGAAGAATAGGAATTGATAGAATGAAGATGATAGTGACGGAACAAGGTAAATCTGATGCACTATCTGTTATCGAAGAAATTTATGAAAGAAGTAGAAATAAAGAAAATATTGATTTAAGATATCTAGACAGTTTTATTAAATATGTTAAAATTTTAACAAAACAACAAGAAGAAAATTTAACCCAAAAGATTGGAAAGAATACAGTTAGTGAACTTTCAAAAGTTGAAAAAATGGATAGGTTAACAGGATTTTTTCAAAGGGAAGCACGAGAATTTAATAGCATAAATGATGAAATTGAACAAAAATAATGGTGGTGAAAAAAATGGAAAATGAAGAGTATGCAGTTGCGTGTACTGAAGTTTTAGAGATACTGAATTATATTTCAAAAGAGGATTACAATAAAGTTCCAAGAGATGTGATTCAGGTGCTAGAAAAGAATAAAAAGGATGATATTGTTTTTTTGTATAATCCATGGAAAGATATTAATGAACAAAAAATGTCTGAAACAGGAAGGGTAATGTTGGCATCATTTTTTCGAGATTATTGGGCAACAGATGAACAAAGAAATAAAATAAAAGCATTTCAAAATAATAAAAGATATCAGATAGAAGAAGAAAATAGACAAAAATATAATACCGACATATTTAAAAATAGAAATACTACTATTAATGAAAGCCAAATTGACCAAACACGAAATATGCAATTGGTTAAATATAAAGAAAATATTTTTAAGAAAATATTAGGATTTTTCAAGAAAATGTTTAGAAAATAAATTTGAATGCAATTTTTACATTCAAAAAATAAAAACTGAATGCAATAATGAATGCAGTAACACAAATATAGAGAAATTTTGAGAAAGTCTGAAAAATAAAAAAAGGCTTAAAATAGCCTAATAAAAGTTTAAGGAGCTTGTAAAAAGCTCCTTTTTATGGTCGGGGTGACACGGATCGAACGTGCGACCTCATGGTCCCAAACCACGCGCTCTACCAACTGAGCCACACCCCGTTTAAAATGTACTTTAATATAATACCATACTTTTTAGCATTTTGCAAGTACTTTTATGATTTTTTTAATTTTGTCTTGCAAAAATTATTACAAATCTAGAATTGCCATTTGGCGCGCCTGGAGGGATTCGAACCCCCGATCTCAAAGTTCGTAGCCTTGCATTCTATCCAGCTAAACTACAGGCGCTTGAAGAGTGTTTATTAACACTTTTTTTATTATACTAGCTTTCACGAACTTTTTCAAGTATTTTTACAATTTTTATTAAAGTTGTTGTTACCATTCAGGCTTACTACTAAAAAATTCGCCCAACGCAGGAGTTTTATATTTAGAATAAATTGAGAACCTAAGAAATGTATTTTCCGAATGAAAAATGGTCCAAAATGGTCCATTATTATAATTGAATTTTGGACCACTAAGTTACATAACCTAACGATTAATTATATAAAAATTTCTTAACGTATCAATACTAAACTGTATTGATAAATCAAGTATTGACACTTATAAGAAATTTTTATTTTTATCAGTTAAGAGGTTATTCGAATTATTATGTCATCTAAAAATTTTAATTATAAGTTGGACCATTTTTCACTTACAATTAACACATATTTTTAGCCCTGAATTTAGAAGCATATATGCTGTCATAATTCCTGTTATACCTGCTCCTATTATACATACATCAGTATCTAAATCTTTCTCTAATTTTAAAAAGCTCGGTCTAGTAGTCGTTTGAACCCAATATGATTCCATTTATAATCATTCCTTTCTTGTAACCTACTATTCCAAGCTTTTCCATATTTTTATTTTTTATTCATCTATTAGAACTGTTACTGTTGCTACAGCATATTCTTTGCAATGAGATATGCTTATATCAATGCTTTTTATTTGTTCGAATTTCGTTTTCAAAAATTCTATTTTAGGATTCCCGTTTTCATCATTTACTACTTGTGCGTCTTTCCATGACATGCTAAATTTCCCTGGAAGCAATGGTGATATCGCTTTATATATGGCTTCTTTTGCTGCAAACCTTCCAGCATAATGATTGTATTTAGCATTTTTTTTATTTTCACAATATTTTATTTCATCTGGAGTATAAATTAAATTTAAAAATGTATCTCTGTTTTTTTCTATTGACTTTTTTATTCTTTCTATTTCAATTATATCTGTTCCACATAGTATACGCATTTTCAGTTCCTTTCTATTATTTATAGTTAATAATAAGTTAGGGTGCAAATGCCTGCACCCCTTTATATTTTTTATTTATTTTGTGTAATATATTCCTTCATCAGCTAGGTGCCATTCTCTTATGAAGTCTATGTATATGCTGTTATCTAAATTTACTTGTGGTTGCATTACTACTTTACCACCTTTATCTATAGCTCCCCACAAGCCATTTAATTTTATAGCTGCAAATCCGTATTGGTTTTGTTCTTTTGCTTCATCATATATATAATTTACTACTACATTTCCTTGTCTATCTACAAATCCGTACTTTCCATCTTTTTTGCTTACAAATAAAGTATTTTTAGTTAATATGTCTTGTGATTGTTTTTCTTCAAATTTATAGGTATAATATTTATCTTGTCCATTTATTCTTGCTTTAATGTAGTCATCTTCATATATGAATAAACCTCTTAGTTTTTCAGTTAGATTGCTATCAAATATTACAGTTTCTGTTTCTGTTTTGTCTGCTATTATAATATTCTTGCTTTCCAAGTATGACATGCTAATATATTCTAATGGAATTAGGCTTATATTTTCTGTGTTTATTATTCCATATTTTGAATTAAGTTTTGCTATGTAATATACTGAGAATGCATATCTTAGTTCTTCATAAGTTGGTTCTATTTTTATTTCTCCAGCTGTAGTTATTATTCCATATTTTCCGTCTTTTTTTACTATCACATAATCTCCTTTTGAGTATGTGTAGTCATCATAGCTATTATTTAGTACTTCTCCTTTTTTATTAATTAAGTTCCATTTTTCTTCTATTTTAGCTGCATAAATTTCATTGCTATTTAAATACTTTATTTCCTTATATGCAGGTGCTACAAGTATTGTACCACTAGTGCTTATAATTCCCGAAGAATCATTTTCATCTATTATTATGTATTCGTTTTTGTATCCTTCTTTTAATACTTTGATTTCTTTATATTCTATTGGAACTATAACTTGTCCTAGATTGTTTATTATTCCTTTTTTATTGTCCTTTTTCACTAACAAGTTTTCCTTTATACTTTTTAATGATGTAACTTCTTCATATTCTGGATTTAGTATTATTTTTCCGTCATAATCTATTACGCCATATTTACCATTTTTCATTACTCTTAATAGATTTTCCTCATACCAGATATTTTGTTTTGAATCAAAGTTTTCTATTGCTTCTACTTTGTCATATTCAGTAAATAGCTCCTTTCCTTTTTCATTTATAACTTTTGTTTTATATTCTCCAGTTTCCTCATTAACATCATATACACAAACAAATACTGGTTTTTCAGGATTTGGTATGGTAATCATTTCATCATATTTCATATCTACTATTGTTTTACCTGTGTTGTCTATAACTCCCCATTTCCCATCAACATACGCTGAGAAGTAAGTAATTTTATCGTTTTGTATTTTTTCTGCTTCTTTTTTTAATATCTTGTTAATTGTTATGATTATCATTACTGCTACTGCTAGTGTAATAATTGTTCCAAAAACTTTTTTTAGGTTTAATTTTGGTTCATCATATCTTTTACCTTTTTTCATTTTAATATACCTCCATACCTTTTGTTTAGTATATACTATATCATACTATCCTTATCTTTTTCAAGATTTTTCGGCAAAAAATTTAGGCTGTTACGCCTAAATTTTTATTTATATTCTTTTATCTCTTTCTTTATTTTATTTATAAATTCATTTGCTTCCATCTGTCCAATGTCTCCATCTTTTCTTGAACGTACGCCAACTGCATTTGCTTCAATTTCTTTGTCTCCTAAAATTATCATATATGGTATTTTTTGAAGTTGTGCTTCTCTTATTTTATATCCTATTTTTTCATCTCTTTCATCTAATTCAACTCTTAAGCCTTCTTCTTCAAGTCTTTTCTTTATTGTTTTTGCATATTCTCTATGTGCTGTTGCTATTGGTAATATTCTTACTTGTACTGGTGCAAGCCATGTTGGAAATGCTCCTGCATAATGTTCTATTAAAATTCCTATAAATCTTTCTATACTTCCAAATATAACACGGTGTAACATAACTGGTCTATGTTTTGCTCCATCTTCTCCTATATATGCTAATTCAAATCTTTCTGGCATTTGGAAATCTAATTGTATAGTACCACATTGCCATTCTCTCCCTAAACAATCTTTAATATGGAAATCTATTTTAGGTCCATAGAAAGCTCCATCTCCTTCATTTATGATGTATTTTACATTTTGATATTCTAATGCTTTCTTTAATGCATTTTCTGCTGTTTCCCATGCTTCATCTGAGCCCATTGAATTTTCAGGTCTTGTAGATAGTTCTATTGTATATTCAAATCCAAATATGCTATATATTTTATTTATTAATTCCATTAAATTAATAATTTCGGTCTCAATTTGTGTAGGCGTACAGAATATATGTGCATCATCTTGAGTAAAGCATCTAACACGGAATAATCCATTTAGTTCTCCTGATTTTTCATGGCGATGCACTAGACCTAATTCTCCCATACGAATTGGTAAGTCTCTGTATGAATAAAGACTGTTTTTATATACTAGCATTCCTCCTGGGCAGTTCATTGGTTTTATGCCATAATCTACGTTATCTATTTTTGTTGTATACATATTATCTTTGTAATGCTCCCAATGTCCTGAAGTATGCCATAGCTGTTCATTTAATATTACTGGTGTTTTTATTTCTTTATAACCATTTTGTATATGTATTTTTCTCCAAAATTCTTCAAGTACGTTCCTTAATGCCATACCTTTTGGTAAAAAGAAAGGAAATCCCGGTCCTTCTGGTGCCATCATAAATAGTTCTAATTGCTTTCCTAACTTTTTATGATCTCTTTTTTTAGCTTCTTCTATCATATTTATGTAATTATCTAATTCACTTTGTTTTGGGAATGATATTCCATAAATTCTTTGTAACATTTTATTATGCTCATCACCTCTCCAGTATGCACCTGATGATGATAATAATTTTATATATTTTACTTTTCCTGTACTTGGTAAGTGTGGTCCTGCACAAAGGTCTACAAATTCTCCTTGTTTATAGAATGATATTTCTTCTCCTTCTGGCAAATCATTTATTAATTCTACCTTATATGGCTCATCTTTCATAAGTTCTAGTGCTTCTTTTTTAGGTAATACAAATCTTTCTATTACGTAATCTTCTTTTATGATTTTGTTCATTTCTTTTTCTAAAGCTTCTAGCATTTCTGGTGTAAAAGCTACATCTGTATCAAAATCATAATAGTAACCATTATCTATTGCTGGTCCTATTGCTAATTTCATTTCTGGATATAATCTTTTTATAGCTTGTGCTAATATGTGAGAACTTGTATGCCAGTATGTTTTTTCTGGTACCTCCATTGTTCTTCCGCCTTCTAATTTTATTTTAAACATAATTTTTCCTCCTAATTTTCATAAACTTCTTTTGAAACAATTTTTGTTAATGCCATTATAACTGCATATTCCTCTAATTCGTCTCTATATATTCTTCCATTAGTTAATACTCCAATTGCTCCTTTACGTCCCTTTGCAGTATTTCCAAATATATCATGCATATATCCTATTTCTTCTCCTTCTAGCACTCTATTTACTGCATTTTGTGGATATTCAAATGATGGACTAAATCCCACATAAAATGTTTTTCCATCATAAATAGCACATATACTTGTATCCATATATTTTGTATCTACCTCTGCAACAGGATACATTCCTGCTTCTATTCCAACACCGAAATCACATGTGCCGGCATCTCTCTTCTGCATATTCAAATGCATTTTTAGCTCTATTTTTTGCACCTTTTATGGTTTCTTCTAATGTTAAAGGATTACATGAAACACCTGAAAAATTGTCCTTATCTTGTCCTTTTATCTCATCTTGTCTTAGTTCTTTTGGCATTATTATATATTCAATTTTATCATTCTCATCTACCCATAACTCTGGATATCTTGAGAAGGCTCTTGTTATTGCGGTAATTTTAGGTATGCTTCTGCTTCCTATTGAAATCAACATATTTTTCCTTCTTTCCTATTTATTAATTATACTACAAAATCGCTTGAAGTCAAGTACTTTCAAACGATTTTTGTTTCTATTAAATTTGATAGTTCTGCAAATTGTTCTAGTGTTAGTTTTTCTGGTCTTATTTGTAAGTCTATTTTTAGTTCTCTTAACACTTTTTCTATTTGCTCTTTATTTCCATATTTTTTACTGTTCGCTAAGGCATTTATTAGTGTTTTTCTTTTTTGCATAAAAGCTATTTTTATTAGTTTAAATAGTTCTTCTTCATTTTCAACTTTTACACTTGGTGTTTTTAATATTTCTAATTGTATTACACTAGAATTTACTTTTGGTGCTGGTATAAATGCAGTATTGGGTACTTCTAGCACACGTTTTGGCTCTGTATAATAATGTATTGCATATGTTATCGCTCCTGTATCACCTGTTCCTGGCTCTGTTACTAACCTATCTGCTACTTCTTTTTGTATCATTACTGTTATTGTTTCTATGTCTAGTCTGTCTTCTAATAATTTCATTATGATTGGTGTTGTTATATAATAAGGCAAATTCGCTACTATTTTTGCAGTTTTTATTTTTTCTTGTTGTATTAAATCTTTGAGGTTTACTTTTAAAACATCTTCATTGATAACTTTGAAGTTAGTATACATTGAGAATCTATCTTCCAATATTTCCATCATTCTTTTATCTAGTTCTATACATATTACTTTTCCTGCTTTTTCTAATAATTCTTTGGTAAGTGTTCCAAGTCCTGGACCAATTTCAATTATTAAGTCCTCCTTTGAAACCTTTGCTGCATCTATTATTCCTGTAACTGCCTCATCATCTATTAAAAAATTTTGTCCTAAATTTTTATTTGCAGTTATATGGTATTTATCCAGTATAAATTTTGTTTCTTTTAATACATTCATGTTTTTTCCTCTTTTCACATATATTTTATATTATTATATTTAAAAAGTAAAGTTTAATTGTAAATTAAGTTTTATTATGTTATAATTTTTTTAGGTGATTTTTATGTTTGAGGATATTAAAAAGAATAAAATAAAATCAGGTTTTATTGTTTTTGGATTTATTCTTATGATTACATTAATTGTTTATTATCTTGCAATGGCTTTAAATTTTACTGGTCCTATTGCTATAGCCATTGCTATGATATTTTCAATTTTAACCACTTTTGCTTCGTACTATAATAGTGATAAAATTATTCTTGCTGTTACAAAGGCAAGACCTGCAACATTAGAAGAAGATAGAAAACTTGTACATGTTTTGGATGCCCTTATGATTTCTTCTGGTCTTTCTTATAGACCCAAGCTTTATGTTGTAGATGATCTTCAGCCTAATGCTTTTGCTACTGGTCGTAATCCTAATCACTCCATCATTTGTGTTACAACAGGTCTTTTGGAAAAATTAGAATATTATGAATTAGAAGGAGTTATCGCTCACGAAATGGGGCATATTAAAAATTATGATATTTTACTTACTTCTGTTGTTACTGTAATGGTTGGTTTTTTAGTTATGATTTCTGATTTGTTTTCTCGTTCTTTATTTTGGAGGGGAAGTAGAAGCAAAGATGATGATAATAAAGGCAATATAGTTTTAATGATTATTGGATTAGTTCTTTTAATTATTTCTCCTGTTCTTGGCAAGATTATGCAAATGGCTCTTTCAAGAAGAAGAGAATTTTTAGCTGATAGCACAGCAGCTGAAATTACGAGAAATCCTCAAGGTTTAATTTCTGCTTTGCAAAAATTAGATAGTGATCCAAATGAACTTAAAACAGCAAACAATGCAACAGCTAATTTGTTTATTGTAAGCCCTTTTAAAAATAAGAAAAATGCCAGAAAAAAAGCTGGGTTATTTGATACACACCCAAGCATTAATGATAGAATTGAAGCATTGCAAAAAATACAATAGTTTATATAATATAAATGAACTCCTTTGTTATAATTATTTAAAACAAGCTCAACCATAACGTTTTTTAACACTTCAGAATCGGTTAGAAAACACAAGTTAGAAATAATTATAACAAAGGAGTTCATTTATACTTAATCACATATTTCTCCATTTGCACTTAGTTTAATTATTATATCCATGTTATCATCTTTTGCAGCTTTATTTTTTCTGATAGCACCGCATTTTTGACACTTGTAAACAATAACATACCCCTTTTTAGAGCTAATTTCAACTCTTATAGGCTCTAAAAGTCCATGGCATTCTTCAGCCCTATCGCCTGGATTAATATCTACATGTTTTGAGTACAAACATTTATTACAATGATTTCTACAAGAATATCCAAGCTTTGGCACAGTGTGTTTGCAATGCTCACACACAAATTCTTCATCAATTTCTGTAAATAATCTTTCCATTCATTTCTCCTAAACACTATTGATAATTAACACTACCATCGCATTACTCTTTAAATATACTTCCTCCGATGAATTCTCTTAGTAATGAATGTGTTGGTACTGCTTCATCTGGAATATCTTCAAAATATGAAAGCATTGATATTAATCTTTTTGCTTCTGAATATAGTGGAGATGTAATGTTTATTTCTTTTAATAATGGAATTGCATATTTCTTTAATACGCTTAATTCATATATTAGTGATGAATTAAACATCACATCTGCTTCCTCTTGATATTTAAATATATTGTCAAATTCTCCTCTATTGACTGATGGCCACATTTCTAGTGTATGTATTGCATTATATCCTCTAAATTGATAATCTCTTACTATTCTTCTAATGAGCCTAGTATCTGTTGTTGATATTCTGTTATAATAGTCTATATTTAGTACTGTTAATGCACTAATATATATTATATATTTTTGTTTTTTTGGAATTAAATATGTTAGTTTATCATTTAGGCAGTGTATTCCCTCCATTATTAGTATTTCATCCGGTTCTAGCCTCATTTTTTTTCCTCTATATTCTTTGTGTCCGGTATGAAAATTGAATGTTGGTGCATCTATTTCTTCTCCATTTAACAGTTTTACTAAATCATCATTTAATAGTTTTGTATCAATTGCTTCTATACTCTCAAAATCATATTTTCCATCCTCGTCTAATGGAGTATTCTCTCTTTCTACGAAATAATTGTCTACTGATATTGTTACAGGTTTTAATCCATTTAATTTTAATTGAAGTTCCAGTCTTTTAGCAAAAGTTGTTTTCCCTGAAGATGAGGGACCTGCTATCGCTATTAACTTAAAGTTTTTATTATGTGCGATATTATCTGCAATTGTACTAATTTTTTTCTCATGCAAGGCTTCGTCAAGTAATATATATTCCTCTATTTTTCCTTCTTTGATAATTTTATTTAATTTATAAAGTGTATTTATATTTAATACATTGTGTACCTTTTCATATTCTTCAAGTGTAGCAAATAATTTAGGCGTATCTTCAAATTTTGCTAAGCTATAGGGGTTTTCTTTGTTTGGATATCTTATTAAAAATCCATTATGATATTTTGTTATTTCATAGGCCTCTACAAAGCCCGTTGTTATTGGCAAAACTCCATAAAAATAATTATAATAATCTTCGCAGTAATATAAAGTCACTTCTTTTTTTTGTTCCAAATCTAATTGTAATCTGCCTTTTAGAGTTTTTTCTCGTTTGTAAAATTCAATAGCTTCTTCTTTTGTCATGAATTTCTTTTCTATTGGCAAGTCACTTTGTATTATTTCTTTAACTCTTTTATTAACATTTTTTAATACTTCATTTGTTATATTTAGGTTGTCTACTGTACAGAACATAGCATTTGATAATTGGTAATTAATAGTCATAAGTGCACCTGGATAGACTTCACTGAAGGCTTTGCTTATAATATATACAAGCCCTCTTCTATAAATTCTCATACCATCTTTATGCTTTAAATCTATCAATTCTAATTTTCCACTTGTATTTATACAATAGTTTAAACTTTTTATTTCATTATTAAATTTGCAAGCAATAATCTTACATTTTGCTTTTTGTATTTCTTCATGTAATAATTGATTAACTGTCGTTCCATTTTTCACATCTATTGCGATGTCTTTATATATTATTTGCATCTTTAGTCACCTACTTACAATTCTTTTTCTTTGTCTCCTTTAATACTTATCATTGTTGTTACACTATCTAAGTTTGAATCTACACCTATAGAGAATATCCAATCTTTTGTTATGTTAATGTATGATGATGCTTTGGTCTCTTTTATTATTGTTTTGCCTGTTCCATTATATTTAATATATTTTATTGTGTATTCATTATAGTCTTCTGTGATTGTATAATAAATTGCATTTTCTTGCATATTAAAGTATATACAGTTTGCATCTATTTTACATATTTGTTCCTTGTTACTTCCTTTTTTGTTCATCTTATATAAGTAATATGTAGAATCATAGTTTTCATTTTGTTTTGCTACAATAAAATATACTTTTCCACCCTTTACATATAAAGATTCATATGTCATATTGTCTTCTGCTTTAGAAATCTTTTCAGATTTTTCGCCATCTATTTTCATTTTTGCTATATATTGTGAGCCTTCCCTCTTATATATGTAATATATCCAATCATTATCTATATGATAATATGATATGTTTTTATTCGATACATTTTCTCTATTTGTTCCATTTGTTCTGACTCTATATAAAGCCCTATTCTTTTGATAATAAATCCACTTGTTTACTGCCATAATTGGACTTTCATCTATATTTCTTGCTAGTATTTCCTTATTTTTTCCATTGGTTTTTACTTTTATTAAATTATATTGTGAATCATCTTCATCATATTCTACACAATAAATATAATTGTCTATGATATTTAATCCATAAATATTTCCATCTATTACCTTTTCTGTCTTTTTTCCATTGTTTTTAACTTTAGCAATTCCAACAGGTTCATTATCATCCATGTCTATATAATATATCCATTTTCCCTTTTCTACTGCTAGTCCTAAGTTATTATTATTTCCATTTGAGTTTCCATATTCAGTCTTTTTAACGCATGAAGTTACAACCAATATGGCAATAATTATGATTATTCCTGCTAATATTTTAAGGCATAAGTTTTTGTTTAATATTATTTTCATTATTTTTTCCTTCATATGTTCCCTCCTATAATTAATCTATTATTATTATACATTTTTCCACACTTTTGGTCAATAGAAAAGAGAACATTTTTATTAAAATGTCCCCTATTTTTCTAATTGTAAATACGTTTCTGGTACTTCTCCTACAAGTACAGTTTCTACTAGTAAAACCTGACTATATATAGTTTGATTTATTGTTTTATATGATGTAAGTATTGAGATATTACATCCTAAAGTTAAGTATATTCTATATATGGTTTGGTTTATTCCGGCTGATTTAAATTCTGTCTCAATATTCGATGTTACGTCTCCTATTGATATTATTTTTATTTTCACTTTTGGTCCTAATGCGGTTAAATATCTGTTTCCAGTTAATGCACCTATTGGAATTTCTATAATTTGATTTTCTAATTTGTTAAGTTCATTTTGTATTTCATTTGCTATATCTGATGTCATTCTGTTTATCATAACAATATCTGTTTTTAGTATACTGTTTTTTTCATCTTCACTTTTTATTAATTTTACGATGTTTTTATAATCATAGTGTTCTAATGCATCTCCAACTTCACGGTTACTTATGTCTATTGCTATTTGTTTGGCTTTTGATATGCATAGTTCTTCAAATATTGGATCAACTGACTTTAATGTTTTATATCCGTGTTATTATTGTTATGCTTAGAATTAGCATCATAAAATATATTTTTCGTATTTTAATTTTTTTATTATTAAAATTTGTTTTTTTTATTTCTGGTAGCCTTATTTTATGTCGTGAATATATTTTATCCATTTTATACTATTGTTTTATTCCTACAAAATCTTGGTATATACAACTGCTGTCCTATTTTTATTTTGTTTACATCTTCTATATTATTTATTTTAACTATATCCTCTATTGTGCTTTTAAACATTTTCGCTATTTTCCAAAGTGTATCATTTGGCTTTACAAAATATATTACCATACTATAAGTATTGCAGTTTGTTTCTTCCTCCATATTAACCTCTTTTATCATGTTTAGCACTTTATTTTTTTGTTCAGATATATTAAATTTTATACCTATTGTAATACCTATTGTTCCGTCCTTTACAATAAAATCATTTTGTTTTATCTCTAGCATTGTTTCTATACTAGATTTTTCTTCTATTTTGTTTGAAGACACATCAAAATTAAATGGTAAGTCTACAGTTCTTAAGTTTATTCCATTATTCTGTTCAAATAGTATTTCTAAGTTTAAGTTGCCCTCGTAAATAATTTTACTATTTCTTACTTGCGTATTAGTTATAGATGGATTAATTTGAATATCTAAAACATTGCCTTCTAATTCTGGCATTCTAATATTCTCTTGTAATGTATATATATCATCAATTCTGTTTCTTTCTGTAACTGCATTTATTTCTGTTTTGGTAAAACTTATATCTTTTGTTATGCTATATAAGTCTTCAATTATATCAATTTCTTTTGTTTCATAAGCAAAGCATACTATTTCTATTTCCGCTTCTATTGATATTGAATGTTCTTCTCGACTATTTGGTTTTACAACTAAATTGACTAAGTTATTTTGTACTTCACATTCTGAATTTTCTGCTACATTCTGAATGTCCACAAATCCCATTATAGGAATTTTTGTTGTCACTTTGTTTATTCTATTGTCTTCTGTTAAATACATAATCTCTATCATTGCATCTGCTTTTGATAATACTTTGTTATAGCTTATTTTTGTTTCTTCATCAACTATTTTAAAATTAACCTTCATAATTTCTACTAAATCATCTGCTGTATCTATTGCTATTGTGTCTTTTGCTACTGTTTTATTGGTTCCATTACCTATTAAAGAGGTTATTTTTTGTCTGTTGTTAAGCAATTGTATGTTATTTAAATTTTCTATTCCTGTTACTATCTCAAAACTTTCATTAGAAGATATATTTGCAGATATTTCTAGATTTGCTTTTACATTCAGTTTTCTTCCGTTCATCATTCGTGTATCAAAGCTTTTTACTGCAACTTTTACCTGTGCATCCATACCTTCTTTTGCATTTTCCATATCTATAATTTGTGTAAAATCTAAGCTTGTGTTTAAACTTCTTACTTGAGCTTGTTCATCATCTGCTATATATACTATATAAGTACTAATAGTTCCATCTACTCTTATTTTGCCCTCCATTACCTCTTTTTTATAAATGTTAACTACCCCGTTTGTAGTTATAACATTTAGCACATCTGGTTTAATATCATTTACAATAACATCAGCTTCAACTTGCCTATTTTCCTTCTTTTGTCCTACTATTTGATTTAAGATAATTTGATTTTTGGCTGTTTCTACTACCATATAATTCCCTCCCTTAATTATTATATTATATTAAGGGATACAAAAAAAATTCCTAAAACTAGGAATTTTTTAAAATTTTGGTTTTAATATTGTTGGTACTAGTGGAAAATACTCTTTTCCATCAAATATTGAAATTTGTAATTCATTTGTAAGTAAATCTTCATATTTATAGCTTGTGTTTGTTTCTTTTTCTTCGTTTTTTACATAAAAATGGGCTGGATAAGTATTTTTTATGATTGCTTTTTCTTCGAAGAACTTCTTTCGTTCCTTTTTTCCTTTAATTATTACTTTTCGTCCTATGTTTTTTGCAAGTTCTGCTTTAACGTTAGAGATATCAGTTTGGCAAATCATATTGACTACACTTCCTCTCCATTAATTTATTGCATTATATCATCAATAAATATGATTGTCAAAAATTGTTTTTTTATGTCTTTTTCTTGTTTGTCTTACGGCTGTAGTGATGTACCCTTCTCCTTTTGTTTTATTACATTTTTATTACATTTTTGTTACATATTTATTACTTTTTCCCATTGCACCTATCCCACTGATACCTTTTTCTCCTTCTTTTATTTCTCTGGCTATTTCATAACTACTTACAAATTTATTTCTATCTGTTATTGCTACTTTCTCTGCTACAATAAGTGGATCTATGAAATCTATTAAAATTCGACCTGGAGAAGATGCAAAGTCTGCACCTGCTTCTATTAATGCCTCAAAAAAGCTTTGACAAGCACCTGCAAATATGACTAGTTTATTCGAAGATCTTGCCCATTTCCTTGCTTCTTTTACTGTATATATGAAATTTCTTGAGTTTCTATAGTTATATATATTTGAATAATTCATTCCATTTTTAAGCATTGCATCATGTCCTGTGATAACTAAAATATCTGGTTTGTAAGTTTCTAATAGCTGTCTTACCATTATCGGTTGTTTGCTTTCTGAAATATTTTTTACTACAGCATTTAACCCCATTTTTTTATAATATCTTATTGACTTTTCACTATATCTTTTATCTCCATCCAGATGTAGTATTTTGCCAGTCTTTATGATGTGATTTCTATGTTCTGTTTTATTGTTTTTTATTCTTTCTAATAGTGTTTTTTCTATTCTTTCTTCTGCACCTATAACTCTACTTTCCTCAACTTTTTCTACATCTTCAATTGGTGCATCTGCTTCTATTCTAATTGTTACACCTTTTAAGATTACATAGCTTTTCCCATTACTCAATTGTATTACTTTATCTACAATGAAAAGGATATCCTTTTTGTATGATTTTCTAGCAACAAAATCCCCTTTTTTTATCTTCAAATCTATCACCTCAAAGTGTTTTGCTATTATATTTTATGTCGAATTCTGTAGTAATGTTAATTCATAGGCGTATCCATCGTGGGCTTGATTTAAGATAAATATATAAGTCCGACGAGAACTTCATATTCTTTTATATTTAAATATATTGTTGGTTCTATTTTTTGCGAATTCTTACATAAACTTATAAAATCTTTTTTCATATTTTGTATTTTTTCATCACTTATACCAATTATTTCACCTTTATCTGAAATACCTAAAAATATATGTCCACCATTTCTATTTAAAAATGCACATACAGTTTCAAATAAATTTTGAGGCAATTCTGTTGTTGCTTCCTTAAATTCTGTAGTAACACCTTCACCATCTTTTATTATACTTAATAATTGAGTTGAAATTTTTTTCTGCCATATTCATCCTCCATTCTATTCTTTTTCTTTCTTGTTTTTCTGTTTTATCTTTCCAAATAATATTGCTAATATTAATGATATTACAATTATTATTAATCCTCCAAAAACTCTTATATTATCTCCACTTTCTATTCCTTCAACAATTACATTTTCTTGTGTTTTAGCTTCTTCACTCCATATACCTACTTTTTCTTCTTGTGCTTTTTCTTCATTTTCTTGCAATATCCATGCATATTTATAATTATCTTGCAACATATATGTTCTAGCTAATCCATTACTTATTAGCTCTTCTTGAAGTAAAGTATCGTCTACCCAAACCCATACTAATGCTCTTTCATATTTATCCGTTTCTGAAGCATTGTCATCATATTCTATCTCTATTTTATCTGCATTTTCTAATTTTTGTTTTGTATAATTACTTGCTTCTTTTCCATAAGGCTCCTCTCCTTTAGTCGGATGTACAGTTTCTGGCGTATCTATTCCTAAAAACCTTACTACAACTTCTTCTCCATTTAATTCAAATTTTGCAGTATCTCCATCTACACTTTCACTATATTTTACTTCTATTTTTGTAGTATTTGAATTATCAATAGTATTTATAATATTAAAATTTTCATCATAATATACTGCTGTTTTTAATATTTTCCACTTTTGTTCTTCTTCATTCCACTCTACCTGATGATAATGTCTTACTTTATTCTGTTTATGATACCCATAATATTTTCCATTGTATTCAGTAATTTCGGTTGAATTTTTATTATTCCATCCTGTTATATTTCCACCATGTGCATATACTCGTATATTAAACAATGTTACTAAAATTAATACAAGGATTATAACTTTATTTATGTTTCTCATTTAAACACCTACTTTTCATTTAGAGTATATCATATTTTGGTTAAGATTTGTAAATTTTTGTAAAACTTTCTATACATTTATTGACTTTTTATTTATTGCATTCTAAAATGTATTTAGTTTATTTCTTTTATTTTTTATT
>SFKS01000039.1 GCA_004554705.1 Clostridiales bacterium | reverse complement strand
TGTCCATCTCCTGGATTTTCGTTATCTGGTTTTGTTGCTCCACATTCACTACATTTTCCATTTTCATATGTACAATTTTCTGTTTTTGAATATGAGCAAACTGTACATTTTTTAGTATGTGTTCCATTTCCATTACTTGTTTCTTTTCCATATATATGGTTTTGTCTGCTTCCTTCTAGCTCTATTCTACATATTGTGCATTCTTCCCAATGTTCTGTTTCATTATGTTTTGGTACATAGTTATGTGTACATTCTGTGTCTGGCTTATTTGCTCCACATTCACTACATTTTCCATTTATATAATTGCAGTATTCTATTCTAATATATGGACAACCTGTACATTTTTTGCTATGTGTTCCATTTTCATTACTTGTTGCTACTCCATATGTATGATTTTGTCTACTACCTGGCTTTTCTTCTTTACATTTTGTACATTCCTCATAATGTTGTACACCATTATATTTTATCTCATAGTTGTGTGTGCATTCTGTATTTGGTTTTGTTGCTCCACATTCACTACATTTTCCATTTACATATGTACAATTTTCTGTTTTTGAATATGAGCAACCTGTACATTTTTTAGTATGTGTTCCATTTCCGTTACTTGTTGGTGTTCCAAATGTATGTTTTTTTCTACTTCCTTCTAATTCTGTTTTACATTTTGTACAATATTCCCAATGTTCTGTTTCATTATATTGTGTTATATAGTTGTGTACACATCCTGTATTTGGTTTTGTTGCTCCACATTCACTACATTTTCCATTTACATATGTACAATTTTCTGTTTTTGAATATGGACAACCTGTACATTTTTTAGTATGTGTTCCATTTCCATTAGGTAGTATTTTTCCATATATATGATTCTTTCTGCTTCCTTCTAACTCTGCTCCACATTCTGTACATTCTTCCCAATGCTCTGTTTCATTATATTTTATTGTATAGCCTCCTGTATGGTCACATATATTGGTTATCTTTATTGTTGTTGTATTTGAATTTCCAGCTAAATCATATATTGTTATTTCCTCTTGAACATTTTCAATATATGTTTTTTGTATTGTTTTGCTATCTACTACTGTCCAACTTTTACCTATTTTAGTTGTATCTATATCTTTACTTGATTTTATTGTAACTACTACACTTTCTGCAAGTTTTTGTGGCGGGTCATATGTTACTGTTAATATAGGACTCGTTACATCTATTTCTAGCACTGTTCCATATGCACCTGTTGTTCCTCCTATTGTTACTTTTGCTGTTGTTTCTCCATCATTTACTATTACTTTTTTACCATCTGAACTTATTGTACAATTTGTAAGCTGATAATCTATCCCATTTCCTACATATGCTTTACTTGATGAATTTTTTGCATCTATTAATATTTGTGGTAACGCTATTTCTTTTCCTGATGTTATTGTTTTATTTATAGTTTGGTTATAAACCTTACACTCTTGTAAAGAAGATATATTGTTAATCGGAGTAATATCTTCAATATTATTCTTATCCAATTTCAACTTTTGCAGGTTCGTCAGACCTGATAGTGCACTTATATCACTGATTTGGTTATCACCTAAACTCAACGTTGTTAGGTTTGTTAAATTTGATAGTGCACTTATATCACTGATTTGGTTAGACAATAAAGCCAACGTTTGCAGGTTCGTCAGACCTGATAGTGCACTTATATCACTGATTTGGTTATAATTTAAATACAACGTTTGTAGCTTTGTTAAACCTGATAGTGCACTTATATCACTGATTTGGTTATTTTCTAAATACAACCATTGTAGGTTCGTTAAACCTGATAGTGCACTTATATCACTGATTTGGTTACAACTTAAAATCAACATTTGTAGGTTCGTCAGACCTGATAGTGCACTTATATCACTGTTTTGGTTAGGACATAAATACAACGTTTGTAGGTTCGTCAGACCTGATACTGCACTTATATCACTGATTTGGTTATCACCTAAACTCAACGTTGTTAGGTTTGTTAAATTTGATAGTGCACTTATATCACTGATTTGGTTATCACTTAAAAACAACCCTTGTAGGTTTGTTAAATTTGATAGTGCACTTATATCACTGATTTGGTTATAATTTAAATGCAACGTTTGTAGCTTTGTTAAATTTGATAGTGCACTTATATCACTGATTTGGTTGCTATGTAAATCCAACTTTTGCAGGTTCGTCAGACCTGATAGTGCACTTATATCACTGATTTGGCTCTTATCTAAATACAACGTTTGTAGCTTTGTTAAACCTGATAGTGCACTTATGTTGCTAATTTTATTTGTACCTATTTTTAATGTTTCTAGGTTTGTTAAATTTGATAATACACTTATGTCATTAATTTGATTGCCACCTAATTCCAACGTTTGCAGCTTTGTAAATTTTTCTAATCCTGTTATGTCGGTTATTCCCTTGTTTATTAAAGATAATTCATTTACTTTATTGATGTTTATTTGTGTCATTGTTAATGTTTTATTTGTATCATTCGCTGTATATTCTATGTTTTTACTGTGAAGCTGTTCTTTTATTGCATTATATAAGTTTTCATCATTAAAACTTATTGTTTGTTGTGCATTTATATCCTCTTCTCCTGTCCCTGTGTTTGCTTTTGTTTTGTTAATTGTTGTTGCTAAAACAAATGCTGTTATTCCTAATATTATTAATACTGATATTAATATAATTAAGATTGTTTGTTTTTTGTTCTTCATTTAAACTTTTACCTCCTAATTGGTATTGTTTTATCACAATAATAATTCTTTTTATATATTTTATTCTATGATATAAAGCCATCTTTGTCAATATTTTTAGAAAAATGTCATATTTTTGTCATATTTTTGTAAATTTGTTGTAACATTATATGCCTGTGAATAAATAAATTACTATAAAAATATCCGCTCGTAAAACGAGCGGTTTTTATATTTGTTATTTTTAATTTAATTTATATTTTTTTATTCTAATAAAGGTTAATGTTCCTAATACTGTGAATGCTATTATTCCTATTATTACAATGCTACTTGTACCTGTTTGTGGAAGTGGCTTTCCACCTGAATTTCCATTATTT
>SFKS01000038.1 GCA_004554705.1 Clostridiales bacterium | reverse complement strand
TTAGGAATTTGATGTGTGTAGGCAGGTATGCAGAAAAGATGTAATGGAGCGAAGCGAAATGGAATCTTTTCGAAATGCCTGCAATAGATATGCCAATATCATGCATTCCAGCGGAATGCGACAACATCAAATTGCCGTATAATGGCGAAATCGCATCCCGCTGGGATGCATATTGTTATGCGATATTTGCAGGCATTTCGCTTCGGTTATGCTACATACCTGCCTACACACATCAAATCCCTACGGGATTTTTTTCAATCATTACTAAATAATCACAGGGACAACTTGTATATCATTTCCCAAATTTATTGTACAAATAGTTGTGAATAATAGTGTCGAAACTTTTCGCTAAGTTGTGATTTCTAACCATAAATCATTTATAAATTTATAAATCATTTATTTCGTGATTTGGTAGAAAGAGTATATAGCCTTTTGCATATGTTGGAAATTTTGCATAATTTTGAATTTTAAAAAGAGTTTAAACATGAAGACTAAATTTATAAAAACAAATTAATTAACTTTTTATATTCTATGGATTTTATACCTACAACTATTCGTGGTCTCTTTGACACAAGTATTCAGTTTAAGATACCGGTTTATCAAAGAGCTTATTCTTGGAGAATAGAAAACTGGAGTGTTTTCTTGAATGATTTATTGGAACAAGTAGATCGCGAGAATGAGTATTCCTATGGGAATTTATTGTTAGAGACAATCAAAAAAGACTTTGAGTACGAAGTCATTGATGGACAACAGCGACTAACGACTTTGGTGATTTTTATGAGGTCATTGTATAATGTCCTTGTGGAAAAGAATGCTAGTGAGGAACAACTTGTCGATATTGAGGAGTTCTTTAAAAAGAAAAACAGAAATAGATTATGCCCTGTTGATAATGACAAAAATTGTTTTGAATCAATTATTATCAATAATAATTCATACCCTACAGATAGTAGTTCGCAAGAATGTATCTATAAAGCAAAGGAATATTTTAGTAAGGAGTTGTCTAAAAAAGATATAGATATTCTCATAAAAATAAAAGATATTATTCTTGACAGCAAGGTTAATAGACTTGAGCTTCAAGGCAAAAAAGAGTCTGCGCTAATGTTCGAACTTCAGAATAACCGAGGAAAAGACTTGACAAATATGGAAAAACTTAAGTCTTATTTCATGTATCAGATGTATGTGAACAGTCCTGCGGAAGATACAGATACTAATGTGGAAACAATATCAAATTATTTTAAAGAGATATATAAGAATGTTTATGAAATTAAAGGTGTTGATGAAGACAGCATTCTGATCTATCATTGTTATGCCTACCTAAATGTATCATACAATTATAGAAACCTTGATGATATAAAGAAGGAGTTTGCTTTATCTGGAAATAAAATAAAATGGATTAATGATTTTTCCAGAGAATTGGCCACAACATTTACTAATCTCAAGAAACTCCAAAAAAATAATTCTGAATATTATAAAAAATTGTACAAAGTTCGAGGGACAGAAAGTTTACCTGTTTTTATTTATCCATTCCTCATTAAAGGATACAAATATCTTGGACAGGATTCCAAGAATCTTAATAAATTGTTCCACATCCTTGAGATTCTTGCATTTAGATACCAACTAATGTCTAGCAGGGCTGATATTCGTAGTAGATTAAGTGAAAGTTTACGCTCGTTTTGTGGTGATGTTGAAAAACTAAAAGTGTCAATACAAAATAAATTAAATGACTCCTGGTATTGGGGAGATGCAAGAACTAAAGACGTTTTATCTGGTTGGATGTATGAAAATCCCGCTCTACATTATATACTCTGGGAATATGAGGAGTATATTCAAAAAAAAGGGTATAAAATTGGCACTATTGAAATAGAAAATGAGCAGATAGAGCACATATCACCTCGCAAACCAACTGATGGAACCCCCCTTGAAACTGGCTATGAAGTAGATGAAAATAATAACTATAGTGAAGAGTTCATTAATAAGTATCTTAATTGTATTGGAAATCTTATGCTTATATCAGGTTCTCATAATGCGTCAATAGGAAATAAACCCTTTTCGGTCAAGCTTGATTCATATAAAAAGAATCCTTTGTTAAATCAACAGGCAGAAATAAAAGAATTTTTGAAAGATAATGAAGAGGTGTGGAAACAAGATAATATAGAGAAGAGACTGAAAAGTATATTATCTTTTGCTTTAAAAAGATGGAGTTTCGACTCGGTGGATTAAACCATTCTTAATCTAAAGAGAATTTTTCTTTAGTTAAAAAAAGGGAGGTTTATAAAGAATGAAGAAAAATGAAAAGGAAACTGCCATTTTGATTGCTGTATGTGCCTTTATCTCATTGCTTATTTTGAGTCCATTTATGTTTTTTCTACTTAGCAATGAACACAAGACAGAAACAGTATATTCAAATTATATGACCATCAAGAACAAATATACAAAAGTAAAACCAGCAGAAAAAGAGGCGTTTGCAATTCTAGGTGGTATCAGTTATCTCAACTTTACAGAATCTCCAGAGGAAACTTTTTACTACCTAAAAACTGTCAGGAATATTTCAATATTCAAAATAGACAAAAACGGAAACAGAAATTATTCCCATAAAATTATTCAAGAAAGAAATCACAAAGTTTCCAAAGAAATTTACGACAAGTACAACATTGGGGACAGGCTTATACTCGATAAAGAAAACGAATGTTGGAATATGCCAGAAGATATAAAACTTGAAACAGTGGAGAATAAAAAATGAAAAGACCGGAAAAAAGAAAAAGACTCATAATTACAGCAATTCTCTTAGCAGTCTTAATACTGTTTTTTCTTGCAACAGAAAAGGCATCATTAAGAATAGTCCTTTTAATTATGATTATAGTCTTGACAATTTACTTTCTGCACATTCTGGACAAAATAGTTGATATTGACAACATAACAGAATTTTCTGATAAAAAATTAATCTCAGAAAGAAATAAAATGGAAAGAAAATATTTTTCTCGTTACGGTGAGTGCCTTTGCTTTCCAACCGGGGAAAACTACAAAACCGCATTTTGCAATATGAACAAAATAGAAAAAGAATATGAAAGACGCTTTTGTATTTCTCATGCTCCGTTTGTAGAAA
>SFKS01000021.1 GCA_004554705.1 Clostridiales bacterium | reverse complement strand
AGATATTGCTTCAAAATCTGGTGCTAATTGTCCTATTTTTACAATGCCATTCATCATTATTTCATAATCCATAAAAAATAAACCTCCTACATATTTTTTATATATAATATGTGAGTTGGTTTATTTTTGATATAAATAATTTATTTATTGTTGATATCCATCCTATTTTAAAAGTTTGTTGTTATTCCATAAATGCAATTAGTATCTTCTATTCTTTCTATATCCATTCCTTATATTTCTTTATATAAATTTTCTTTGCATAACTTGCTACAATACAATATAAGAATGTGACTCCAAATATCATGAAAATATATTCTAATGCAATTGGTGCTAAACCTATTGCAACTCCCAGTGGCGTGAATGGTACTAAAATTCCTATTATAATTAACAGAATTGAAGATATATAAACTGCTTTATGTGCATTACTTTGTATAAATGGTGTTTTTGCCGTTCTTATAATGTGCATTCCTATTAAATTTGATACTATACTGTAAGTGAACCATATTGTTTGAAAGTGTGTAACATCTCTAACTGTGAAAACAAACCATAATAGTAAAAATACAACTATATCAAATAGTGAGCTTACAGGACCCATAAAAAACATAAACCTTTTTAAGCTTTTTATATTTAATTTTTTTGGCTTTCCAATCAATTCTTTATCTACATTGTCAAACGGAATTGTCATTTGACCAAAGTCATATAATAATCCTTCTACTAATAGTTGAATTGGTGTTTCAGGTAAAAATGGTAGTACAATGCTTGCAATAATTACTGAAACTACTTCCCCAAAGTTGAAGCTTGTTGCCATTTTTATATATTTCATTAAATTTACATATGTTTTTCTTCCGTTCCATTGCACCATCTAATAATACATTAAGGTCTTTTTCAAGTAATATAATATCTGCAGTTTCTTTTGCTATATCAACTGCAGTATCAACAGAAATTCCAACATCGGAATTTGTTAACGCTGGACTATCGTTTATTCCATCTCCCATATATCCTACAACATTTCCATTTTGTTTTAAAACTCTAACAATCCTTGCTTTTTGTATTGGAGAAAGTTTCGCAAATATATTATTTCTTTTTAATAATCTTGATAGTGCTACATCTGATAATGTATCTATTTTATTTCCAGTTATGATTTCTTTTGAATTTATCCCTGCTTTATTGCAAACACATCTTGTAACTTCAACATTATCACCTGTAAGAACCATAACTCTTATTCCCGCATTGTTTAAACCTTCTATTGCTTCTTTTGCACTTTCCTCTTTGGTGGATCAAGAAAACCAATAAAACCTAGTAAAGTCATGTCTTTTTCATCAGTACTATTAAAATCTTTTTTATTATTAGTTATAATTTTTTTACAAATGGCAACAACCCTAAAGCCTTCCTCATTTAAGTTTTTACAAATTTTTCTCATGTTTTCTATTTTTTCATTTGTAAGCTTTTCCGTTTGTCCCTTATATTCAAATGTTGTACAAATATTTAGAATTTCTTCAACAGCACCTTTTGTTATTAATTCATCTTTATTATCAATTTCTACTGCTACAGATAAACACCTACGAGAAAAGTCAAAAGGAATCTCATCTATTTTTTTATATTTTTTTAAACTATTTTCAATTCCAACAGTTTTAGCTTTAGCAACTACTGCCTCGTCTATATTGCTTTTTAGTCCTGTTTGCAAATAGGCATTTAAAAAGGCATATTTTAAAATGTTGAAGTCTTCTTCTCCATTTACATTTAAGTATTTTTCTAGAACAATCTTGTCTTCTGTTAATGTTCCTGTCTTATCTGTGCAGAATATGTTCATTGCTCCAAAGTTCTGAATTGAATCTAACTTCTTAACAATAGTCTTCTTTTTTGACATTCTCACAGCACCTTTAGATAAACTTGAAGATAAAATAACTGGTAATAGTAGTGGTGTTATGCAAATGGCTATTGCAACAGCAAAAGTAAATGCTAGAATAATATCATGTTTTTCCACATTTATTAAAAATACTATTGGAATCATAAAAATCATAATTCTAATTAATAATTTACTTATACTTTCAATTCCTTTTTGAAATGCTGTTTTTTCCTTTCCAGAAGTTACGGTATTTGCTATTTCCCCAAAATATGTTGAATCTCCAATTTTTATTACAACACCTTTTGCTGAACCAGATACAACATTTGTACCCATAAAACAGATATTATCAAAATCCGATATACTGTCTAATTCTTCTTGATTGTTTTCTAATTCAACGGTTTTTTTTATATTATCTGATTCTCCAGTTAATGAAGCCTGTCCTACATATAAGTCTTTTGATTCGATTATTCTTAAATCAGCTGGTATAATACTTCCAGCAGACAATAAAACAATGTCTCCTAAGGTTACATTTTTAACTGGTATATTTATTTCTTTGTTATCTCTAATAACTGTAGTAGTTGTTTCAACTATTTCCCTTAATTTTTCTGCTGCCTTATTAGATCTATATGACTCAAAAAAATCTAATAAAGTACTTGCAGTAACTAAAATTGCTATGACTATTATATTTGCATAACTTGGTTCTATTGCTAAATATATATCTGTATATATTAAGATAATTGAAATACCAATTAAAATGCAGTTAAAAGGTGTTAGTAAACTTTGTAGTAAATAATTATACCACTTCTTAGGTTTAGCCTTTTTTGTTTCGTTAAGACCAAATTTCTTAATATTAATTTCAGCTTGTTTACTAGTAAGCCCCTTTTCATTTAAGTTATGCTTTTTTAAAAATTCATCTCTTTGTGTAGTACTATCTTCTCCATACATTTTTAACACATCAACATTTTCTTTTGAATCACTCATATATCCACCTCCTATAACAATGAATATTCCTATGCCCTTTAGAAATTTAATTGTCATTCCTGCTAATTTGTTCTTGTGATAAATTTAATTGTTTTGCTTTTTTACTTATAGTAAACCAATCTATAATTGTTAATATTCCACAAATGTTGTATATTATCCTCTTTAGGTATTTTGGTCTATGCCCCAATTATGAATATATGCTTTTTCATTATTATCTAATTAAATAATAACGGTATGTTCCCATATATTGCTAGTCTTAATATTCCTATAACAACTAAATGTAGTGGATAATATAAATAGAACAACCATTTCATCCAATTTAGCTTGCCTTTTTCTCCGTTATAAAGCTTTAATAAAGGATATACTAATACAACTGCTAATGTAATTAATCCATAGGTTTTACTTACAAATAAATATGAAATAACTGCATAAAGCATAATCCAAAAATTCATACCTATAATTTGCTTTTTCAAATTACCTCTATTAGAATACATAGATAAAATTGCCATTACTGCTATACTACTCCAATCAGCTGAAAAGGTTATAACATTTATTAAAATAACTAATATCCATTTCTGCCATTCTTTTAAATTGTTTTTGCCATTTACAATATAAAGAGCAACTACTGACCAAGCAAGAGACCACATAATACTTGTTTGGTTAAAAATATTTCCGGAACTAAATGGTATATAATTTATTCCAAAAGCGAAACAATATGCAAAATGAGATATTATTGCAAAAATAAATAATCTTAAAATATATTTCTTTAAGTTTTTAGTATAATAAAAACCTTCACAAATGAAGAAAAACATAATAGGTGCAGTTAATCTACCGATTATATGTAATACATTTGAAATAATATTATTAGGCATTCCTGGGTAGATTAAATCTGCAATATGGTCAATTGTCATTGCTATAATTGCTATTAATTTTAAATGATTTGAATTTAGTTTTTTCATTACATCACCTCTTATAAAGATTACTTTTTCTATAATATCATAAATTCATTTATCTAATGTAATCATCTTCTCTTTGCTTATTTCTTTCATTTTGGAATGATAAGTCTAAATTTTCACAACAGCCTTCACCTTTTGGGTTTAACTGTACAGTGTTTTCGTTGTTTTTATGAAACTCTAATAGTTGCTTTACTAAAAACTGTGATGTTGTTGTTTTTTGTGGGTTAAATATATTTCCATGGTCCGCACCTTTTAGTATTATTCCTTCTATATCTATACCCAATTTTTTATTTATATCTATAGAATTTTTATACCTTTCATTCATAGTTTGCCCTAAAAGTTCACGTTGCTTTTTTCCTACTTCTTTTGGCATAGTTATTTCTCTAAAGGACATATCATGCATTGGAGCTCTTATTTTTCCATCATTCTTATTACATCTTTCTCCATCTATGCTCCAATTTCCAGGTTCTTTTTCTTCCTTTTCTGCTACATAATACCCAAATTTTATTTTTTTATATTCTTCAAAGTCAAACTTTTTGCCAAATAGTTTTTCATAGTCTTCTATTCCTATTGGATATTTTATTTTCTTTGTAGGTACTGGTATACTTCCGGCTGCACCTCCAATTAAACATCTTCCAATGGTTTCTGGATAAATTAATGCAAACCTTTGTGCAAAAACTCCTGAAGCAGAATATCCATTAAGAAATATTTTTTCTTTTACTTTTTTTCCAGTAATCTCGTTAATTTTCTTCCTAGCATCTTCAATACATTTTAATGTTTTTTCATGTATTCTAAAATTTCTTACGGCCTCTAATGATAACTGTTGGAAGTCTGGCATATCAATAATATCTGGAATTATTGGCATTACAACAGGAAAATCTGTAATTGCATCTAGAAGTATGTTTTCGATTTGGTTTCCATGTTCAGAAATTGCATCTTGTACATTTTCTTCATAGTTTTTTCTTTGTTTATTACCTGAATTATATGTCTCTACAAACATTTCTGCATTATTTTTTAGAAGTTCTGAAATTGCAATTATATACTTTCCATCTTCTGTTTCGCATATGTACATATCAACATTTACATTGTTTCTATTTTTTAGAGTTCTATATTTTTTCATATCACCAGCTCACTTTCAATATTTTGCAATTCAAATCTATATTTTTGCTTAACATCTGAGTATTTTTCATGATCAACTTCTGAAGCAAACATGTCGTAAGGTCTTATATATAGCTCTGTATCTCCATATAAAGCTCTATATACTACATATTTTTCTCTTGTTTCACTGTGTGTTGCAATATCCTCAACTAAGTATAAGTTTCCTTTAAAATGTTTATAAATTGATTTAACTTTTATTTCATTCATAATTTGCTCCTTTAATTAAAAATCAATTTTAATTTCTCCTATTCCTCCATCTATATCAATATAGTTTTTCCCATTGCCCCATTCTTGGCCATCTTTCATCTCTTCTCCAGCAATGTTTATTGCTCCTATACCTTTATTGATTTTGAATTTATAATTGTCTTTGTCTCCAAGAAGTTTTATACTTACTTTTCCTATTCCAGAATTTATATCACTTTTGCCTGTAATTTTTGAAACCAAATCTGTTTGGCCTATTCCCATATCTAAGTCTAGGTTATTTATTGTTCCTGATAGAATGCTTAGTTTTCCGACTCCACCATCTATACTACATTTTTCACTTACATTTACCCTAGATATTTCTGTATTTCCAGCCCCTAAATTAAGGACTAATTCCTTTGTGTTTAATTCTTCTATATTAATTTTTCCTGCTCCTGCATTTATTCTTATTGTTTTGAATTCTATACCTTCTGGAACATATACTATCAAATCGCCCTCATTATTTTTTGCAAACCAATTACGTGATTTTTCTTTAATTTGTATGTTTTGATAGTTTTGTTTGCAGTTAATATTACTGTTGTTTGTTTCTGCCTTTAAAGTTTCTCCTGTTTTTATAGTTAAATTTGTAAATGCCACATCTATATCTAATGTTGCAACTTCGCTGTTTTCAAAATCTATAGCTTTCATTTCTCCTATTGCCTTATTTTTTCTTAAACCTAGAGCACTAGCTAAACCAAATATTCCCCCTGCGATTGCAGAAAATATTGAAACTATTATAGATATTGCCAAAGCTATTGCTAGGTATTTTATTATTTTTTGTGCTGTTGTCATTTTACTTCAGCACCTCCAAATATACAAGTTGCATTTATATATATTGTATGTGCCTCATCGTTCTCTATTTTATTTTTCTTCTTTTCATCTACTCCACCAAAGATTGATGATGATTTTATTTTTACTTTTACGTTATCTGGAACTAATATGTCTATTCCTCCAAACACGCTACATGCGTTAATTAGAGCATCTTCTTCAATTATTGCATTTCTTAAATCGCACTTTACTCCACCAAATACTGCTGTTAGGTTAGCTCCATTAAATTTTTCTCCATCAAAATTAGCAGTTTGACCTGAAAATGTTGCACAATATTCATTATTAGTATTTTTCTTTTCATTTAGTTTTTTTATTTCTTCACTTACTTTTTTATCAAATGTATCTTTAAAAATAAATGATAGTCCTATAATTATTAATACTGCTGGAAGTGCTAATTTCCAAATCATATCAAAGTCTAGTATGTTTTGGCAAGATAGAAATAATGCTACGCCTATTAGTAACCCTATAATATTCCCTGTTTTTTCTCTTTCTTTAAATAGTCCTATAAAACAAGGTACAATGATGAACAATGTCCACCAACCATCAAAAAATATGTTTATGTTTGTAATGCCAAGTGCATTTCCTCCTACTATTATACCTATTATAATTAGTACTATACCCCATAGTACATTTCCAAAATTTTTCATTGTTTTACCTCTTTTCTAAAATTAATTTTTTATCTTTTTTTGGTATTTATCACCAAACTTTTTTTACTTTTCCTATCCTCATACATATAGAAGTAAATTTTTCTCTTCAACATCCATATCATAAATTGGCATGCTCCATTTGTACATTCCATATCTTCCACACCACCAAAAGCCTGATGTATTCTCTGTCTTCTCTAAGGCACTAGAATATTAAAAATTTTCTTGTTATTTTATATCTCATTTTTGTTCACCTTTATAAGCTATATTACAAATGAATCTGGCTTTTCTCCTCTTGGCGTTTTGTAGTAGTTCTCGCCATAGTCTGGAATTAAGTCTTTCATTGGTATTAATGTGTAGTCTTTTAGTATTACATATTTATATGTAAAGGTTAGAACTTCATCATAATATTTACTTAAAAGTTCAATTTTCATTGTTGTTGTATCTGGTCCATTGCCTGTGTAATAGCTATATATTTCATAAAAACCTTTATCTGTTTTTAGTATTTTTTCGTTATATATTCTAATTATTTTCTCCCCTTCATAATTGCCTTTAATTTCTGTAATATTTACCGGTCTTTCATAATCGTGTATATATAATTTATTATCTTTTACAATTAATTCATTTGCTACAAAATCATAAGACATTTTTTTGCCAATATATAGCTCTGAATATGATTCTAAATAGCTTTTTTCAAATCTGTATTGTGCCATTTTAAAGCTTTCATAGTTTGTTCCAGCTTTTTTATTATCAACATTTTCATCATATAGTTTATATACAGTATCATTTGTGTCAACAAACATTATATCAGCACCATAGTTTGGCATTATATTTAATAGCTTTATATTGCTTGGAATATCATATACCTTTTGGTATGTAAAAATTCCTTCGTCTAACTTATCCTTATCAAATATGTATAAGCTATTGTTTGTTGTAAATGTATATTCTGTAAACATTGACTCCTCATTTAATATTTCCGCTCCTGTTGCTATTTTTTTATAATCTGTTTCATTTTTGTTATTCTTCTGAGCCACTGCCTGAGTTAAGTTTTGTGGTTCCTGTCTTTTTGAATTTTCTGTTTTATTTTCATTTTTGTTGCCTAAAGCAAAAACGCAAATTGCTATGGCTAATATTACAACTCCTATTATTATAGTCATTTTAGTTTTATTGTTCTTAAAAAAATCTTTCATAAAATACCCCCAAAAAACTTATAGAATATTTATATCACAAAAGCTACTTACTTTCAATGGTTCCCATTACTTTTTATTGTATCTATTCATTTTGGATATTTGCTTAAATTTTTCTTTTTTATTTTTCAAATATTCTTCAGAATTAGTATTGTACTCTGATTCTTTTTGAAGCTTTAAATACTCCTCAAATCTTTCTCTTTGTATTTCGCCTTTTTCTATTGCTTCTAAAATTCTACATCCTGGCTCGTTTGTATGTGTACAGTTTGAATATTTGCACATTCCTAAATATTTTTCTATATCCTGAAATGTTTTACTTATCCCACTTTCTGCATCCCACATCCCAAGTTCTCTCATGCCTGGTGTATCTATAATCATTGCACCATTTGGTAACATTATTAGGTTTCTTGATGTGGTTGTATGCCTTCCCCTTGAATCTTCTTCACGAATTTCAGAAGTCTTCATTACTTCTTTTCCATATAAAGTATTCACAAGTGTTGATTTTCCAACTCCTGATGAGCCTAAAAATACAATTGTATTTCCTTTTGAGAAATACTTTTCTAAGTTCTCTAGTCCTTGTTTTATCACACAACTTACTGCATAAATTTCTACTCCAAATGCAATATTTTCAACCTGTTTAATATATTCTTGAACATTTGAAACCACGTCCATCTTTGTTAATACTATAACTGGTACCCCACCAGATTCCCAGGCTAAACTTAAATATCTTTCTATTCTATGTAAGTTGAAATTATTATTTAATGATTGAATTATAAACACATAGTCAAAATTCGCTGCAACTAGCTGTTCATGCTGATTATGTAGTTTGTGGTTTCTATCGCTAGTTGATGCCGTTCTTGAAAAAGAGCTTTCCCTTTTTAGTGTTTCATAAATCATACTATCTCCAGTTGGGTTCCATTGAATTGCAACAAAATCTCCTGTTGTTGGATAAATGCTATCTGGGTTGTCGTAATAGCATCCTCTTTTTATTTGCGCAAACCCTTGCCCTTCATTGCATACGATTTCATATCTATCTTTATGTGTGGCAACAATTCTAGCTATAGTTTTATCTGTATTTATATTATCTTTAAAACCGTAATCTTTAATATTCATTTTCTCTCCTTAGTTAATATTTATATGTTATTTTTCAATATTTTTTAATTTATTCATATACTCCTCCTTACACCTTACTATTTTTCATAGGATAAAATCTTAAACCATTGATACATTGCTCTATGTCTGTATCCATAAACCCTAAATGTTTATATATTTCGTGTGCATAAGGTGATGAATTTACTGTAAAAAATTCTTGATTATTTAACTCGATTATTTTATTATACAGTTTTCTACCAATACCTTGTCCTTGAAATTTACCATCTACAAAGAATAATGCAATATGAGTTGCATCTTTTGTTGCGATTACTCCAACTAGTTTTTCTTCAATAAATGCGCCATAAAATTCTCTTGCATTAACCCAATTCACATCATCAATAGATTTTTTAAATTCTTTTATACCTTCATCAGTATAATCAGGTGCTTCATACTCTAGAAATACTCTCCATACTAAGTTTAAAGCATCTTTCATTTCTTCATTTAAAACTTTTCTAATCTCTAACATAATCATCTTCCTCTTGTTTTTATAGTCTTATTTTACATCATTAAAGATTTCCAAGCCCAATATTTCAACCGTAACCCCTTCTTCATACATTTTTTCTATATTTCCTGTTAATCTATAAACTTTTGAAACCTTATATAATAATGCTTTATATTCAACTGTTCCGCCATCTTTTAAGTGCATTGGTATTGGAATTAATAAAATAATTAGCAGTGCTATTATAACAATTATTGTTGTTTTCTTTTTCATAATATTTACCACCTCTCTTTATAAATTTTTCAGCCATTCTTTGTAATATTTCAACTGTTCTTCTGTATGGAAGTAGTGCTCTCCATCTTCTAATATAGTTAGTTCACAATTAAATTTATCTGAAAAGCTTTTTATTGTTTCTTCATTTTGCATATTGTCTTTGTTTCCATATAATATGTATGTTTTTTTATTCCAATTCGTTATTGGTTTTTCCTTCACATATAGGTAATAGTCCCAATATAGAGTTTGTCCAAAGTCTGTTTTTATTTCTTTCTTTTTCATTAATTCTTCCTCTGTTGTATTACTCCATAGCATCATATTATCAATAATTATTTTCATATTTACAACTGGTGATAGGAATAAGCATTGTTTTATTTTCTCATCTTTATATGCTAATAAACTAAAATATGCTCCCATGCTACATGCCCATAAGTTTATTTCGTTATAGCTTGTTTTTGCGTATTCTATAATGCTTTTTAAATCTTTTACACAATTTTGAACTTTGCATAAATATGCTGTGTCTAGTTTTCTTTCTCCATGTTCTGGTAAATCGAAACTTAATACTTGGTAGCCTTTAGAAGTAGCCTCTTCTGCTAGTATTTTTATTACTTCATCCTCTTTGTTTGACATATTCCCATGTACAGCAATAATTACCTTTGAACTTTTTTCTCCCCATATTATTGCTGGAATGTTATTAATTTTTGTTTTTTCTATTTTCATTTTATCTTTGTATCTCCCTTAATCTCGTAATTTGATTATCTTATATTATCACAAAAGCAGATAATTATCAGTGGAATATTTCTATACCTTATCGCACAATTCCAATACTTTCCTCATTGTATTTGCAGTTCTTATTGTAATTGATTG
Source organism: Clostridiales bacterium (assembly GCA_004554705.1). Lineage (GTDB taxonomy): Bacteria > Bacillota > Clostridia > TANB77 > CAG-508 > UMGS1781. The sequence continues at coordinate 5,300 of SFKS01000021.1, read as the reverse complement.
GCTTATGCTTGTATTTGCTGTTTTTGCCCACCAGTTTGTTTTTCTGTAATTTTTTAAGTTGTATGACCAAAAGATGTTGTTTTTGTATTCTTTTATTTTTTCAAGTTCTTGTTTTGGTTCTCCTAGTGCCTTATAGACTTCTTCATAGGTTGTTGGTGGTATTATAAATATGATATTATCATAAATTTCTTTGCTTACTGTTCCCCACCATTCTGGCTGATTTTCTAAGAGTTCTTTTAGTTTGCTTGCTTCTATTATAAAAACTGGAATATCAAGTTTGAACTTTTCTTCTATTTTTTTATGGATAGTATTTGTTATTGTGTTTTCATCTTGAATATCGCTTGTGAATATAACATTTCCACTGTTTAGATATGTTATTACATTTTCGAAGCCTAGTGTTTTAAATTCTTTTTTTAACTCTGCCATTGGAATTTTGTTTTTTCCGGCTTATGTTTATTCCTCTTAATAACGCTATATATTGCATTTTTTAGTCCTCCTTATTTTTATATAAAAAACATTCTTCATCATGTGAATATATTACACCTATTGCCTGCAAATATGAATAAATTATTGTTGAGCCAACAAACTTCATTCCCTTTTGTTGCAGGTCTTTTGAGATTTCGTCTGAAAGAGTAGATGTTGTTTTATCTGTTTCATAAACTGTTTTATCTTGAGTAAATGTTTTTAAATAATTATGAAAAGTACCATATTCGTTTTGTATTTTTTTAAAAATTTTTGCATTGTTTATGCTAGCTTTTATTTTTAGTTTGTTTCTTATTATTTTTTCATTTGATATGAGTTCATTTATTTTGTTCTCATCAAACTCACATATTTTATCAATATCAAAATTATCATAGGTCTTTCTAAAGTCTTCCCTTTTGTTTAATACACATTCCCAAGAAAGCCCTGCTTGAAAGGACTCTAGTATTAGCATTTCTAGCAAATATTTATCATCAAATTGGGGTTGGCACCATTCTTCATCGTGGTACTTTATGTATAATGAGTTGTGCATGTTGCACCATTTGCATCTATTCTTTTCCATGTATTTTTCTCCTATAATTTAAAATTATTAATTTACTGATAACAGCTTCTTAATCAAATAGTGTTTGCCAATTTTCGCTATTTGCTACCTCAAAGCACATTTTAATTTGCTCTTTACTTGTTTTTTCTTCTGCCAAGTTTTCTGGAATTTCACCTAAAGAGAAGTACTCTATCCTTTTATTTTTATTATATATAAACCTTTGTTTTTTCTATTTCAATGCCATGCTGCTATTTATTACTAGTGTGCTATATATAAATAAGATATCTGCGTTTTCGAAATTTACATATTCGTTTAATATTTTAGGTGAAATGTATCTTGTATCTACTAATGTTATTTTTGAGTATCCTTCCATTAGCAATGGTGCTAGGCTTGAAGCATAAGAGTCTCTAAAGATTACTAATGTTTTGTTTGTTTTGTTGTTTGCGTTACTTATTTCTATTAGTGGAGTTGCTCCTGATAGGTATATGTCGTATTTATCATATCCAGTTAGTTTTTTGAAGTTATATATTCCTCCTTGTTCTTTTGTTTCGTAGTTGTAAGCATTCGCATCAGCAATTATATCGTTTACTAGTATTTTTATTTTGTCTTCCTTTGTGTTTATTGGTAGCTGACCTGCATATACTCCTTTGAATGTTGCTACTTTTTGCTCATTGTAGTTTTGGGTTATAGAAAAATTCATATTCTCGGCTATTGTTTTTGCTACGTTTTGCAGTTTTTCTTGTTTCCAATGTGAATCGGTATAGTAATAGCTATCTAAGCTCAAATCTTGGAATATGTCTATATATTGCAAACCGTTTAAATTGTTTTCCATTATTTGCTGCATTTTATCGTAATCTAGCTTTAGATGGCTATTATCTGTGTAATAGTTTTTATCTGGTATTATTGAGTAATATATTTTGTTTGTTTCGTTTAAATAACTTTCTTTTATATAGTTTATTTTGTTAGTCAAATTAGTAGCTGATTTTTCGTCTAGTGGATAGATTTGTTCTACTAGAAAATCATTATATTTATATATTTTATTTACATCTTGTTTTTTGAAAATATCTAGTTCTACTGATGTTTTTAGTTTTCTAAATGTTTCTCTTTGGTAAAAATTATCCATTGCATAGTTATCAAATTTAGTTGCAAAGTCTCCGTTTTATTAACTTTTCAGCTGTAAAGCTTGGAAATGTTGCTAGTTTACGCCTTTCTGTTATTGATATTTGTTCATCTTTTTTTATTATATTTAAGAATAACATCCCAAATATTATAGTAATAAACGTAACTATTACAATGATATTCTTTAATTTATCGTTCATCTTTATTCTCCTTTAAAATCTAAAATACAAAAATGGGTTGTAAGAGTTATCTACTAGATATGCTGTAACTACTATCAGTAAAACTGCTACATATACTGGTTCTAGTAGGTTTATTATTCTTTTTGTTTTAGTTTTTTGTTGTGATTTTTGAATAAAGTTTTTTGGAATTGGTGTTGCTCCTATTATTCCAATTATTAAAATTACTGCATAACTTCTTAGGTTATAAATGGTAAATTTATTTATAAAGCTTTCTCCGTTTGCACCAAATAAGCCTGCTATGTTAGTTATTGCCTCTCCCATATTGTTTGCATTAAAGATTATAAAGCTTACCATTACAATAAATAACACATATAATCTTTTTATAAAATTAGGTGCTTTTTCTAAGTATTTTCCTAGGAAGAATTTTTCTATTAAGAGGATAACTCCAAACATTGTACCCCATATAACAAAGTTCCAACTTGCTCCATGCCAAATTCCTGTAAGTAGCCATACAACTGCTATATTTCTTATATGCTTTGCTTTTCCTACTCTATTTCCACCAAGTGGAATATACACATAGTCTTTAAACCATGAACTTAGTGAAATATGCCATCTTCTCCAAAATTCTGTAATACTTTTTGATATATATGGATAATTAAAGTTTTCTAGGAAATGGAAGCCAAACATTCTGCCAAGTCCTATTGCCATATCTGAATATGCTGAAAAATCAAAATATATTTGAAGTGTATATGCTATGCCATATATCCAGTAAAATGCCACACTTTTTTCTGTTCCATTTAGAAAAACTTTGCATAGTTCTCCAAGCATGTTTGAAATTAATACTTTTTTAGCTAAACCCGTTGTAAAACGTGTTACGCCATAAGCAAAGTCTTCTTTAGTTTTTTTTCTCTCATCTAATTCTTTTTTAATAGTTTCATATCTTACAATTGGTCCTGCAATTAACTGTGGGAAGAGAGTTACATATGTTGCAAGTTTAAGCAGGTTTTTTTGAACTTTTACTTTTCCTCTATATACATCAATTTCATAACTTAATATTTGAAATGTATAAAACGATATTCCTATTGGAATTGCAAGTCTTAGAAGTGAAAGGTTTGTGTTGAATAGACTATTTATGTTTGATACAATGAAATCTGTGTATTTGAAAACACATAGTAAGCCTACATGTATAACTATTCCAAGCACAAGAATTGATTTACTTTTGTGCTTGTTTATTAATAATGCAACTATGTAAGCTATAAGTATTTCGGCAAGCATTAATATAATGTACTTTGGTTCTCCATAAAAATAAAATATTAATGATGCTACACAAAGCACAGTATTTTTTAATTTTTTAGGTAATACGAAATATGTAATTAATACTATTGGTAAAAAATAGTATAAAAAGCTTATACTAGTAAAGAGCATAGTTTCCTCCTCCAAAAGTAAAAGCTCCCAAGCTTTGGGAGCTTTTATTGTTATTGAATAACTGTCATTTCTGGTGGTAATTCCACATCACCAAAGTCTTCTGTTCTTTCTAATTCTTTTCCTGTTTCGTTATTTGCATATTTCTTAAAATTCTCATATACTGGTTTTGCCCACTCTTCATCTGACATTACTAGGAATATTATATTTCCACTATTTGTAGCATATACTTTTTCTGCAGAAACACAAATCCATTTATTTGTGTCTATGTTATCCAACATTTCTTTTTTTATTGTTTCAATATCTGCTCCATCTTTTACCTTTACAGCTACTGCTGAGTAGGCTTGGGCATTCATCAATGGTTCTGATACTACTACTGCTTCTATATCTTTATTTGATTTTAACCCTGTATATGTTGTAACAAGATTTGCATCATTTATATCAATTTCATTAGTTTCAAGTGATGGTAAAGTATTTCCTAAGTCACTATAAATCTTTTTAAACATTGCTTTCATTTCTTCTGCTGTTTCTAGTTTTAGACCTTTAGAATTTTTGTTTTTCATTCCAAATGCAATTCCTGCAATAATTGCAACAACTAGGATTACTCCTGTAATTATATAAATTAAATTCTTTTTCATAAAAATCCTCCTTTTTAGTCTGTACATGTATAATATCATAACTTATTGAAACATGCAATACATATATTTAAAATATTCTAAAGTGAATTCTAAACTACATATAGTAAAATACATATTAATTGTAATAAACTGCCAACAACACATGCTAAATGGAAAATTGAGTGCATCCATTTTTTCTTTTTGCCTAGTCCATAAAAAATTGCTCCCACTGTGTACACTATTCCTCCTGATAGGAGTAGTGCAAAACCAGTTGTTCCGAGTTCTTCTAATACAACACCTATTTTTACAATAATGCACCAACCCATACATAAGTAGCATATCATAGAAAACGCTTTAAACTTTTTCAAATCTATTGCATTTAATGTTATTCCTATAGCAGCCATTCCCCACATTATTCCAAATATAGTCCAACCCACGGCAGGACTATATTCTCTTAAAGTACACAAAGCAAATGGAGTATATGTACCAGCTATTAGTAAAAATATTGAACAGTGGTCTATTATTTGGAATATTTTTTTTGCTTTAAGTTTTGGATTTAATCCATGATAAATACTAGACATGGTATATAACAAAATTAATGTAATTCCATAAACAATACTTGATGCTATTCCATATCCGTTTTTATTTATTGCTGAAAATATAACGCCCAAAACAATTGCCACAATACCAAGAGGTGCGCCAACAATATGTGAAACCATGTTAAAAATTTCTTCTCCTTTTGTGTATGTAGGTAATACTCTGTCTTTTAATTTAGTTCTTTTCATATTTTCACCCTTTCTAACTTACTATTAACTAATTCATATAATACCACAAACTCATTTATCCTGTCAAAATTATCTATTGGACAACCTTATTTTATTGCTTCTGCCATTAATTTTATTCCAGTTTTTACTCCGCTCTTTAAAATACTTTTGATTATAA
>SFKS01000037.1 GCA_004554705.1 Clostridiales bacterium | reverse complement strand
TGAGATAAAAGAGAGAGACGAAGAAATTAATAAAATATTAGAAGAAAATAAAGAAATAGCAACAATAAATCATAAATACAGCAATAGAATAAAATCATTAGAAAATTTTTCACACCAAATCATGTCTAAACCAGAACTTGTAGAAAAGATGGAAACAGAATTTGGAGAAGACTTCATAAATTTTGAAAAGCAAATCAACAATATATCAGAAGAATATACAAAAGAAATAGAAGAGAAAATACAACATAAAAACCATTTAGAAAAAACAGGAATTTTTGGGATAGATAATATTTTAGAATATATGAGTAATGAGGCAATAAAAAATAATATAAAATTCAACCTAAAAATCTATGAAGATATACAATATATGATTGAAAATATAATAGACCAAAGTAAATTAGAAACACTACTTGGAGACCATATAAAAGATGCAATTATAGCAATAAATAGCAGTGAAAATACATATAAAGAACTTTTAGTAGAAATCGGGGAAATAGAAAATTGCTATCAGGTCTGCATATATGATACAGGCATAGAATTTGAAATAAGCACATTATTAAATCTAGGGTTAAAAGCAATTACAACACATAAACTAACGGGAGGAAGTGGCATAGGTTTCATGACAACATTTGAAACACTAAAAGCTACCAAAGCAAGTTTAATAATAGAAGAGAGACATCCAATAGATGATAAGGATTATACAAAAGCAGTAAGAATAAAATTCGATGGTAAACATGAATATAGGATTTGCTCATACAGATCAAAAGAGATACAAAATAAAAATAAAGATACCAGAATAATAATTGAATAATTCATAAATCTCTTACTATAATCATAAAATTAATTAGATTATGGTAGGAGGTTTTTATGTTTGTAGTATTTAATAAAGACAAAATAATGGCATTTGCGGTAGCTTGCACAACAGTATTTGTTCTATTCTTAATGACTTCAATGTTCGCTAAAACACCAACAAAAACAATAGAAACGGCAAATCTCAAAAAACAGTTACCAATATACTCGGTAAAAACAGAAGAAGCAAAAGTATCATTAACAATAAACTGTGCATGGAATGCAGAGGACATTGATAAAATATTAGAAACACTAGAACAACAGCAAGTAAAAGTCACATTTTTTATGGTGGGAGATTGGATAGAAAAAAATGAAAATGCGGCTAAGAAGATTTATCAAGCAGGACATGAACTTGCAAATCATTCATATAATCATCCACATGTAAATAACTTAAATTATGATAAAAACCTAGAACAAATAAATAAATGCTCAGAATTAATAAAGTGCATAACAGGGAATCAAAGCACACTCTATAGAGGACCTTATGGAGAATACAATGATACTGTTTTACAAGCAGCAAAAGATAGCAAACATGAAACTATACAGTGGTCCATAGATACCTTAGACTATAAATCTCTAACAGGTGAACAAATGTGGGAAAGAATAGAACCAAAACTTGAAAATGGAAGTATAATATTAATGCATAATGGAACAGAAAATACAGCAAATAGCTTAGAATTTATAATTACAAATATAAAGAAAAAAGGCTATGATATTGTGCCAGTTTCAAATCTAATATATAAAGAAAATTATGAAATTGACAATAATGGTATACAATACAAAAAATAACCGAAAATCTCGGTTATTTTTTGTCTGGAATATATTCTAAAAGTTCAGAAATTTCACAATTGAAAGCTTTACAGATGTTATCTAATTGTTTTATATCTATTCTCTTAATTTCTTCATAATACATTTTAGATACTGTAGCAGGTCTTATATGAGCAATTTCTGCTAAAGCTTTTTGTGTCATTTTATGTTCTCCTAATAAGTTAGAAAGTTTAAATTTAATCATAAGTAAAACTCCTCTCTTACAGTAATATGTAGTATTTTACCATTTATCATCTAAAAACAACATAACAAGAATACAATATAACGATAAAAGTAATAAAAAGTTGCCTACTAGTAAAAAAATATGCTATAATATATTACATTAAAAGGGGTATAAAATGAAAAAAAATAGTAATAATATAACTATGGAAAAGGAAAGAAACTGGAAAACTAAAAATGAAGACTATTTAAATGAATTACAAAAGTTTTTAGATAAGGCTGCCAATATCGAAAACGAAGAACTAAGAGAAGAAATAATTATTCAAATGTTAAAATGTGATAAAGAATTAACCAAAGCAGCGGAAAGAAAAATTGAAGAAGCTTCTAAACAGGAGAAAAAATGTTAAAAAAAATATCAGTTGGATTAATTGCAGGACTAATCAGTGGATTATTTGCAGCCGGAGGAGGGATGATTGTAGTTCCAGCATTAATTCACATATTCAAATTGGAAGATAGTAAAGCAAGAGCAACGTCAGTATTTGCAATACTTCCAATGGTAATTGCAAGTGGTATATTCTACTACAGAAATGATTACATCAATTGGAGTTTGGGCATAAAATGTGCAATAGGTGGAATAATAGGTGGAATTATTGGAGCAAAACTATTAAATAAAATATCAACAAGAACTTTAAGAATATTGTTTGTGATATTTTTAATATATACATCTATAAAAATGATAGTAGCATGAAAGGAACGAACATGTGGGAATTTGTAACAGGATTAATTTCAGGGACTGTTAGTGGAACAGGAATGGGAGGAGGAACAATATTAATACTTGTTCTCTCTATTTTTTTAGGAGTAGAGCAACACATAGCACAAGCAACAAATTTAGTATTTTTTGTTCCAACTTCAATATCAGCAATAATAATATCAATAAAATCAAAATTAATAGAGTGGAAAATTGGTATAGTACTTGCGATAACTGGGATAATTGGTGCAATAATTGGAGCAAATATATCTGCAAAAATAGAGGTAAAAAGTTTAAAAAGATATTTTGGAATATTTTTAGCAGGAATTGCAATATATGAAATATATTCAATGATAAAAGAGTATAAAAAGGAAAAATACTCAAATAATAAAAATTAATCGTATGAGGGAAATTATTAAATAAGATGGAGGTTTGTTTATGAAATTTATTAAAGGAATTATAATAGGCTCAGCAATGACAGCTGCTGCATACATGATGTATGAAGAGGGAATGTTTAATAAGAAAAGAATGACAAAACAAGCAAGAAGATGGGCACATAAAATGGGAATAGATTGTTAGCTAAAAACTTCATAAGATACAATTGAAAATGATATACAAATATAATATTTAAGTAAAAAATAAGTAAGTAGCATAAAAAATGGCGAGATTTATAGTGAAGTGAACCCAAAATGTTAGACAAAAAGTTTAACAAGGAGGGTTCATTTTTTATGTCAAAATATTCAAAGGAATTTAAGTTAGAAGTGGTAAAATAT